>CAYXXK010000001.1:0-31024 GCA_964469045.1 uncultured Klebsiella sp.
GTATTTGGGTGGCACGCCGGTTTGCCAATTGAATGAATCGCGGATGGGAGAGATGCATGGCCATGCATCTCTCCCATCCGCGGATTGACGATTATTTCAACGTCGGGATCATGTCGCCATGGGCCTCGATCAAATCATCGACCAACGACCAAATCTGGTCGAGCGACAATTCGGCGGCGGTGTGTGGGTCGAAGGCGGCGGCATGGTAGACATGCTCGCGCTTGCCGGTTAATGCAGCCTCAACGGTCAATGACTGTACGTTGATGTTGGTCTGCATCATGGCAGCGAGGTGTGGTGGCAAGTTGCCAATCTTGGTGGGCTGTAAGCCACTCTTGTCGACCAGTACTGGCACTTCGACACAGCACCCTTCGGGCAGATTGTTAATCAAGCCACGATTGGCCACGTTGCCGTAGACCACACGTGGCTGACCCGTCTCCATACTGTGGATGATGAGTGAGCCGTACTCGTGACTACGGCGTACCTCGAGCGGCTTGTCTGAGGTCAACAAGTCGTTGCGGAGTTGATGCCAGCCGGCGATTTGGTTCTCACAGCGGGTGATGTACTCGTCGAGTGGAATGTTGAACTTCTCGATCAAGTCTGGGCGATCGCGCTTGATGAACCACGGCGTGTACTCTGAGAAGTGCTCACTCGACTCGGTCACGAATGCGCCGAATCGGTTGAAAATCTCGTACCGCACGCGGTTCCAATCGGGTACACGACCCTCGTTGTATACCTTGCGAATCTCAGGGTAGAGGTCTTGGCCGTCGCGCTCAAACTTGAGGTAGAAGGCCATGTGGTTGATACCGGCACAGACGTAGTTAATCTCGTCGATTGGGATGTTGATGTCATCAGCCAACTGCTCAGCAGTCCCTTGGACGGAGTGACACAAACCAACCGTCTTAATGGGGGTGGCACGTGACATGGCCCAGCAGTTGATGGCCATCGGGTTGACGTAATTAAGGAATGTAATATCGCCGGCCACTTCCTCCATATCACGACACATGTCGAGCATGACCGGGACCGTGCGTAGGCCGCGCATGATACCACCGATGCCGAGTGTATCGGCGATGGTCTGGCGCAGACCGTACTTCTTGGGGATCTCGAAGTCAATCACTGTTGATGGCTTGTACCCACCAACTTGGAACATGGCAATTGCGTAGTCTGCACCTTCAAGGGCTTTTTTGCGGTTGGTGGTCGTTACGATGGTGGGTTTGGCACCGAGTGCCTGAGCCACCTTGTTGGCGACGATTTCTGAGGTTTTGAGGCGCTCTTCGTCGATGTCAAACAAGCGGATGGTAGAGTTCGCCAACTCGGGGAACGACAAGATGTCGCCGAGTAGGTTCTTTGCAAAGACAGTGCTTCCGGCACCAATAAACGTAATGATTGCCATGATACGTTCCTGTTATCCTTTCTGACCAACAACCGATAACCTGCAAATATCTCAACGCGCGGAATGCGTTCGTTGACGAGAGAGATGGGACTGTGCAGCAATGGCAAGGAGTGCGGTTTCGCCTACATTCCACCAAAAATGCACATCGAGCCGCGTCGCAGTAGTTAACCCGGGAATCGTGCAGATCCACGTACCGGCAGTGATGGGGCTTCGGGCCAACCAACCATCGCGCCCTAAGATGCCAGGTAATCCTTGAGCAGTAAGCGAAGTTTGACCAAACTCATTCAAGACATCAAGTACGAGTAGATGTCGAATGTAGAGGTAACTATGCTCTCCGGTATGTGCAATAGTCCAGATAAGCATAATCCATGCCCACGGATTGCGCATGCCGAGCCACACAAGTCGTACCATGACGAGTAACACACCCCAGTTCCACACAAAGTGCACGAGCTCGCTGTCGGCTGCTGAGAGTAATCCAGTTGAGACACGGAGGGTATACCCAAGAATATGATACTGAATCCATTGTGCCACATGTTCGATACCATGACCACCTTGAAAGGTGATTAATGCAATCATCAACGCAATCAGAGCACCATAGGTGTGTCGATCGTAGTACCAACGAATTAATACCGCACTGCCAAACAACACTGTGCCTGGTAATACTGCACGCCACAATGGCAACCCCATCGAGCGTGCGATGACACCAAGTGCGAGTGACACCAGTCCGATGAGCACGGCAATCCAGATACGTTGTGGCAATAGGATGCGCCATAACGTGTACGATGATGGTACTTGGTGTGATAGGTGTGTATATGCTGTACTCGTCATGGTGCTCCTCGTTGGATGGTATACAAACGATTGGGTTCGAGTGCTGCGACCCGACTCGTCTCTCCGTCGGGCCAGCGAATATCAATCGCTGTAATAGTACGTTGTCCAAGGCCGATATGTAGGCGTGTCGTGGCCCCCGAAAGATAGCCACGCCCAAGTAACACGGTCTGCCAGTCGGTGCCAGCATCGGTTACGATGCGTACTTGTGCGCCTATGGCGAACGGATTCGTTCCATTTTGACGCAAATCAAGTTCAATGCTGTTCCTGTCACAGTGCTGATTTTCGTAGATGATGCTCGCCGATTGGAGGTTGTTGATTACAATATCCATGTCGCCGTCATTGTCAAAGTCTGCTGTGGCCATACCTCGCCCTGATGCGGTATCATCGAGCTGCCAATCTGGCATTGGCACAAAGCGTTGCCCATCAAAGCGCAACGCTTGATTGCGTTCTACGAGGGCATAATTCGGCAAAAACGGAAAGAGTTCTTGGGCAATCATACCATTAACGACGTACAAATCGAGCCAGCCATCGTTGTCGAAATCGGTCAATCGACTCGACCAACTCCAGCCTGTTGCGGTCGTTGCGACTGCTCGCCCGATAGTATGCCATTGACCATTTTGTTGCCGTTGGAGCATGGCGTTCTCCATCAATTGCGGGTCATCGGCTGGGTGGAACTGGTTCATGTTGCTGGTCACTGGCAACCACGACGCCAGCGTGACGACGTCGGTTTGATATGGATTCATATCAGCCGCAAATAATTCGGGCTGTCCATTTCTATCAATGTCGCCAATGTCGTAGCTCATGGTGCTATGCGGAGTGCTTACGAATGGTTGGTGGTAGATCCAATCGCCGTTACGGTACAACCATACGGCATCGCGTAAATCAAAATCATTGCCGACCACGATGTCATCATTGCCATCTGCGTCTATATCAAGTGCAGTAATGGCAAGCGCATTGGCCTCAGTTGCGAGTTGCGTCGTCACAAAGGTGCCGTCTGCCTGCTGTTGATGCACAAATACGCCGCGGTGCTGGTGCTCGAACAAGCTCTGACTGCCACCGCGTAATACCTCGGCATCATACGATCCGGTCACGACATCAAGCAGTCCATCATGATTCAGATCGTGCCATAACATGCTGTAGGTGTTTTTGGTGCGAATTGTGTGAGCCATCTTTTGAAAGGTCGGGGGCGTGCCGCCCATGTTTTTGAGGATGCTAAGACCTGCATTGCGGTGCGTAGTGCTAATATCGAGGAGCCCATCACCATCAACATCGACAAGTTGAATGGCGCGCGTGTATGGCAGGCTCAGTGCGATTTCCTCAAAGCGTAACGCGCCGTAGTTGAGTGCAAGGGTGGTGTCACCGGCGATATTGGCCAAGGCGATATCGATAAGTCCATCGCCATTGACATCCCCAGTTGCTACACCCGAGCCATTGCTGGCAAATAATGTGACAGGTTCTGGTAGCTTTACAGTGTGTTGAAGTGGTATTTTGCGAAAGGTATTTGTGCACGCTGCTGATGACGAAACGGGTATTGACGTGATTGTTGTATCAACGGTTGGGGTTGGCCACGTCGGTGCCTGAGCCACAGATGAACATGCGCTCAAAAGCAAGGCAACCATCGGTGTTATCATGCATTTTGGCAACATAGCAGTGTATCGTCTTCTAGCGTATAAGAACTGGCGGCCGGATTGCCCGGCCGCCAGTTCGTGAGGAAGCTTACTGGAACAGGGCGTTAACCTTGTCGTTGCCTTCCTTGAGGGCATCGGCGGCTGGCTTTTGACCGAGCCAAATGCTCTCCATCACGGCATCCATGATTGGCCCGATCTCTGATGCGTAGTCAGTGACTGGGAACAAGAAAGTGCCGTTTGGCTCAGTTGCCTGAGCGGTGAAGGCTGACACGTCAACCTTGCGCTCGCCGTAGGCGGCCAAGGCTGCGTCTACGCCACTCTGGATGGCTGGGAAGACGACGCCGTAGCTACCGACAATGTTGGCACAATCTGGTGAAGCAGCAAACTTAACCCACTGCCAAGCCTCTTCTTGGTGCTTGCTCCCGACCCAGATTGAGTCAGCAAGACCGTTGAACATTGACTTGCGGCCATTTGGACCCTCTGGCAAACGAGCGAAGCCCATTGGGAAGCTTGACTCTTTGACATAGGTACCGATCATCCATGAACCGTCGGTGGTCAATGCACCCTTCCCTGAGGTGAAGAGAGCGGTGGCACCGAGGCTGCTGACGTCGGCTAAGCTTGGTGATACGCCGTCAACCAAGTTCAAGTTGGCGTACCACTGGATCGTCTCTGCCAACTTTGGATCGTCGTAGAAGTACTTGGTGGCATACAAACCATCGTTAAACTTGAAACCGTTTGAAACGGCCCAGTGGCTCCACTGCGTCTGACCATATGCACCACCGCCACCTTGTGGGATGAAGCCGTACTGAACAACCTTGGTCTTGTCGAAGTCTGGGCTGAGGGCGTTGTTGCCGGCCTCGTCCAAGGTCAACTTCTTGACGATTTGACCGAAAGTGCCGCCATCTTGGGCATTCCAAGTTGCAGCATTTAACTCTTCAACCGTCACGCCGGCCTTGTCCAGCATGTCCTTGTTGTAGACCACAGCAACGGTGTCCCAGTCCTTTGGCAAACCATAGCGCTTGCCATCGCGACCCCAAAGGTCGGCCAAACCGGTCAAGTACTGGTTGGTGTCGACACCATCGCGCTCGACGAATGACTGGATGTCAACGAGCTGCTCCTTGGCAACGAACTCTGGGTACTTGGCCAAGTGATTGGTGAATACGTCAGGAGCGGTGCCACCGACCATACCGGTCTGCACGCCGTTCCAGTAGTCACCCCAACCGGCCTGCTCCACCTTGACTACGATGTTTGGGTTGGCTTCGGTGAACTTGGCGGCACAAGCCTCGTAGGCTGGCTGCTGGTTCGCATCCCACAAACCATAACGAATCGTGACTTGCTCGCCACCGGTAGCAGGTGCTTCAGCGGCTGGCTCCTCAGCGGCTGGGGCTGCGGTTGGCTCTGCAGCAGGTGCTTCAGCGGCTGGCTCCTCGGCGGCCGGGGCTGCGGCACCACCACATGCTGCCAAGAGCATGCTGGCGACCACAAACATGGCCAGGAACATTGCGTTAAAACGTGAACGCATCGAACTCTCCTCTACAATGAGTACGAACCATCTATGCAACACGGTGTAAAACACCGTCGATGCCAGGATTTAGCGGAATCCAGTGAACTGAATTGCATTCACTGCTCGCCGCCCAAACACCATGAAAATGACAATCGTGGGAATCAAACTCAACGTCGTACTGGCCATCAACCCGCCCCAGTCAGGTGATCCTTGTGGTGTTTGCGAGCGGAATTTGGCCAAGCCAATTGTCAATACCCGCACATTCTCCTCTTGCATCGACATCAAAAACGGCCACAAGTAGTCGTTCCATGACCCGATAAACTGCAAGATGGCCAATGTGCTAAGCGCTGGCAAACTCAATGGCAAAATGACACGCATAAAAATCGTCGGAATGCCGGCACCATCTAACATGGCGGCCTCCTCCAACTCGTGATTAATCCCCAAGAAGAACTGCCGCAAGAAGAACACCGCAAACGGCGTCATCAACAACGCTGGTGCAATGATGCCCTGGAAGGTATTGATCCAGTCGAGCTCACGCATCAACACAAAGTTCGGAATGAGCGTTATCACACCTGGTACCATCATGGCAGTCAAATAGAAGAAAAATACTTGCTCACGGAATGGAAATCGCAATCGGGCAAATGCATACGCCGCCATTGCACTAAACAATGTCTGCCCTACTACCAATGATGTCGAGACAATAATTGAGTTGCGTAAATACAACCAAAAGTCAAACTTGGTTGGCGTGCCACCTTGGGCGACAGCCTCTTCAGCACTGAACATACCAAGCACACGCTGAAAGTGTTGAAAGGTGAAATCAACCGGCAACAACGACGCCGTATCACGGAAAATTCCCTCGCGTGACGAAAATCCAGTACGCACCACCCACCAAATTGGAAACAAACTGATGAAGATGATGAGGGCAATCATGGCCCATACCAAGTATTGCTGGATTGCACTTGCGGATTTGTATTGCTGTGCACTCATGGTGGCTCTCCACTCCTGCGAATCGAATTAATCGAGATCGGATGTATTTGCGTTGAAGTACTTCATCTGAATCACCGTCACCGTAATGAGAATCAGGAATAATGCCACAGCGATAGTTGATGCATACCCCATCTTGAAGCGCTCAAACGCATATTCGTAGATGTACCAATAAATCACGCGGGTGGCATCGACAGGGCCACCTTTGGTGGTGATTGCAATCGTGTCGAAGACTTGGAATGACCCAATAATCGATGTCACCAGTACAAACACGGTGACTGGCCGTAAGAGCGGAATTGTAATGCCCCAAAACATCTCGCGTTCATTGGCACCGTCAATGGCTGCCGCCTCATAGACATCTTTGGGAATCGTTTGTAATCCGGCATAGAACAAAATCGCCGTATATCCCGCATGCCGCCAAATATTGACACCAGCGACTGTTGGCATTGCTGAACTCGGATCACCGAAGAACGGCTGACGTTCAAATCCCAAGAACATAATCACTTGATTGACATAGCCCAATAACGGGTCGAGCATCCACAACCACAACATCGCAACGATGACGTTGGGCAGTAACCAAGGCAACACCAAAACACCACGAATCCACGTGCCTTTGGCAAAGCGATCCATCATGACTGCCATGCCAAGTGCGATGATGGTCTGAAGGGGGATGTTTAGTAACACGTAATATCCGGTAACGCGTAGCGCATGCAAAAACTCAGGATCTGCTAAGAGGCGCGTATAGTTGTCGATGCCAATAAACTTCGCTGGGCGCAACAAATCCCAATTCGTAAAGCTCATCAATAACCCACGCACCGACGGGATTGCAAAAAACGCCAAAAAACCAATCAAACTTGGCAAGATGAACAACCATGCAAAGAGGGTCTCGCGGCGCACAAAAGATTGTGATTTCCTTGTTAGTGTCATAGTCGACGCTTCCTTGCTGTCTAGACATGGGCCCGCTTGAGCCATACAGTTCATCCGTGTGACGTGACAAGCTGGGTGAGTACCGTTCGCAATACTTCTGGAGCTACCGGTTTTACCAAGTGTCTACTAATGTCGTGATGGTTGAGCGCACGGCGTTGATTATCAAGAACGCTACATACCACAATAGGTACCGTACGATGATCAGGAGGATTCGCGACTGCATCAAGGAGTACATCCCCTAATCCATCGGGGCGGTGTGGCTCAATAATGACCGCATGGAGATCACTGCGGAGCAGATAACTGCGGCATTGTTCAACCTCATCACACACCAACACTGTGTACTCATTGCGTAAGGTACGTATGTAGAGTTGCCGCACCATTGGATCATGTTCGATAATCAAAATCGCGCTTTCGTGCGCAGACATCTGCATAACCCTTCAATGTTGCAAACACATGTGCGTTTAGATTAGTAGGTCCGTCGATGAATATCTTGGAAAAAACGATAAAAAAATAGGAATATAGTGTGCTATCACACGAGCTACTGCCAACATCTGAGCGGTGTCATCGCATAAGAAATTGGTATAATGATCATCATTAACTTATTAATCCAATGTTGGATGATGCAATGACGCCACGCTATCGTATCGCCTTACAAGTCGGCATGGCAGACCCATATTGGGTGCAGGTGCGTGAGGCTATTGTGCGCCATGCACACCAGCAAAACATCGAATTGGTGTCGCTGAGTATCGACGCCAATCACCTGCTAAACCCCGCACAAGCGGATGAAATTTTTGAAGAGCTACAAGTACAACATGTGCAGGCGCTCATTTGCAATTCGGCTGCCGAAGACCTTGTGCGCAAAGTGACAGCACACCACATGCCCGTGATCGATGCATCAGAAAGTTTTATTTCGTGCCCACTCTTTACCTCGCGACGCGGCCTGTATGATGCCGCCTTTGCAGTAGGGATTTGGCTAAACGACCGCCTTCCTCCGCAGGCTCACGTTTTGGTTATTGGTGGTTACGACGAAATGGGCATGTCGCGACTCCAAGGAATCGCTGATGCCTTGCGCATAACCGATACGCAGATGACACATGTCTCTTCTACGTGGTTTTATGATGATGCATACGCCAAACTCACTGCATGGGTGCCGTCGTGGTCCGGACCAATTCATGCGGTGTTCGGGCTGTCGGACTCACTTGCGATGGCGGCCCGTGATGTGCTGGCGCACCATCATCTTTTGTTGCCAGATACGGTGGTTACAGGGGTGAATGGTGACCCACTCGCGCTTGCAGATATTAGCCGTGGTCGGATGCATATGACTGTTGAAACGGTGGTTGATTCGTTTGCCGCACAAATGATTGAATTAGCCGTACGTGGCATCCAAACGGGACACTTGCCAGATACATATGACCCGCCACGCCGCATCATCGATCGGACGAATGTAGATCAGGTAGCCCTTGACAAACTGATTTCATTAGCAGAATTACCCAATCAATTGGTGGGAGTAAGTCGACAACGTGAACAACAGCGGATGCGACAACTCGAGACGAGCCTCGCAATTACGCAACGTGTTGGTGGTATTCTCGATCACCAACAATTACTCCATGAATTCAGTGATTTAATCAAGACCATTTACGGCTATAACCGCGTCATGTTGTGGCGCTATAACAGTGATGGTGAGTTGGTTGGATTACATGCACAGGCGGTTTCGTTGCGAAGCGGTTCACCATTAGCAATGGCACTGCACACCAATGCGCCGGTGTTTATTCCTGATGCGTTAGCAAGTCAACGCTTTGTGCGCGATGATGAGTATCCGACAACACGCACACGTGTTGTATTGCCAATTCGTGTGAATACCCAAATTGTTGGGTTAATGGATTTGCAAAGCGATAATGCCATGCCACATAGTCGTGGCGAAATCGATGGACTGCAGTTGGTGGCTGATCAAATCGGTATCGCCTTGCAAAACATTGATTTGTACCAAGCAGCCAAACAAGCACAATACGCAGCAGAACAAGCGGATTCACTCAAGACACGCTTGCTCGCCAATGTAAGTCACGAATTACGAACGCCCCTCCATATCATTCTTGGTTATAGTCAACTCCTTGTGACCGAGCCGCTACCCCATGGAATTGATATCGGTGATGAAATTCGCAATGATATTCGTACCATTCAGCGTAGCGCCGAACACCTTATTCACCTCATTAATGATTTACTTGATGTATCACGCGCCGAAATCAACGAACTTATCTTATACCCCGAGATGACCAATATTCACTTGTTGTTGGCAACTTTGTTTGATGAACTACATCAGACCTTCCAGCGTGACTCCGTGACATGGCGCTGTGAGTTACCTGCTGATTTGCCGTTGATGTATGTAGACGCTACGCGAGTACGCCAAATAATGACCAATATTGTGAGTAATGCAGCGAAATTTACGTCGAATGGTGCGATCATACTTGGTGCACGCATGGAACCACCATATCTGCACATGTGGGTCAAAGACACTGGCGTTGGTATTGCACGTAGTCAGCAAGATCGGATCTTTGATCCTTTTGTGACACTCGAACAAGCCCAAGTACGCCGCGGCGGTGTAGGGCTCGGGTTAGCAATTACACGCCGACTTGTAGCGTTACATCGAGGCATCTTGACCGTAGAAAGCGACGAAGGTCAAGGGAGTACGTTCCATTGTTATTTGCCACTCCGTGGCCTCGCGACTGATCAACCCGTGTTGCCACCATCCGATAATGATCAGTGCATTCTGGTGCTAGGAGCGCTCTCCTCCTCTCATGCTATGCACGGTCTAGCTGATGTCCTCAAGGCTCCATTGCGGGTTGCACACACAATTACCGAAATTGAACAGGTAATTGACCAAATCTATCCGGCAGTCATTGTGTGGGATACTGCAACCCCGCTTTCCGATGAGCCATCATTACTCAATTGGATTCAATCACATCCTCAACTTGGACATATTCCATTTCTGGTGTATGACACGCAACGCACGTTAATACCAACACCGATTTTGCAGAAACCGGTCCAAAATCGGCAGTTTGTGGAGATGATTCGCGTGGTTGCTACGCAACATCAGATGCAACAACCACAATTGCTAATTGTTGACGACGATGCGACGATGCATACCATGTATCGTGAATTACTTGCTCAACAATCACCAACTATTACCATTCATAGTTGTATGAATGGTAACGAAGCACAGCAGTTGTTGGCGAACGGGTATATTCCTAGTCTGATTGTGCTTGATCTTGTGATGCCGCAATATGATGGCTTTGCGCTGTTGTCATGGATACGCTCCCAACCGCAGCTTGCACATGTGCCAGTATTAGTCATAAGCGGTAAGGTGTTGACGCGTGCCGAGATTCAACAATTGCATTATCCAAATACCATGGTGCGTCCAAAATTAGGTAGTGATCCTGCAAATCTCCAGACTGCATTAATGCAGCTGCTAGTGAACCCGCACACCAATCCGCCACACCTTGGTACGGCTGCGCGCCAAGCGATGGCATTCATCCAGCAGGCATATATGCAACGTATCAGCCGTGAGCAAATTGCCCATGCTGCTGGTGTCAGCGAAAGCTATTTGACACAGGTGTTCCAAAATGAACTTGGAATGACGCCGTGGGTCTATTTGACACGATATCGTGTCGCACAAGCAGGCCTGAGATTACGCACCACCGAAGACAGTGTGACTGATATTGCCTTGTCAGTAGGTTTTGATGACCCTGGTTACTTTAGTAAGGTGTTTCGAAATGAAACTGGGATGACACCTCGCGAGTTTCGTCAACAAACAACCGCTTCGTGATGGAAGAGTCAGAGATCATTGATACAATCAGCGGTATTCATTTGAAGTGGTTGGGCATGTAGTATGAACAAAAGAGTCACCATCGAGGATGTCGCACGCGCTAGCCATGTCTCAGTGGCTACGGTCTCGCTTGTGATGCGTGGACGGACTGGTATCAACATCGAAACACGGAAACGTGTCGAGCAAGTGGCTCGTGCCCTCGGCTATCAACGGCGCCGATCGCATCGAGAGCATCATGTGCAACGGATTAGTGTTTTGATGCGCCATGCAGGGGCAAATGCTGATTCTGATCCGTTCTTTGCTAGCATGTTGCGTGGTGTCGAAGATGTGTGTCGTCGACGTGGTATCCTGAATGACATCCGGCATGTGACCGTCAGTGTAGACGGCCAACCAACGAGCTCATTGTTTTTTCCGAATTATGAATACGACGGGGTTATTGGCATCGGTGTACGTGCCGATGAGTATTTGCATAAACATCTACGAGATTATCATTTGCCGTTTGTGACTGTTGATATTGACGCACCGTCTCACGTGTTTGATTCGGTTGCTGTTGATTATGCCACCGCGATCCACGAGCTCGTGAGTTATTTGGTGACGATGGGGCATCGTGCGATTGCACTGATAGATGGATTGTTGCCTACAGACGCATGGCGACAGACGATGTGTCAAACAATCGCAAATCATGGATTGACCGAGCCTGCGGTAGGCACGAGTAGTGTGTCTCATCTAGACGTTCAAGATACATTACAACGATTGCTTCAGCAGAATCCACAAATCTCCGCTATTATCTGTCGTACTGATGATTTGGCCATGCAAGTGCTGACGCAACTCCAAGTATTTGGTCGATTTGTACCGCAACATATATCTGTTGTGGGCTTCGATGATACACGTAGTGCCGTATCCGGTATCCCAACGCTGACAACGGTGCGCATTGATGCGCATGCAATGGGTGTGCTAGCGACAAATACACTATTACATCGAATTGAATGGCCAACAATGCCACGGATGGCAATTCATGTAGATGCTGCGCTCGTTATTAGACAAACCACCGACATACATGTGATGGATGGATAAATACCAAACCTGTATGACAGGCTGTACAATAGGCAGCAAATTCAGCGTATGATGGATATGCCATAGATAGAGTGTCGCGCAGTTTCCAGCACGCCTTAGGAGGATTCGTGCATGACTGAATCACAACGATTCAAAGTACTTGATGCTCGCGATATTAATCGTGAGACTTTTGTCGAACCGTGGCCTGAAGCCGGTTTGATGGTAGCAGACAGCCCATATGACCCCCATCCATCGCTACAGATTGCTGATGGACGTATAGTCGAGCTCGATGGTCGCCATATTGACGATTTTGATGCAATCGATACGTATATTGCGCGATACGGCATTGATATCACGGTTGCACCTGAAGCCATGGCGCTTGACTCGTTGACATTTGCCCATATGCTGACCGATGTCAATGTGCCACGCCAACAGTTGTTGCGGCTGGCGACCGGCTGCACTCCCGCCAAATTAGTCGACATTATGCGTCACATGAATGTCCTTGAGATGATGAACGGGCTGGCCAAAATGCGAGTACGGCGCACTCCCGCTAATCAAGCACATGTCACCAATCGCCGAGAAAATCCTGCCCTTTTGGCGGCTGACGCTGCCGAAGCTGCGCTACGTGGCTTCGCCGAAATCGAAACGACCGTAGGCGTTGCGCGTGCCGCACCATTTAATGCGCTAGCGATTCTTGTCGGTGCCCAAACTGGCCGTGGTGGCGTCATGACGCAATGCGCCGTCGAAGAAGCGTTAGGGCTCCGACTTGCGATGAAAGGTCTTACGACGTATGCTGAGACTCTTTCGGTCTATGGCACTGAGCGCGCCTTTGTTGATGGTGATGATTCCCCTTGGTCCAAGGCCTTTCTGGCATCTGCCTATGCATCGCGCGGTGTCAAAGTGCGGTTTACCTCTGGTACTGGATCTGAAGCACTGATGGGCAGTGCCGAACAGCGCTCAATGTTGTATCTTGAGGCTCGTTGTTTGTGTGTGACCCGTGGGGCTGGCAGTCAAGGTGTCCAAAACGGCTCGATCTCGTGTATTGCGCTCCCCGAGTCATTACCCGGCGGTGTGCGGGCAGTATTGGCCGAGAACTTGATGGCAGCCATGTTGGGTCTCGAGGTGGCATCTGGTAATGATGCACTGGCATCGCACTCGGCAATCCGCAAATCAGCTAAGCTGATGTTGCAGTTTATTCCGGGTACTGATTTCATCTTCTCTGGATATAGCGCAGTCCCACGCCGTGACAATATGTTCGGTGGTGGTAATTTTGATGTCGATGATCTCGACGACTACGCCGTCCTTCAACGAGACATGCAAATCGACGGCGGTACGCGTTCGATTAGTGAACAAGAGGCGTGTGATATTCGCCGACGTGGTGCACAAGCGATTCAGGCAGTCTATGCCGAAATGGGCTTCCCGGCTATTACCGATGCAGAAGTTGACGCAGCAGTCGTGGCGCATTCGAGCGAGGATATGCCAGCGCGTGATCTGGTTGCTGATCTCGCCGCGGCTGATGCGTTTTTGGCCGGTGAGCGGAGTGTAGTTGACGTCGTGGCGGCACTCGCAAACCGCGGGTTTATGCAGACAGCCGAGAATTTGTTGATGATGGGGCGACAACGCATCGCCGGTGATTACTTGCAGCCGGCAGCGATTTTTGATCGCACGTTCACCGTGCAGAGTGCAATTAATGACCCCAACGACTATCGAGGCCCCGGTACAGGTTATCGTGTGAGTGGCGAGCGTTGGCACGAAATCATGAACATCCGTCAAGCCAAATCACCGCGTGATTTTATCGAAGATCGATTAGGATCGCCGATCGATGGCCTTGACGCATATGGCCAGGCCAAACGCGGTGGTAGTACCGAGGTAGTAGTGGCGATTGGCCCAGCGTTTGGCCGTGTCATCACAAAGACAATAGGTGGCATCCCCCACGATGAGGTCCTCAAGGCAGTATTAACAGGGATTGCTGAAGAGGGCTTGATAGGACGAATTGTGCGTGTGTGGCGATCGTCTGATTGTGCCGAGATTGGCCATGTCGGGGCAAAATTGAGTGGATCAGGTGTTTCTATCGGCATCCAAGCGCGGGGTACTTCGATAATTCACCGCGCTGATTTGGCACGTCTCAATAATCTGGAGCTTTTTCCACAGTCGCCTAGTATGACGATTGAGACCTACCGTGCGATGGGCCGCAATGCGGCACGCTATGCTGCAGGACGTATTACTACGCCGGTACCGGTGACCGTTGATAACTGGGCTCGATTGCGCTTAATCGTGAAAACAGCATTGTTGCATCGTCGCGAAACCGAAGAAATTCGTGATCTGCCGCCTGAGGCCTTACGCCTTGATTGGGAACCGGAGGTATAAGTATGCCGAATTATCCACTCTATACTAACCATGCTGATACACTAACGGCTGCCAGTGAGCGGGCAGTATCGGATGTTACGGTTGCTGCCGCAGTAGGCGGTGATTTGTCCCTTGATGATATGCAAATAACGCAACAATCGTTGCGGGCACAGGCGGAGATTGCACGTCATGCGGGATATGTGCAGCTAGCGCACAATCTCGATCGTGCCGCAGAATTAACCGTGGTTCCACGTGACGAAATCATTACAATGTATCACACGCTCCGTCCAGGTCGCGCGGATTTCACACAGTTGATGGCATTAGCGGATCGACTTGAACATCAATATCAAGCAGTGGTGTGTGCTCAGTTTGTGCGTGAGGCTGCAATGGTGTACCAAGAAAGAGGCATGTTGCGTCATCCGGACGCACTCTAAGCACTTAATATGACTGCGCTAATTCAATCTGACACAACTCATTTGATGAGTTGTGTCAGATTGGCGTGCGTAAATATGGCAAAATTGACGAAATAATCGCCGGAGATGCGCAATACTTGGAATTGACAACAGATATAATGACGTATTACAATAGGGGCGTCAACACACATTATTCAGCGTAGCTGTATTACAGGTTTTTTGTGAGTGAAGAGTGATGTCAACCGACATTGTTCAACACAGAGGAGCACAATGAACTGTGTGCGCTATTGGTGTGTAGTGTGCAAGAGACATAGATTCAACGTCAAAGGAGACACAGATGAAGTTACGCTTCAAGATCCTGGCAGCGTTGCTGGTCATGGCATTCATGATTGCTTCGTGTGGTGGTGCTGCTGCACCAGCTGCCGAAGAGCCAGCCGCCGAGCCAACCGCTGCACCAGCTGCCGAAGAGCCAGCTGCCGAGCCAACCGCTGCACCAGCTGCCGAAGAGCCAGCTGCCGAGCCAGCTCCAGGTGGTTTGGCCGAAGTTGCTCGTGAAGAGACCCTCAACCTTGCATGGAGCATTGCCAACCCAGGGGTAACCAACCCATGGGCTTCAGTCGGTTACACGCACCAGGGCGGTAACGCTTTGTTGTGGGAGCCATTGGCCTACTACGCCATCTATGCAGACAAGCCGGTCATGTGGCTTGCCGATAGCATGGAGTACACCAAGCCAGACTTCACCGAGTTGACCATCAAGATGAACAAGGACGCCAAGTGGAGTGACGGTGTTGCCGTGACCGCTGACGACGTCGTCTTCACCTTCGAAGGCCAAATGAAGAACGAGAAGCTGGGCTACCATGCACAGTTCAAGGAGTATGTGAAGGAAGTCAAGAAGGTTGACGATTTGACCGTTGTTGTGACGTTCAACATCCCAGCCCCACGCTTCTCATTCGAAGTGCTCCACACCAAGTTCGACACTGGTATTCCAATCGTGCCAGCCCACGTTTTGAGTGGCCAGGCCGATGTGAACGAGTTCCCAGGCGGCAATGATATGGTGCACTCCGGCCCATACAATGTCGTATTGTGGGACGAGAACCAGAAGATCATGGACCTCCGCACAGACTGGTGGGCCGTGGCCGCTGGTAAGTCACCAATGCCAGAAGTCAAGCGCGTCGTTATCACCAACATCGGTGGTACCGTCGGTCAGAACATGGACGTCGTTGCCCAGAAAGTTGTAAACAACGAGTACGATGCAACCTTGGACATGCGCAGCTCAGTGATTGGTAACATCTTGGCCCAGAACCCCAAGGTTACCACCCACACCGGCAACAACCCACCATACGGTTACCTCGACTGGTGGCCAAACAGCTTGTGGGTAAACACCCAGATCGAGCCATATAACGACGTCCGCGTACGCCGTGCTATGAGCTTGGCCGTCGACCGCGACACCATCAATGAGGTCGTGTACGAGGGTGCCAAGGTTGCCACCATCTACCCATTCCCAATGTACCCAGGCTTGCAGAAGTTTGCTGACACTCCTGGCATGAAGGCCCTCGAAGAGCAACTCCAGCCCGGCAAGTTTGACTTGGCCGAGAGCGACAAGTTGATGACCGAGGCCGGTTTTGCCAAGAACGCCGACGGCTTCTGGGAGAAGGACGGCAAGACGGTTAACGCAGTGATCAACGGTTTCGAAGGCATCCACAGCGACATCGTACCAGTATTGGTCGAAATGTTGCGTGCTGCTGGCTTCGAGGCTGACGTCAACTTCGGTGCCGATGCTTACCAGAACATGGCCGATGGTAAGGAAGGCTTGTACATGTTCGGTCACGGCGCCAGCTTGGGCGACCCAGAGGCCGCATTGCAGCTCTACCACAGCCGCTACAGCGCGTCAATCGGTACCACCGCTGGCGGTAACCGCTTCTCACGCTACAGCAACACCGAGTACGACAAGATCCTCGACGAGATGGCTCCTCTCTCATCAAGCGATCCAAAGTTCACCGAGTTGGCCACCAAGGCTATGGAGATTTACTGGAAGGATCAAATCGACATTCCAGTGATTCAGTGGTTGCACCGCATTCCATACAACCAGACCTACTGGACCAACTGGCCAACGGCTGATAACTTGGCTGGTGGTACGAACGGCGCCTTCTGGCACCACACCGCACCACTTGTTATCGCAAACTTGAAGAAGGCCAACTAAGCTTTCTTCTTCACAGTCCGGCGTCATACGACGCCGGACTGTCCATACCCTCTTTTTTCACTGACTCTGCGTAAGTAAAGATTGTGTAGTACTCGCCACAACGATGGCGTTGTTTATCCACCGGCTGAAGGCTAGGAGAGTACTGTGAAATTGCGTTTAATCCTTCGGCGACTGGCCTTCCTTGTGATGGTAGTGTGGGCCGCTTCTACAATAACCTTCTTTATCCCACGTATGTCTGACCGTAATCCGATTCGCGAACGCTTCGCAGAACTTGCTCGTACCGGTGGTTTCTCGGCGAGTGATCTCGAAGTAATCGTGGCGTCGTATAACGCTAAGTTCGGTCTTGATAAACCATTGTGGGAACAATACTTCGACTACATCGGAGGAGTGGCACGCCTTGATTTGGGCGTTTCGCTGAACCGTTTTCCTAAAACAGTAATGGATATCATCTACGAGTCACTCCCGTGGACCATTGTGTTGCTGTTTGTGTCTGCTATCCTCTCGTTTGTGATTGGAAACCTGCTAGGCGCCATTGCAGCCTGGCCGAAGTCGCCAGGTTGGATGAAGTCAGTGGCGACACCGTTCATCATGTTCATGGGCGTACCGCCAGTGTTGTTGGCGATTTTCTTGCTCTTTTTCTTGGCTTTCCGTTTGAAATTATTCCCTCTGGGTCAAGCATATTCCACTGGTATTGCACCAGACTGGTCGTTTGAGTTCCTCTTGAATGTGGCCTGGCACCAAGTCCTGCCGGCAATCTCAATGATTCTTGGCTCTGTCGGTGGCTGGGTGCTTTCGATGCGTGGTATGGGTGTCACTATTCAAGGTGAAGACTATGTGAATTTTGCTGAGCACAAAGGCCTCAACGGTCGTACCATCTTCCGCGATTATTACCTGCGCAACGCCTTGTTACCGCAAGTCACCGGCTTTGCACTGGCCCTCGGCAGTCTGATTACATCAGGCGCTGTGGTCGAGAGTTTGTATGCACTACCTGGCTTAGGCCAAAAGCTCAGCCAAGCTATCCAAGCCAATGACTTCTTGGTGATTTACGGTATCGTGCTCTTTATTACCATGTCGGTCGCCACCTTGATGGTGCTCGTCGAATTCCTCTACCCGTTACTTGATCCGCGTATCAAACAAGACTAAGGAGCACATGATGACGACGGCGACAACAATTGCTCCGCCAATTCAACCAAGTCGTTGGAAGCTGCTAGCAGGCTATCTACGACGGAACAAGAGTTTGGCGATTGGTTTGGGTATTCTTGTCTTCTTGGTGGCGTTTACGCTCCATGGCTTCTTGACGGTCGATGAGGCGCGTGCCTATCCGCTCAAGGCTAAGCCCAAGCAACCACCTGGTATTCTTGATGTCAGCAACCCTGAATGGCCCGGTAAGCTACCTATGGGGAGTGACTTCTTTGGTCGTGACCTGCATGCAGCCATGGTCAAGGGCATGTGGCAGACTGCCTTGATTGGTGTGATTGCTGGTGCCGTAGGTACGTTTATCGGCGTGATTCTTGGCTTTACATCGGCATATTTCGGTGGTCTCTTTGACACAATCGTCAAGGGCATCTGTCAAATACTCACGCCGATTCCGGTGTTCATGATTCAAATCATCATCGCAGCCTCGCTTGATAAGCGCGATGTCACCATCTTTACGATGGCAGGCATTGTAGTGATGCTTGCCTGGATGGGGCCAACCTTGGTGATTCGCTCACAAGTCCTCTCCATGAAAGAGCGTCAATTCGTATCGGTTGCCAAGCTTTCAGGTGTCGGCAACGGCGGTATCATCTTCGGTGAGATTTTGCCCAATTTGTTGCCGTTTATTGCTGCATCCTTCGTTAGCCAAGTGTTTAACGGCGTCTTCTCTTCCTTCTACTTGGCCATCGTTGGTCTTGGTCCATTGCGTGAGCCACTCTTGGGCAACATCATTTGGGCTGCCCAATCACAAGGTGCGTTCTTTAATGGCTGGTGGTGGTGGCCAATTTGGCCGGCTTCTGCCATGGTGCTCATTTTGAGTGCATTGGCCTTGATTAACATGGGGTTGGATGAGTTAGCCAATCCTCGTATACGGCGAACGGAGTAACTCGATGACACCAATTTTGCAAATCCGTGACCTGCAAGTGTCATACTACACCGACTTGGGTCGCGCCACTGCACTCAATAAAGTGAATCTCGACCTGAACTCCGGCGAGAAACTCGGCTTGGTCGGCGAGTCGGGCTCTGGCAAGAGCACCATGGCCTTGGCCATGATGCGTATGATTAAGCCCCCCGGTCGTATCGAGGGCGGTAGTGTCACCGTCGGTGGTGTTGACTTGATGCAGCTCAGCGATGAAGAGATGCGGATGGCGCGCCTTAGTCGCATCGCCTACATTCCTCAAGGTGCCATGAACTCGCTCAACCCGGTGATGCGCATCGGTGCTCAAATGGCCGACGCCGTCAAGGCCCATGACCCCAAAATGTCAAAGGATGACATTGCTGAGCGCTGTATGCAGGCTCTTGAGTCAGTCGATCTCAAACGCAATGTCTACTCGATGTATGCCCATGAGCTCAGCGGCGGTATGAAGCAACGCGTCTGTATTGCCATCGGCATCCTGCTCAAACCACAGGTCATTATCGCAGACGAGCCTACGAGTGCCCTTGACGTGGTGACGCAACGCCAAGTCATGGAGACCATCGATCGTGTCCAAAAAGAAATCGGCACCGCCGTTATCTTGATTGGTCATGACATGGGCTTGATGGCTCAGTTCGTCGACAAAGTCGCCGTGATGTACGCAGGCCGCTTGACTGAGGTGAGTTCGGTGCGTGATATGTTCACTAATCCGATGCATCCGTATGCTCAGGCATTGATTAAAAGCTTGCCGAACCTCTCGAACAAAGGCGTTTTTCAAGGGATTCCAGGGTTGGCACCGTCGCTCTTGCGCATTCCCTCCGGATGTGCATTCCACCCACGGTGTGAGAAAGCCAAGGATGTCTGCAAAACGGAAATACCGGCAGTCGAACGGTATGACGGCGATCGCTTGGTTGCTTGTCATCTTTATTCGGAAAGGGCGTAGCCGTGGCGAACTTGCTCGAATTTCGCAATGTGACCAAGACATACACCCGCGGTTTCTTCTCTGAAGCCGGTACAACTGCCTTGGCCGACTTTTCAATGACCCTCAAAGAAGAGGATCCGACAATTTTGACGGTTGCCGGCGAAAGCGGTAGTGGTAAAACCACGCTTGCCATGCTTCTGTTGGGCTTTATCGACCCTACACAAGGCCAAATCCTGTACAAAGGTGAGGATATCCGCAATCTGCGTGGCGAAGCGCGCATGACCTTCCGCCGTGAAGTGCAAGCCGTCTTCCAAGACCCATTTGCGGTGTTTAACCCTTTTTATACCGTCGACCATTTGCTTACGGTGCCAATCGAGAAGTTCAAGTTGGCCAAGAGCAAAGCTGAGGCCCGCTCCAAAATGGAAGAGGCGTTGAGCTCGGTCGGTTTGCGTCCCGAAGACATCCTCGGGCGCTTCCCGCATCAACTCTCGGGTGGTCAACGCCAACGTATCAACGTGGCTCGTGCGCTTCTGCTCAAACCCAAAGTGCTTGTTGCGGACGAGCCGGTGTCGATGGTCGATGCCTCGCTCCGTGCCAACATTCTTGAGTCATTGCGTGGTCTGCATCGTGACCACGGCGTCTCGATTGTTTACATTACTCACGACCTGACGACTGCCTACCATGTCGCAAATTCGATTGTGGTGCTCTACAAGGGCGGTGTGATGGAGGCTGGTGATATCGATAGCGTCATCCAAAAGCCCGAACACCCGTACACCCAACTCCTCATTGATTCTATTCCGTGGCCAGATCTTGATCGTCGCTGGGGTACGGATGGTTTGAGTGTCAAAGAGTCGGAATTGTCCGACAAAGGTGGCAAAGGTTGTCGCTTTGCGCCTCGTTGCCCTCATGCAAAGGATGCGTGTCTGTCGTCTGTTCCACCACTCTTCCGTGTGAAACAGACGCAAGTTGCTTCGTGTGTCTTGCATCAACAACACCCAGTGTTGCCTGCGACAGATTTGACGGATGTGTTGCCCGTATAATGCAGTTACACAGAGGGCGTGCCGGCAGGTACGCCCTTTTTGTGTATGAAGTGTAACAATCAGCTGTGATTCTAAGGGAGTCGGGCATGCCTGCTGTTGAGGAGTATCGTGCTGCTGATGGGTTTGGACGCGTTGTCGTACGCAATGATGTAATGCGTTGTGAGTTCATCCCTGAACTCGGGGCCAAAATTGCCCAAATTCACGACCTGCGTACAGGGCGTGATTGGCTTTGGCGCCACCCTCGTATGCCGTATGCTCATGTTGCACCTACAGCCAACTATGTTGATGAGGCCGATACTGGTGGATGGGACGAGTGCTTCCCGACGGTAGGCCGCTGTCTCTATCCAACGACTCCATGGCAAGACCGACGTTTGCCGGATCATGGTGAATTATGGTGTCAATCACCTATGTGGCAGGTTGATGCCTGTGATTCGCAGGTTGTATGTACCAGTGTGTGGCAGGGCATAGCGTTGCCCTATCGCTTCGAGCGGCGCATTACTTTTGATCACACAAATGCAATGCAATTTGACTATAGTGTCACCAATCAAGGTGACGCCGATATGCATTGGATCTGGTGTGCGCATCCCCTAATCGCCCTCGACACAGGTATGTCACTCAATACGCCAACCAGCACAACGTTATGGCATACAAACGAAACTGGGGATTTTGTGGCTGAATCGGCCCGTGCCATTCACGTCACATCAGCTACAACCGTTGACTTACAACGACTGCCGTCTCACCAGAGTGGGATTGCAGTCAAATTGTATAGTGATGTGCTTACCGCAGGATGGGTACAAGTCATTGCTCGAAACGGTTGTCTGACAATGGATTGGGATCTTGTGCAGGTACCACAACTAGCAATATGGCTCAATGCTGGTGCGTGGAGTAACGACGGTGGCACGCCCCACTACAACATGGGTGTCGAGCCTGCTATTGGTGTGTATGATGCGTTGAGCGACGCATATACGCGCACAACCACATATGCCACGTTGGCGGCTGGTCAGCAGCGGTGCTGGCGCCTACACCTCCAACTTGATGCAGATACACAGAGGAGATCGTCATGATTAAGATTGCCGAGTTTTTGCCACCAAATCCATCGATGTTGTGGACATTGTCAAAGCAATGTGGCATTGACCATGCCGTTGGTGGTCTGCCGTTCAATGAGCCATTCAACGGTAGTGACAGCGCCTGTGATTACCTGCCCCTGTTGCGCATGAAGCAGCGCTATGAGGATGCTGGTTTCAAGCTCGAGGTCATCGAGGCCCGCCCACCCCTCAACCTCGCCAAACGTGGTTTGCCAGGGCGTGACGCCGAAATCGATGAGACCTGCAAACTTATCGAAAACATGGGCCGCCTTGGTATCCCGGTATGGTGCTACGAGTGGATGACCGACTTCAATTGGATGCGCACCGCTACGACGACGCCATCACGCGGTGGTAGCGTGGTTACGAGTTATGATCATGCCTTGATGGAGCATGCCCCAAACACCGATTTGGGCCCGATTAGCGAAGAAGAGTTGTGGGTTAATCTTGAGTACTTCCTCAAGCGGGTTATCCCCGTCGCCGAAAAAGCCGGCGTCAAGTTGGCCATGCACCCCGATGACCCGCCGCGTTCACCGATTCGTGGCGTTGGGCGTATCATGCGCACGGTCGAGAATTATCAGCGTTTGCTCGATATGATCCCGAGCCCAGTCAACGGTGTCACCTTGTGCCAAGGTAATTTCACCTTGATGACCGACGATTTGCCTAGCGTGATTCGCCATTTCGGTAAGCAGAACAAGATTTTCTTCGTCCACTTCCGCGATGTGCGCGGCACCAAGGACAAGTTCGAAGAGACGTGGCACGACGACGGCAAGACCGACATGGCTGCCTGTATGCAAGCCTACAAAGATATCGGCTTTGAGGGTGTGTTGCGTCCAGACCACGTGCCAACCGTCGCCGGTGACAGCAACGAAAACGCCGGCTACTCGGCATTTGGTCGCTTGTACGCCATCGGCTACATTCGCGGGTTGCGTGAGGTCGTCTACAAGGCATAATCACATCAGGTACACCCGCGGCTGGCATCGCCAGCCGCGGAAAGGACAACTATCCATGAAAATTGCGGTAACGGGTGGCAGTGGGAGCGTCGGCAAACATGTGTTGCGCATGGCGGTCGAGCGTGGGCATCAGGTGCGTAATATCGATCGCGTGGCACCTCCGGAAGGGAGCGTACCTGCTAGTGTCGAGTATTTGAATGCCGAACTGACCGATTATCAGTCGTTTTATGATGCGATTAATGGCTTTGATGTGCTCATTCACCTGGCGGCCTATCCGTCGCCACACGGTCATCCAGAACATGTCATCCACAACAACAATGTCACGAGTAGCTACAACGCCTTGTTAGCTGCCGCCAAGTGTGGTATCAAACGCGTCACACAAGCCTCGAGTATCAATTCAGTCGGTGCGGTCTACAGCCGCTGGCCCAAGTACGACTTTTTGCCTCTCAATGAGACACATCCGACCTACAACGAAGAGCCATATAGCCTTTCGAAGTGGATTTGTGAGATTCAAGGTGACTCAATGGCACGTCGGTATGAGGATATGACCATCGCATCGTTGCGCTTTCATTGGGTGGTTGAATCACTGCAGATGGCGCAGGAGCGTGCGAGTCATAACTCTGAGAGCAACGCCAAACAACTTTGGGCCTACACACTCGCAGAGTCGGCAGCCCGAGCCTGTCTTGCCATCATCGACGCGCCGTATGTCGGCCACGAGGCGTTCTATATCGTTGCACCGACGACAGTGATGGCCGAGAAGAGCATTGATCTCATCAATCAATGGCATCCGCATGTGACCGTCACCAAGGAATTAGCCGACAAAGAAGGCATGTATGACTGTAGCAAAGCCCAACGCTTGCTCGGTTGGACCCATTGATGGTTTCTGCACAAGGAATGAACCTTGCGCATATTTCATAGTTGAAAGGAACGTCTGATGAGTTGGAATGTACAGCCGCCCCGTGATGCGATGATTGCTTTGACGCCCAACAACCCGTTTGAGCGCTTCGCTGATGGGCGCCCCAAGGTACCCGATGATTTGATTGAGCGCATGAAGCTGGTTACCACCGAGGAGGCCTGGGGTACGTTGCGCCGCCACGGCTACCACCTGCAGTTTGCCGGTAATTGGAAAGAGACGCACCCAGGCAAGGTTACCGTCGGTCGGGCAGTGACTGCGGCGTTTGTGCCACACCGTCCTGACTTTCATAGTGTGGTTCAACAATCTGGCTTGGATGCTGGTCGCGGCAAAATCGGCGGTCAGAATTCATGGATTATCGAGCAACTCGAGCGCAACGACGTGATGGTTGCCGACCTCTACGGCAAAGTCAAAGACGGTACGCTTGTCGGCGATAACCTCGGTACGGCCGTTGCCAAACGCACGCATGCCGGTGCCGTTATCGACGGTGGCGTACGTGACTTGGCCGGGTTGGTACAACTCGAGAACGTCAACTTCTATGTGCGTGGCTTTGATCCAACCGCCATCGCTGATATGACGTTGCTCGGCATCAACATCCCCGTCCGCATCGACGGCATGACCGTGTTGCCCGGCGATGTGATTTTGGGTACCGCAACCGGCATCATTGTCATCCCACCACACTTGGTTCAAGAAGTGGTCGAGGAAAGCGAGAACATCCGCGTGCGCGACGAGTTCGGCAAGATGCGCATCGGCGAAGGCAAGTACACCAGCGGCGAAATTGACGTGCCAACCTGGCGCGAAGACATCGAAGCCGATTATCAAGCTTGGAAGAAAGCGAACAACAAATGAGCCAACGCCCCGAGGATAACATTCGACGTTCGTCGAGCCCTAGCGATCTCAAAATCACCGACATGCGCATCGCCACGGTCGGCTGGGATCACTGGCATTTCAGCATCATCCGCATCGATACCAACCAAGGCATCAGTGGCTGGGGCGAGGTGCGCGACTTGGCCTCAGCCAAGTATGCCTTGATGCTCAAGAGCCGTTTGCTCGGCGAGAATCCCTGCAACGTCGACCGGCTCTTCCGCAAAATCAAGCAGTTCGGGCATCATGGCCGTCAAGGCGGCGGTGTCTCAGGCGTCGAAATGGCGCTGATGGACCTCGCCGGCAAGGCCTACGGCGTACCCGCCTACATGTTGGTCGGTGGTCAGTACCGCGAGAAAGTGCGCATGTACTGCGATACCCCCAACGAACCCGATGGTGTCACCATGGGTGAGCGCCTCAAAGAGCGCATCTCGTGGGGCTTCACCATGCTCAAAATGGACGTGGGCATTCAACCGCTGATCGGCGTCGAAGGGGCGTTGACCTACCCGGCTGGCATGTTGCCGACCGGCGATCGCACCCACTTCGACAAGATGCTCAACCTGCACACCTTGCAACATCCGTTCACCCACGTGCAAATCACGCCCAAGGGCCTCGACATGATTGTCGAATATGTGGCCAAGGTGCGTGAGACGGTGGGCTACGAGGTACCAATCGCCGCCGATCACTTCGGTCATATCGGCATCGACAGCTGTATTCGCCTCGGCAAGGCGCTCGAGCCCTACAATCTCGCTTGGCTCGAGGACTTGGTGCCGTGGCAGTACACCGATCAATGGGTCCAACTCGAGCGCGAGTTGCACACGCCAGTCTGTACCGGCGAAGATATCTTTGCGTTGGACGGCTTCAAGCCACTTCTCGACGCCCGTGGTGTCAACGTGATTCACCCCGACATGGCCACCAGCGGCGGCATCATGGAGACCAAGCGCATCGGCGATTATGCCGCCGAAAAGGGCGTCAGCATGGCCCTGCACATGGCCGGTACGCCGGTCAGCACCATGGCCAGCGTGCATTGTGCGGCTGCGACTGAGAACTTCATCGCCCTTGAGCACCACTTCTCCGAAGAGCCGTTCTGGAGCGACTTTATCTCCATCAACGGCAAGACCGAGAAGATTATCAAGAACGGCTACATCGACGTGCCCACCGGCCCTGGGTTGGGCTTTGATGTCAATCTTGAGGTGGTCAAAGAGCACTTGGTCAAGGGCAGTGGCTTCTTTGAGCCAACGCCAGAGTGGGACAACGCCAATAGCTGGGATCGACTGTGGTCGTAAGGTAGTCGAAACGCCATGGCGCATCTGTATGCGCTATGGCGTTGCTAGATGCATGGAGTAGTATCAATGAAAATTACGCGCGTTCGCGCTTTCTTGACGGCCCCCGACGGTATCGGGATTATTGTGGTCAAAGTCGAGACCGACCAAGATGGACTCTACGGTCTCGGGTGTGCGACCTTTACACAACGGGCGACCTTGGTCGTCAAAGCCGTCGAGGATTACCTCGACCCACTGCTTCGTGGGCGTGACCCACGCAACAGCGAAGACATGTGGAAGATGATGATGGTCAACTCATACTGGCGCAACGGCCCAGTCCTCAACAACGCCATCAGCGGTGTCGATATGGCGCTGTGGGACATCAAAGGCAAAATCGCCAATATGCCCGTCTACGACTTGTGGGGCGGCAAAATGCGCGAAGGCGCCATGGTCTATCGCCATGCCGACGGCCGTGACCCCCAAGAAGTGCTCGAGAACGTCATCAAGTACCGTGAGGGCGGCGCCCTGGCTGTGCGCTGTCAAATGGGTGGCTACGGCGGTCGCATCAAAGAAATCACCGCCGAGAACAACGCGCCTGGTGCCGCAGCCCCACAAGCCACGCATCGGATTAAAGGCTTGGAGAACCCGGAGTCCAACTTCCCCGGGGCCTACTATCAGCCCGACGTGTATGCGCGATCGATCCCCAAGATGTTTGATTACATTCGTAGCAAAATCGGCTTCGACCTGTTCTTGCTCCACGACATCCACGAGCGGATTGCGCCGATTGATGCGATGCGCATGGCCAAAGAAGTCGAGCCGTATCGCCTCTTCTTCCTCGAAGATCCATTGGCGCCCGATCAAATCGAGTGGTTCCGCCGCATTCGTGAGCAATGCGCCACCCCGATTGCCATGGGTGAGTTGCACGTGAATGCCGCCGAGTGGAAGCCGTTGATTGCCGAGCAACTCATCGACTTCATCCGCACACACGTGTCTGCCATCGGTGGCGTCACGCCAGCCCGCAAGTTGGCCGCATTTGCCGAGCAGTTCGGCGTGCGCACTGCCTGGCACGGCCCGGGCGATGTCTCGCCCATCGGGCATGCTGCCAACGTGCATCTCGATTTGTGTAGCCCGAACTTCGGCATTCAAGAGGTCATCAACTTCGGCCCGAACTTGTACGAGGTCTTCCCCGGTTGTCCCGAGGTGCACGGTGGTTATGTGTATGTCAACGACAAACCAGGCTGGGGCGTTGATTTCGACGAAGACAAGGCTGCCAAGTACCCGGCCGAGAACAAAATCGTCGAGTGGACGCAAGCCCGCTGGCCAGATGGCACCATCTGGACGCCGTAGTTCTTGAGTTGCAAAGTACTCCATGCAGACAGGGCACACAATCGTGTGCCCTGTCTGTGTCGTACAATGTGCATCTATGCGTGTGCTGAAAGAAGAATGCGATGCACCTCACCACCGACCGTCTACTCCTACGCCAATGGCGCGACGACGACCTCGCCGCCTTTGCGGCCATCAACCAAGACCCCGCCGTGATGCGCTATCTGGGGCCCGTCATGACCATCGACCAAACCAGCGCCATGCTCGAGCGCATTCGCCTAAGCTGGCAGACTAACGGATTTGGCTTGTTTGCCGTTGAGCGTCACGATACACCAGGTTGTATCGGTTATATCGGACTCGCAGTACCACGCTTTGAGTCGCACTTTACCCCGTGTGTCGAGATTGGCTGGCGCCTTGCGAGTCAATACTGGGGCCATGGTTTGGCTACCGAAGGGGCACTGGTGGTGCGTGATTGGGCTGTGCATACGCTCAATTTACCCACGCTTGTATCATTTACGGTGCGTGATAATCTCGCCTCGCGCCGCGTCATGCAAAAAATCGGCCTGACCCACAATCCTGCTGATGACTTTGATCACCCGCTACTGGCAGCAGACAACCCGCTTCGCCCACATGTGCTGTATCGCTACACACCATCACGCTGATGGGTTGGTGTAGCCTTGGGCGTTGAGCAATTCGAGCACCTGCGCACAATCGTGGCGCAGCGCCACAATCCACGGCTCGCTAGCGTCGGTAAGCTGGGCGCAGATTGCACCGAAGAGTTGCATACACGAGCCGAGTTTGAGGACATCGGTGGGTGACCCCATCAACAGTGTCGCATCAGTGCTGGCGAGATGGTGCAACACCCAATGCGTCACCTCGGCCAAACGTGGGCCAAGAACCGGGTGTTGCAGATAGGCGATGGCCTCGGCATCATCGGCGATACCGTAGTAGATGGCCATGTCAGAGTAACCAAGACCTCGACGTTGTGGCAGGATGTACCACATCCAGTGGCTGTGTTTGGCGCCGGCGCGCATCTCAGCCAGCGCATCGGCGTAGCCTCCATAAGGTTGAGCTTGTGCGGTTACAAAGCGCTCAAGTGCATTGGCATGTTGGTTGTGCATCACTATCGACTCAGTTCTTCAATGGTGCTGACAACGCGATGCAATTCATCGATGAGTGCTTTGCAGCGATGATTATTCGGTGCCGTCATAAAAGCGTCAGTCAAGGCCCGATAATACCAGAGCGTGCCCTCTTTTCCACCAGTAAAACGCCCCCATAATGCATCACCTATCTGGCGGTAATCGTGCAAAATCGATCGACTGTTGTGGAGCTTGTCTGCGACCGTCACGAGCAACTCTGCCGCTGATTTGTGCGGGATAGTGGCTACGTAGGCTTCTTTGCGGCCACTCCATTCAGGCTTACGCTCCATCAGCGTATCCGTACAGCTCACCACTAAGTCGGCCACGGTATCACCAAAGCGAATGCGAATGTCGCTGATGCGCTTTTTGCCACCAGCATCCTCACCAGCGTCGTGGAGCAATCCAGCAATTGCCTCGTCTTCGCTACCGCCGTGCTCAATCACCAGACTTGTTACTGCCAACAAGTGCGAAATATACGGCACCTCGGAGCCCTTGCGTCGCTGCCCTGCATGAATAATACAGGCGTATTGGAGTGCCTGCTCAAATCGTGGAGTTAATTGCATGATGTATTCATTTCTTTCATTAAATACGTAATAGTGATATTTATATTGTAGCACAAAAAAGAGGAGACGCATAGCTATGCGTCTCCCCGCGCCACACACCTAAATTTACAAGCCGCGCTCGCGTTTGATTTGATCGACGTCAGACTCGACCATCATGGTCACCAGTTGCTCAAAGCTGACCTCAGGAGTCCAGCCGAGCTTGGTACGGGCCTTGGCGGGATCGCCGACGAGCAAATCGACCTCGGCTGGGCGGTAGAAGCGCTCGTCAATCACAACGTGGTCTTCGTACTTGAGACCCACGTGACCGAATGCAATCTCACAGAAGCGGCGTACTGAGTAGGTCTCACCCGTTGACACGACATAATCATCGGGTGTCTCTTGTTGGAGCATCAAGTACATGGCGCGCACGTAGTCTTTGGCGTAGCCCCAGTCGCGCTTGGCGTCGAGATTGCCGAGGCGCAACTCTTTGTCGATGCCTAGCTTGATGCGGGCCACGCCGTTGGTGATTTTGCGCGTGACGAACTCGAGACCACGGCGTGGGCTCTCGTGGTTGAACAAGATGCCGCTACAGGCGTACATGTCGTAGCTCTCGCGGTAGTTGACGGTAATCCAGTGGCCGTAGAGCTTGGCGACGCCATATGGTGAGCGCGGGTAGAACGGCGTGCTCTCGACCTGTGGCACGGCCTGCACCTTGCCGAACATCTCGGATGAGCTGGCCTGATAAAAGCGAATGCCAGGATCGACGACGCGAATGGCATCGAGCATGCGCGTCACACCGAGACCGGTGACCTCGCCAGTAAAGACCGGCTGGCTGAACGACGTCTGCACGAAGCTCTGGGCCGCCAAGTTGTAGACCTCGCTCGGGCGATGCTCGCGGAGCAAGTTAATCAACGAAACTTCGTCGAGCAAATCGCCCGTGGCCAAGGTCACTTTGTCCTGAATATGCCGAATACGCTCGAAGTTGACGGTGCTTGATCGGCGAATCATGCCGATCACATCATACCCCTGCTCCAACAAAAACTCTGCTAAGTACGAACCATCTTGACCGGTGATACCGGTGATTAACGCGCGCTTACGACTCATAATACTCCTCAACACAATCCCTGACCAAACAGACTATACTGAATAGTAGCATGTCCGCATCGTCGTGTCTGCTAAGTGACTTATCGTCTAGGTGATATTTGTATGACTGAACTTGAATCACTGGGCAAACGCATCGCCCATCTGCGCACGGCGCGCGGCTGGACCCAAGAGCGCTTAGCAGAGCGCCTTGCCGTCTCACGCGTGGCTGTCTCGCATATCGAGATGGGCCTCACCATGCCCGGCGAACGCACGGTGGTTATCTTGGCCGGTTTGTTCAGCATGGAACCGCATATGCTCGTAGCCGATACTTCATACCCGATTGCCAAACGCGAACGTCTGCCCGCTGTGGCTGCGCGCTATACTGAGGCCGAACATCTCCAAACGCTCCTCGAGGCTGATTTAGCGTGGATCGCGAGTGGCGCCCATCGCCCCGGATTGCGTCATATCTGGTTGGATAGATTGACAACTGCACGCCAACAGACCACCGATACCCATGAATTGGCGTTGTTGCGTGACCTCGAGCACCGCGTGGTGCAATTCATTCCTGCGTAGGGGCGCCCGCCATGCGACCCTTGAGATATATTCCGTCGTAAGGGCGTCCGCACGAGCGCCCGCGATGCGACCTTTGAGATATACCTCGTCGTAAGGGCGTCCGAAAGGGCGCCCGACAAGAGCTGTGC
>CAYXXK010000001.1:31124-48617 GCA_964469045.1 uncultured Klebsiella sp.
TACATCCTGTCAGGGGCGTCCGAAAGGGCGCCCGCCATGCGACCCTTGAGATATACCTCGTCGTAAGGGCGTCCGAAAGGGCGCCCGACAAGAGCTGTGCGCCACCCTGGATACATCCTGTCAGGGGCGTCCGAAAGGGCGCCCGCCATGCGACCCTTGAGATATATCCCGTCGTAAGGGCGTCCGAAAGGGCGCCCGATTGTGTCATCGGGTGCAAATAAATTATTTCAAATTCATTTTGAATATTCAAACGGATTTGAAATAATTTTTTGGGTGGTTATCAGAGTCGGACACCATCTCGTCGTAGGGGCGTCCGAAAGGGCGCCCGATATATTCCTACAACCCATATTCTTGAATGGCCAGATAAAAACCCTCGAGCTCATCTGGCTGAATCAGTGCATGGCGATCAACCTTGGTCTTATTGTCACTATCTGTTTGTTGCCGATACCAAGAGCGTACATTCGTACAAAACGCATCATCACTGGTGCACAACTCGCCGAATGTGCCAATCCAGCTGATTTGGCTGTAGTGCGTGAGCACATGATTGAGCCGATCTATGCCCTCGACATCACTGAAAACACCACGTTGCATGTTGGCAACTATGGCGGTGGTCACCTCAGCGACTGCACCGTGCTGCCCAGATGTACCGGTGATATACGGTAATACCTCGTTGATAAAGGCATACAAATCGATGCGATTGGCATGCCAACTGAACTGCCCTACCCCACCGCCGAGCACAACAGACGCATCACTGTAGAAAAATAAGCCCCACCAATGTGTGTCTGGTCGATCGTTTTCTTGAGAGTTTTGGACGAAGCGTTGATGCGCGCGTGCAATAAACACATCGAAGTTCTGTGGCATTCTTTTTCTCTTTCTCATAGCACCTTCCAGCCGAGTTGAGATTATATCACAATATTACGTAATAACAAATCGGTGTACGTTCTCGCTTGAATGCAACACTCCATCTGCTATTGATCTTTTTTGGACAAAAATCAATCTTGACAATCTTTATTAAATTACTATAATTACATCCATGAATTAATACATAAGTAATATGATTAAATTACTTATGTATAAAGGTGGATACGATGACATACACAATCGTAGGGATATCAAGTAGTTTGTCGGGGCAGTCGCGATCGCAGATTTTGGTGGAGTATGCGGTACAGCGACTCGTACAGGCGACTGGCCAACAAGGACGCGTGATTGATCTCAACACGTTATCTGCTGATGCGTTACTGGCGCGCCGGAGTGATGCTGATCTTGCCGAGGCGTTGACGCAGGTCACATCAGCGCAGATTGTCATCCTTGGGACGCCGATTTATCGAGCCACATACGCAGGTCAGCTCAAGGTGTTTTTTGATTTACTGCCCCAAAACGGTTTGCGGGGAGTGGTGGTTGGCAGCATTGCGACTGGTGCGGGGAATGGCCATTTGTTGGCTATCGACCATGGCTTGCGTCCACTGATTGCAAGCGTAGGGGGATTGAGTGTAGCGCAAGGTGTGTATGTAACTGATGGGGCATTCCCCGATAAATCGCGCATCCCAGATGAGATTATTGCCAGCGTCAACACATTGGCCGATGAATTAGTTGCGGTTGCACGCGCATATACACGAGGAGCATAGTGATGAGTATCAACACCGTAAGTCAAGTATCGGCAGACATTTTGCGGCGTGCGGCCGGGCAGTTTGCTACTGGGATAACCGTGGTGAGTGTGCACGATGCTGGATTTGTGCGCGGCATGACGGCCAACTCATTCACCTCGGTCTCGCTTGATCCGCCGTTGGTGTTGGTATCGGTCGATCTGCAACGAAGTGCGCATAGTGCGTTGCTCAATGCTGATCGCTTTGTGATTAGTGTGCTTGCCGCATCGCAACAAGCGATATCAGGGCGTTTTGCCAGCTCAAAAACTGACATGCGGCATGCGTATGACGATATTCCACATCGCCTGACAGACGATGGCTTGCCGTTGATTGATGGCGCGTTGGCCCATTTTGTGTGTCGGCGCTATGCAAATTACCCTGGCGGCGACCACACGTTGTTTCTTGGTCTTGTCGAGGATGTTGAGGTTATCGGTGGCGATCCATTGTTGTATGTTGCGGGCGCCTATCGCACGCTGGAGCAGACAGGGAGTAGCAAATGAGTACACGTCAACCGATGATTGTAGGACTTGATATCACGGGGCTTGGTGTGTACCCCAATCAGACCAATCCGACGGTGGTTGCTGATGTGGCACATTATTTGACGATTGCCCAGACAGCGGCTACGGCGCTGATTGATTTTGTGGTACTTGATGACAACCGGAGCGCAACGCCACGCACAGCGAGTCTTGATGCCTTGAGTGTAGCGTCGCGGTTGGCGCCACAGGTGTCTGGGCTTGGTTTTGCCGTGACCAAGTCGGTGCATTTTAGTGAGCCGTTTACGGTGTCGCGCGAGTTGGCCACCCTCGATTTTGTCAGTGGCGGTCGCGCTGCCTGGGTGGTGAGTGCTATCAATGATGCAAATACTGCACAGGTGTTTGGGCAATCGGATGTGCCGTCAGCACATGACACTGATGCGCGCATGCGTGAGTACATCGACGTGAGTCGCAAACTGTGGGATAGCTGGGAGGATGATGCCGTTGTCATGGACGTAGCTCGTGGTTGGTATTTGAACCCGCACAAACTGCATCACATCAACCATCGTGGCGACTACTATGCAATTCGTGGGCCATCAATTACCTATCGTCCGCCACAGGGTCATGTGGTAGTTATCCATAGCGATGCGTATGTTCATGATGTCGTAGCGGCAGTCGATGATGCCGATGTAGTGGTGCAACATCACGCCACCCTCGCCCAAGCGCGTGAGGTGTATGCGCAACAACAGGCCCGCGCGACTACGCACGGCCGCGCAGTGCGCGTGCTCCAACGAGTGGTGCCGGTAGTTGCCGACACGACGAGTCAGGCCTATGCGCGCGTTGCCCATCTCGAAAGAACTGCGGTACAGACGCATACTCCGTTGCCGCGTGCGCAGATTATGGCCGGTACGGTCACTCAAGTAGCCGATCAACTAGCGTTGTGGTTCCATCAGCGCGCTGCAGACGGCTTCATCCTGCAACTGCCCGATGTGAGTACTGATTACGAATACATCAGCTATCAATTGATGCCCGAGTTGCAACGCCGGCAATTGACGCGTACGGCATCTGTACCAACGGCATCCCTGCGCGAGATATTGCAGTTGGCACGTCCGGCGAATCAGTATGCAGGCAGTCTGTCGGAGGCGTTTTTGGCATATGAATCAACAGGAGTGCAGGCATGAGTCACCCCAAACAGATACATTTCGGTGTCTTTTTTCAGTCGGTCGGCTATGGCGTCGTGTGGCGTCACCCTGACTACGCCAAAACCGATGATTTTGCCACGTACGTTCGTTTTGCGCAGAGTGCTGAGCGTGGCCTGCTTGATTTTATCTTCTTTGGCGAAGGACTCGTAGTGCGCGAGCATCGCGACCGCTTTTTTGGCGGCATTGCGAACGGACGCCCTGACACGTTGGCATTACTCCCGGCGCTTGCGGCAGTCACCAATCACGTCGGCATGGTGGCTACGGTGTCAACAACCTACAACCAGCCGTATGAGCTGGCACGACAGTTGGCTTCGATTGATCATGTGACCGGAGGGCGTTTGGGTTGGAACGTGGTAACGAGTTTTAGTAATTCGCTCGCCAAAGACAGTGGTGGCGATCAAATCGCCTTCAACTTCAGCAAAGAGCAGCATTTGGCGCATGCCAATCGCTACGATCGCGCCCGCGAGTTTGTCGCACTCATCAAACAACTCTGGGATAGTTGGCACGATGAGGCGGTCGTTGATGGTGCCGTTGCGCCACAGCGCATTCATGCCATCAACCATCAAGGAGCCTGGTTTGATGTGCGCGGGGCGCTTGATGTGCCTCGTTCACCGCAAGGGCACCCGGTCATTGTGCAGGCAGGTCAATCCGAAGACGGGCGTGATTTAGCAGCCCGCATCACCGATGTGGTCTTTAGTCCGTATCGCGATCAGGCTGAATCATTGGCGTACCGCGATGACATTGCCCGGCGTATGGCGGCATACGGGCGCGACCCGTTGAATTTGCGCATGTTCCCAGGGCTAGCCGTGTTGGTGGCGCCGACCGAGGCCGAGGCGCAGGCCAAAGCGCAGTACTATCGGGATTTGTTATTTACGCCGGCCTATATTCGCTACTTGCTCGGCGAGCAGAGTGGGTATGACTTTGGGCAGGTCGATCTCGATGCGCCGTTCCCTGAGATTGATACGACCAATCCTGATATCAACGGTCCGCTGATTGAACGCTGGCGTGCTCTGTCTCAGCAGCATGGGTTGAGTGTGGCCCAGACGGCCCAAAAGGCCTTCCCGATTTGGTCGCTGATTGGTAGTCCAACACAAGTTGCCGACTATTGTGAGGCCTGGGTTGATGCAGGGGCGTGTGACGGATTTTTATTGACGCCGAGCGTGTTCCCCAATGATCTCGACGATTTTGTGGATTTGGTCATTCCTGAATTGCAACGTCGTGGCCGTTATCGGACTGCCTATCCTGGCCAAACGCTCCGCGACACGTTGGGCATCCCACGACAGGCATGGGTGCAACCGGCATCGACGACACCATCTACTGTTGAAGTAAATCAGTAACACGAGAGGAGACGCAGATGACACCGATACTTTCTGTCCTTGATTTGGCCCCATTGCCAGATAGCGGGAATGGCGCTGAGGCACTCAAAAATACTATCGACTTGGCACAACATGCCGAAGATTTGGGGTATCAGCGCTTTTGGGTGGCTGAGCATCACAACTTCCGCGGCTTGGCATCAGTTGCGCCCGAGGTATTGATTAGTGCGATTACCCAGCAGACGCAGACGATTCGCGTGGGGTCGGGTGGCGTGCTTATCCCCAATTATGCGCCGCTCAAAGTTGCCGAAATCTTCCGCACGCTCGAGGGCTTGGCGCCCGGGCGCATCGACGCCGGCGTTGGTCGGGCGCCCAACATGGATCCACGCACGGTCTTGGCATTGCGTGGCAGCAACAGCGATCCCAAGATTGTCGAGGATGTTGCGCGTTTGCTCAACGAAATCGAGGGGTTTGGTCAGGTTGCTCCGTCACCGTTCCCTGAGGAGCACCCGTTGCGCGACGTGATTGCCTCGCCCGAAGGTGTGCCGTTCCCGCCGATCTTTTTGTTGGGTTCAGGGCAACTCAGTGCCAAAATCGCTGCCGAGCGTGGTCGTGGCTTTGCGGCGGCGTATTTCTTTAGTCCTGATGAGTCAGCCACGGCCATTGCCGCCTACAAGGCGCAGTTTGTGCCGTCGCGCCACTTTAGCCAGCCACACGCAATCCTCACGGTGGGGGTGATTTGTGCCGAAACCGATGAGCTCGCTGCAGATCTCGCCAAAGTCAACATGGTGACGAATCTGCGCCGTACCCAAGGTCGGCCAATCGGTGCAATCTCGATCGAAGAGGCGCGTGCAGTTGAGTTTAGTGCAGACGAGTGGGAGAAAATCCGGCGCATGGAGCCTATCAGTGGCAACCCAGCCCGTGTACGCGCCCAACTCGATGACTTGCTCGCCAAAACAGGCGCTGACGAAATCATGATTAGCACATCGATTGCCGATCATGGTTTGCGCCGCCGTTCATACGAACTCATCGCCGATGAATATGGCTTGCGACCGTTGCAGCTTGTGGGCGGTGCACACGAGCAGTTTTATCCGATCTAAAGAGACACAGGAGTATCATATGACGATTGTTACGCATGTTGTTGCCCGCGCCGAAAACGTATGGGGCAGCGATGCCATCCAACTGATGGACGAATTAACCGCCGAGTTGGCCAAGCTCTACAACGTGGCCGATGGCAGTGCCGGCTTCAAACCGAGTGATGTCGAGGTGCCACGGTCGGCGTTTGTGGTAGCACGTATCGACGGTGTGGCAGTCGGGTGTGGCGCACTGCGCCCGATTGATGTTGATACGGTCGAGGTCAAGCGTGTTTATACGCGCGCCGCCTATCGGCGTCTCGGCGTGGCCCAAGCCATCATGGACGAGCTCGAGCGTCTGGCTGCTGAGTTTGGTTATCGGACTATTAAGCTCCAAACTGGTCCGCTCCAACCCGAGGCTGCGCAGCTGTATGCTACAACGGGCTACTACCGCATTCCGATGTATGAGGGCGATTGGGATCAAATCCTTGCCTTCCAAAAAGATATCTAATCGCTACAGGTAGCAGAAAGCCGGGTTCACTCGGCTTTCTGCTATGATGCACACATTACACAGACACAACGAGACAAAAGGTGCGCTATGACACACGACCAAGCACTGGCCAAAACGGGGTTTTCGACGCGGGCAATCCATGTCGGGCAGGCACCTGATCCACAAACGGGCGCGGTGGCATTCCCCATTTATCAGACCTCGACCTTCGCCCAATTTGAGGTGGGAAGCAACCAGCCGTACGATTATGCGCGCTCGGGCAATCCGACTCGCACGGCGCTTGAGCAGGTGTTGGCGTCGCTCGACGGCGGGTGTGATGCGCTTGCGTTTGCCTCAGGCTTGGCCGCCGAGACGGCCGTGTTGCATCTGCTTGCGCCCGGCGACCATGTGGTTGCCAGCGATGATGTGTATGGTGGCACGCACCGGCTGTTGACCAAAATCTTCTCGCATCATGGGATTACCACGACCTTTGTGGATGTGACTGATCATCAAGCTGTGGCAGCGGCGTTTACACCACAGACGCGGTTGTTGTGGATCGAAAGCCCGACCAATCCGATGTTGCGCGTCGCCGATATTGCAACATTGAGTGCTATCGCTAAGCGCCACAATGCGCTGACGGTTGTGGATAACACGTTTGCGTCGCCGTATCTGGTGCAACCGCTGGCGCTCGGGGCTGACATTGTCAGCTATAGCACCACCAAATACCATGGTGGGCACAGCGACGTCATTGGTGGGGCACTGGTCACCAACAACCCTGATTTGGCGAAGCGCTTGCGCTATATTGAGAATGCGGTTGGTTCGGTGCCGGCGCCGTTTGATTTGTTTTTGATTATGCGCGGCATCAAAACGCTGGCGCTGCGCATGCAGGCACATTGTCGGAATGCTCAGGCGATTGCTGAATTCCTGGCATCACACCCAGCCATTGAGCACGTGTATTATCCAGGTCTACCTAATCACCCGCAGCACGCATTGGCGGCACAGCAGATGCGCATGTTCGGCGGCATGGTGTCGTTCACCGTCAAAGGTGGCGTTGCGGTAGCACATCGACTGGTCGAGTCAACCACGTTGTTCACGTATGCGGTCAGCCTCGGCGGGGTCGAGAGTCTGATCGAGTTGCCGCGTATCTTGACGCATGCCGCCGGCTCTGCACACGATATCCCAGCACATCTGGTGCGTATCTCGGCCGGCATCGAGGATACCGATGATTTGATTGCCGATTTGCGCCAGGCGCTGGCCAAATCGGTGGCGTAGGGGCGTCCGATCACTCGTCTCGTACGGGCGTCCGAAAGGGCGCCCCATGGATTGCATCGTGGGTGGCACTGTACGGGCGTCCGAAAGGGCGCCCCATGGATTGCATCGTGGGAGCGCACCACCGTGCGCCCTTATGGATATCCTGTAGTGTCGTAAGGGCGTCCGAGAGGGCGCCCGTACCGTGTGCCATCAGGTGCAAATAAATTATTTCAAATCTATTTGAATATTCAAAATGAATTTGAAATAATTTTTTTGGGTGGTTATGCAGTGGTGAATGACGTATGCAGAGGGAGCGCACTGCTGTGCGCCCCTGTGGGTATCCTGTGGTGATGTAAGGGCGTCCGAAAGGGCGCCCGATGTATCGCATCGTGGGTCGCCCTCTGGATTTTTAGCGATAAATCGGCAGGAGCGCTTGGTTGACGTAGGCCATGATTTGGCGCAGATCTGCCACCGGGTCAGTGGCAGCATCGAGCTCGAAAATCGCCCAGCCGGTGTACTGCATGTCGCGGAGCAGGCGCATCCAGGCCGGCCAATCGACCACACCAGTGCCGACGGCGGCGAACCACTGCACCTGGGTGTCGTAGATGCGTTCGTCGATGGGGATATCGAGCGGTGCCGGGCCGGTGGCGTCCTTCCAGTGGGTGATGGTGATGCGCTCGCGGTGGCGTGACACAATCTCAATCGGATCTGACCCGGCCACCACAAATTGAGCCGTATCGGGGCACAAAAAGACATAACTCGGGTCTGTGTAGAGCATGAACAAGTCGACGTCGCGACTATTGCGGAACATGCTGAACGCCTCGGGATGGAGCGCCAACTTGACGCCACGTTTGCAGGTGGCGTAGCCGATGTGGTTGAGCGCATCGGCGATGTTTTCGGCAGCTTTGGCATCAACAAAGCGTGGTGTATCGGCGAGCAAACTCGTGCGTAGTGGCAGCGAGATAACCATAGTGTCGGCGCCACAGGTGGCCAAAAATTCAGCGTATTGGTCAGCCATTTCAACCATCACTGCATGGTCGCCCCGGTTTGAGATATCGGCGTATCGGTCGGTTCCCGGAATGCGATTGGAGAGATAGCCGCTACACAGCTCGAGGTGGTGGGATTGTAGTGCCTGGGTGAATCCAGCAGCTGAGCCGTAGGCCTGCATGGCACTCTGCCAGTTGCCGGGGGCAAAGGTGATTTCGATGCCATCAAGGCCGGCTGCACGCACATCGCTGAGCATGCGCTCCCAAAAGCGCAATGGGTCCCACCCATTCTGCGTGAGTACCAACTCGAGATCGCTCATCTCGCCCGAGCCACCCCAATAGCGGGTGCCATAAAAGGTCACGAGGTCGGTGGCAAACTTAATCCGTGGGTTATGCATGGGGATACCTTTCGCATCTGATGAATTGTGTGGAGTGGTCGATGAACCGTTCACACGAATGGATTTGCACTGGGCGTCAGAATCAACTCGGGGATGGTGGCGCGCGCCGGCAAATCGGCCACAAACGCAATCACCTGCGCCACATCATCGGCTTGCAACATCGCCGCCCGGCGCTCTGCACTGACAGGCGCAGGGCGTTTGTCGATGAGCGGCGTATCGACCTCACCTGGTTGAATCATCGTTGCGCGCACGCCGTGTGCGGCCTCCTCTTGGGCCACGGTCCGTACGAACGCCGTCAGGCCGCTTTTGGCTGCATTATATGAGGCACCGCCGAGACTGCTTGGGCGCGGTACTGAGGTCGAGCCGATGGCGATAATCACCCCTTTGGCAGTACGAAGCAGCGGTAATGCCTGCTGAATCAGGTAAAACGCCCCGGTCATGTTGATATCAATCATCATCTGCCACGATGCCGGCGTGAGTTGTGCTACGGCGCGGTCGGGTAGATTGGTACCGGCAGCACTGACCAGCACATCGATGCGGCCGAATTGCGCTTGGACCTGTGCGATTGCATTCGCGACATCCTCGGTCTTGCTGACGTCGCAGGCGATAGCGACGGCGCGCCCGTCGCACTGCTGTGCCACGTCGTTAAGCGCATCACGGCGTCGCCCCAGCAAGACGACGGTATCGCCTTGTTGCGCAAAGCGCACCGCCGTCGCTGCACCAATCCCGCTGCCAGCCCCACTAATCACCACAATTCGTTGCATGATAGATCCCTTTTGTTGTTTGTTTTTGTATTGAAAGCGATGACGCGGCGAGATTGTCTGCCGCTCCCCGTCCACACCCTACGACGCCGGTGATTGCCGTGCATACACGGACACATGTGCCGTGCTTTGGGCATCGAACGGCGTGCGCTGCCAGTTGGCAAACCGGTGCACGAGGCGCAATCCGGCAATGCGCGCCATCAAGTCCATTTCGCCGGGCGTAATCAGCCGGCACACAATAGGTGTCATGCTGATGCCCGTGGCAGCGATGCGCACGTGATTTTCGGCAAGGAGCTGTGTCACAGGATCATACTTGGCCACATCGAACATGACTGAGTCGAGATTGACCTGCTCAGCGTGCACATAGTCTGAGGTGCCACTCGGCATCCAGGTGTGCGGTAGGGCGGTTTCGACCACAAACACGCCGTCGTCGTCGAGATGCCGGGCTGCATTCACAAAGCAGTTGATTTGATCATCAACCGTCAGCAAATTAAAGATGGTATTGAAGACCAAATAGACCAGCCCGTACCGTCGCCCCATGCTGACAGTGCTCATGTCGCCACATACGACATGCAGGTCTGCACCGCCCGCTTTGGTGCGCAGGCGCTCGATCATCTGCGGTGAGAGCTCGATGCCATCAACCTGGACTCCACGTGCGGCCAGTGGCACAGCGATGCGCCCGGTACCAATGGCAAACTCGAGGGCGGTTTTGGTTGGGGCGATGTCGTACAAAAACTGCACGGCAGCCGCTTCGTCACCACGCGGGTGGTCGTCGTAGCGCGCTGCCACCGTGTCCCCAAAACTAGTTGCCGGATCAAATCCCTGCATGATGTGGCCTCTATCCTGCATTGAGCGCCGTGGCAATTGCCACGGCGCTCAGCGGTGCGATGAACTACCAGTGCATGGTGACCGCCAAGAACTCGTCGCGTTTGACGCGCAAGCCCTCGTACATCTCGGGGGCATTCTCGGCATGTACATGGTGGGTAATCATGTTGGTGAGTGATAACTTGCCCGAGGCGGCAAAGTGGGCCAGCAGGGGTAGGGCACGGTCGCGGGTAAACGGAAAGTTCGGCCGGACCGATGTGCCAATTGCACTGCCATGTGCACCGGTAATCGTCACTGAGCGCCCATGCAAATCCCAGTACGAGTCGAAGTTTGCAATGATGCCGCGCGGACTGCCAACGAGCACCACTTGGCCACCGTCCATTACCAGCTTGAGGGCATCTTGAAGGGCTGCCGGTACGCCGGTGGCATCAACGACCACATCAGCGCGACGCCCAATCAAGGCCTCGAGTTGCTCACGACTATCGCCGTTGCTCGGGTCAATGGTGCGCACGCCATACACCTGCTCGGCCCAGCGCCGGCGTTGAGCCACGCTGTCGACGCCGATAATCGGGTGGGCGCCGGCAGCAGCAAACAAACGTGTGGCGATTTGGCCAATCATGCCCATGCCGAGAATCACTACGGCTTGGCCGAGAATGCGGTTGGATTGGACGAGTGCCGTGAAGGGGAATCGTGCTAGTGACAACATGGCTGCATCGGGTGTCGGGACATGCTCAGCAATCGGCCAAATGTCGGCATCGGCGCCGACATCGACGATGGCGTGACTTTCGTGGCGCCCCGGCCAAATCACTCGGTCACCCTCTTTGAATTGGGTGACACCGACGCCGACCGCCATGATGCGCCCAACGGCGCTATACCCAGGTACAAACGGGAACTTGGCCCACGTGTTGCTTGGATCCTTGAGCCATTGGTGAATCCCGGTGTAAATCGCCAGCTCGGTGCCCGCACTAATCCCGCTGGCCTCGGTGGCCACCAGGACTTGGTTGGGGCCGGGACTGGGGATGGTGAATTCGTCGAATTCGACGGTGAACTCTTTGGGCATGACCACGCGCAAACCCTTTGACATCGTGTACTCCTTTGCGGCTCTGCAAAAACGCGCGCCTACTGCGCCGTCCACCCACCGTCAACCACCAAACTGGTACCGGTCATGAAGGCCGATGCATCAGACGTAAGAAACAAAATTGGCCCCTCGAGATCGCGCAAATCGCCCCAGCGCCCAATCGGCAGGCGATCAATGAACCACTGATACGCCGCCTGATTGTTGAGAATCGGCCGGTTCATCTCGGTTGCAAACGGTCCTGGGCAGAGCGCATTAACCGTCACTCCCCGATTGGCCCATTCAAGCGCTAGCGTGCGGGTCAGCTGAATCACTCCGCCTTTGGCGGCAGTATAGGGTGCGCGCTCGGCCAAGCCGACGGTGCCCAGCATTGAGCTGATGTTGACCACGCGACCCCAACCGCGCTCGAGCATCTGTGGCGCCAAGGCGCGGGCACAGTAGAATGGGGCGCTAAGGTTGAGAGCGATTAATTCATCCCACTTTTCGACGGGGTACTCAACGGCTGGCTTGCGCAAATTGATGCCGGCGCTGTTAATCAAAATATCTACTTTGCCGACTGTGCTGGCCATCTGCTCAACTTGGGCATTGTCAGTGACATCGGCAGTATAGACCGTGATGGTACGTTGATGTTGCTGACGAATCTGTTCGGCCAGCGCGTCGAGCGGTTCTTGACGGCGGCCGACAAGAATGAGGTCAGCGCCGGCGGCCGCCAGGGTTTTGGCAAAGACTTCGCCCAAGCCGCCGGCAGCCCCGGTAATTAAGGCGACGCGGCCGTCTAGGCGAAACAGGTCAAGCGGATTGCTCATCGACGATCTCCTGTGTGGCTCGGCATCAGCGAGCGCAGATATGCCACGCTGTGGGTAAATTGACTCTCTTCGTAGGCACCGAGGGCAATCGCGTCTTCGTCACGCTCCCATGGCGTGCGCCAATCATCGGCGGCTGCACTTGCGAGGCCGGCCAGGTACTGCCAGAGTGGTGCGATGGTCTCAATTCCGTACGCGCGGGGGTAGCCTTGCCACCATTCGGGATTCAACACGCGAATATGGCGGGCATTGATTGCTGCCAACTCAATGTTACAGGTGGCATACGGGGCGTGTTCGGCCAGCACGGCGAATAGTGCGGGTACGTCGAGCACGCCATGCCCGAGTGTGCTCCGCACGAGGCGATAGCCCTCGGTGGTTAGATAGATGACATAGTCTTTGAGATGCACATTGACGATGCGTGAACCCAAGGCACGTGCAAATGCAATCGGCTCTTCAGCAACAGCCAATGGATTCACGGCATCGAGCGTTACACCAATGTGTTTGCCGCCGACTTCATCACATATTCTGATTAAATCGTGACTGTCAAGATCTTGGTGATTCTCAGGGGCGATGATGACGTTGTGAGCCTCAGCCAGTGGGCGAATTTGTTTGAGCAAGGCTATTTGGTGGTTGAGATGTGCCTCCCAGCCGCCAGGGAATGTTGCGCGCGCCCCCTCGAGCATGCCACTGAGCATGACGCGCAACACCGGCGCGCCGAGGGTTGCGGCGGCTGGGATCAGCTCATTCAGCATCTCGTGGCTAATCACGGCTCCGTCGAGTACGATGCGAATACCGAGTGAGTCGGCGCGTTTGCGGAACTCTTTGAGCCCCGTTGGTGTGCGATCTTTGATGATGTCGAGCGGGATCTCGATAGTAGCCAAGTTGTGGTACGCCGCCAACTCAAGGAGCGCATGGGCATCGTATGGTCGTGGGCAGACACGTGGTGTGCCGGCACCAGCGAAGCCACATCGCCACGGAAAACTATATGCAGCCAAACCGATTGGGTTGCTGCCAATATGCATCGGCATAACGGTGATGTCCTTTGGGTGATGATTAGCCGAGATTACCGTTGGGGCGTAAGACTGCCTTGGGGATCGTCAACTCTTCCATGGCCATGAATCCTTCGTGCCAGTCGAGCAGATCGAACTCGGTCACGAGCGGTGCCACGTTGAGTTGCCCCGTACCCATTAGCGTCAAAATGCGCTCCCACGTGCCATGCAGGTGACTGAATGACCCTTGCAGGGTTGCGGCCTTGATAATCAGGCGATCAAGGCTGAATCCGACCGGCGCCGGCCCCCAACCAATCTTGGTGATTTGGCCGTTAGGGCGCACCATGTCGAGGCTTTGATCGAGAGTTTTGGAGACGCCAACGGCGTCGACGACGAGGTGTGCACCATAGCCATCACCGGCGTTAAGGACGGCCTCGACCACATTTTGTTCGTCGCCAATGAGCACGTCATCGGCGCCCATTTGTTTGGCCAAATCGAGGCGAGTGCCGTCGCGTCGCAGCCCGACCACGCTAATGCGAGCGACACCGGCGAGGCGCAATACGGCGATACACATCAAGCCAATCGGACCAGGGCCGAGTACGACAGCGTGGTCGGCAGGGCGCGGCCGGCTTTTTTCGATAATTGCGTTATAGGCAACACAGGCGGGTTCGGTAAGTGAGGCGTGCGTCATCGGGACATGATCGGGGATACGATGCAAGATGCCGGGGCGGCTAATCACGTAGTTGGCCATGGCACCATCAGCACCGAAGCCGAATCCCTTGCGGTTGGGGCAGACGTTGTATTGCCCAGCGCGACAGTAGGGGCAGATGCCACAGACCCATGAGGCGGTCTCGGAGACGACGCGCTCGCCGACGCGGAACTCATCGACGCCAGCGCCGACTGCGGCGATAACACCAGCAAACTCATGGCCGAGGATGCGTGGACCGGCCATCTGATGATTGTCGCCTTGCCAGACGTGAATGTCTGTGCCACAGACACCGACTGCGCCTACTTGGAGGAGTACTTGGCCAGGACCGGGCGTTGGCACGCCGACTTCTTCGATTTGGGTATGCTCACGGGGGCCACGATAAACGAGCCCTTGCATCGTCGCATTGCTCATAGGTGCTTCCTTTGCCTGAATCGTGCGTTGTGGTGCGATTATACCATGAGGATTATTGGGCAATGTGGGGGAAGAGTTTTTTGCATAAAAAAGTACCCACACCGTGCAGTGTGAGTACGCGTGGTGGGCGATAGTGGGCTCGAACCACCGACCTCATCCGTGTGAAGGATGCGCTCTGGCCAACTGAGCTAATCGCCCGCAACAATGAAACAAATTGTAGCATACGGGGGGACTGATTGCAAACAACTTGACGCAACGAAGAATACCGTGTACGATAGTGGCCATAGCGAATGGTCATGCGATAGGTAATCAAGTAATGCGTGTAGCTCAGCAATTCAACGCCTATTATTTTGGTTATTTTACCGGCTCACAACTGAGATCGGCCGTTTCGCCATGACTACCACACGATGATACGTGAACTTGACCGGCGAGAGGCATGACCTCCGCCGGTTTTTTGATGTGTCGAGCATAAGAGGAGGATATCAATGTCGATGGCCTGTCGTGGAGTGCGCGGAGCGATTACTTGTAGTGCGAATACACGGGATGCGATTTTGGCAGCAACGCGTGAGTTGCTTGAGGCGGTGATTGCCGCAAATGGTATCAAGGCCGAAGATGTGGCGAGTTGTTGGTTTACCACGACGACCGATTTATATGCTGAGTTCCCGGCGGTGGCTGCGCGCCAGCTTGGGTGGACCGACACTGCATTGATGAATACCCACGAAATGACGGTGCCTGGGAGTTTGTCGATGTGTATTCGTCTGATTATTCATTGGAATACCACCGTGGCGCAGGCCGACATCAAACATATTTATCTCGGTGGGGCGAGTGTGTTGCGACCAGATCGATCGCGGTAGTAGTTTAAGGAGGAGTACGATGGTAGTAATTATGCAGAATGGCGCATCAAAAGATGACTTGGATGCAGTGTTGGCGCGCGTCGCTGAACATAAGTTGCGTGGCAGCGTGACAGTGGGTGAAGACCAAAACATCGTCGGCATTATTGGCAGTCCGATTACGGTGGCACTTCAAGAGGCGCTTGAAAGCATGAGTGGTGTGCGCGAAGTCGTGCGCATTTCGCGGCCATACAAACTGGCCACTCGTGAGTTCCACCCGCTCGATACAATCGTGGATGTGAGTGGAGTCAAAGTCGGCGGCGGCTCTGCGGTGGTGATGGCTGGCCCATGTGCTGTCGAGAGCGAGACCCAGATTATGACCACGGCCATTGCCATCAAAAAAGCTGGTGCGCACATGTTGCGTGGCGGTGCATTCAAACCTCGTTCGTCGCCCTATTCATTCCGCGGGATGGGTGAAGAAGCCCTCAAGTTAATGGCCAAGGCCCGCGCCGAAACTGGTTTGCCGATTGTCACCGAAGTGATGACCCCCACCGATGTGGCTTTAGTCGCCGAGTACGCTGACTTGTTGCAAATCGGCGCCCGCAATATGCAGAATTACCAGCTGCTCGAAGAGGTCGGCCGTAGTCAGCGCCCAGTCTTGCTCAAGCGCGGTCTTTCGGCTACCTTCGAAGAGTGGATGCTCTCGGCTGAGTACATCATGAATCAAGGCAACCATAATGTGATTTTGTGTGAGCGTGGCATTCGCACCTTCGAGACTGCTACTCGCAACACGCTTGACCTCAATGCGGTTGCGTTGGCCAAGAAGCGCACGCACTTGCCTATTATCGTTGATCCATCACACGGCACCGGCAAGTGGTATCTCGTGCAACCGTGGGCACTCGCCGGTTTGGCTGCCGGCGCTGACGGCTTGATGATTGAGGTGCACCCAGATCCCGATAAGGCCACCTCAGATGGTCCGCAGTCATTGACACTCGAGCGCTTCGCTGAGTTGATGCCTAAGATTAATGCCTTGGCAGGTGTTTTGCACTAAATCTGCGCATGGCGATTGAATCACGACGCACCAGGATGGCAAGATCCTGGTGCGTTTGTGTGCATTTGATGCATCAATAAGCGCAGGTATGTATAATGAACGCAGTTGATGAAAGGATACGTGCGTGATTACCCGAAACGAATTGGAGGACCTACGGCAGCGCTTTGATGGCGTCCGTGGGCGACTTTGACCTGGCAGCACGCCAAACCCAAGTAACAGCCCTCGAGGAGCAATCTGCCGATCCGACGTTGTGGGATAACCCGAGCAATGCGCAGCAGGTGCTCCAGCGCTTGACTCGTCTCAAAGCCGAATTAGCTCGTTGGGCCGATGTCGATAACCGCTTGGTGATGCTGGCTGAGTTCATCGAACTCGACGACCCTGCGCTGGCTGACGAGGTGTCGCACGAGTATACTGCGTTGTTTGCCGAAATTAACGCACTCGAGACTGAAGTGTTGTTGAGTGGTAAGTATGACGACCGCGATGCGTTTCTTTCGATAAAAGCCGGCATGGGCGGTACTGATGCCCAAGATTGGGCTGAAATGCTCTTGCGAACCTACATGCGCTGGGCTGAACAACGTGGGTTCAAGTGTAATTTGGTCGATCAGAGTATGGGTGACGAGGCCGGCATCAAAAGCGCCACGCTCGAAATTCGCGGTGATTATGCCTACGGTCTCTGCAAAGCTGAGGCCGGTGTGCATCGGTTGATTCGCTTGTCGCCGTTTAACTCAGCTAATACGCGCCAAACCTCGTTTGCATTGATTGAGGTGCTTCCCGAGGTAGACGATGCGCCAGAGGTGACCATCAAGGCCGAGGATGTGCGTGTCGATGTGTATCGGGCTGGCGGACATGGTGGGCAAGGCGTGAATACGACGGACTCGGCGGTGCGCTTGACCTACAAACCGGGCACCGCAGAGCAAATTGTGGTGACGTGTCAGAACGAGCGCTCACAACTCCAGAACAAAGAAACTGCCATGCGTGTGTTGCGTGGGCGCCTGCTCGAGCGTGAATTGCAACGCCAGATCGAAGAGCGCGCCAAGTTGAAAGGTGAGCATGTCAAGGCGGATTTTGGCAGCCAGATGCGCACTTTTTATTTGCATCCGTATACTCTCGTCAAAGATCATCGTACTGATCATGAGACGAGCAATGTGCAAGCAGTGCTTGATGGAGCGTTGGATCCGTTCATTGATGCCTATCTGCGCTGGAATGTTGGGCG
>CAYXXK010000001.1:48717-81289 GCA_964469045.1 uncultured Klebsiella sp.
TTGATGGAGCGTTGGATCCGTTCATTGATGCCTATCTGCGCTGGAATGTTGGGCGAAGCTGACATCGGTGCTAAACGACTTGTGAATTGACCGCGGTATCTATTTCGTGTATGATCCTTAACAGAACAAATGTTCTGTTAAGGATTTTTGTATGACATTTCCTACATTAAATTGGGTTGCGGTTGGTATTTGTTTGGTATTGGGTGTGCTATCAGGGTCGTTGTGGTTTAACCCCAAGACGTTTTTTCCTATGTGGTGGCGTGCAATCGGTAAAAGTGATCAGGATCAACCTGGGAATGGACAGCATATGGGGCTAGTGTTTGGCTTGACTTTTGTGGCCACAGGTGTACAGGCGTTGGGCATTGCAATTATACTTGGGCTGGTCTTTCCTACTGGGTATTCGATGCTTCAGGCGATTATGGGAGCTATCATTGTATGGGCAGGTGCTATTGCGCCTACTGCATTAGTCAATACCCTTTTTGCTGGACATCAATTACGGGCATGGGTGATTACTACAAGTAATCACCTCTTGAATTGCTGTTTGTTTGCCTTGGTTCTGGCAGTTATGTCGTAATGTATAAGCTATGCACATGTTTGTACATTGGCATAGCTGAATGCAACTTACATGAAATACCAGGCAAACAATTGTGCGCTTGACATCTTGATGTCAAGCGCACAGGGTATTGGATTTGCGCACTGCGTACGGCAGTCAGTGTGTAGCAATTTTTGACCAGCTGATGACTACCACACACAATATGCCCACGATACAAATATGACATGATGGCCAATAAATAAATGTGTTACAGGGCGGTTGTCTAGTGTATGGCAGCCATACGCGTAGGATGCAGTAATTGGATTGATGAGACCACGAATTGTGATTGGCCTGGCACATTTTTTAAAGAAAGATATAAATGTGTGTGCCGCTGTGACATCACCTCCCACAGGTACCAGATATCAGCAGAACTGGTATCCACAACGGACACGCCGATGTCTGCGACCAAGGCGCCGAGTTGTCATGTGGATACGCCAAACCCAACAACCCCGATTGCTCCTGCGACGCGATTATCAATAACGAAGACGCCAGTACCCACGGTTGTTGACAACGGAGGTTAGAGGGATAGGAGTGATTATGGGAAGGTGACGTTATTTTACATATACGATAAATTATAGTAATCTTATTTTAATCCGTTATATTGCATAATTTACGGTTTTTGTATATTATTATGCATGTAGCATTGTACTGAGGGAACAAATATGTTTGACTTTCAAGCGCTTAACTGGTGGGCGATTCTGGTAAGCACCATTGTGTGTATCAGAAGTGGCTCGTTGTGGTTCAACCCACATAGCTTCTTCAACGTATTTGGTCGCGGTCAGCCGAACACTGATTTGACCGTCTACCGGCCAAACACACCACCAAACACGGTATTGTTGTTGACGTTCACGGTTATTACGTCATTCATTATGCCGTTGTTTATGTCATTGATGATTTTTGCCTTGTACCCATTCGAGTCGACGTGGAGCGACGGTGTAGTTGTTGGCTTTGTGTTGTGGATGGGCTTTGTGGCACCACCATACTTGGTCAATAATTTCTTCGGTGGTCATGGTTTCAAGGTATGGATTATCGAGACCGCCAACCACTTGTTGAACTTCTTGGTATTGGGTGCCATCCTTGGAGCGTGGCGTTAAGCCGATGTAGCTTAGCGGAGTGAATCACGGATCAGCTGAAACAGACGTGGTAGGTCGAGTGGTTTGGGCATAAACACTGCTCCCTCCTCTTCGAGGTCAGCGAACCAGTCTTGGCGATGAAGTGCGGTTGTAATAATAATCGGCACGTTGCGCACTTGAAGTTCACTTTGTAGCGCCCGAAACGTTGCTACACCATCCATATAGGGCATCATCACATCACAAATGATAGCGTCTGGGAGGCCGTTTGCACAGAGTGCAACGGCCTCTTGACCGTGTGATGCCAAGACGATGTTATATCCTTCGCTTCGGAGAGCAGTAGCAAGTGCGCGGCGCAGTGTTGCGTCATCATCAATGATTAAAATAGTTTTTGACATAACAAAAGATTTCACCCTTCATACAAAATGGTCAATTGTATCGTCATGTACACCGTTGTAAGACTATACAACAAAGCGCTGTGTGTTCAGTCGCTGGTGTGGATCGAACTCATGGCGAATGTGTTGCATAATATCAATTCCCGCAGCTGGAGTATGCCAGTATATGGGCAATTCGGGTTCATGTGTAGCAATCCACAGCGCCTCTGGTAATGCGGCCATCCATTGGGCCTGTATCGTTGTTGAGGCGTTCGTGAGTGTTACATACCCACTGCCGACACTAGCTCGGGCATGAATACATGGTGTACCGCCACATTGTTGGGCAAGTGTAAGACAGCGCATGATGACATCGCCCAGCATAAACGGCAATGTACTCCAACGAATAACGCAGGCATCGGTTGATAGGGAGTGGGTTTGACTTGCGTCATTGATGATACTCCAACACTGCTGGTGGGCTGCATCAACGTGCCAATGCGTGACACCGCCAATGTGTGTAGCGCGTTGGCGGAGGTCGTCATGATGGCGTTTAACCGCAGCAAGTGGTCCCTCACATGCGAGGGCAACTCCCCATGCGCCCGAAATATTCATGCGTTGAAGGATTGTGGCGTCGATGAGCTCGAGCGTCACAGGAGTTAGTTGGCTCGTCATGACATCATCAACAAATGTCAAGGCTGTTGGTACGTCGTCGAAGGTCGCAATGAGTGTGCCGTGGTGGGTGGGGATTGGGTAGAGTTTGAAGTTGGCTGAAACGATGAGTGCAAGGGTGCCGAAGCTGCCGTGATAGAGCTTCATCATGTCAAAACCGCTGACATTTTTGACGACCATCCCACCGGCTTTTGAAATTTGACCGTTGCTTTCAATGACACTGATACCAATCATCATGTCGCGCAGAATACCGTACATGGCGCGTCGAGGTCCATCGGCTGCAGTAGCTATCAGTCCGCCAATAGTGGTTTGGTCGGGGAGTGCAGGGTCAACAGGGAGCATCTGACCGTGACGTGCGAGATATGTGCGCAGGGCACCGATTGTCATGCCAGCTTCGACGCTGATGGTGAGATCATTTGGCTCATGGTGAATGACCCGATTGAGTGCTTTTGTGTCAATGACGATATCAATATGTGCTGGCGTTGCGCCAATAAGTTGGTGCGTACCGCCACCCCAGGGCACTACTCGCCAGCCATGCTGTGCTGCGAGTTGCATGATTTCACTTGTTTCGGCGATGGTATTTGGAACGGCGACACGGTCAGGTATGCGCGTGCGGATGCGGTATTGTTGGCGGAGCGCCAAGTCGTCACGTATAGCGGTATGGGCGGTACTCATGAAATGTGCTCCGTATTACAGCCATGTCCCGGCTGGGATTTCGATGATTTGATTCGCTTGGATGGCGTTTTGGCGCAATTCAGCAAGTTCACCGCATCCTTTGCGAGCTGGGAAGACTTTGCCGGGATTGAACAGCTCAAGCGGGTCAAACGATCGGCGCAACCCAGCCATTGCGGCGAGGTCGGCAGTACTAAAGAGGATATCCATGTAATCGCGCTTTTCGACGCCAATGCCGTGTTCACCGCTGACGACGCCGCCGAGGCGCACTGATTCTTTGAGGATTTCTGTGGCTGCACCAAGGGCCCGCTCAAGTTGGTTGCGGTCACGTCGATCGAAGAGAATCAACGGATGAAGATTGCCATCTCCGGCGTGGAAGACATTCGCAATCGGTAATTTGAAGTCATTTGCTACCATACCGACATGGGAAAGAATGCTTGGGAGTTGGGTGCGAGGCACAACGGTATCAACGAGGTAGTAGCTTGGTGATAACCGACCCATAGCGCCGAATGCGTTTTTGCGGGCGGCCCAGACTTGGGCTTGTTCGGCAGGCGTAGTGGCTGGTCGGACCTCAATGGCACCGTGGTCACGACAGATTTGGGTGACATCGCGCAGCAGGTCATCAAGCCCTTCATTAACACCATCTATTTCGATGAGGAGGGCCGCACCGGCGCTTTCGGGTAGACCGAGCTTATACATGCCATTGACGGCTTTGATGGCGAGTTTGTCCATCATTTCAAGCGCAGCAGGCAGGAGCCCACGAGCGATGATGGTAGAGACAGTTTGTGAGGCTGACGGAATATCAGGGAAGAGCGCAAGTACGACACGGAGCGCCTCAGGGAGTCTGGTCATCCGCACCCATGCCTCGGTGACGATGCCGAACATGCCCTCGGAGCCGGTCATGATACCAGCCAAGTCATAGCCAACGGTATCAAAGCGTCCGTTGCCCGTCCAGATTAAGTTGCCGTTGGGTAAAACGGTACGTAATGCCAGCACGTGATTGGTAGTCATACCGTATTTGAGGCAGTGCGGACCACCGCTGTTGTTCGCGATATTGCCACCGATGGTACAGGCTTTCTGCGAAGAAGGGTCTGGCATGAAAGCGTAGCCATAGTTCGCCAGGTATTGGGAGAGTTCCCAGTTGATGACGCCGGGTTGGACGCGGGTGCGTTTGTTGCGCGTATCGACCTCGAGGACTTGATCCATGCGTGTCATGGCGATAACTATACCGCCGTGAATGGGTGTAGCACCACCAGAGAGACCGGTGCCTGCGCCGCGTGCGACGACGGGAATACGCGCTTGATGGGCGAGTTTGACGATGGCGGCGGTTTGTTCACTGGTGCGTGGGAGGACGACGAGATTGGGCATGTGGAGATCCATGACACAGCCATCTGCTTCGTAGGTTAGAAGGGCTGCATCACCATCTACGACGCCGTCATGACCGACGATATCACGGAGTGCCGCAATAAGTGCAGGGGTATGCATGAGTAGTACTCGCAAGGTAAGTCGTAATTTACGTATATGCGTTTTATTATATGGCGAAAAGTGCACATGAGTGATAGTTTCTCGCTCAGTTGTAATGGCAATGGGGAGTTTTGTGGGTTGTGGTGGATGTCAAAGGGTGAGGTGTCTTCTGAAGCATGTAGGCGAGAAGTGCATTCTACTGAGGATATTTGCACAAAGTAACCAAGTAATTGGCAGGAAAGTTGTAATGTATTGGTATGAAAACATGCCAAATTCCATTGACTTGCATCATCAAATACACTAAAATACTTCTCATGCATACTTAACCAAGTCACAATGTGCTGTTCATACAGTGCATTGTTGCCTAGGGTTTGGTGTGTAATCAGATTTCCGTTCTCTTCGAAAGGAACAGAACACTATGGGACGAACCACTTCGTCATGGAAGCGCAGCGCCGCCCTTTTGGCCGCCGCTTTGTTGCTCCCACTGCTCGTGGCCTGTGGTGGTAGTGCACCAGCCGCTGAGCCAACCGCTGCTCCAGCTGCTGAAGAGCCAGCCGCCGAGCCAACCGCCGCTCCAGCTGAAGAGCCAGCTGCTGAGCCAACCGCCGCTCCAGAGCCAACCGCAGAGCCAGCCGCCGAGAAGGATACCACGTTGAATATCCTTTACTGGCAGGCCGTAACCACGTTGAATCCTCACCTGGCTTCAGGTACCAAGGACTTCGACGGCGCCGGTGTTATTCTTGAGCCACTTGCTCGCTACAACCAGAACGATGAATTGGTTCCTTACTTGGCTGAGGAAATCCCAAGCATCGAGAACGGTGGCGTGGCAGCCGATGGCACCAGCGTAACCTGGAAGTTGAAGAAGGGTGTGAAGTGGTCAGATGGTAGTGATTTCACTGCTGACGACGTCATCTTCACGTGGCAGTACGCTTCAAACGAGGCCACTGCAGCCACCACCTCAGCCAACTTTGCCAACATCGAGAACATCGAGGCTATTGACGCAAACACCGTCAAGATCACTTGGAAGCAAGCAACGCCAGATCCGTTCTTGCCATTCGTCAGCTACTCGGGCATGATCCTTCAGAAGGCTCAGTTCGGTAACTGTGCTGGTGAGGCCGCTTTGACCGACGCTGCATGTCAGGCTGCCAACTTGGCTCCTATCGGTACCAATGCGTACAAGCTTAAGGAGTTCAAGCCGGGCGACGTCGTGATCTACGAGAAGAACCCAGCCTACCGCAACGCCGACAAGACCTACTTCGAGACCGTCGAGATCAAGGGTGGTGGTGACGCCACTTCAGCTGCTCGCGCTGTCTGTGAGACGGGCGAAGTCGACTACTCATGGAACTTGCAAGTTGCCAAGGCTGCTCTCGAGCCAATCTTGGCCGCTGGTAAGTGTGAGCCAATCGCCGGTGGTTCATTCGGTGTTGAGCGTATTGTCATCAACTTCGCCAACCCAGATCCAGCCTTGGGTGCCAAGCGCTCAGAGCCAGATCAGCCTCACCCAGTCTTGACCGACCTCAAGGTTCGTCAGGCAATCAACAAGGCCATCGACCGCCAGGCAATTGCCGAGCAGCTCTACGGCCCAACCGGTGTTGCCGGTTGTAACATCTTGGTGGTCCCAGCCAACCTCGACTCAAAGAACACCAGCTGTGAGCGCGACGTTGAGGGTGCCAAGAAGTTGATGGAAGAGGCCGGTTGGAAGATCGAGGGTGGTAAGGCAACTAAGGACGGCAAGGCTTTCCCAGCATTGTACTTCCAGACCTCAATCAACCCACTTCGCCAAGGCGAGCAGGCCATCATCAAGGCTAACTTGGCCGAGATTGGTATTGCCGTCAACCTCAAGGCTGTTGACGCTGGCGTCTTCTTCTCAGGTGACCCAGGCAACGACGACACCTTGAACAAGATGTTCGTTGACATCCAGATGTACACCAACGGTCCAAGCGGCACCGATCCTCAGTCATACTTCGAGGGTTGGCTCTGTAAGAACCGCAATTCAGCTGAGAACAGCTGGAACGGTGGCAACGACGGTCGTTACTGCAACCCAGACTACGACAAGCTCTTCGAGCAGTATTCAGCTGAGTTCGACTTGGGCAAGCGCGCTGAGTTGGCAATCGCCCTCAACGACTTCTTGATCAACGACGTAGCTGTGATGCCTTTGATCAATCGCCGCACGCCAAACGCCAAGATTGTTGGTTTGAATGGTCCAACCTACAACACGTTTGACTCAGGCTTGTGGAACATTCACGAGTGGTCAAAGTAGTCCGTTAGTTCATTCTTTGCTGGTAGGGGTTGGCGAACGCCAACTCCTACCGGTACCCCCCTCTCACTTTATTTCCTCTCTTTTACATTTACGTGGAGAACCACTCCATGACCCAATACATCATCCGGCGTGCATTAATTGCCGTTCCGACGTTGCTATTAATTAGCATGATCATCTTTGCAGTGCTTGCGTTGGCACCAGGTGATCCCCTTGCACAGTTTGCCTTGAACCCAGCAATCCCTGAATCAACCCGAGATCGCATCCGCGAGGCATTCGGCCTTGATCGGCCATGGAACGAACGTTATGTGCGTTGGTTGGTTGCCCTTGTAAAGGGTGATTGGGGCTTTTCGTTTGCTTCGAAGTCTCCAGTGATTGGTATTGTTGTACAACGCATTCCCCAAACCCTTCAAGTGGTAGGACTTGCGTACTTAATTGCGATTTCTCTTGCCATTCCAATTGGAATTATTTCGGCGGTGAAGCAATATTCAATATTCGACCAAATAGCAACATTTTTCTCGTTTATTGGTGGCTCGTTGCCGTCGTTCTTTACTGGTCTGGCATTCATGTTGATATTTGCCATCAATCTGCAGTGGTTCCCGATTGTGTATAACTCGACTATCGATATCAATAGTTGGGATGCACTAATGCAGCAATTGCGACAGATGGTATTGCCGATTTCCGTGTTAGTCGTGCAGCAAACAGCGGCGTTGACGCGTTTCATGCGATCATCGATGTTGGATAACTTGCCGCTCGATTATGTACGTACTGCGCGTGCGAAAGGGTTGGCCGATTGGACGGTGGTGATTCGTCACGTGGTGGTGAATAGTATTATTCCGGTTGTGACACTTATCGCTCTTGGTATTCCAAACATCTTTGCGGGTGCAATCATCACCGAAAACCTGTTCCGTGTCAACGGATTGGGGCAACTACTGGTGACATCGATTCAAAACTCTGACACTCCGACAGTGATGGCGTTGGCGTTTATTTTCTCAGTCTTGGTAGTCTTCTTCAATCTGATAGCTGATCTTTTGTATGGGGTACTTGACCCACGGGTAAAGTACAACTAAATTCGTCCTGCTGTTGCACAGAATAAGGTAGAACATATGACTGCTAATTCACCAGTGAATGATACCATCAAGCAACTCGCAGAAAATGTGTCGAAAAAACCTCGCACTCTTTGGGGCGATGCTTGGCGTCGGTTTAAGCGACATAAACTTGCGATTGTGGGAAGCATCACGCTACTGGTATTTGTCGTGACGGTATTACTTGGGCCGATTTTGTGGCGGGTGAATCGTGATGCGCTTGACTTCGTGAACACCATGAGCGCACCGTATTTTTCGTATCCGGCTGAAAACGCAGAATACTGTGCACAGCTTGAGAAAACACAAGCCGAAATGGGTATTGATCCGATGACGGAGTCGTTTGTCGACCCGATGTGTATTTATCACCCATTTGGCAGTGACGAACTTGGGCGCGATCAATTTGCGCGAGCCTTGTATGGTGGTCGTATTTCGTTGTCGGTCGGTTTCACTGCCATGTTGATTGCGGTGTCGCTTGGTGCCTTGATTGGTGCAGTGTCTGGTTATTTTGGAGGGGTAATCGATGAAGTACTCAGCTTCATTACGAACCTCTTCTTGTCGTTGCCAACGTTGCCGTTATTGTTATTGACGGTCTACTTGTTCCGTGACACAGTGACGGCCGCACTCGGCTTAGAGTTTGGTATGTTCACCATTGTTGTAACCATGATTGGCGTCTTGGCGTGGATGTCTACATCGCGTATTGTGCGTGCAGCGTTTATCTCACTCAAACAAAAAGAGTTCGTTGAGGCGGCTGTGTGTGTTGGTGTGAGTCGCTGGGGTATCATGTTCCGTCACATTCTGCCCAATGCCATGAGTCCAATTATCGTTGCAGCCACGCTTGAGGTTGGTAGTGCGATTTTGAGCGAATCAACGTTGTCGTTCTTGGGTATCGGCTTCCCACCAGACACTCCTACATGGGGGCGTTTGGTGACGGACGGTAGTCAGTACTTGCAGACATCACCACATTTGTCGATGATTCCAGCGGCGCTGATTTTCTTCACCGTGTTGAGCATCAACTTTATTGGTGACGGCCTGCGCGACGCACTTGATCCACGTTCACGTCTCTAGGAGTTGTAATGCGCCCATTGCGTATTGCCATGTTAGCGCCCTTCGGCATCAGGCCGAAGGGCACCCTTTTGGCTCGCATGCTCCCGCTTGCGCAAGCCTTGGCTCAATGTGGGCACGAAATACAGATTATTGCTGCGCCAATTCACAACCCACAAGATGCCGGTACCTCGGTGATGTATGGTGCAGTGCGTGTGACACACACTACAGTGACACCACCCGGTGTATTGGGGGTATTGCGTCAATCACGCTGGTTGTGGCACACGACGATCGCCGATAAACCCGATATTATTCATCTGTTTAAGCCCAAAGGGCATGCCGGATTGGCGGCTCGTTGGGCACGCCTTGTGGCACCGCACATCCCACTTGTGGTCGATTGTGATGATCGTGAGAGTGTGGGTGGGTGGAACGACGAACTAGCGTATCCAGCGAGCGCAAAAGCCTTGTTTGCTTGGCAAGAGCGTGATTTGCCGAAGATTGCAGATGCAGTAACTGTTGCGAGTCGTACGCTACAAAGTATTGTATGGGCTGATGGTGTGCGCCGTGAGGCGGCGTTTTATGTGCCCAATGCTGCCAATATTGCGACACAGGCATCGTTTGTACCACGCACAGCTCCGATACTCGTGCTCTATACCCGCTTCTGGGAGTTTGATGTAGCCGAAATGGTGTCCACTCTTGTACAGATCGTGGCACGTCGTCCCGATGTGCATCTGCATGTGATTGGGACTGGTGAAAACGGTGAGGAACAGGCATTTGCACAGTTTGTCGAGGCAAATCAACTTGCTACACATGTGACGATGCACGGGTGGCTACAGCCCGAAAAGATACCAGCGTTGCTCCAACAAGCGAGCGTGGCGCTAGTGCCAGTCAGAGATACGCTCATCAATCGTTCGCGTTGTTCGGCCAAACTGCTTGAGTTGTTGGCAACGGGACTTGTGGTTGTGGGGCATGACGTTGGCGAGATGCGGGCGTTTGTACAGCACGGGCATAATGGGTATTTGGTGGCACCAACGGATAAACAGTCGTTTGTTGATAACGTTTGTAAACTCCTTGATGACCCACAGATGCTTATTACCATGCAAAGCACTGCATATCAATCAGCACAACTACATGCATGGGAGACACGTGTGGCGGGGTGTGAAGCTGCCTACATGTATGCGTTGGATATGCAGTGATAGCGATGTCGTTCCGTTGTGTTTTTGACTACCGGCTGTTATGGTAGCGTACTCGCTAAAAAAGTGCATCAACAAAAAGCGCTAACCCCACAATCAATGTGATGAGTGTGATGAGAATCCACAACCCCTCTGCTTGAATATCACGCCATTGTGGGCGTTTAGGTGCGTTACTTACCTCGTAGCGTACCCCACGCCAGTAGGTGACGTTGCTCGATTGAGCACGTTGTTTGAGACGTAGCCAGATATCATACCCTTGAGCGGCACCAACAGCTAGTAGTGCGATGCCGAGGATAATGTCAGGTATAACATTAAATGATGCCACCAACAATGTGATGATGGCGATGAGCGCATATCGTGTATGCGGTGGGAGCGTGAATTTTTTCATTGAGAAATTCCTTGTGATTGGTGGTGGTGCAACAAGCGGTGTGTGTGCACAATCAAAGTATACAATACGTCTATGAGACTACTATGACGACGGATTGATGAGGTCAATCATGCGTGAGAACCTCCAACGTGTTGGGCTATTGGTGTTTGGTACCTTGGATTGGCGTCACATAGCAATAATCATCGTGCCAGGTCTTATTGTGGGTAGCGTGGTATGGGAGCTCTATGATGGCGTCTTATGGGAGCGCATCGTTGTCTTGTTGTTGACAATTGATTTGGTTGCAGGGGGGATATCGAATGCCACTCCGCAAACAAATGCAGCGTGGCGTCGGTTGGTGCGTTGGTATCGATGGCTGTTTGTGGCGGTGCATGTATGTGTGTATCCGTTGGTCTTGTGGCTGTTGATGGCGTCGCACGGATTATTTTGGGTGATGCTCGTTATATTGGCGATAAAAATGCTGTTTTTTGTGCGGGGCACGTTGTGGCGTGTTGTCTGATTTGGGGTGGTAAGATGACTTTACTATCTCGTATAATACTACTAGGGCAAGTGATACATGAATGTAGCCAATATGCAAGAACAACCTAATGGCGCATTGCGTCGTCGAGAATCGATTGCAACTGTAATGATGCGTGCCATCTTGTGGGTGATGGTGATGATAATCATGTATTTGGGGTTTGTTACATATCTTGTATCGGCACAAAGTAAGCGGGATGAAACCCGTCAAGCAGATGCGGCAATTGTGTTGGGGGCTGCAGTTTGGGCGGGTACCCCATCGCCGGTATTGCGGGCTCGACTTGATCATGCGTTGTTACTGTTTCAAAATAAACAAATCGAACGGATTGTGGTAACTGGTGGTGTCGGGCGTGGGGATAACATGTCAGAGGCTGAGGCAAGTGCTGAATATCTGGTGAGCAAAGGCGTTCCTGCAGAGGCTATTTTGCTTGAAGAGGAAGGGCGCTCGACCTACGAAAGTCTCAAGACTGCATCGGTGCTGGCACAAGAAGCAAATATTCGGCAAGTGTTGTTGGTCAGTGATCCATTCCATATGTTGCGTTCACTCAAGATGGCCCAAGATCTCGGGCTTGAGGCATATGCCTCGCCGACATTGACGTCGCCGATTTCGACACGACCGCTCGAAGAGCAGTTTTATATGCTCCGCGAGGCGATAGCGTACACGGCCTATTTGTTCACTCACGAATAGAATTTAGGTAGTGATTGTACCGTTTGCAATGAGGGCGGCCCGATTGACGATTGATTTGGGCAACCCGCCGGTGCACCAACGGGCAATCTCAAGTCCTGCATAATATTGCAGGCGCACCAATGAATCCTCAGAATACCAGGCCACGTGGCAGGTGATGATGCAGTTATCGATACCCCGTAGTGAGTGATCGACCGGCATCGGCTCTTGCTCAAGGACATCAAGTGCAGCCCCGGCAATTTGACCGGATCGGAGCGCGTGTGCCAAATCGGCGCTGTTGACGATGCCACCCCGTGCCGTATTAATCAGGTAACTCGTGGGTTTCATCAGGGCGAGCCGCGCGGCGTTGACGAAGTGTTTGGTCTCGTGATTGAGCGGCAGGTGCACACAGACGATATCGCTGTGTTGGAGGACTGTCTCCCATGATGCCGATGTGACGTGGTGATTGGTGAACTGCTCGGCCGATACAAATGGGTCGTAGGCCATCACCTGCATATTGAATGCTTGAGCGCGCTTGGCGACCTCGCGGGCGATATTGCCAAAGCCGAGTAAGCCGACCTGTTTGTGATGGAGTCCCATGATAGGGTGGAAGAGGTTATCGTTCCACACCCCGGCCCGCACTGAGGCATCGATTTGGGGCACTTTGCGTACGATGCCGAGCATGAGCGCCAACGTATGATCGGCGACCTCTTGGACGCCGTAATCGGGGATATTGACCACCATGACTCCATGCTCACTGGCTGCCGCCACATCTACGCTATCGAACCCGACGCCGTAGCGCACAATCATTTTGAGGTGTGTCAGCGCGGCGAACACCTCGCGCGTCAGCGGTGCATACTGATTGAGCAGCACATTGGCATCGGCACATTGGTTGATGACGTCGGTTGCCGTACGGCATTGGCGTACGGTGAGCGTATAGTCGTGCCCGGCGAGAGCCGAGTGCTCGTGGTCATGATGGGCATACGTCGCATCGGTCACATAAATCTTGACAGACATGGGTGTGCTCCTTTGGCGGTAATCACGGCGCTGTGGGTTGAACTGCTTCGAGAACGGAAATAATTTGGTTGAGCCATTCTTTGCCGGCCTGTTGGCGGCCGATACGGACAAACTGTGGCCCGACCTTGATGTGTTTGTCGCGCATAAAACGACGTTGCAGACGTAGGCGCAACTCGTCGTGGCCATCAGGGAGTTTGATGATGTACTCCTGCTCAGAAGCCACTACCGACGGCACCCCCGATTGTAACGCCAAGCTCTTGATGTGGAGCCAGGTGAGTAAGTGCTCGACCGGCTCGGGTGGCCGACCGAAGCGGTCACGGAGCATATGGCGCAAGCCTTTGACGGCCACGACGGTTTGGGCCTCGGCCATGTGTTGGTAGGTTGATAAGCGCACTTGGTCATCGGGGATATAGTCGACCGGCAAGAACGCATTGAGAGGTAGGTCGACAGTCACCAATGGCGTTACGAGTACCTTCTCATCGACTTTGATGCGTCGGAGTGGTGCGGTGGTTTGTGGTGGTGTTGGCGTATCATGCGTATCCACTGGTGTGACTTCGGTAGCGGTGATGGACTGCTGCTGTTGTGTATCAAACCGGTGCTTCATGGTGCGTACGGCTTGTTCGAGCAAGCGCGAGTAGAGGTCAAAGCCAACGGCGGCGATATGACCGCTTTGTTCGGCACCCAGCAGATTGCCGGCGCCGCGGATCTCGAGGTCGCGCATGGCAATCTTGAATCCAGCGCCGAGCTCAGTGGCCTCTTGGATGGCCTGTAAGCGCTGGTGCGCCTCGATGGTCAGCGGCACACCGGGTGGCAAACAGAGATAACAATAGGCACGTTGATTGCTCCGGCCGACGCGTCCGCGGAGTTGATAGAGCTGGGCGAGACCGTAGTAGGGTGCGTCGTCGATAATGATGGTGTTGGCCGATGTGACATCAAGGCCGTTTTCGACAATGGTTGTACACACGAGGACGTTGGTGCGCCCCGTATAAAAATCAAGCATGGCCCGCTCGAGTTGATGTTCGGCGAGCTGCCCATGGCCGACGCCGATGCGGGCGTGGGGTACCAGGCGTTTGATGGTGTCGGCCAATTGGTAGATCGAGTGGACGCGGTTGTGGACCACGTAGACTTGACCATCGCGCTCGAGTTCGCGTTCGATGGCCTCGCGCATGTGGCGCTCGTCGCGCTGAATCAGATAGGTTTTGACGGGCATGCGCTCTTCGGGTGGGGTCTCGATGACGCTCAAGTCGCGGATGCCGGCCAGCGACATATGGAGCGTGCGTGGGATAGGGGTGGCGGTCAATGTTAAGACATCAATGCCGCTTTTGAGTTGTTTGAGGCGCTCTTTGTGTTTGACGCCAAAGCGTTGCTCCTCGTCGACAATCAAGAGCCCTAAATCTTTGAACTGCACGTCGTTGGAGAGTATTCGGTGCGTGCCAATCAAGATATCGACGTTGCCGGTAGCCGTATGGGCCAGCACGACGCTTTGGTCTTTGGGACTGCGAAAGCGTGAAATGAGCTCGACTTTGATCGGAAAAGCCGCCATACGCCGACTAAAGGTCTCGTAGTGTTGTTGTGCAAGCACTGTGGTAGGCACAAGCACAGCAACCTGTTTGCCGCTTTGGACGGCCTTGAATGCCGCCCGTAACGCAACCTCGGTTTTGCCGAAGCCGACGTCGCCACAGACAAGGCGATCCATTGGTTGATCGGACTCCATGTCGTGTTTGACGTCGGTGATGGCCTTGAGCTGGTCGGGCGTTTCGTTGTAGGCGAACGCCGCCTCGAACTCACGTTGCCAGGTATTGTCGGTAGCGTAGGCAAAGCCCTTGCTGGTGCTACGTTTGGCGTAGATGGCCAACAACTCTTCGGTCAGATCTTCGACCGATTTGCGCGCTTTGCGCTTGGCACGCTCCCACTCTTGGGTGCCGAGGCGTGTCAGGGTGGGCTCGGCGTCACCGGCGCCGATATAGCGTGAGACGCGATCAACTTGGTCGATAGGCACATATAATTTGTCGCCAGCGGCGTAGCGCAGATTGAGGTATTCGCGCTCGATGTTGTCGATGGTACGGCGAATCATCCCCTCGTAGACGGCGATGCCGTGCTCGATGTGCACAACATAATCACCGACTTGCAAGCCACGCAAAAAGGCCGCGCGCTCTTGGCTGGCCTGATCGACGCGATCGGCTTTTTTGGGGCGCGCTTGACTGCGCCGCTGGGTCCAGCCGAAGATCTCGGCGTCACTAAAGACGGTGAGATTGAGCGCAGGCGAGCTCCAGCCGCTGTCAATGATGCCATGCACCACATGCAAATTGGTCATATCGGCGCCGCTCTCTTCGATCATCTCGTGGAGCCGGGCTGCTTGTGGCGTGACCAACCAGACCTGCTGATTGTTGATGAGGCGTTTTTGGATGTCGTTGACGAGCTCTTTGAGCCGCCCGCCATACAAATCGACGCTGCGGAAGAGGTCAGGGTTGAGCGTGACAATTTGTGGGTCGGCGAGCAATTCGCGGAACGGCAAGTCAGCCGTGGCCATGTGCATCACGCGCGCATGACTGAGCGTCGTCCGCCAATCGAGGATGACCGTCGGGTACCATGGGGGCAATTCGCCGCTCTCGACGTGTTGGACGCGTCGTTGCTCATGCTGAATGCTGTATTCGCTCGCCGCCTGGGCAACCAGTACGGGCTCGCTGATGATAAGCGGTATATCGGCGTCGAGTGCCGTCGTGATACCAGACAGTTGCAAATTAGGGGCATAGAATGGCGCCAAAAACTCGCGCCCGTCGAAGCGTTCATCGTGGGCGAGGCGTTCGATGAACTGTTGCCACTCGTGTTGGGCCTCGGTGCGGAGCATTGAGTAATCTTGGCGGTTGAGCCATTCGATAACGGCACTCGTCTGCTGACTCTGATACTCGTGGGCTGGGCCGATGGCGATTTCGTTGATGGATTCAATACTGCGTTGGGTGAGTGGTTCGAACCAGCGCAGGCTGTCGATTTCGTCACCAAAGAACTCAATGCGCAGCGGGTGAGTGGTGCCGAGCGGGAATATATCGAGAATACCACCACGTCGATTAATCTCACCTGGCTCATTCACCGACGTACTGGCACGATAGCCGAGATTGACCCAGCGGTGCATTAGTTGAATTGGATCGTGGCGTTGGCCGAGCGCCAGCGTGATGCTGGCGTGCCGTACATCGTCGATGGCAATGGTTGGCTGAAGCACCGCCCGAATTGGCGCCACGATGATGCACTGCTCGCGCGCGGTCAATGCATGGAGGGCACGCAGTCGCGCAGCGGTGCTTTCGACACTCGGCGACATCGGTTCGTAGGGAATGGTGTCATTGGCCACAAAGTGGTAGACAGGGTGATTGGGCAACCAGTGCGGCAAATCCTCGCAGAGTCGTACTGATTCATCGGTATGCGCAACAACAACAAGGACAGGTGTGCGGTGGTGCTGGGCAATACTTGCAATAATCGGTGCAGTGGCAGCTTTGCGCACGCCGGCCAGATGTCGTGGTGTGGCAAACGCATCGTTGGCGGTGATTGACTGGATGTCCGGGTGTGTTGCCAGTTGTTCGATGATTGGCCGAAGCGTCTGCGCCATAGTGATCCTCATGTACACAATACCGCATGCGAGCGATGCATAAACACACAAAAACATCGCAAAATCGCTGGAGTGCGACTCACGCTGGTCATATGATTATAGCGTAGTGCGGCGACCTACAATGTTTGTCGTTTGAGCCAATAGCGATGTAATCCTTGCCAACTCATCTCAATCGATGCGCCTTTTTGATACGCGTGAATGCCGGCTTCAGTCGCATCTGTTCCCATTTCATCTGTGGCATGTTGGCGGAGTTGTTTGACTTGCTCATCAGGAGGCATGCCCGTATCGATCCATTCTTTGACAAGGTTGGCCCAGCGCCAGTTAGTCTGTTGGACACGTGTCAAGTGTGCATTGACATCGCTGACTGATCCAAAGTGCGTCAAATAGAGGCATTGTGGCGCAAGCGTGCGCAACAGAGCAATACTCCGATCAAGCGCCTCGAGATCGATGTCGGGTGGGGGCGTGGCTGGGCGCACGTAGGTGAATCCTTGCATGCGGATGCCGGCGTTATCTCCTACGAAGACGGTGTCATTCCAGTGATACATCACATGATGCACCGCATGACCTGGGGCATCGTAGACGGCGAATTGTTGGTCGCCGATGGTCAGGTGCTCACCGCCATGTAGGATTTGCAGGTTAGTCTCGGGTACCGCCAAAAAATCCCCCCACAACGTGGCCATCATGTCGCCATAGATGCGCGTGGCACTGTTGAGGAGTTTGCTTGGGTCGATTAAATGCGATGCGCCCCGGTGATGCACATAGACCTTGATATGCGGGTGCGCTGCCACAATTGAGCCGACGGCCCCCGCATGATCAAGATGAATGTGGGTCAGCAAGATGGCGCCGATATCGGCGAGACGTAGATTGTGGTCGGCAAGCGCTGACTCAATCGTCGGCAAGACTACGCTTGGCCCCGGGTCAACGAGGATTGGGACGCTACCTTTGATCAGGTAACAGGCAATAACACCTGAACGACCGAGATGATTGGTATCAATGGTGATGCATTCTGCCATGCCGTGGGCTTTCTTGGTAGTGCGAAAGAATACGAGCGCGGTGGTTTCATTGACCGCGCTCGCTGAGATCATCGGGCGTACTATGCGTTAGGCGCCGTGAATGGCGCGCCAAACGCGCTCTGGGCGCATCGGGATATCAAGTGCCGTGACGCCAAGATGCGACAAGGCATCGATGACGGCGTTGGCGACGGCCGGTGTCGACCCAACGGTGGCGGCTTCGCCGATGCCCTTGACGCCAAGTGGATTGAGCGGCGTCGGCGTCTCGGTTTTGTCGAGCACAAAATCAGGGAAGTTGTCAGCGCGTGGCAAGGCATAGTCCATCAACGATCCGCTGAGGATTTGTCCGTTGTCGCTGTATACCACCTCTTCGTACAATGCTTGCCCGATACCCTGCGCCAAACCACCGTGTACCTGCCCAGCGACCAGCGTGGGACTGATGCGTGGGCCACAGTCGTCGACCGTATAGTACTTGGCGACGCGCACGTCGCCGGTGTCGGCATCGACCTCGACGACCGCCAAGTGGGCGCCGAAGGGGTAAATGAGCTCTGCCGGGCGGAAGAACTCGGTTGCCTCGAGGCCTGATGTCACATCGCCCGGTAACTTGTCGGTGTAGGCGCGCTTGGCGATTTGTACCAATGAAAGACCACTATCTGGTGCGCCTTTGACGTGATACTTGCCCTCGGCATAGATGACGTCATCGGGATTGGCCTCGAGCAGGTGAGCGGCAATCTTGACTGCTTTGGCGCGGACCACTTTAATGGCCTCGACCAAGGCACCACCACCAATCGCCAAACTACGACTACCCATGGTGCCTTGGCCCATCGGCGTGTTGGCGGTGTCGCCCGATTTGACGATGACATTATCAAAATCCGCCCCGAGTTGATCGCTGATAATCTGGGCAAATGTGGTGTACAAGCCTTGGCCGTGGGGCGAGGTGCCGGTGAAGACCGTCACGGTGCCGGTTGGCTCAACACGCACGGTGGCGCTTTCGTATGGACCAAAGCCACACATTTCTACATAACAGGCAAAGCCCAAGCCCAACAAAGTGGTTGGTTTGCCGGCCGCATAATCGGCACGCCGGCGCGCCTGTTCGGCGAGCAGTGATCGATAATCGCTGATGTCAATCAGCTTGCGCATAGCGCGGTCGTATTCGCCGCTGTCGTAGAGAGGCCCAGTCGGCGTCTTGTAGGGGAACTGCTCAGGCGGAATGAAGTTGACGCGGCGCACCTCAGCGGCATCGAGCCCCAAATCATCAGCCACGGCATCAAGCATACGCTCGATGTAGTAGGCGGCCTCGGGGCGACCAGCACCACGATAGGCGGCGACAGGAGTGGTGTTGGTATACACACAGTCAATCGTGCCATCAATGACTGGGATCTTGTAGACACCAACGGCCATCATGCCGGTTAGGTTGGGCAAGCCGGCGGCAATCGGGTAGGCACCGATATCGGCAGTGATATGAAAGCGCAATGCCGTAATCGTGCCGTCGGCCTTGACCGCCGCGCTAAACTCACCGACTTGGCCACGACCATGCGTGGTGGCGGTCATATGCTCGATGCGTCCTTCGACCCACGACATGGGCAGGCGCAGATGACGTGCGAGGGCGGCCAAGGCGGCATCCTCAGGGTAGACGCCGATCTTGACACCAAAGCCGCCGCCGACATCGGGTGCCACAACGCGGATGAGGTTCTCGTCCATTCGCAACATCTCGGCCAAGCTCCCACGTGTCATGTGAGGCGCTTGGGTGCTGGTATAGACGGTCAAGCCCTCGCCGAGTGGGTCTGGGTAGGCGACGACGGCGCGCCCCTCCATCGAGACGCCTGCGAGGCGTTGGTTGACGAGGCGGCGGGTGACGACTTTGTGGGCACTGGCAAAGGCAGCATCGGCATCGCCGACCTTTTTTGTCCAGGTGTGATGCACGTTGCTCTGCATATCTTTGAACAGGCGTGGGGCATCGGGTGACTTGGCTTGCTCCATATCAACCGCGGCCGGTAACGGCGTGTAATCGACTTGGACAGCGCTGGCGGCATCGGTGGCGAGTGCTGCGGATGATGCGAGTACTGCAGCGACAATTTCGCCGACATGGCGCACGGTGCCGTATGAGATGGGGTAGTGGCTGTGAGGTCGCACGGCGAGCCCATCGAGCTCGCTCGATCCCTCGCCACCGGCGCCGATCGGCATCGGGCCACAGAGTTTGGCGATATCTTGACCGGTGATAACATCCATCACACCCGGCATGGCTTTGGCTTCGCTGGCGTCAATGCTATTGACGAGTGCGTGGGGGTATGGGCTACGGACAAATGCGACGTACTGCATGCCGGGGAGCTTCATGTCACCGACATAGGCGCCACGGCCGGTAATCAGGCGGGGGTCTTCTTTGCGCTTGACTTCAGCGCCAATCAACGAGGCGTAGGCCATGATTGGGTACCTTTCAGAAGTAAACAACGATGTTTCGGGCGCGGAATACGTCTATTATACCACTCTGGTTTGGGCGTGGTGATGTGGTACAGCGCATACATGTCAGGCTATCTGTGGTGCAGATTCAATAAATCCATAGGCGCTCATGGCATTCAATTGACGCAACTGCACGGCAATGGTAGGATATGGCAGTCAAAATATGCATGGAGGCGGTTGGCGATGAAATTACATGAGTATCAAGCACGTGATATCTGTGCCCGTTACGGCATCCCAGTAACTGGTGGCGGTGTGGCCTCAACGGCTGCCGAGGTGCGTGCTATTGCTGAGAGTATCGGCGCCCCTGTGGTCGTCAAGGCCCAGGTGTTTGTGGGTGGCCGTGGTAAAGCTGGTGGTGTCAAACTAGCCCAGACTCCCGCTGAGGCCGAGCAGGTTGGCTCACAAATTCTCGGCATGGATATCAAGGGCTTGACGGTAGAGAAAGTCTTGGTCGCCGAGGCCATCAAATATGAGAGCGAAATTTATCTCGGCGTTATCATGGATCGCGCTAGCAAGCGCATTGTGGTGATGGCCTCGTCAGAGGGTGGCGTCGAAATCGAGGAGGTCGCCAAGACCAATCCCGATGCCATTAAGAAGGTCGAAGCACACCCAACCATGGGCTTGCTCGACTATCAAGCCCGTAACTTGGCGTTTGCGATCGGCTTGACCGACGGCAAGCAAGTCCGTCAGTTTGCCGGTATCGCCATGGCCTTGTACAAGGTCTACATGGAGAACGACGCATCATTGGCCGAGATTAATCCGTTGGTTGTCAAAGCCGATGGCTCATTGCAGGCGCTCGACTCAAAGGTTGTGGTCGACGACAGCGGTTTGTTCCGTCACCCTGAGCTTGAGGCCATGCGCGATAGCGCCGATGAGCCACTTGCTGAGCAACAGGCTCGTGAGGCGGGTATTACCTTCATTAAGCTCGATGGCGACATCGGCTGTATGGTGAACGGCGCTGGTTTGGCCATGGCAACGATGGACGTAGTGAAGTTGTATGGTGGCGAGCCGGCCAACTTCCTTGACGTTGGCGGTGGTGCTGGTAAGGACAAGGTTAAGGCTGCCTTGCAGATTATTTTGTCCGACAAAAACGTCAAAGCCGTGCTGTTCAACATTTTCGGCGGTATCACGCGTGTCGACGAGGTTGCTCGCGGTATTATCGCTGCCCTCGAAGAGGTCGACACCGATGTGCCAATGGTTGCCCGCTTGGTCGGTACCAACGAGGTTGAGGGGCGCAAGTTGCTCGAGAACTCACGCCTTATCCCAGCGGCCACGTTGGGTGAGGGTGCTCAGAAAGCCGTTGCTGCTGCCAAGGAATACGCAGCCAGCAAATAAGTATGCCAGGTGTCAACATAGGTCATCCACCCCCTCATGCGTACGAACGCTTGTGGGGGTGGATTAGTTGATAGATTGATGAGAATGGTTTGGGTATAATACATAATTAGAATGCAGTACAGTGAGGGTTCGCCGATATGACGCAGTATGATCTGTTGGTTTTGGGCGAAATAAATGCTGATTTGATTTTGCGCGGTGATGTAGAGCCCGTCTGGCAACAACATGAGAAGATTGTTGATGATATGGCGTTGGTGCTCGGCGGTTCATCGGCAATCTTTGCCTGTGGAGCCGCACGGCTCGGGCTGCGAGTAGCCTATGTCGGACTCTGTGGCGATGATGTGATTGGTCGATTTTGTCTTGATGAACTGCGCAAAACCGGCGTCGATACGCAACATGTGGTGATTGATCCGGCGATTCGTACCGGGCTAACCGTTGTTTTGCAAAAGCCTGCTGATCGGGCCATGTTGACCTATGAGGGCGGAATTGCGCTCTTGCGTGCAGACATGATTCCCGCTTCGTTGATTGCGGCATCACGCCATCTGCATATTGGCAGTTACTATTTGCAACATGCATTGCGCCCCGATTTGCCGGCGCTTTTTGCCATGATGCAGGCCCAAGGTGGGACGACGTCACTTGATACGAATTGGGATCCAACGGAGCGGTGGGATGGGCTTGAGCAGTTGTTCGCTCATACCGATTTATTCTTACCAAATGACGCCGAAGCGTGTGCGATTAGTCGGCAATCTGATGTGAACGTTGCCTTGACTACATTGGCGCAGACCATCAAAACCGTTGCCGTCAAATGTGGCGCTGATGGGGCAATTGCCCAACGTGGCACTGAGACGGATCGGGTAGCATCAATCAAAACTGCATTTGTTGATGCGGTCGGTGCCGGTGATTCGTTTAATGCGGGTATGGTCTATGGCATGGTATCGGGCTGGTCACTTGCCAAATCGTTGCGTCTCGGCGCTGTGTGTGGCTCATTGTCGACGCGTGCTGCAGGCGGGACTGCGGCGCAACCAACGTTGGCCGAGGCTCAACCCTATCTCAACTAATCTGGAGGTATGTAGATGCGTGATGTGATGGATGCAATTCAAACTTGGCACGCACGCGGCGAACGCATCGCAATTGCCACGGTGGTCAATACGCTTGGTTCGTCACCGCGCGGTATCGGCGCCAAAATGGTCGTCTCAAATGCCGGCAACATGGCCGGATCAGTGAGTGGTGGTTGTATCGAAGGCGCTGTCTTTGATGCGTGTCAGCAGGCAATCAAAAGCGGGCAGGCAGCATTGTTGCATTTTGGGGTCGCCGACGAAACTGCGTGGGAGGTTGGCTTGGCCTGTGGTGGTACTATCGACGTGTTTGTCGAGCCGTTAGTCGATTAGCGAAAGGTGTCACCGCATGCGCCAGTCTATTTTTCAACTGTTGCGTGACGCAATTAACGCTGAACAGCCAGTTGCTTTGGCCACCGTGCTGTCGGGATCCGATGTAGGGCTTCAGTGGCTAGTACGCCCAGATTTGCCTGTTGTGACGGCGTCTGCTGACGATGCGCTCAATCATGAGGTTGTCACGCATGCGTTGGCGCTACTGAATCGTGATGAACAAGGTGTACAGACCATCGCGGATCGACAGATTTTTGTAGAGAGTTATCCGCCACCACCGACGCTCATCATGGTTGGTGCGGTGCATATTGCCGTTGAATTAACCACATTTGCCAAGCAGATGGGCTTTCGTACGGTGGTGATTGATGCGCGTGGGGCCTTTGCCACTGCCGAGCGTTTTGCTCATGCAGATGAACTCGTGCATGCCTGGCCTGATGATGCCTTGCGCGGCCGACTCCACCCCAATTGCGCCGTAGTCGTACTGACACATGATCCCAAACTCGATGATCCGGCGTTGCTCGTTGCATTGCCCAGTGATGCGCGGTATGTGGGGGCACTCGGCAGCAAAAAGACCCATGCTGCCCGCGTCGAGCGCTTGCGCGAGGCTGGTATCGCTGACGAGATAATTGCTCGTCTGCATGCGCCAATTGGTATTCCTATAGGTGGCCGTACGCCGGTTGAGATTGCCTTGAGTATCATTGCTGAGGTGGTTGCAGTCCGCAACGGCAAACGTGGCCAGTTGAGGGGCGCATGAAGATTGTCGCTGCCATTCTTGCCGCCGGGTTATCGCGTCGCCTAGGGCGCCCCAAGCAATTATTGGATTGGCACGGCATGCCATTGGTGCGACATAGCACCAACACCATGATTGCCGCTGGTATAGATCGCGTTGGAGTCGTTATTGGACATCAGGCAGCTCATGTTCGTTTGGCACTGGCTGGGCTTCCCGTGGAGCTCACGATGAATCCCGATTTTGCGGATGGTCAAGGGAGCTCGGTGTCGTGTGCTGCGCGTTGGGCGCTGGCGCAAGATGCAGATGCGCTTGTCATCGGGTTGTGCGACCAACCGTTGTTACAACCAGCGCATGTGCAAGCGATTGTGACTGCATGGAGCGAGACACAGCCTATGGTACTCGTGCCACGTGTGATACAACAACCAACGAATCCTGTGGTCTGGAGTCGGTCGCTTTTGCCGGAGTTGCAGCGCTTAACGGGCGAACAAGGCGGGCGCCTGTTGTTCCAACGGGGTGTGGCGACACCTACGTGGCATGATTTGCAGACACCTGAGCTCCTCGAAGACATTGACAGCGAAGAAGACTACCAGCGCCTATGCAACAAGTAACGCTTCCGGTATCTGCAGCAGTCGGGTTGATTTCTCGACATAATATTAGTGACGCACACGGCCACAAACTTATTGCTAAAGGCCGTGTGCTGACGCAGGCAGACGGGGTGTTGCTTGCAGCACATGGGATCAACCATATTACCGTGGTGCGACTATCGGCGGATGATATCGATGAACATACGGCTGCTGGGCTCGTGGCACAACGCTGTCTCGGATCTCATACAACTGCAAAACCGCCACACCATGGCCGTGCGGATATCGTGTCACAGATTAACGGCGTGGTCGTCGTAGACCCCACGGTGTTGGCGTTGTGGCATCGAATTGAGGGTGTGACGATTGCTACTCGGCGGACATACACTGTTGTGCATCCAGAACAGCGTATCGCAACCATCAAAATCTTGCCGTTTGCGATTCCGTCACCGTTGCTCACCATCGATTCAACGGCACCTGTGTTGTCGGTGCATCCCTTTACAAAAACGCGCATCGGGGTGATACTGATTGGCTCACCTGCGACGTATGACCGACTCAGACGATTACATTTGACTTCGCTCGAGACGCGCCTTGCCATGGTGCATGCGCGTGTCGTTGCGATTGAACAATCGATTTCTGAGGTGGATGCGGTACGTCAGGCGTTTGATTCGCTAATACCGCAGGTGGATTTGATTATTACGCTTGGCGAGACATCAATCATGGATTGCGATGATGTGATGCCTCTGGCGCTTAAGGCGGCTGGTGGCCGAGTCACGTGCTATGGGGCTCCGGTTGAGCCAGGCAACTTGTTGTTACTTGGCCTGCTAGGCTCAACGCCGGTCATGGGGGCACCTGGGTGCATTCGCGGCGCAGCGACGAATGTGGTTGATTTAATACTGCCGCGGCTTGTCGCTGGCATGGATGTGAATGCACACGATGTCTATGCAATGGCTCATGGCGGCTTACTTGAGGAGGATGCATGACGTTTGCTACGCCAGCAAAGCCGCATATTTTGGTTGTTGATGATGAACCCGAGATGTGTAATATCTGTATGCGTGCGCTTCAGGGGCAAGGCTACCAAGTCACTGCTATTCATGAGGTAACCAAAGCTCCAGACATGATAGCGCGTCAAGCGTATGATTTGCTATTGACCGACCTCAAAATGCCTGGTATTGATGGATTGCAGTTGGCAGCACTTGCGCGACAACGTGATCCAACGGCAGCGATTGTGATGATGACTGCGTATGCATCATACGACCATTTGCATCAAGCAATGCAACGGGGTATTTCTGATTTTGTGTCCAAGCCATTTGACTTATCACAGCTTGTGGTTGCAGTAGGACAAGCACTCCATCGCCGAAGTGTCATTCGTGATAATGTGCGACTGCGAACGCTTGAAGCATTGCGCATCGACAGTGAAGTCTTGTTGTCCACACTTGATTATGCAGCAATCGTGCACTATGTGCTGAACCTTGCAGTTCGATGGAGTGATTGGGATGTGGCAGCGCTGTTAATTGGTGACGAGAAGCACCGCTTGGCGTCCGTGACGCTCTCAAGTACTCAGTGGCAACTGAGTGTGGCAGGGATGGCTATGGCACATCAGGTGTTGAATGAGCGGACACTAATAACTTCTGATAGCGCTGGTTTTGAGGATGTCGATAAACAATCAGCAATTGCAACCGTTATTGGCGTGCCGGTTATTGCAAGTACGATTCAAGGGGTGTTGTTGATTGGCACAACACAGAGTGCGCCGAATATTCATGGTGTTAGTGAACTCTTGACGTTGCTTGCAAGTCAAAGTGCGGCTGCGCTTCAAAATGCTGATTTGTACGGACATGTGGAAGGGCTATATCGTCGGCAACGTCAAATTGAAGCGATGAAGGATGAGTTTATTGCAATTGCATCGCATGAGCTCCGTACGCCGCTCACAATGGTGATTGGATACACCGATCTACTAAAACGTACGGCGCCGAATGATGTTATTGCGAATCAGGCAGATGAAATTCTCCAACATGCTATCGGCATGAAAGAAATTATCGAGCGCATGACCCATCTACAACAAATCGGTATCAATGATGATTTGGCACCGGATGAGATTGATTTACAGGCACTTGTAAGTACTGTGGTAACAAGCGTGTGCGAACGCTATCCGCTTGTTCGTATCCACGTGAGTATGCCAGACAGTATCCTCTCATTTACGAGTGATACCCGCTGGGTGCACGTAGTGTTGGCTCAGTTACTGATGAATGCAGCTACACATACGAAGCAACCGATGGTGCATTTAGGTGTGCAGTTTTCGCATGAAAGTCTGTTGCCGGTCCATATCGCATCGTCATCACAGCGATGGCTGACGTTCACGGTAAGCGATAATGGGAAGGGTATCCCGACTCAAGCGCAGCTGAAAATATTTGCACCATTTACGCAGATTGACCAATCGTTGACCCGTGAGCGTGGCGGAGCTGGGCTCGGATTGACGTTGGTATATGATATTGTCCACCAACTCAAGGGGTATGTGTGGTTGTCGAGCCATGCCGAGATTGGCAGTGTGTTTGTGGTGATGATTCCTGATATGAGTGGGGCAGAGTAGTGCGCTTATCATGAGCAAATCTGTAATCTGAAAAAGTTGCCCCTTGAATCCTTCTTGTGGTACTATCAAACGTGGATGTATAGTGAGTTCAATAGATGACCGTTCAGGCTTTGACAGTCGCAAGTTGAATCCGGTATACTACTTTGTGAAGGCGTTCATTAAGTCGGAGGGGCGTGTTACATGCGGATACGTAATGCCGTACTGGTGGCCCTCGCGATTGGCGCTGCAATGTACTTTGGCCTCGGTCTCGTATTCCCCCGCGAAGATCTACACATCTCAGTGAAAGCTGAAGCCTTGATGTGTATCGGTGGCGCGATGGATGCGGCGCACCCAGGCGAGTGTGCATCCGGCTTCCCAATCACGAATTCACTGGTAACAACAGTCATTGTTGATCTGTTGTTGGTCCTGACGATTGTTTTCGGAGTGCGCAATGCCCAAATGGTACCGCGCGGCTTCCAAAACTTCGTTGAGCTGGTTGTGGGGACGTTCTACGACTTTGCCGTAGGCGTCGACAAGAAGAACGTAGCCAAGTTCTTCCCATTTGCTGCGACGGCGTTTCTGTTGATCATCCTATCGAACTTGCTCGGGCTTGTGCCTGGCGCAGGGAGCATTGGTATGTGTCAGCCGTATGCCAAGGCTGCAGCTGAGGGTGGTGAGGCCGGGCATCATGCAGCAAGTTACTATGCTGAAAGAGGCTGGCCACTCACTTGTGAGGCTGGTGAGTTGTTGGTGCCGTACTTGCGTGCGCCATCGGCTGACCTCAACATGACGTTGGCGCTTGGTTTGATCTCAGTGGTACTGATTCAGTACTTCGGTCTCAAGGCCTTGGGATGGGAGTATTTGACACGGTTCTTCAACTTCCGTGAAGGTCCAATGTTCACTGTGATCGGCTTTATCGAGTTGATTTCGGAGTTCATCCGTATCGTCTCGTTCGCCTTCCGTCTTTTCGGTAACATCTTTGCTGGTGAGGTTGTGTTGGTCGTGTTGGCCCACCTCTTCCCGTACATGTTGCCGTTGCCGTTCTACGCATTCGAAGTCTTCGTGGCTGCGATGCAGGCGGTTATCTTCTCGGTGTTGACATTGGTGTTCATGTCGATGGCCACGCAGGCACACGGTGGTCATGATGATGCCGAGCACGGGGCTGCTGCCCACTAGGGTGTGTACTACCAAGGATTCTGTCATTTATTAATGCATGTATGAGGAGAGTTGTCATGACCGACGAAGGACTTCGTTTTGTCGCTATGGCATTGGCCATCGGTTTGGGTGCTATCGGACCCGGTGCTGGTATCGGTGTCGTGTTTAGTGGTGCCTTGCAGGCCATGGGTCGTAATCCAGAGGCTGAGGGTATGCTCCGCACCTACATGTTCTTGGGCTTCGCCTTGGCTGAAGTGCCCTTCATTCTTTCATTGGTGTTCGGTTTGTTGATCGGCTTCAGTATTATCTAGTTTTGGTGTCCTCGGGTAGCCGAGCACCAGCAAGGAGCGTTGCTTTGGAAAAACTAGGCATTAATTGGGGCCTGCTGATTGCGCAAATGTTCAACGTCATTTTCTTGGTGTGGATGTTGTCGCGCTTTCTCTTCAACCCCTTAATCAATCTCTTGTCAGAGCGCACCAAGCGCGTCGAAGAGAGCTTGCAAGAGGCAGATAAGGTCCGTGAGCAGATGGCTGCTCAGCGCAAAGAGAACGATGCCGAGTTGGCAAAGGCCCGTCAAGAGGCAGCCAGCGTGATGGCACAGGCTCAAGAGCGCGCTCGCGTCCAAGAGCAGGAGATTATCAACCAAGCCCGTGCAGAGGCTGAGCGCATCAAGGCTGACGCCCGCGCAAATGCCGAGCAAGAAGTTGACCGTTTGGCTGCTGAGTTCAAGAACCAAGCTGCCGCATTGGTAACCGAGACGGCTGCCAAGGTACTTGGCGCTGAGCTCAAGGGCAATCATAAGCAGTTGATCGACGAGTCGTTGTCCCGTTTGGGTCGCAACAACTAGCGTTCGGAGCGTGGTGACTAGCAATCTGCTAGCACCGAGCGAGGTATAACGTGACTACATCTGATGCACAGATGATTGCGCGCGCCATCCAAGAGGCGCTCAACGGTGCCACACTGAAGGCACTCAACGCCGCTGCAGAAGCAGTGCGTGGTGGGGCTACCAGTGTCGACGCTGTGAATGCCAAGATGGGTGCTGATGCGCCACGTGAGGTCCGCAACGCGGTTGCTGCACTTGCATCAAACTTGAATGTCTTGCCCGCAGTGGCCAAGGCATTTGAGCAGGCCACGCAGCGTGGTACGCAGGCACTTGATGCCAGCGTCACCAGCGCAGAAGTGCTTGGCGATGCGGAGCAGGCAGCGGTTGTCGCTGACCTCCGTGGGAAGTATGGCGAAGGGTTAGTGGTGAGCTTCGACGTTGACGAGTCACTGATTGGTGGCTTGATTGTACGCGTCGGCGACCAAGTGCTTGATAACAGCTTGCGTACGCGCCTAAGCGCCGTCCAGCGCAGCATGTTGAATAGCTAATTTCACCCGGAGCCGCCACTAAAGGAACGGCAGCAGACAGGGCAGAGATGATCCTGTCGCGACACAACGATTGAGGTGCCAGACTATGGCCGTAGCAGCAAACGAGATTTATCAGCGTCTGCTGAAAAGTATTCAAGAAGGTGCCGACGTCCGACCACGGATGATGAATGTCGGTACGGTGGTATCGGTAGGTGACGGTGTAGCCCGCATTAGCGGTCTCGAGCAAGTCATGGCCTCGGAGCTCCTCGAGTTCCCTGTCAAGGCTGGTCGTAGCGAAGCCGTGTACGGCGTCGCCTTGAACCTCGAGCGCGACAGCGTCAGCGCCATCGTGCTTGGTGACTACCTCTCAATCGAAGAGGGTGACCAAGTCAACGCCACCGGTCGCATTATTTCGGTTCCTGTCGGTCAATCATTGGTCGGTCGCGTGGTTAACGCGCTCGGTCAGCCAGTTGACGGCAAGGGTTCGATTACCAGCGAGAGCTTCCGCCCAGTTGAGCGTATCGCTCCCGGCGTAATGGATCGCCAGTCAGTAAACACCCCGGTGCAAACCGGTGTTATTGCCATCGACGCGATGATTCCCATCGGTCGTGGTCAGCGTGAGTTGATCATCGGTGACCGCCAGACGGGTAAGACCGCCGTGGCCATCGATACCATCATCAACCAAAAGGGCAAGGGCCTGTACTGTATCTACGTCGCAATCGGTCAAAAGCGTGCCCAGGTTGCCCAAATTGTGGGTTACCTCGAGCGCTTCGGTGCGATGGAGTACACGACTGTCGTTGCCGCCACCGCGTCAGAATCAGCTGCGTTGCAGTACATCGCACCGTATGCCGGTTGTGCCATCGGTGAAGAAGTCATGGAAAACGGCGTCACCATCAACGGTGAAGTGGTCCGCGATGCCTTGATCATCTATGATGACCTCTCAAAGCACGCTACCGCCTACCGTCAGGTGTCATTGTTGCTCCGCCGCCCACCAGGCCGCGAAGCCTACCCCGGCGATGTCTTCTATCTGCACTCACGCTTGCTCGAGCGCGCAGCTCGTTTGAGCGAAGAGAAGGGCGGCGGTTCGTTGACGGCATTGCCCATCATCGAAACTCAAGCCAACGACGTGTCAGCGTACATTCCAACCAACGTGATCTCGATCACCGACGGTCAGATTTACCTCGAGTCAGACTTGTTCAACGCCGGCATTCGCCCAGCCTTGAACATCGGTCTCTCGGTGTCACGCGTCGGTAGCTCAGCTCAGACTCGCGCCATGCGCTCAGTCGCTGATCGCCTCAAGTTGGACCTTGCTCAATTCCGCGATTTGGCTGCGTTCGCTCAGTTCGCTTCGGACTTGGATGCTGCCACTCGCGCCCAAATTGATCGTGGTTCACGCTTGCAAGAGGTGCTCAAGCAACCCCAGTTCCAACCAATGCCGCTCGAAGAGCAGGTCATGGTCATCTTTGCTGCTACCAATGGTTTCATTGATGGCGTGCCAGTGGCTAAGGTTGGCGTGTGGAAGGCTGATTTCTTGCAGTTCATGCGTACGGTACATCCTGAGGTCGGCAAGGCGATTTTTGAGAATCGTCTCGACCGCAAGTACCCATCACCTGATTTGCGTGCCAGCCTTGAGGCCGCCATCAACGAGTTCAACCAGACGAGTAACTATAGCGAGTAGGTCGTAGCATGGGGAGGTGTTGACCCACCTCCCCGGCGTAACACGGAAGAGGGAAACGGTGCCAAGTACACGTGAAATCCGACGACGCATTCGATCCGTCCGCAACCTGGCGCAGATTACCCGCGCCATGGAGATGGTCTCGGCTTCGAAAATGCGTCGTGCCCAACGCAACGTGCTTGCCACGCGGCCGTATGCCGACCGACTCCGCGATGTGATGAGTAGCCTGATGGCGCGCACCTCTGGTGCTCGCAAAGGCACACTCCTCGAGATCCGCCCCGAGGTCAAAACTGTCGGTGTGATTGTCATCACGCCAGACCGTGGTTTGGCCGGTAGCTTGGTCGCCAACATTTTGCGCCGTACCGCACGTTTTGTGCTTGACGAGCGCGAAAAAGGCCGCCAGGTCAAGGTCCTTGCCATTGGCAAGAAGGGTCGCGATTTCTTGAGTCGTAGTGGTCAAGACTTGCTGGCCGAAGTGACCAAGCTTGGTGACTATCCAAAGCTCGCCGATGTTCTCGGCGTGTCAACGAATGTCATCGAAGGCTTTTTGAAGGGCGAGTTTGACGAGGCGTACATCATCTATAGTCAGTTTGTGAATACATTGGTACAGCGACCTGCAGTGCGTCGCATTTTGCCGGTTGAGGCCGAGCAGAATGCAACTCCTGCCAAAGGCAGCGACTTCAACTACGAACCCGACCAGGATGTCGTGTTGAATGATCTCTTGCCACGCTTTGCCGAGGTGCAGATTTATCAGGCCGTATTGGAGTCGATTGCCAGCGAGCATAGCGCCCGCATGGTAGCGATGCGCAACGCAACCGATAACGCCAAAGATCTGCGCCGTGAATTGACACTGACGTATAACAAGACTCGTCAAGCCAATATCACCAAGGAAGTCTCTGAGATTGCCTCGGGTGCGGCAGCCCTAGCGGATAGTTGATGTCTGCGTGTGGTGATGCCACACGATACGTGCTGGAGGAAGGCAATATGGCTCGAGTGACAGGGGAGATCACCGAGATCATTGGCGTGGTAGTTAACGCCAAGTTCCCGGAGAACCAAACTCCTAGTATTTACAACGCTATCGAAATCCCGATGTCAGACGGTACGACGTTGGTCGCCGAGGTGCAACAGCACCTGGGGAACGGCTATGTCAAGGCAGTCGCCATGGGTACTACCGATGGCCTTAAGCGTGGTGTGCCGGTAACCGATACCGGTCGTGCTATCGCTGTCCCAGTCGGCCCAACCACACTTGGTCGCGTGTTCAATGTAACCGGCGACCCAATTGATGGCGAGGCCGCAGTTGAGGCTGGCGTTGAGCGCCGCCCAATTCACCAACGCCCACCATTGCTCGAAGAGCAGTCAACCACGGCCCAGGTGTTCGAGACCGGCATTAAGGTCATTGACCTGATTGCTCCGTTCACCCGCGGTGGTAAGACTGGCATCTTCGGTGGTGCCGGTGTAGGTAAGACCGTCGTCATTCAAGAGCTCATCGCTAACATCGCCAAAGAACAATCGGGTTACTCCGTGTTTGCCGGCGTAGGCGAGCGCTCACGTGAGGGTAATGACCTCATTCACGAAATGAAAGACGCCCGCATCGATGATAACACCACCGTGTTCGATAAGACCGTGATGGTGTTCGGCCAGATGAATGAGCCACCGGGCGCCCGCTTGCGCGTCGCCTTGACGGCGTTGACGATGGCTGAGTACTTCCGCGACGAAGGCCGCGACGTACTTATCTTCATC
>CAYXXK010000001.1:81299-100561 GCA_964469045.1 uncultured Klebsiella sp.
ACACGTGAAGGAACAGACCTTCGTCTTGAAATGGAAGAGTCTGGAGTATTTGAGAAAGCTGCACTTGTGTTCGGTCAGATGGACGAACCACCAGGCGTGCGCCTTCGCGTTGCATTGTCAGCTTTGACAATGGCTGAGTATTTCCGTGACGTTCAGAACCAGGACGTGTTGTTGTTCATCGACAACATCTTCCGTTTCGTGCAGGCCGGTTCAGAGGTGTCAGCACTTCTCGGCCGTATGCCGTCACAGGTAGGGTATCAGCCAACCCTTGGTACCGAGATGGGTGAGCTCCAAGAGCGCATTACCTCAACCAACAAAGGCTCGATTACCTCAATGCAGGCCGTATACGTGCCAGCCGACGACTACACCGACCCAGCCCCAGCCACCACCTTTGCGCACCTTGACGCGACGATCTCGCTCGAGCGTAGCATTGCGGCCAAGGGCATTTACCCGGCTGTGGACCCATTGGCGTCAACCAGCCGTATTCTTGACCCCAACATCGTCGGCGAAGAGCACTATCGTGTGGCTCGCCAGGTGCAGATTGTGTTGCAGCGCTACAAAGACCTGCAAGACATCATTGCCATCTTGGGTGTCGAAGAATTGTCAGACGAAGACAAACTCACGGTGTCACGTGCCCGTAAGATTGAGCGCTTCTTCTCACAGCCATTCACCGTGGCCCAACAGTTCACGGGTCGTGCTGGTAAGTACGTGCCAATCGCCGACACGGTGCGTAGCTTCGCTCGCCTCTTGGCCGGTGAAGTCGACCACGTGCCTGAGCAGTTCTTCTTCTTGCAAGGCTCGCTTGACGAAGTCATCGCCGCCTACGAGGCCAGTAAGTAATCCCGCTCCGCGCACTCGTGGGTCTCGTCTTGCGGGTGCGTGTAGTCTGATGGAGGTGCCGAGATGCCATTACATCTCGAAATCGTCACCGCGGAGCGCTTGGTTCTCTCGGATGATGTTGATCAAGTGAATGCGCCCACCAAGGATGGTCGCGTTGGTATTCTGCCCCGTCACATGCCGTTATTGACGGTGTTGACTGAAGGTGAGCTGAGTATCATCAAGGGTGGACAACGAACTGAATTCGCCGTTTACGGTGGTTTCATGGAAGTGTTGCCAGACCGCGTAACCATCTTGGCTGATGCGTGCGATCGTTCAGACGAAATCGACCTCGAGCGTGCTGAAGAAGCGCGCAAGCGTGCCGAAGAGCGGATTGCACAGCGCAAGTCTGACCAAGAAATGGCGTTAGCTGAGGCTGATTTGCGACGCGCATTGCTCCAAATCAAAATGGCCAAAGCACGCCGTGGTATCCAAGCATAGTCGTGTCGTGGTGATGCACGAATGACACAAAACGAGGTGAGCATTGCTCACCTCGTTTTGTGTCCGTCGAATGTCAGCTGTTTATGATAAACACCGTGATTTCCGACTATTTCCATATGGTACAATAGAGAAGAGTGACGAACGTGTAGTAGGGGCGAAAGGTTATGGCCCGTAAAATCGGAATTGACCTCGGTACAGCCAATGTACTGGTGTATGCACGCAATCGTGGTGTGGTGATGTCTGAGCCGTCGGTTGTAGCCATATCAACCAAAGATAATCGTATCAAAGCTGTAGGCTCAGATGCGTTAGCCATGCTTGGGCGTGAGCCAGAGAGCATTGAAGTTGTTCGCCCTATGCGCAACGGCGTTATCGCTGATTATGACATTACAGAGGCGATGCTAAAGCATTACATCGGCAAAGTGGTTGGGCGCTTTAGCCTTAGTAAGCCTGATGTGATGATTAGCATACCCGCAGGTATTACCTCAGTAGAAATGCGTGCAGTGCGCGAAGCAGCATTATCGGCTGGTGCGCGTCGTGCGTACTTGATTCGTGAGCCATTGGCGGCTGCAATTGGTGCAAATATCCCAATTGCGAAGCCTTCAGGCAATATGATTATCGATATTGGTGGTGGTACCACAGAGGTTGCAGTTATTTCGCTGAATGACATTGTGACATGGAGCTCGGTGCGCGTCGGCGGAAATCGCTTCGATGATGCAATTATGCAATACATCAAACGCAAATATAGCCTGTTAATAGGCGAGCGCATGGCCGAAAGTGTGAAGATAGAAATTGGCTCCGCTGTGGCGATGAGCCGACCACTTCAGATGCAGGTCCGTGGGCGCGATCAAGTGGCAGGATTACCCAAGACAATCGAAGTCAACTCAACTGAAATTACCGAAGCAATCCAAGAACCTCTCGAACAAGTGGTGAATGCGGTGCGCCGTGTGTTAGCAGAAACGCCACCAGCACTTGCTGAAGACTTGATCGATAAAGGCATGGTGATGACCGGTGGTGGCTCAATGTTACGTGGCATTAACGATTTGTTGACTGAGTTTACTGGTGTGCCGTGCTATGTCACCGATCAACCATTTAACTGCGTGGCAATTGGTACCGGTATGGCGCTCGAATATCTTGAAGTTTTGCATGATAGCCTTTCTGGCGATGAATTGAATTAAGCGGGCATGGAACAACGACTTAATCCCCCCAAGCATGGGTTGGTACTTGAGATTGGTAGTGGTGACAATCCAAATCCACGTGCGGATATTCTCGTGGATAAGTTCCTGTTTGATAATACCGAACGTGGCGGGAATATCGTTATCGATCGACCAATGGTTGTTGCTGATGCTCACCATCTTCCATTCAAGGATGGGGTGTTTGCCTATACAATCTGTTCGCATATTTTGGAGCACATGGATGATCCAGTGCAATTTGCGAGCGAATTAACGCGGATATCAAAAGCTGGTTACATCCAGAGCCCAGCCGAGATTGCCGAGCGCATGTTCCATTGGTCGTTCCATCGTTGGTATGTCAATCTTGTAGATGATACATTAGTATTGCATCCACGTGAGCCGGTCGAGCCGTTTGGTGAGTTTTTTGATTACCTTTATGCCTATAACCCTGCCTATTATCTGTTTCAACGCAGTATGCCGCATTTGTTCTGGGTTGAAAAAGAATGGCACGGCACACTCAAGGTAGAGGTACGTGAAAGCTCGCCACTCAAACTCAATGATCCTGATACGCTCAAACAGCTCGTCACTCCCCGGATGGGCACGTTCCGCTTGATTGTAATGTTGCTTGTGAGTAGCATCGCCCGACAAATACCGGCGCAGTGGCGAAATACCATTCGGCGTTTGTTGCGTCGAAGCTATCTATAACACCGTAGTCATGTATGTCAATCTCATCAAACCACATAAACGTACCACAATCAGCTATGTGGCACAGCCGTTGATTGTAACCCCAACATATGCATGTGTACGGGCGCAGTGGACGCGGCCAGCAGTAAATTTGGGGTATATGCAATTTGCTCCGGGCGATATCCTTGATGAGCACTTCTATGCTGACCAATGGTATTGCATCTTTGCGGTATTTAGTGCGGATGAGCAACTGCGAGGATGGTACTGCAACGTTACGAAACCAGCCGTGATAAGCCCGTCCACAATAACGTCTATTGATCTAGAACTCGACTTGTTTGTGGCGCCAGACCGTATTGCAACGCTTCGGCTTGATATAGATGAGTTCGAAGCACAATCCTATCGTGACCATGATATGCAGACCTATGATGCTGGATATGCAGCGCTTGCTCAACTCGAGCATATGGCGCGCAAGCATCTACCGCCATTTGATCAGGTGCACATGATATGACGCAACATCTGGGTATCGGTATCATCGGGTATGGTGCAATTGCGCGTGTACACACAGCGGTGATTCAGCTATTTGCGCAACTGTATCCGGGTATGGACGTTGTACCGACGATAGTAGCAATTACGCCGGGAGGCGCAGCAAGTCATGCACGGGCATTGCGTGACTTGCCAGCGGTACCACACATGGAGTACACCGCATTATTACAACGTACTGATGTAGATATCGTGTTATGTGCCACTCCTACCGAACTGCATTTTGAATATGTATTGGCAGCGTTACAGGCCGGCAAACATGTAATGTGCGAAAAGCCACTGACGGTGAGTATTGCACAATCACGTATGTTGGTAGAAACCGCCACCGCCAAAAGGTGTGTGTTGGCGCTGAATCATCACTTTCGCCATGTACCCGCACTTGCACAGATGCAACGACATATTGCTGCAGGGGAAATGGGGGATCCAATAAGCGCGCATTTGCGCTATTTTCGGGCAAGCAATGTAAATCCCGAACGTGCCCTCACATGGCGATTTGTGGGGCAAGGCGGTGGAGTGCTGGTTGACTTAGGCTCGCATTTGATTGATTTGACCAACTTTTTGTTTAATCGTCGTATTGTACGTGTACAAGCAACAATGCGTACGGTGATTACTGCACGTCCTGACCATTCGGGCGTGCGTGTCACCGTAGAAAGCGATGATGTCGCCTGGATTACTGCACAACTCGCAGATGGGATGCGAGTAAGCATTGAAGCCTCTAAAATGGTGCCAGGCGCGGCGGATGACGTTCGCGTTGAAGCATATGGCACCCGAGCAAGCTATTTTTTTGATATGCTCGATGTAAACACGTTAGGGGTTGGTGATGCTCGGATGGGAACATCAATGCAACGTACCCAATTATGGAACAAAATGACGCCGGCTGCGTCTCTCCCAAGCCCTGAAACATCTACTGGATCATTGTCATGGCATGCTGCCTCATGGTATCAGTGTATTTCCCGCATTCAAGGATTGCAATCATCGTTGTGTGATGGCGAAGCTGGGGTGGTGGTGGATGCGGTTATTATCGCAGCCCAACAAAGTGCACGTGCTGACGGTGCCTGGGTAGAGGTTCGGTATGAATAATACATTTGCATGGCGTGTTGGTGATCTCGACTGGTTACAGCTTTGGCGCGATATGTATGACCGAGAACGTGCACAAGGTGAGGCTGCGACGCATCCTGAGATGGCACGCAGTGCCGACCAATATGCAACAGCAGCAGCACGGTATGCACGCAATGTCAAACGGACGCAGCAACCCGATGCATTTATGCGCTGGTTGTTGCCGTATCTGCAATCCGGTGACTCAGTGCTTGATATTGGTGCGGGGAGCGGTCGGTATGTTGCTCCACTTGCACATGCTGGTATACATGTAAAAGCGCTTGAACAATCCCCGTCAATGCGTGAACAAATCAATATTGTCGTGCAAGAACAGCAGTTGGCGCATGTAGAGGTACTGGCAGAGAGTTGGCCTACTGCGCAGCTGGTGTCGTGTGATGTTGCAATAGCCGCGCATGTGTTATATGCGGTAGGTGATATAGCACCGTTTGTACAAGCCATGCATCGTGCCGCACGAAAGATGTGCGTGATCTTACTTGGTGTGCGCCATCCTACGACGCCTGTATTGCCGTTGTGGCATGCGTATCACGGGTATGAGCGCTTGCCATTACCTGGTGCGTTTGAGTGTGTTGGTGCACTCGCACAATTAGGAATTGCTGCGAATGTACATATGCTTGCTGCGCCGACGCCAATAAGTTATGCGAGCGTTGATGAGGCGGCTACAGAGATGTGTTATCGTTTGCGCTTACCATATGGAGCTCCATATCAACAACAACTGTCAGTATTGATACAACGCGATTGGGATGTTGCAGATGATGGGAGCGTGACTGTGCCATTTCTGCCACCGCCGCATGCGGTTATCTGGTGGCGCACCAATGAATAACCGGTCTTGTCGATGTTTGCATGGTATAATTTTGGCAGAGGTATGGTGAGGGAGCGATGGAGACGTTAACCGATATCGCACAAGAAATTGCTGCCTGTACGGCGTGCGCATTGTGCGTCGGGGCAACTAATCCGGTTCCTGGCGAAGGGAATGCCCGTGCGCGCGTGATGTTGATTGGTGAGGCGCCTGGTGCACAAGAGGATCGCTTAGGTAGGCCTTTTGTGGGAGCATCTGGCAAGTTATTAGATCAGCTCTTGTTGCTAGCTGGTTTGCAACGCGCAGATGTGTTTATTGCAAATGTCGTCAAACACCGACCACCTGAGAATCGTGACCCGTTGCCAGCAGAAATCGCTGCATGTAGACCGTTTTTGTTGCGTCAACTGGCAGTGATTAATCCGGCGTTTATTGTAACACTTGGGCGCCATGCGGCTGGGCGATGGTTGCCGAATAGTAAAATCACCCACATACATGGTCAACCACATACGGTTGGTGCTCGTGTGGTGGTGCCGATGTTACACCCGGCTACTGCGTTGTATCAACGCTCAAATTTAGCGTTGCTTGAGGCTGACTTTCGTGCGCTTGGCGCGTTAATTCGTACATAGTAGATATATAACGAATTGTGCTTTTGGTATAGAGATGGGAACCGCTATGAAAAGCTATCAGCTTTCACCTGTAGGTCGACGGAATGCATTGTTGCTGATGATTGGTGCGGGCCTTATTTGGGCGTTTGCTGTGTGGACGTTCCAATCAACACTGAACATTAGTTATTCTCCAGAGGGTGTCACACAATCACTTGGTGTGTTGTGGAGCGAGAAGGGATTGTCAGTAAATCAAGCAGTCCCTGCATTGTTTATGTTGGTATTGATGATTGCCGCACCATTAACCATGTGGAATATTGCCATGGAATGGGTTGTTCGTTATACGCCAACTAATGATGGGTTGCGTTACGAGAGCCTTATGGTGAGCGTGGTCGTTCCGTGGAATAGCGTGAGTGAAATTCGTGCTGTTGATGCAGATAGTGATGAGCCAGCACATGAATTACGCCTCAAATCAGACCCAACTGGTCAGATTGCGAATCCGGTGTGGCGCTTGCTTCATGCGCAAGCATATGGTCGTACTGTGTTGCCAATTCATGCAAGTGTCGATCAACGTGATGAACTCATTGACGAGATTCGTCGCCGCACCAACCTTAATTCATAGCAGGCAACACATCCAAAGAAGCGTGTGTATCGTTGCCACTAGTAGGTGGGTTTTGGTGTTAGCGTGATCATAACGGCGAGGTGCCGTTTCGATATTGTTACATAGATGCTTTTTCAGAAAGGAGCAACAAGGACGCTAGCGTCGTCGCTAGCATGACTTGTACGTGCACAATGACAAAACAGCGAATGCGAGTGATTCCGTTGGGCGGAGCCGGTGAGGTTGGCCGCAACATGTGGGTGTTTGAGTATGGCGATGATATTTTGGTGCTTGATTGTGGTGTCATGTTTCCTGAAGCAGAAATGCTCGGTGTTGACTTAGTATTGCCCGATATTGCGTATTTGCGCGATAACATGAGCAAAATCAAAGCAATTATTCTTTCGCACGGACATGAGGACCATGTAGGTGCATTGCCATATGTGTTACCTGATATTGGTTTTCCACCAGTATATGCCACCAAACTCACCATCGGTATTGCCACAAACAAACTCAAAGAACATCGATTATTAGATCGTACGAAGTTTGTTGAATTTGGGGCTGGAGATACACTCAAAATAGGTAATCTATCGGTTGAGACGTTCCAAGTTGCTCACTCAATTCCCGATACAGTTGGCTTAGCAATTAACTCGCCGGCCGGTATTGCGGTTTACCTGACAGACTGGAAGTTTGATCATACTCCGGTTGATCGAAAGCCAACTGATATCGCTGCAATTACTGCGCTTGCACAGCGTAATCCAGTAGTGTTGATTACGGATTGTGTGCGTGTAGAGGCATCAGGGTTTACCCCGAGCGAAAAGGTCGTGGGTGACTCATTTGATACGATTTTTGCTACGGCTCCTGGGCGCATCATTATTGCCACGTTTGCATCAAATATCTCACGTGTGCAACAAGTCATTGATTCTGCCGAAGCATACGGCCGCAAGGTCATGCTTGCTGGGCGAAGTATGGAGAATAACTCGCGTATTGCGCAGGAGCTTGGCTACCTCAAAATCAAACCTGGTACGCTGGTGCGGCCAAATGAAGCAGCCCAGCTTCCAGATGATCAACTTGCGGTGGTATGTACAGGCAGTCAAGGTGAGCCTATGGCTGCACTGGCGCGCATGGCGAATCGTGAATTCACCAACCTCAAAGTCAAGCAAGGTGATACGGTGGTGTTATCTGCAACACCGATTCCAGGCAATGAGGTATCTGTGTCACGCGTCATTAATAATTTGTTTCGGATTGGTGCAGATGTGATTTATGGAAACGAAGCCAAGGTACACGTTTCTGGTCACGCAGCCCAAGAAGAGCTCAAGATGCTATTAGCGATGTTGCGTCCGCAACATGTGATTCCGTTCCATGGTGATTTTCGCCACATGATGCTCTACCGCAAACTTGCGATAGGCATGAATATGCATTACACCCCAGAAAATGTGTTTGTGATTGACAATGGTGCGGTCATGGAGTTTGGTCATAACTATGGAAAAGTAGTAGAGCAAATTCCGGTGAACTACATCTATGTTGATGGTACAACCGTAGGCGATGTCAGCCAAATTGTTGTTCGCGATCGTCAACTGTTGTCGCGCGACGGTGTGTTAATGGTGGTGGTGACGATTGATCGCCATACTGGTGAGCTAGCGGGTGGTCCCGAGGTCTTGACGCGTGGTTTTGTCCATATGCGTGAGTCTGAAGAGCTTATTGAATCAACCAAGCAAGTCGTCGTGCGATTATTACAAAATAACACGAGTCGTGCAGAAGTCGATGCTGCCTTCTTTATTCGCAAAATCAAAGATGCAGTTGGCGAACATCTCTATGCACAGACGCGCCGTCGTCCAGTGATTTTGCCGGTAGTAACCGAAATCTAGGCAATACACAGATACCCCGTATGCACTTACGAACATGTGCATACGGGGGTTTGTTGTGTTGTGATATACCTAGGGATGTTTGCGTAAGCGTTGATGCAAGCGCGAGCGCATTTCGCGTAGTCTCTGGACAAAGCTGGTGCTGTGGATGCTTTCTGTCCACATAATGACTGCATCTTCGTTGTTGTCTGTGTAGTAGCGTGGACGCACGCCATGTTCCGCAAATCCGTATTTGTTATACAACCGTTGTGCTGTGTTATTGGAAACGCGCACTTCGAGTGTTAGTTGCTGCGCACCCAAATCATATGCTTCGTCGATGAGCCCTATCAATAATAACTCGCCCACGCCACGCCCCCGATGATCGGGATGTACGGCAATCGTGGTAATGTGACCTTCATCGAGGCTCAACCAAATACCCCCATGACCGACAATCGGGTCGCGTGGTGGTAATCCTTGTGTACTGTTTGGTTTGGGAACAACATGCTGCACGAGTTGTTCGAGCCATGTCACCTGACGAACTGGTTGTGGTAGATGTGACGAAACACGCGCCACCAGATAGCGGCTATGCTGGCGCGCGTGTAATTCATTACGGTAGGTGCTGATTGACCAAGGATGAGGAAAGCTGAGGACGTCGATAGCATGAACCTGTTCTAGGTCCTCTTCGTGCATTTGGTCAATGTAGTAATACACTGGCTATCCACTGTCTGTGATTATTTGATAGGATTCGCCGATGTGACTTGGAATATGGCGTTGTAGGCGCCGTCACGGCCAAATCCACCACCACTTTGGAATTGTCCGGTTACTTCGACCTTGCCCCAAACGTAGCTGTTGTTTGGTCCAATGGTAAGCTCTGCAGACTTGTCAGGCGGGAAACCCTCCATCCAGATGATTTTGCCGACCGGCTGCGGACTTGAGCCATCTTCTTGGACGGCGATGCCCTCTGCCAGTACATAAATCACTGAATTCCAGAAGTAATATCCCTCAGTCGTCACCGTCTGTCCGTTATACGCGGCGCCATTGTCGTACAACTCATGAAGTGATACTTTGCCGGCCGCCAGCGGTTGATTGTCAATACGGTATTCTATGCGATTGATTTGTTCGATGATTTCTGCTTGGGTCACAGCGATGCGGTGTTTGTAGACACCACCCTCACCGTATTCGCCTGCTTCAACGCGTCCAGTAAGCTTGACAAAGCCATAGACGGCATCACCTGGACGATGAAGCCCGAGTTTGAGCTCTTCAGAAAAATTATCAACCCAGATGGCATCACCGAGTGGCTGAGCATCTAGGCCATTATCAAGCGTGCTTACACCGGCAGCCAAAATCGACAACGTTGTGCTACCTGTTTTGTTGATGTATGCACCGGCAACAGTAATGTCTTGACCGACATATTGTTGAATGTTGGCAGTAACATCCGCGATATGCAGCGTATCGTCACCAAAAAGACCACATCCCGTCATAGATATGACAGCAATGAGAGTGATGACGAGTCGATATATGCGCACCATGCTGTATTCCTGTCCCGCATAAGAATAGTTATTGTCACATCAATAATAGCATAGAAACATGTGCATTGTGGTTTGGTACGACGATTATGGCCAATATTTGTAAAATGCACGCTATCGCAGAGTGGTTGACCAATGCGCTCTATCAAACGTATAATAGGATATACATAAAGAGTGATGAAGGGAATGTCATGACCGCCCTTTTTGTTGCCTTGGGGATCATGGTATTAGCGCTACTAGCGTTACTGTTATGGTTTGTACCACGCTTGTTACAACAACAATTGATGCGTACGAGTGATGAATCAGCGCAGTTGCGTGAGATGTTACTCGATTTACTCAGCGAACAAGAGGCAGTCACGATTCGTCAGACGCAACTTGGCGCTGCAATGGCACAGCTACAAGCACGCCTCGACGTAGTAGCGCCGAGCGGTGATGATACATTAGGTATGATTGATCGCATCAATGCATTACAGCACTCGCTACAAGAATGGTCTGAACAACGCACACCTGTAAGTGCGTCGCTTGATGGCGTGGGGATGCGCGAGACAATTGATGAGATTTTGCAACGATTAGATGGTATGCAAATACAAATTCGCGATACATCAACATTGTTAGATGATGGTGTGCTACTTGGCGTTCGTCAACTCAGCGATCGCGTTCATGCACTGCAACTCCAGCTCGAAACATGGATTGACAGCCTTGGTGGTCAACACGAGGCTGATACAAGCGTGCTACAACAAATCCAAGTAGATTTGAGTGCAATAAGTGAACGACTCCCCGATGTTACCACCTCAATCCACACAACAAATGATACTGATAGCATGCGTACGCAGCGAATTGATGATACGACGAGCACCAATGAACTGAATACCACCCAAAATACCTGACAGTATGTGGTATTCATGACTAATTGGAATGAACAATGATGGTGTTTCATCGATACTGATCAAGCATGATATAGATGGTGTCATGCTAATTTAACAATTGATGACTTAGTGGTATAATAACTGCACATAATATTAATCTTTTTACAACGAGATTGACTATGTCTGACATCGTGGCAATTAAGGGCGCCCGTGGAGGTATTCGTGTCATTATTAATGACGCATGTCCATGGGATGAAGCCTTAGGTGCATTGCAACGGCAACTTGAACAAGGCTCAGCGTTGCTGCAAGGAATGCGGGTGTCACTCGAGGTAGGGAGTCGCCAGCTCGATAGTGAAGCGGTGCAGGTACTCCGAGATACGATGGCGACGTATCAAGTAGTTGCTAGTACGATTCAGGCCGAATCACGTGAGGTGCGTCAAGTCGCGCGAGCGGTTGGTTTTACTACCAGCGTACCAGTGGTACAACCGCCTGTTCAGGCAGAGTTGCCTACTTCAGTGGTTATGCGCACGTTGCGTTCGGGACAAGTGTTGCGTCATCATGGTGATTTGACGTTGCTAGGTGATGTAAATGCTGGTGCTGAGGTGATTGCATCTGGTAGCATTGTGGTGTTTGGTCGCGTTAGTGGCTTGGTCTATGCTGGAGCAATGGGCGATCGTAATGCGATTATCTGTGCGATGGAGTTATCCGCTACACAGATTCGTATCGCTGATATTCGTGCTCGTGCGCCCGAAGATAACACGCATCGCGGACCCGAAATTGCGTGTATCGAAGACGATCAAATCATGGTCCACTTGTGGCAAGATTATCGACGATAAATAGTCTGTGGTGAGAGGAACTGCGCTCATGGCGAAAGTAATTACAGTAACATCAGGTAAGGGTGGCGTTGGTAAGACGACATCAACAGCGAACCTTGGCACTGCTTTGGCGATGCTCGGGTATAAAGTAGTCGTGATGGATGCCGATATCGGCTTGCGTAATCTCGATGTGGTTATGGGTCTTGAGAATCGCATCGTTTACGATCTTGTGGATGTAATTGAAGGAAATTGCCGTTTGCGCCAAGCACTCATCAAAGACAAGCACCAATCAGAATTGTATTTGTTGCCTGCTGCCCAAACCAAAGACAAAGATGCCGTTTCGCAAGAAGAAATGATTGAACTTGTTGATCAACTGCGAGATGAAGCTGATTTTGTATTGATTGATAGCCCGGCGGGAATCGAGTCTGGCTTCAAGAATGCGATTGCTGGTGCCGATGAAGTAGTCATTGTCACAACACCTGAAGTGTCTGCTGTTCGTGATGCCGATCGTATTATTGGTTTGTGCGAGGCATATGACAAAGGTCAACCACGACTTATTGTGAATCGCTTACGTCCAAAAATGGTCAAGAGCGGTGAAATGATGAGCGTTGATGATGTGCTACAAATCTTGGCCATCGATTTGTTGGGTATTATCCCTGAAGATGAAGACGTCATTACAGCAACGAACAAAGGCGAAGTGCTGACACTTGACAAATCATCGCGCACTGGGCAGTACTACACCGATATTGCGCGTCGATTGGCTGGTGAAGAAGTGCCAATTGAACCAATCGAGGATAATCCCACATTTTTAGAACGCATCTCAGGCATCTTCCGCGGGGGGCGGTAAGACCTGATGTGGTGTTAAAAGGAGCCATGAAATGAACTTTTTTCGTCGAGATAAGGGCTCTGCTGGAGTTGCGCGCGACCGATTGCTCACGGTGCTCGTCAGCGACCGGGTCAAGCTTACACCGGCCATGATTGATAATCTCAAGCGCGAATTATCAGAAGTCATCAAGCGGTATTTGCCTAATATCGATTCGAGTATGATTGATATTGCGGTAACACAGACCGATGATAATACTGATCAACTTGAAACGCGTATTCCACTTGGACGTGGACGTAAAGCACAGTAAGTACGATTATATACGACCCAGCCAGTATGATGAACCACACCATGACAAGCATTGTGCGATGATGTCGTGGTGTGGTTCTGTTGTGGCCGCCCTATAGATGAGCGCTGGTGTGCGTTAACCAGGGAATGAGGTGTGTGATGCTCCCTCCTACTGCGACAATTCGATTTAGTCGACTGATGAAATGGATTGTAGTTATTATCGTTGGTGTGCTTGCGTATGTGCTGTTTGAGCTGATTCATGAGGTCGTACTAGCGTTATTTGGCTCGATTGTCGTAGCATACATATTCTTTCCACTGATTACATGGATGAGCATGTGGCTTCGTGTGTCACGTATCTGGGCTATCGTGCTGTTCTATGTGGTTGTTGGAATGCTTGTCGCTAGTAGTGTGATGTGGTTATTGCCAATACTGACAGGTCAATATCAACTGATGCGCCAAGAAATCCCCCAACTATTGAATCGCATGCAACAACTCACACTCACTATCGGTGATATGAACATTGAAATCGGTGCTGAACTACGGAAAGTAATTGGCGATGTCCTTGCATCTGTGCCAGCACGAGTGCCGCGGTTATTTGTTGGTTTTATTGAGGGGTTTCTTCACGCATTGGCCTTTCTTATTACCGCGTTCTATTTGATGTTACACGGGCGTGGGCTTGTGAGTCGTGTGTATCATCTTGTGCCTCGTGATCATCAGGCCGAGGTCAAACATGTTATGTTACAAATTCACGGTATTTTGAGTGGATATATTCGAGGAACATTGCTCCTTATCCCCATAATGGGCCTCCTCACAACCGTTGCCTTGTGGGTTTTAGGCGTCCGCTATGCGCTTTTAATTGGGTTGATTAGTGGGATGGTGGAAATACTGCCAATTGTTGGGCCATGGTCTGCAGCAGCCTTTGCTATTGTCATGGCTCTCTTCCAAACGCCGTTGCCGTTTGGCAGCGAGGCCTGGATGGTTGCAGCAGTAATTGGTGCAATTTACTTTGGATTACGTATGTTTGAGGACTATGTCATCATCCCTGCAGTGGTTGGCCCTGCAGTACATTTGCATCCAGTGCTTGTTATTGCTGCTATTTTGTCGGGAGCTGCAGTCGGTGGCGTGCTTGGCCTGTTTTTGGCGATTCCAGTGACTGCCGTGTTGCAATATGTGTTGCGTTGGCTCTATGCAAAGTTGATGGATGATTCGCATCTCCCGGTGGTTCACGAATAAGCCATGTTATGATCTAACTAAAACTCCCCGATGCTTGGTATCTGCCAAGCACCGGGGAGTTTGGGTAATAGTCGTGTAGATTAATCGATGCTAATGCTAACAGTACGGAACCCGGCATCGACATAGACAATCTCACCAGTCGTGGCTGATGCCAAATGACTGCACAAGAAGAGCGCCGTGTTGCCGACGTCCTCTTGGGTTACGTTGCGCCGGAGTGGTGCCACGCCCGCAAATGATTTGAGCAAATCTTTGAACCCAGCAATGCCGCTGGCAGCCAAGGTGCGAATCGGGCCTGCGCTGATGGCGTTGACGCGGATGTTCGATGGGCCGAGGTCGCTCGCAAGGTAGCGTACGCTGGCTTCGAGAGCTGCTTTGGCTACACCCATCACGTTGTAGTTCTGGGCGACTTGCTGTGAACCGTGATACGTGAGCGTTAACACTGATCCACCGCTGTTAAGCAATGGGCGAGTTGCCTTGACGACTGCGGTCAGTGAGTAGACGCTGGTGTTCATGGCGATTTGGAATCCCTCACGGGTGACGTTGAGATACTCACCGTTGAGCTCTTCTTTTTTGGCGTAGCCGATGGCATGAATCAAGATATCGAAGGTGCCCCAGCGCTCCTTGATACTGGCAGCCATCTGCTCGATGTCGGCGTCGCTGTCAACATTGCAGGGGATGACGAAATCGCATCCAAGGCTGGCGGCCAGTGGGCGCACGCGCTTTTCGATGGCCTCGTTGACATAGGTGAAGCACAACTCGGCGCCTTCGGCATGAAATGCCTTCGAGATACCCCAGGCGATTGAATTGTCGTTGGCCAAGCCCATGATCAAGGCTCGCTTACCGGTGAGTAAACCCATTTCTGCACTCCTCTGTCCACATGAATCGATCAAATATACACAGACGGTACATTGTCATTTGACAATGTACCGTACTGGTTAGCGACCTGGTAGCTGCAAGATCTCGTCAATGAAGCCGTATTCTTTGGCCTCTTGCGGTGTCATAAATCGATCACGGCTGAAGTCTCGCGTAATCTCCTCGGGTGTGCGCCCTGTATCACCGGCGAGCAACCCGTTACCGACCGTCTGCAACCGCAACAACTCTTGCACCATGCGCTCAACATCCGGTGCGTACCCTTGAGCGCCACCACCTGCTGGGTGGAAGTGGATTGTCGAGTTGGGCAGTGCAAAGCGCTTGCCCTTGGTGCCACCGGCCAACAAAATCGTTGCCATACTGCCGGCACGCCCGATACACACCGTGTTGACGTCTGGGGCGATGATGTGCATCGTGTCGTAGATGGCTAAGCCATCGCGCACGCTGCCACCTGGGCTATTGATGTAGAACCAAATATCGCGCTTGGGGTCTTGATGCTGCAGGTATAAAAGCTGGGCCACAATCGACGAGGCAATCTCGTCGTCAATTGCGCTCCCCAACATGATGACACGCTCTTGGAGCAAGCGTGAGTAGAGATCCCACCCACGTTCGCCGCGCGGCGTGCGCTCAACAACACTTGGAATGACTGGCATACAACCTCTCCTTTGCGAACGTCTGTTAGACAAACGTACAGCAAAAGTATAGCATAAACATAGGCTATCTGCCCTTGTTTGCCGGTGAGATACATACAAAAAAGGGACAAGCATGGCGCTTGTCCCTTTTGAAAACTAAATGACAATACTATCGCTCGTACACGACCTGACCACCCAAAATCGTCATGTTGACCTTGATTTGCAGAATCTCTTCGGCGTCACACGTCAAATAGTTGCGATCAAGCACCGCCATATCAGCCAACATGCCCGGCTGAATCTTGCCCTTGAGATGCTCTTCACGCGTCAACCACGTTGGCGTAGCCGTGTATGATCGCAACGCCTCTTCACGGCTGATTGCCTCGTGTGGCGCAATCACCGTGCCCTTGTGCGTCTTGCGCGTTACCAAGCTATACAAGCTGATGAACGGATTGTAGTGGAAGGTGCTCGGAATGTCGCTCGAGGCAATCATCGGGATGCCACGGTCGAGGTACGTGCGAGCTGGTTTGTATTGATGTGCCAATTCCTCGCCGACATCGCGGAACAAGTCGTCACCCTCGAAGTAGATAAACGTCGGCTGAATCACCGCGCCAATCTGGTATTTGGCCATCGCCTGCAACGACTCCTCGGTAGCGAAGTAGGCATGAATCAAGTTGTGCCGATGCTCGTGCGGATTGGCGGCAATCGTGTCAGCAAAGGCCATGGCTGACTCGTGATGTGCACGGTCGCCGATGGCGTGAATGCCGATGTCCCACCCTAGCGCATGCCCTCGGGCAAAGTAGCGGCGCAAGTCGGCCGGATTGAGGCGGTTGAAATCACGTACGACGCTTTCGCCAATAAACGGCTTGAACATCCAGGCGGTGCGGCTGGTCGTGCCACCGTCGACCGCCATCTTGAGGGCAGTCAGACGTAACATGTCGTCGCCGAGCCCACTCCACAAGCCGAGATTGGCGGCGCGATCATCGAGCTCGGCCTCAATCTCTTCTTCGCGGAACCCGTGCCACGAAGGCATCAATGAGGTGCGTACGTGCATGCGCCCGGCGCGGTGTGCGCCCATGTATGCTCGCATCTCCCATGGGTACAATCCGGGCTCTTGGATGCTGGTGATACCATAGCTGAGATAGGTGGTTGAGGCCTTCTCAATACCCAAAATGGCCTCATCTTGGGTTACAGCCGGCAACAAGTTGCGGCAGAGTAACTTGGCCGATGCGCGCAAGATACCGTTGGGATGTCCGTCGCTATAGCGCTCAATCGAGCCACCGGCTGGGTCAGGCGTGTTGGCATCGATGCCCGCCAATTTGAGGGCCACGCTGTTGACCGTGTCCATATTAAAAAAGCGCTTGAGCATGACGGGATGCTGATCGGTGGCAGCGTCGATGTCACGGCAGGTTGGCGGGCGGTTTTCTTTCAAAAACGACTCGTTCCACCCTTCGCCAATAATCCACTTGCCAGGAGGTGTATTCTTGGCGGCATCGGCAATCAAATTGCGCATCTCTTCGAGTGACTTACACTCATCAAGCGCAATGCGCGTCATCTTGATACCGACCTCGAGCATGTGATTGTGGGCATCATTAAGCCCGGGTACCACCATGGCTCCATTGAGGTTGATTATTTTGGTGCCGGGGCCACCCAGTGGCAGAATCTCGTGGTCGGCACCGGTGGCGATGATGCGGCCGTTGAGCGTGGCTACCGCTTGGACTTGGGGTTTGTCGTGCGCCATCGTGAGAATGGTGCCGTTGTGGATGATGAGATTTGGGGTTGCAGTCATCGTTCAGCTCCTTTGCGACGATTGGTATGCGGTGCAGGGCTTGTCCCTGCACCGTGCGACCGATGGGGTAACAGAATTAGGCAGTGGCTCGTGCAGCTTCTTCAGCCAAGCGACTGCTCGACTTTTGGCTCGCTGGGTCAATGTAGCGCGTTGAAACCATGGTAATCACCGCAAAGACCATCGCAATGGCGAATGGAATCTGGTAGCCGTAGAAGTTCATGATATACCCAGCTGCCAATGGCACAATTACCGCCGCTACGTGTTGCATGGTCAATCCCATGGCAATCGATGGCGCAATATCGGCTTGTGAGGCTACTTTGCGTAGGTAGGTGTTGGCCCCAATCCACGAAATTGGGAAGATGATGCTATAAATCGTATAGCACGCCAACACAATCCAGATGTTGTTGACAAACGCATACCCTGTCAATGCCACTACGTACAACACATTGGCTGCCGCTAGCATCGGACGCTCGCCATAGCGATCGATCAGTTTGCCGACGCGGCGCCCAAGCAACGTGTTGATGATGTTGACTGCAATCAAGAGCATGGTCAATTGACTGACGCTTAGATCGTAGTTTTCGACTAACACATACAATCCAAACGAAAAGAAAATCTGTTGACGGCCACCGTCAAGCAAATTTAGCATGTAATAAAAGCGATAATCCTTGTGGATGACAATCGGCTCGCGCTTGCTCTCAGCTGGGTGAGGGATGCCGTCTTTGAGGTTGGGGAAGGCAAAAATAGCCACGCCGGCGGCGGCCGCTGCAAGTCCAAGCAGATAAAAGGCACTCGTGAAATCGAACCACCCATATTGGAATCCGAGTGCCATCAATACCATAGCTAACAACCCACCGAGATTACCGAGTGCGGTGACGGTACCAAGCACGGTGCCAGCCTTGTCCTCGGTAGTGGTGCTCATCGCCAAGGCGTGTTGGGTTTGGAGCCAGGTGTGATAGCCCATTGAGCTGACGATTACCCATGGAGCAACGGTGGCAAAGTCAGTGGCGATACTGAACAGCGCATAGCCCAATGCCAAGGTCATCAGCGCAAGTGTGGTTAAGCGTGGCAATGATAAGCGATAGAAGAGTGCCGTCAAAAACAGAATCAAAAAGCCGGGAATCTCGCGGATGGCCGTGATATAGCCGAATTGTGGACCCTCGAGTAGTAACACATCACGGAAGAAGTTGGTGACGATGGCGTGTTGCCCCGACATGGCAAAACTCGCCAATAACGTGGTTAATGTGATGAGGATGAAACCACGTCGTGCCTCGGGGGTGCGGAACTCTGCCTTGAACATGATTAGGGGTTCTCCGTTCGATGAAAGACTTCGGCCATCGGTAATCCATACTTCTCGCCCAACTCTGTGGACCATTGACGCATACGTGCATCAAGCTCGGGATTTTCGGCACCGACTTGACTCGCATGCGCATGGAGTGCATGCAGCTTGCGCTCAAAGACAGCGCTAATGTCGATTGCGATGTTGGGTTGTGGCGTACCAACGATATAAATCTCTTTGACCTTGTGGGGCAAGAGTCCTTCTTGCGTCATGAGTTCAGGGAAGTCCCAAGGGTTCTGGCTAGCTGGATACAACGCCGCCAACGTGGCCGTACCTGCTGCAATATGATCGGGATGATACCGGGCGATGCCGAGGGGCACGCCCCAGTAACGCTCCGGGGATTGACAGATGACGCGCGTCGGTTTGTAGGTGCGCAGTACACGCACGATGTCGCGCCGTAATTGGAGCGTCGGATAAAGCCGAC
>CAYXXK010000001.1:100571-114479 GCA_964469045.1 uncultured Klebsiella sp.
CTTTGAGTCCCATGCGTCTGGCTGCCTCTTGTTGTTCGGCTTTGCGCGTATCAACCGTTTTCTGGCGCTCTGCTGGACTTAAATCAGTTGCTTCGTCTGGGCCGCCGGCCGAGGCGTCAGTGATGACGCAGATGTAGGCGTCAAACCCTTCGTTGATCCAGGTCATCAAGGTGCCAGTACTACTGAACTCAGCATCATCTGGGTGGGCCATGATACTCATGGCAACAGGCTTGGTGGTACTCGTCATGGCTATGATTTCTTATTAAAGTAGGGATCGAGTAATAATGATAATTGGGCGAGACGCTCGGCAGGGATGGTCTGTGGCGCCGTCATAATTGCGCTTGCGAGTGCGCTGTGAGCCGGGCTGGTGAAGCCATCGCCAATCAGCGGGATCGCATGACTGATAATCGACTGTGCCATCGCCGAATTGGCGTGCATGGTGGCAACGACCGTCTCAACGGTGACCGCATCGTGGTCAGGGTGCCAGCAGTCGTAATCGGTGACAAGAGCGAGCATGGCATAGGCCATTTCGGCCTCACGGGCAAGTTTGGCCTCGGGGAGGGCGGTCATGCCAATCAAATCAAACCCTCGCCGGCGATTTTCGTTGCTCTCGGCGAGTGTTGAAAACTGTGGCCCCTCCATACAGACATAGGTCCCCCCGCGATGGTAGGTGGCACCCGCTGCTTGGGCTGCTATCTCGAGGCGATTGCTCAGCTCAGTGTCAAATGGTTTGTCAAATGCCACATGTGCTACGATGCCTTCGCCAAAAAACGTACTTGGGCGAATACCTTTGGTGCGGTCATAGAGTTGGTGCGGGATGACGATGTGTCCGGGTGCATAGTCGTCGCGCAGACTCCCCACTGCACTGACGGCAATCAACGAACGTACGCCGAGCATACGAAAGCCGTACATGTTGGCACGCACAGGAATCTCGCTCGGTGTGTAGCGGTGTCCAACGCCGTGGCGCGGCAAAAAAGCAACGCGGTGACCAGCAATAGTGCCAATCACAAACGCGTCGCTCGGAGCACCGTATGGCGTGGTCAGTTGAACGGTTTCGATGTCGGTAAGGCCAGGCATGCTATAAAGCCCGCTGCCTCCGATGACACCAATAATGGCCTGTGTCATGGGGATCCTCGTTGTCTTTGGTCGTAATTGACGTCGTTGTAGCATCATTCTATACTGCATTTGCAGTTCTGTGAAATACACTGCCACAAAGGAGAACGTCAATGACCACTTCACAATTTCATGTGCCCGATATTTCGTGTGACCATTGTGTACGCGCCATCACCAACGAGGTCAAAGAGGTCAGTGGCGTGACTGCCGTCAAGGTTGATATTCCTACCAAATTGGTCACTGTTGAGCACAATAACGCGCCACAGCCTACGTTGGTGGCCGCCATCAATGAAGCCGGGTTTGATACGGTCGAGCCAGTAGCCTAAGTGGCATCCACGCGCACCGCACAGGTAATCCTGTGCGGTGCGTTTTTGTTGAACTAGGTGCTTTTGATGGGGTCATAGAGCACGCTCACGATGATGACGCTGGCAATTGCACCGATAGCGCCAACCGCAAGATTCACATAGAGTGCGTTTTCACCCCAGGCGAGTCGTGTGCCTATATCAATCATGCCGCAGAGCACGTACCAAGCGATGAGTTGTGCGATAGAGATCACAATGCGTGTTTGGCGGCGTGATTTTACAAATTCATTGCGCATCGTGTTGACCGCATCATTCAACGTCCCGGCAAACAACTGGTGCAACGTAAGACCGGTATCAGAGATGAACTCAGTAAATGTGTTGTTGCCTGCCGGTACACCGATGAGTGTGGCTTGTTGATTGCTTGCTACTGCACGGTATGAGATGCGTTTATCGCCGGGAGCAATGCCGAAATGGCCAAGCCTGAAGAGGAGTGGTCCGCGGGAGTAAATGTACTTTTTGTCGACTTCAACTGCTTCGCGCTCTTCAAGAACGGGGTCAGCAGCGAGGTCTTGATACGGCATCGTACTCAAGAGTTCTGTGGTTGGCGTGAACGTGTATGTGCCGATGCGTACCGGGTCGGCGAAGATTGACTCGCGTGCAAGTTCCTTCCAGACAGTGCGCATATGATCATCTGACGAGTCATTTTCGCGGTATAACTCCTCAACAATCCGCTCAAGCACCACATAATTGCCGCCACGGTGATCAGGTGCATCGTTGATGGGCGCATCAGTAGTGATGGTGTCGGTGACGGCATACAGCATGTTGGGTAAGACAGGTCGACCTGCAGTATATTTGTCGATGACAGTTGCTCGTTGAATGACGTGTGACACATCAGGGACTTGTTCTTGGTAGGCCAAGAGATACAATGAACCGCCAATCACCAGTACACACCAGAGTGGCACTAGCATCGGGAATTGATCACTTATGCCGAGGATTGCGTTCCCCACTAGGGATACCACAAGAATAAGTCCTGTAATTACCATAATGTTTGTAGCCGTGCGTGTACTTGAGGCAATATGTGGTGGCTGTTCCATACCTATTCCCTTTCTGTTGTGCGATGTTGTCATCATAAATGATTCACCCACGGTCTGCGCATGTCGTATGCGTACCCATGGGTGAATCAGTTGTGTATAGCACAGAATGACTACCGGCGCTCGTAGTTAGGTGCCTCTTTGGTAATGGTGATGTCGTGTGGGTGACTCTCGGTCAAGCTCGCCATCGAGATGCGATTAAAGCGCGCCTTGATGCGTAACTCATCGATCGTTGCTGCGCCCACATAGCCCATGCCAGCGCGCAAGCCGCCGACAAGCTGGTACACAGTGTCGCCAACAGGCCCCTTGAACGGGACTCGTCCAACAATACCCTCAGCCACCATCTTGCGGCTCTCGCGGGTTGTCTGGAAATAGCGTTCTCCGCCGCCTTTTTGCATGGCATCAATCGACCCCATGCCGCGATAGACCTTGTAGCTCCGACCTTCATACAAAATCGTCTCGCCAGGGCTCTCGTCAGTACCTGCAAAGAGCGACCCGAGCATGACCGATTGGGCACCGGCGGCGATAGCCTTGGTGATGTCGCCGCTATAGCGGATACCACCATCGCCGATGACTGGAATGCCAAACATGTCTGCCACCTTAGTGCACTCCGAAATCGCCGTAATCTGCGGCATACCTGCACCAGTCACGACGCGAGTCGTGCAGATGCTGCCAGGTCCCTGGCCGACTTTGATGCCGTCGACACCGCGCTCACACAAGGCACGGGCAGCCTCGCCAGTTGAGATGTTTCCAGCGATGAGTTGGGCGTTGGGGAAATGCTCGCGCACTTTGAGAATACCCTCAAGAACACCCTTGGAGTGACCGTGTGCTGTGTCAATCGTCAGTACATCAACGCCCACCTTGATCAGGGCCTCGGCGCGTTGCAAGAAGTCACCGCTGATGCCAATGGCTGCACCAACGCGCAATCGCCCTTGCTCGTCTTTGCAGGCGTTCGGGTACTCGATTTGCTTCATGATGTCCTTGACGGTGATCATGCCTGACAAGCGTCCGTTGTTATCAACCACCAATACCTTCTCAATGCGGTGTTTGTGCAATAATTCTTTGGCCTGTTCGAGCGTGGTACCTTCGGGGACGGTAACAAGTTCTTCGCCGGTCATCAACTCGCTGATTGGCCGTGAACGATCGGTCTCGAAGCGTAAGTCACGATTGGTGACAATGCCAACCAAATCGCCGTTGTGTGTGGTGATGGGAATACCTGAGATGCGGTACTCGGCCATCATGTCGAGTGCATCGCCGACGGTACGGTCGTGTGGCATCGTAATGGGGTCAGTAATCATGCCATTTTCGGATCGCTTCACTTTGCGCGCCATCTCGACTTGATCATCAATCGACAAATTTTTGTGGATGATGCCAATGCCGCCCTCACGCGCCATCGCGATGGCCAAACGGTGCTCTGTCACTGTATCCATGGCGGCACTGACAAGTGGTATATTCATCCGAATACCACGAGTCAACCATGTACTGACATTGGTTGTTGCGGGCAATACATCCGATGCGGCTGGGATAAGCAAAACATCGTCAAACGTTAGTGCTTCACGGGCAAACTTGTCAGCCCAATCGATAGTCACAAAACCCTCCTGCGTGCGTCAGGTGCGAAATATATTCTCACTATCATACTCTAGGGGCATGTTGTCGTCAATCATTCATCTTGTTATGATTCGTGTAATCAATCATTAATTTTTGTTTCTCACTTATTTATTCTCGTATTACGATTTACCCTTTATTGAAAGAATTATTTCAGTTAATGTTGAATTGGTAAAATCGATATGATAAAGTGGAAAAGAATACACTTTTTCTGTAAATTGTTAAATTAATTAACAATTTCACATGTTTGTTTGTCTCCATGCGCACCCCTATAGAAATATTCACAATCGTGGTGTGTTCGGTCATTTGCATGCGCAGTGTAAGCAAACATAGTATGGTAAGGAGTTTTTTGGATGCGAACAAGGCAGTGGACCGTGCGTGGGTTTGGATTGGTAATGGCAGTTATTATCACAATCATGGGTAGTATTGTGCCCGCTCAAACGGTTTTGGCAAGTACAATACCAACGACATCAAATCCAGTCGGCAACGGTAATCAGGGATCGCGCACAATGGCCAATCCGTCGTTTGAGACGGTTGATTCATCATGTACTGTCGCGCTTGGCAACTGGGCATATCTCAGTGAAAGCTCATTAAATGGTTGGTTTTCATCACATGCTCCTTGGCAAGAAAAATGTAATGCGGCGAATTTTGGCGTCACTACTGACCGTGTCATCGAGATAAATCGTATTACTGCTGTACCAGATGGTGACTACTATGCGTCGTTGAACGCTGATCATGCGTCATTTTTGTATCAAAAATTGTGTTTTGAGAACGGTGAATCGTTTGATTTCGAATTTTGGCACAACCATGAACGTGTTGAGACGCACATCATGTCGTTTCGATTCGGCATCCCTGCAAAATCAACTCCAGGCACATTACCAGCCGATACCTACGAGCGCGAAATCATGCGAGTGAGCTCCACGACCAGTGCATCATCTTATGTGATTACGAGTGCATCAATTACTGCGCAAAGCTCAGATACCTCTGCTGCTTCCTCGCGTATCGAAACTCTTAGCCCATCATCGGCATGGGCTGTCTATTCTGGTCGACATACATTGCCAAGCACCGGCTACAACGGTGTGCGAAACGTCGGTTTTGAGGGTATCTTCCCCACAATTGGCTATGGGAATGACCTCGATAATATTACACTAGGGCTACGCCCTATGATGGATCTCGGATCAACCCGTGATACACGCGTAACCGAGCAAGCACAAACCACACTGCGTATCCGCATCAATGGTCGTGTGAGTGGCACTACCAAAATTGTTCTGCGTAAAAAAGCCGGGACTGCGACAAGCGATGATGACTTTACGCTTGGTACCCCCACTGCAGGTCGCTACGGCAATGCCACTATCACCCATACGAGTGGATCAGATAACTGGGTCATCACCGTGCCACCTGGCGACTATGATGGTGGGTTGTTTCCATCTAATCGAACCGGTGGATTGACCATTCCGGTTATCCCAGTGTTTGATATGGAGTCCGAAGGTGACGAGTATGCGTGGTTTGAGTTGCTCGACGAAACCGTTGGGGTCACCAATGGCGGCACAGGTAATTGGTCGTTCTCAGACCCAACATGTGATGGCTCGTTCAAGTCAGACGGTGCCGTATATACTATTCGTAACATCAATCCAACGGCGACACCGACATTGACCCCATCGATTACATCATCACCAACAATGACTCCAAGTCCGACATTTACACCGACGCCACATCCGTTTGCAATCAAAGATGTCGCTGTCGGCGCATCGTTTACGTTGGCGGTCTTGAACAACGGTACACAAGTGACGTGGGGCTTCAATCGTGAAGGGCAAGCCACATTACCGCGTTGGATTGCAACAAAGCTTATTGATGAAGTAGAGGTCGGATCGAATTATGCAATTGCATTGAGTCGCGATGGCCGTGTGTTTGGTTGGGGCAAAAATGACTTTGGTCAGTTAACAATTCCGCCAACGGCGTTGAGTGGCGTTAATACAATTTCGGCTGGATTGGGCCATGTGATGGCCATCAAAACAAACGGCGACTTGGTGATCTGGGGACGAAACGACTTTAAGCAACGAGAGGCTCCCCTCGCTGCACGTCGCGGTTTGTCAGCCATATCCGCTGGTCATTCGCATTCACTTGCAGTCAAGGGAGGACGAGTACTGGCCTGGGGACGCAACACGTGGAACCAAACAAATGTGCCCGCTAACTTGACGAATGTCACGGCAGTCGCAGCTGGATTTGACCATTCGTTGGCGCTTAAACGCGATGGTTCACTCGTATGTTGGGGACGGAATAACGAAGGACAATGCCGACTTCCAAACGGCATGAGAGACGTCATCGCCATTAGCGCAGGTGTAGGGTATTCACTCGCATTGACACGTGATGGTGTGGTCTATGGCTGGGGACGAAATAACTTTGGCCAATCAGCTGTGCCAAACAGCATCGGTAAAGTTGGTGCGATTGCGGCAGGCTACGTGAACTCAGTACTTGGTATGCGCGATGCAAATGTCATTGCATTTGGTGATTCATCACTAGGTGCATTGGTCTCGCGTACCCCAACTGTGACGCGTTAAGCACATAGGCGTTTTCTGGCTAATAGCACGAACCGGTTAAGGAGATAATCCTTGACCGGTTCGTGCTTCCATAAGTTTATTTTTTCTTTTTATTAACAATTTACTGGTAATGATGAAAATAGGTAAAAATATCATGCGATATCATATGTTGATATCAAAATGTCATTTCGTTGATTGAAGTGTACATATATACTACAGATATTCGTAGATTGTGCGAGAACAATAATGTTTTCCACATGTTGTTGTATGTGTGCATGAGCACGCCCATTGAATAGGTAGGTTGTATATGCGGAGATGGCGAAAACGGGTAGGTCTGGCAGTGGTCATCGTATTGTTTTTGATGCAATTTACGGTGAGTTTTGCCCAAACGAGTCCACGAGTTATTCCTACTACATCGAATCCCTCTGCCACAGGCGTTGCTGGCGTACGTACAATGGCGAATACATCATTTGAGAATGTGACGACCACATGTGCGATTAATGTGAATACATGGACATACTTGAGTGAGGCATCACTGAACGGATGGTTTACCTCCCATGCGCCAATGTATGAGAAATGTAATAATGGAAGTGTGACGTTTGGTACAGGATCAGCGCGTGTAATTGAACTGAATCGCTTTACTACTGCGCCCGATGGCAATTATTATGCATCATTAAATGCTGATCATGCATCATTTTTGTATCAAAAATTGTGTGTCACGAGTGGTGAATCGTTTGATTTTTCGTTTTGGCATAACGGCAATCCCAGCGAGACGCATACGATGTCGTTTCGACTGGGTATTCCATCAAAACCTACAGCAGGAACACTTCCTGCAGATTCGTATTCACGCGAAATCATCCGTATTGGTACACAGGTGAGTGGTACGAGTTTTGTTGCAACTGCTGCGAATGTTATACAGCAGAGTGAAGATACAACTGGGGTGACCAACCAGTTGTTATCCCCATCAGGTGTATCTACCGTATGGGGCGTGTATGCAGGCACGCATACGTTACCGGCTACTGGTTGGGATGGTGTATTTAACATTGGATTTGAGGGCATTTTTCCTACGGGTGGTGCTGGTAATTTGCTCGACAAAATTGAGCTTGGTTTGTCGCCTATTGCAGACCTCGGTTCGACGCGTGACACGAGTATTGGCGAGCAATCAAATGGGAGCATCAATATCCGTATCAACGGTCGTGTGACTGGCACAACCAAGCTTGTTCTCAAAAAGAAAGATGGCACAGCTGTCAGTGATACCGACTTCACGTTGGGTGCTGCCGATGCCGGGGCGTATGGTACTGCTTCAGTATCACACACGACTGGGAGCAACATTTGGGTGATTACGGTACCTCCGGGCGACTATGATGGCGGCATATTCCCGGCAAATGATGTAGGTGGTATTACCATTCCGTTCAATCCCACATATGATATGGTGAATGAGGCGAGTGAGTATGCGTGGTTCGAACTCATCGATGAGACCACGGGATTGACGGATGGTGGAACGGATAATTGGATTTTTGCGGATCCTACGTGTGATGGGTCGTTTAAGTCTGACGGTGCGGTCTTTACTATTACGAACGTGAATCCGACTGCAACGCCAACGCTCACCCCGTCACAGACATTGACTCCCTCAAAAACATTAACTCCCTCGTTGACATTCACCCCCTCAAAGACAGTAACGCCGTCGCGGACGTTTACGGCATCACCAACCGATACGGCGACGCCGACCAACACGTTTACACCGACCAACACGTTTACGCCGACCAACACGTTTACGCCGACACCACATCCATTTGCCATAAGAGACGTGGCTGTTGGTGCATCGTTTACCTTGGCGGTACTTCAAAACGGTTCGATGGTTACATGGGGTTTTAATCGCGATGGTCAGGCGACGTTGCCACGTTGGATGGCCAACAAAAGTGTGAATCAAGTTGAAGTCGGCTCAAATTATGCGGTGGCATTAGGGGATGGCCGCGTATTTGCATGGGGCAAAAATGACTTCGGCCAGTTGACAATCCCTGCGACAGCGTTGAGTGGCGTTAACACAATTTCTGCTGGGTTGGGGCATGTGATGGCAATCAAGACAAACGGCGACTTGGTGATATGGGGACGGAACGACTTTAAGCAACGAGACGCCCCGCCAGTAGCTCAGAGAGGGCTCAGCGCGATTTCGGCTGGTCATTCACACTCACTTGCAGTGAAAGCAGGTAAGGTGCTTGCATGGGGGCGAAATACGTGGAGTCAAACCAACGTACCTGCGAATTTGGTCAATGTAACGGCAGTCGCTGCAGGATTTGATCATTCACTTGCGCTGAAAAGTGACGGTACGGTAGTGTGTTGGGGGCGGAACAACGAGGGACAATGTAAGCTTCCCAACGGCATGAAGGATGTTGTGGCCATCAGTGCTGGTGTAGGGTATTCACTCGCACTGACGCGGGATGGCGTGGTGTATGGTTGGGGGCGCAACAACTTTGGCCAAGCCAAGATACCAAACGGCATCGGCAAAGTTGGCGCACTTGCAGCAGGATATGTGAACTCAGTACTAGGGTTGCGTGATTCTAATGTGGTTGCCTTTGGCGATTCATCGCTCGGCGCCTTGGTCTCACGTACGCCAACTGTGACGCCGTAAGTATATTGGCGTCACGAACAAGGTCTGTTACGTAGTTGTATGTGCTTTAGGACGCATAAAGACGCCCGACAGGAGTTCTCCTGTCGGGCGTGTCTGTTGCAGTACAATACTACTATGCAGATGCGTGGTGTTGTTTTGTAGTGTGTGGTGGAGGATGCAGTATGCCACTAGATGTCATCACACTGGCCAATCAAGTACGTGACATGACCAAACTTGCTGTCGATGGCTCTGCAGAACGACGTGTGCGGCGTCGCAAAATCCAGCAGCTCATAGATCGACATGTGGGACATGAAGCACATTGGAATGATGCGGTCACGTTGAGTGAGCGGAGCGTTTGGTTGCAATCGACGGTGGTTGATACGTTTGATACAATTCACCAGCTTCCATCTATACCTGCTAATTATGCGCTAGTGGCTACTGATGGCTCACAACTTGATGTCGAGCGTCATGGTATGGCGATTTGTTACTTAATCAATATTGGGCGTGTTTTTTTGCGCTATGGTGACCAGCCAATGGCACGCCTCAATGCGTTGCCGTCGTTGGGGTATCACGATCATGAGCTCTACATTACCGATGGCATGCGTCGTGTTCCCATCGAAGGGCAACTCCTTAACGCCAAGCGTGATGCTTCCGAGGGAATGGCGTTGGTTGATTTGGTGGATGAGTTTATTGATGCGTCGGTGCCTTCACTTGCACTACAAGATGGTACCTTAGTGCGTTGGAATTTGGCGAATAGTGAGGATGCCGTACGCGAGCAGCTGCTTACACCGTATCTTGATGCACTGACGGCACTTCAATTACGGCGAATCCCGGTGGCATCGTATATAAGCCGTCCGCGCTCTCCCGAGATGATGGGCATGATTCGTCTGATGCTCTGTCCTGATGTCGATGTGCCAGCTCGTAAGGGTGCAATATGTGACAAATGTAGCGACGTTGCTGCGGGTCGGCAACCATCATGCACAATCGCAGATGATTTTGCCGATGCAGATATTTATGCGGATCGTCTGAAAGATGGGCAACGTGGCCCGTTGCATGTATCGTTAGCGCGTGCAAACCGTGAGTATTATGGTGAACATCAAATACATTTCTTTTATATGCGAGTCGCTGACGAAATTGCACGTATCGAAATCCCCAAGTGGGTTGCCACTGATGCATCGTTACTTGATCGTGTGCATGCAATTATCTATGATCAAGCGATGCGAGGCCAAGGCTATCCCGTGGCGCTCGCTCGGGCGCACGAGCAGGCCATTGTGAAAGCCAGCGATCGGCGCGTCTTTTTGGAGATGGTCGAGCAGTCACTTATCAAAAACGAAGCGCCTGCGTTAAATTCGCGCAAGCGCTCTAGCAAAGAATTCCAATCACTATAGGGATACTCGATTAACACCACGCATATGGGATGAGGGTGTTGCACTACGATGAGTTAATCGCGGCGTAAGCGTTGTGTCATGCGTGCGTAGAACGTGCTTGGTGGATAGACCCGTGCAAATGTACACGTACGGTTTGAGCGTTTGATGGTGACGGTATCGCCCTCTTGCATTGGATGGTGATCATCGCCATCGGCGTATACTGCTGCGCTATGCCGTCCACGCAATGTGAGTTGCATGGTTGCGTCATCATCCAAAACGAGCGATTTGATACTGGTCATATGTGCTGCGATTGGGACGAGGATGATGTTGCGTGAACGCGGATCAACGATTGGACCACCTGCAGAGAGGGCATATGCAGTGGATCCCGTGGCGGTTGATACAATAACACCATCAGCATGGTAGGTGGTCAGATGCGAGTCATACAGACGCACATCGACGTTGATAATTCGATTGATATCACGACGAGCGACGACGATCTCGTTGAGCGCCAAAAATTCAACAGTAGGGCTGCCATCAACATGTTGGACGGTTCCTTCAATCATGGTGCGTTCGTCACGCCATCCGCCACCGTCAAGCACCGTGGCGATGCCGTCATAAAAGGTATCGGGCTCAAGTTCGGCCATGAAGTTGAGTCGGCCGAGTGCCACTGGCAAAATGGGAACCCCGCATCGTTCTGCCAAACGCGCTGCGCGTAGGACTGTACCGTCACCACCGGCTGCAACCACGAGATCGACACAGTCGATTGCGGTATTCTCACGGCCTAGATGCGATGCGCCACGCCATACATCGAGACCGCGTGCTCGCAACCAATCTGCTGCAGCCTCTGAGAAGCGTACACTAGTATCAGAGAACGGATTGTAGAAGACTCCCACACGCATGGTTTGTATCCTTTAGGCGTGCGTCATTGCAACTTCAAGAGCATCGGCGACTTGACTGATATCGTTTATGTGGTGAAGTGTATCACAAGCAGGACCAACAACCAATAGGGGCACAGGATTGGTGGTATGGCTTTTTTCGTGAGGGCATTCGAAGTTTCCATGATCGCTCGAGATGACCAATGTGTCGTGCGGTCGACGGACATGCAGGATTCCGCCAATCAGTCCGTCAATTCGCGTGACAACCTCTGTTGCATCAACGTCTGTACGACCATGGCCTACTAAGTCTGTTAGAAACGTTTCATACAACGTGATGGTGTGTGCGTGCGCTAATAATCCAAGGTGCACACCTGCCGTAAATGGGGTAATTGGTTGGATAAGATCGGGATGTCGCTGATGCATTACATGGTTGGTAATATCCCATGAGAGTGCTTGACCTGCGGCCAAATCGTGTTGTGTACGAAAATACACATCGGCACCTTCGGCCGCAATGACGCTCGCTGATTTGCGTAATTTACGCATGGCAATAGCTTGCCAGAATCCTTCATCAAATGCATTTGCAAACGCACTCGAGCCGTAGCTCCGTCCACGTTGTAAGATACTCCGCTGACGAAGTGTGTCATGCAGTACAGTTGGAGGGAAGTGTGTTTGATGGCGTTGCACTACTTGTGCAGCATTAATTCCCGCAAACAATGCTGTTTGACCGGTGCCACTCTGTGGCAAACCAGGCACGCCGAGCGTAGCATCGAGTGATTTGAGGAGGACATGGCGCTGTGGTTGATAGGTGATAGAATCACGAATCAATGGACCTCCAATGGCTGCCTCAAGATGGGGCTGAGGTGTATGGGCAAATGGGTTGTGTGCATGTGCACGGTCGAGACCAATGCCATCGATAAATACAAAAATAATTGCCATGGATAGCGCATCCTTTTGCTGTGTGGTTCAGTATACCTGATTCATTGTGGGTCATCATGAGTGCTAACGTCATAGTTGACATATGTCGTACAAAGCGAGTATAATTTTCTAGGTAAAAATCCGCGGGACATTAGCGTCCGGATTCATTCGGGCGCTTGTTTTGTGCCATGATATTCGCGTCTGAACAACGTACCGCGGCGAGTTCAGCTAGTGGTTTTGGGCTGAGGAGAATCTCCAGCATGAGTCAGGGTCACGACACAAATTTCGATTGGACGCAACTACTAAACGAGTACGATTATGCTCGTCCGCAGCGTGGTGAGGTGCGTGAAGGCGTCATTATGAAGATCGAGCCAGATTCTATTCTGGTATCGATTGGTTCAAAGCGCGAAGGCATCATCCCGTTCGGTGATTTGCGCTCCATGGGCGATGATTTCACCACGACGCTTAAGGTCGGTGATACGCTCCAGGTGTATGTGCAAGATCCCGAGAACCGCGACGGTGAGTTGGTCCTTTCGGTGGGTATGGTGCAAGTGGCTCGTGACTGGGAAGAAGCCATCCAGCTCCAAGCCGAGAGTGGCATCGTACAGTCAGCCGTTATCGGCTGCAACAAGGGTGGTTTGTTGGTGCAGTTCAACCGTATCCGCGGTTTTGTGCCTGCGTCACAAGTTGCTCAGTTGCATGGTCGCACGGCCGCCGAGGAGCGCCAACACGCACTCCAGCGCATGGTCGGTCAAACAATTCCGCTTAAGGTTATCGAAGTTGACCGCGAGCGCAATCGCTTGGTCTTGTCAGAGCGTTTGGCCACCCAAGAATGGCGCAAGGCCCAGAAGCATCGCTTGCTCTCAGAGCTCCAACAAGGCGATGTGCTCAGTGGCCGCGTCAACCAGCTCACTAACTTTGGTGCGTTCATTGATCTTGGTGGTGCCGATGGTTTGGCCCACATTTCAGAGCTTTCATGGCAGCGTGTCAATCACCCACGTGAGGTGTTGTCACCTGGCCAAGAAGTACAAGTCATGATCATCGAAATCGATGCCAGCCGTGAGCGCATCGGTCTTAGCTTGCGCCGCTTGCAACCCAATCCATGGGACACCATTGAGCAGCGTTATACCATTGGTCAAGAAGTCCGCGGCCCCGTCCCCAATGTTGCTCCGTGTGGGGCATTCGTGCAGGTAGAGGACGCCGTTGAAGGTTTGATTCATGCTAGCGAGATTGATGATGAGAATGCCGTCATCCCCCGCGATAAGCTTCAGACTGGCCAGATGATTACTGCACGTATCATTAGCCTTGACCGCCAGCGCCAGCGCATGGGTCTTAGCCTCAAGCAACCTGAAGAAATCGCCAAGATGTTGGCTGAGCAGGCTGCAAAGAACGAAGCCGTCGAAGAGACGACCGAAGAATAGTCATTCATTCTTCATCAACACAGCGGCCGGTGGGCATAATCCCACCGGCCGCTGTGTGCATCTGTCTGTCTTAG
>CAYXXK010000001.1:114499-132338 GCA_964469045.1 uncultured Klebsiella sp.
CGCTTGAGCGCCTCGGGATTGAGTCCCTGCAACTCAGGAATGACAAAGCGCCCGTCTTTGCGAATGAGTACGTCATCAAACCAAATCTCGCCACCACCGACTGCTGGATCTTGGCGTGACACCAAGTCCCAGTGAATCTGGCTGTTGTTGCCGTTTGATGCCTCTTTGTAGCATTGCCCAGGCGTGAGATGGAATGATCCAGAAATCTTTTCGTCAAACAAGGTGTCACGCATTGGATTGGTGATATATGGGTTGACGCCTAACGACCATTCGCCGAGATATCGCGCACCGGCATCGGCATCCAAAATCTCATTCAGCTTGGTAGTATTGGCACCTGCATCTGCCTTGATGATTTTGCCTTGGGCAAATTCAAAACGCACATTGCTAAATACCGTTCCACGATAAAGCGACTCACAATTATAGGTGACATACCCTTCGGCTGAGTCGACTACTGGGCAGGTATAAATCTCACCATCTGGAATGTTGCGCTCACCATAACATGGCACCACACCAATCCCCTTAATACTAAAACGTAAATCAGTGCCTGGCCCTTTGATATGCACACGATCGGTGCGACGCATTAAAGCCTCGAGTGGTTCCATCGCTTTTTGCATGGCAATGTAATCGACACCGGTACAGACATTAAAATAAAAATCTTCGAACGCTTCAGTGCTCATGCCGGCAGACTGTGCCATCGATGGTGTCGGCCAGCGCAAGACCACCCACTTGGTATGAGGGACACGGACAGCGCTATGCACGTGGTTCCACCAGTGCTTCTCATACAAATCCATGCGCTCGCGCGGTACATCACTCATCTCGGTGGTGTTGTGTGAGCCGCGCATGCCTACATAACACTGGACAGCCTCCATGCGTGCACGCTCTACTGCGCCGATTGTTTGCATCTGTTCGAGCGTGGCTGATTGGTAGAGTGCACGTAAGACTGATTGCTGGTATGTACTCACCAATGGGTGACCGCCAACATTTGCGACTGCACGGATGAGGGCAACAGTCATCTCACTTGGGATGTCGAATGCTTCGACTAAGACTTTTTCGCCTGGTTGCACTCGCATAGAGTGACTCACTAATAGCTCGGCAAGCTGTGTCATGCGTGGATCAAGCATCGGTCTCCCCTTTTGCCTTATAAAGAATACCAATAGCTCAAGCATAGCATAGATGCTGAGAAATATGTGGTATACTGACCGACCGGTCAGTCAGTGTGGAGGGATGAGATGGAGATGACGGCGCGAGAGCGAAATCAGTTACTCTTGGTGCTCTTCTTAGGTGTGTTAATGGCTGCGATGGATATTGCGGTAACGGGACCAGCGTTGCCGGCAATGCAAAGTCAACTAGGCATGGATGTGACTACTGGGGCATGGATTTTTGGGATTTATATCGTGGCCAATCTTGTTGCAACGCCGTTGCTCGCCAAATCCTCAGATCGATATGGTCGTCGCATCAGTTTTTTGACGAGCATCGTCATTTTTGGGATTGGATCGGTCATTGTTGCAACTGCCACAGATGTGACGATTTTGTTGATCGGGCGTGCCGTCCAGGGGTTTGGTGCCGGCGGTATTTTTCCGGTAGCGAGTGCGGTAGTAGGCGATGTGTTCCCTATTGAGCAACGCGGGCGTGCCCTTGGGTTGATTGGTGCTGTGTTTGGTATTGCGTTTCTTATCGGGCCAATCATTGGCGGTGTTTTATTGTTGTTTGGGTGGCCATGGTTGTTTTGGGTTAATGTGCCAATCGTATTGCTGATCATGGGACTTGGTTTGCGGTTACTCCCCGCTGGCGGTGGTCAACAGGGAGCTCCGTTTGATTGGTTAGGGAGCATCGTACTAAGTGGAATGCTGATTGCACTTGCACTTGGTTTGCAGGGTCTCGAACGTGGCATGGTAGCGCTCATCGTGGCTGCAGTACTTGTGCCGATACTCATCGTTGTTGAGCGTCGCGCAGCTGACCCGGTGGTGCAATTGAGTTTGCTGAGACGTTGGCAGATTGTGGTCATTTTGGCACTTGCATTTGGCGCTGGGATTGCCGAGGCAGTGACGCTGTATATTCCGTCATTATTGGTCAGTGCCTATAGCATGAGTGAATCAACGGCGAGTTTTCAGTTGATACCGCTCGTATTGGCCATGGCCGTTGCTTCACCAGCATCAGGTCGTATGCTTGATAAAGTTGGCGCAAAACCAGTAGTACTGACGGGAATTGTATTGATGGTTGCAGGATTAGTTGTATTGGGTCTATGGCCGACATCCATGATGTGGTTCTATGGTTTCTCAATACTGTTTGGATTGGGGATTGCAGTGTTGTTAGGTGCGGCTTTGCGCTACATGATGCTCGGTGAGGCGACGCCAGCTGAGCGTGCGCCTGCACAAGCTATGCTGACCATTACAATTAGCGTGGGGCAAATGATAGGTGCCACGATGATGTCCACTGTTGCCGCACAATATGGAGACGCTACAAGTGGATATGCAATGGCTATGTTAGTGACTGCGGGGGTGATGGGGGTGTTATTCGTGATGGGATTAGGAATCACATCTCCATCAACAACCGAGGCATAATCAAGTTCCAGAAATAGGCTGTGATGGGAGGTATTCACTCGAATACCTCCCCAATTTGTGATATTTCCCAAAATGGGGGATATAAAATCATAGGGTATGGGGGATATACAGTGCACGCATGAAAGGGTAGTATGCGTGTATTCCCCTTGGCTAAGCCGAATTGTTGCAAAAAAGGAGTCGCGTATGCATAGTGCGTCGATTGACTACTACGAGGTCGGATTGCAACACATTGTGCGCGCTGGTGGCGTGCATATTTTGCCGGAGGTGCTAACCATGACTGATGTGGTTCGCTACTGTGATGTACCGCAGGTGTGGTTGATGCAGTTGTGGTCTGCTGATGCGCTTCCGGGGACGAGTTTTGTAGGGGCACATAGTTGGCGCTGTCGTCGTGAGACACTTTTGGATTGGTTAAAGGAGCATGCTGATGAACAACGATACTGCATGGCCTGGACTCAACGCAGTGATCCACCACACTCTACGTCACCATACACGTATTACAGTCGCCGAGGCCGCGCAACGCTGTCGCATTAGTCAGACACAACTCTGCCAGTGGGCTCAATCACAGGGTATCCCGCTTCAGGTATCACTGCAAGGGTTCATGATTGATGAGGCTGCCATTGAGAGCGCGCTCAGTCATCGTTCGTGGCAATCACGACCACGGCATCAACGCACTGGCAAACAATAACAACAACCGCCCCACCGAGTTCAATTGAACTCGGTGGGGCGGTTGTTTGCGCAAGAAACTCGCCTCTACAGCTATTCGACAGCTGCCTGCTCGCTGGTATCAATGCTGACCGAAAAATTATCCGACGTCACGTCATCAGGATTAAAGCCGAGGGCACGCAGCCGGGCCAACAGCATCTTTTCGCGGGATGCGTGGTAGTCTGCACGTGAGCGCTCTTGCTCGGCGCGCTCGTGTTCTTGGTTGGCACGCTCACGATCGCGCTCGGCAACCTCGGCCAACTCAACATAGGACAAGAAGCGCTCGCCATTGGGGCGACTCAGCGTGAGCTCACCCTCGTGTACCCCGAAGATAATGCCAAGGCGAGGACTCGCCCAGCCGTTGAGCGTTGGTATCTCTTCGAAGGTAACACCATTGTGGAGCCAGCCGAGATACTCACCGGCATCTGGGTCATACATGTAGTACTCTTCGACGCCTGCGCGCTCATAAAACTTGAGTTGCCGACACACGCCGACCATGCTTGTACCTGGTGCGAGTACATCAAATACCACTTGTGGTGCAATGTTATGTTCTTCCCATTGACGGTAGGCTGTGCGTTCGCCACGGCTCACGCCGACGGCAACAAAGACCGCAGGTGTAGCAAATGCACTACTCCCTGGCGTGGTATACCACGGCACGCTACCAGCGACGAGTGTATCGTTGCGGTGGCGCAACAAGGCATCAAGTCCACCCTGTAATGTAACAATCCAGCGCAAGCGGCGTGTGCTCTCACCAGTCATCGTGCGATGTGTCATGACATACTCCTTTGTACCGACGTGTGCTCCGTTAGTTGATGATGTGTTTGATGGCGCGTGATACGCTCTCTTCGGGGCTGACTTTGATTTGGACATCGACCAACGTACCATCAGCTCCTACCACCACATGGCTGCGGGTTACTCCCATATATTTTTTGCCGTACATGCTTTTTTCGCCCCAAACGCCATATGCTTCACACACGGTATGATCTGTGTCGGCCAGCAGTGGAAACGGCAAGCTGAACTTTTGTTTGAATTTGGCGTGCGATTTGACGTCGTCTGGGCTAATGCCAAGCACGACAGCTCCAGCTGCCATCAAGGCCTGGTGGTTATCGCGAAAGCCACATGCCTGTGTCGTACATCCAGGTGTGTCGTCTTTGGGATAAAAGAAGATAACGACGCGCTGGCCGCGGTATTGCGAAAGCGTCACTGATTGACCAGCATCGTCCAGCAACGTAAAATCAGGGGCCATGTCACCAATTACGAGGGCGCTCATGCGTTATTCCTTTGGTATACATAATACAAATGATGTGGATGTATCTGCCTGCGCATAGTAGAATGCGTACGTGATACATGACAAGTGTAGCACATGCGTGCTATCTCATATGACATAGTGTAGCAAAAGTCAGTCGTGGCTACGATTACAAGTTGATGTCGAAAGTTGGTGCTCATGCGGTTTGATGTCTTGACCCTTTTTCCGGCGATGTTTGATGGTCCACTCAACGAGAGCATTCTCAAACGTGCGCAACAGGCTGGGCATGTGCAGATGCATATTCATGATATTCGGGCACACGCTACTGATCGTCATCAAACATGTGATGATACGCCTTATGGTGGTGGTGCCGGCATGGTTATGAAAATTGCTCCGCTCGCTGCTGCGATTCGTGAGGTGACCACACACGACGAACACCCCCCACATGTGGTGTATCTCACACCAGACGGTGAGACGTTCACGCAAATGTTGGCTGTGCAACTCGCACAACGCCCACGCGTGATGATGATTTGTGGCCATTATGAGGGGATTGACGAGCGCGTGCGTTCGACGTTTGTACACCAAGAAATATCAATTGGTGATTACGTATTAACCGGCGGCGAATTGGCTGCAATGGTGGTGATTGATGCCGTGTCACGATTAATCAGTGGTGTCATCAAAGCTGATTCACTGGCCGAAGAATCGCATAGCGATGGTCTGCTCGAGTATCCACACTATACGCGTCCTGCTGTTTGGGAGGGACAACCAATCCCTGACATCCTTGCAAGTGGGAACCATGGGGCGATTGCCAAATGGCGGCACCAGCAACGGCTCTTACGTACCGCTCTGCGTCGCCCTGATATGCTCAAGCGATTTGTACTGAGTAATGATGATCGCCGATTTCTGCGTGAACATGGGGTGAAAGTATAAGCCGGCGAAGCATGCGTGCCATAGAATTAATGGTAGTTTTACGAATAGTTAGTGGGTTTCTACGGATTTGTCATCTGTTTGAAAAGAATTCATGCTTGCCCATCCCATCGTAGTCGATTATAATAGCCAAGTAGGAGCAAAAGCTCATTGATTGCAAGGCATCTGCGTTCGGTTTCCCACCACAAGGATTTGTTACGACGTACGTGCCTGTCACCAGACGGAGGAAACCTAATGTTTGGAGGTAAAAAGCCCCAAGCCGCTATGGCAACGGTGGGTAACACCAAGCCAGAAACTGTGATCGGGAGCAATACAAGCTTCGTTGGTACAGTCAAGTCCGATGGAAATATGCGGATTGATGGTACGGTCGAGGGCGATATCGAGGTACTTGGTAACTTGATTATCGGTGAGACTGGTCGTGTGATTGCGAGCATCAAGGCGCAGAATTGCCATATTTCAGGTGCAGTGCGCGGCGAGATTACCGTCGTTGATCAGCTCGAAATTTCGCCAACCGGTAAGGTATGGGGCGATATCACCACATCAGCGTTGCACATTGAGCCGGGCGGCTTGTTCCGCGGCCAGAGTGCTATGTCAGCCAATGCCGAAGAGCCTTTGTTGCTTGAAGCGCCCTCATCAGCGGCACGTACCGACCGTTAACGAAAGATAGGTGCTCGTATGCAATCTCGTACGCGCACACGACCGGCGACCGAGCGTAGACGATCATCCACTTTGTGGCGTCGCCTATTCTCTGGTCGTCGTCGTTTATCTCCTACCACCATCATTATGGTGGTCGTTTTCCTTTTGTTTGCTGCAAACTTTGTAAACCAAATCATTCGTCAAGCGCAACTCGAGCAATATCGCGATGCACTCGCACGTGAAGTTGCTGAGCAAGCAACACTGAATGCGACCATTAAACGACAAGTCGACTACGTCGAGTCGAGTGAGTATGCCGAGTTAGTTGCCCGTGAGCAGCTCGGGTATGCACGCTCGGGTGATGTGGTGATTATGCCGACATACCCAGATGTGACCACTGATACCAGTGACGTGCGCACAGCCACACAAGCTTCTATGCCTACAACTACGACACCGACACAGCCAAATTGGCAACGTTGGTGGCAGTTTCTACAATCAACTCCATGACAGTACCTATCTCAATAGTGATTGTGAATTGGAATGGGTTACGCTTCCTTGAGCGTTGTCTAGCGCATTTGTGGCCAACACTGCAGAGCGATGACCAGGTCGTTGTTGTGGACAATGGCTCCCATGATGGCAGCGTCGCATGGGTGACTCATGCTTACCCTACCGTAGATATTGTGGCACTCCCGCAGAATCTTGGTTTTGCTGGTGGGAATAATGCTGCGTTACCCATCTGCCGGCATGCATGGATTTTGCTCATTAATAACGATGCATTTGTTGCACAAGATACCCTTAACAGACTCAAGCACACCATACTGCAGGTGCCACCTACCGTGGGAGCGATTGGTGCAACGCTTGTATTTGACCATGCACCCGAACTCGTTGCATCTACCGGTATCGTGTTGCGGCGTGATGGTGTTGCTGTTGACCGTGATATGGTGCGCCCGCGTTGTGAGCTAGGGAGTGATGTTGTTCATATCGCAGGCGCAAGTGGCGGTGCTGTATTACTCAGACGCACAATGATTGATGATATCGGCTTGTTTGCTGCTGATTTTTTTAATTATCTCGAGGATGTCGACCTAGCGTGGCGTGCATTGTTACGCGGATGGCAAAGTGTCTTGGTGCCTGATGCAGTGATTCGTCACGTCTATTCTGCAACGAGTGGTCAGGGCTCACCATTCAAACAGCGTTTGTTAGGACGGAACCGCTGGCGAACCCTTATTCGATGCTTACCAACTGCACTTTGGTGGCGCTATTGGCCGCGCATTATTGGGTATGATCTGGTGGTATGTATCGTGTTTGTGTGGCGGTGGCAGTGGGCCGGTATTTTGGGGCGACTCGATGTGATTCGTGATTGGTCTGAGTTACAACAGCAACGTACGCACATTCAGTCACATAGTACTGTTGCCCCTGATGTAATCGATGCAGTGTTATCTCCGGCTCCGTGGCCGTGGCAAGAATATCGCGAATTGCAACGTCTCCAGTCAATCCTGCAACAACGTACTGCATCACAAAAGGAGTAATTCATGATTGCATTGCGCACTTTCTGGCAAGCATGTATCAACATCTTTGAAGATTTGTTCACCGTACTGATTGCAAACGTGATGTGGGTGTTGGTTGCGCTCCCACTTCCTTATTTGGCAGTGACGTTTTTGAGCAACGAAAGCACAATCCCTGGTGGAGTATTAATGCTCATATTGGCTCCGTTTGGCTTGGCATGTGCCGGTGGGGGAGTGACCTATGTCTCGCGCCAAATGATTGACGGCAAAGCAGTGAGTTGGCGTGACGTAGTGAATGGTATGACGGTGCAGTATAAGCGACAAGTGGTACTGTACATGATTTGGTGTGGTGTGCTCTATACATGTGGCTTTAATATGTGGTTTTATAGTAGTACATCGGGGAATATACAGTTTTTGACGTTCATCTTCTTTGACCTCGTGTTGTTTTGGTTGGCGTATTTGGCGTTTTTGATGCCGCTTAGCATGCGCTTCCCTAATCAGTCGATCCGCGTGTTGATGCGTAATGCTGCTGGGCTGATGTTTACTATCCCTGGATCGATGGTTATCATGTTGATTGTTACAGCACTTCTGCTCGCAATTTCTGTTGCGTCAGTCATCGTGTTGGTCTTCTTTTTTGCGATATTTGTTACACTATGGGGCACCCACATGGTAGATGCTGCCATCAAGATTATCGAAGATCGCGAAGCCACGGCTGACGAAGAGACTGATGACAATGATGGCGTTCGTCGTCCTGCTGGCCAAATACGCCCTCGTGAGTAGTTAATGAAGACTGACGCCTCCATCAACGGGGAGAATGATACCAGTGATGTATGGGGCCGCTGCCAAAAATAACACCGCCTCGGCAATGTCTTGGGCGGTGCCTGCTTTTTTGAGGGGGATGTGTTGTGTTGCTTGTGCAACACGACTATCACTCCAGTCCTCAGGGATAAGTGATAGTCCGGGAGCAATTGCATTCACACGGATATCAGGTGCGAGCTCGCGCGCCAAACTATGAGTGATGCTGGCAACTGCTCCTTTGGTGGCAAGATACGGTGCGTAGTTATGCCATGGACGAAATACGCCGGCATCACACATATTGATTACTGAACCACGGCGTTGTTTTAGCATGGGCACAGCTGCTTGTGTTGCTGCAAACATTCCCTCTACGTTGACTGCCATCAATTCACGCCAATCACTCCGCGTGACACTTCCTACTGGCGTTGAGCGCCAGATACCCGCATTGTTCACAAGGACATCGAGTTGTCCGTAGTGCGCATAAGTGGCCGTCACAAACTTCTCCGGTGCATCTTCTTGTGCCCAGTCTCCTTGCCAGGCCCATACGTCGACGCCTCTGGTGCGCCAGTAGTCGACGCGTGCGCGCGCCTGGGTATCAGATGAGAAGTATTGAAACGCAACACGCATCCCGATGTTCGCTGCCGCATCAACAATTGCGCCTCCGATCCGAATGGCGCCACCACTAATCGCGATGACATGGTTGGTTAGTCGTTCACTGCCAATCATCATGTGTGCTCCTGTGTGAATCTGCCTCTCTGCATTCTGTAAGTAACTTGCGCGATTGTCAAAAGTGGTACGATAGATGCATGGGTTTGCAGAGGAGCAGTATGCCTGTATCAACGTTTATATTTGATTTTGATGGAACAATTCTTGATTCTGAATCACAGGATTTTGTTGTTTCTGCCGAGATGTGGCAGGCTCATGGAGTTGAATTACATCTTGAAGAGTGGCGCAAAGGATTGGGTACGGTTGGTGCGTTTAATGCGTATGACGCCCTCGAAAAAGCGCTTGGGCGTACATTCGAGCGAGAGAAATGGCGTACGCGCAATCATGCGCGGTTCCTTGAATTATGTGATGCCGAGCCTGTGCGTGACGGCGTGTTAGCCTTGTTTGATTATGCAGAGGCTAACGACATCATCTTGACTGTTGGGTCAAGTGCCGATCGAGCGTGGGTGACACGCTGGCTGACCAAGCATCACTTGATTCAACGCGTCGCAACAATTGTAACCTCAGATGATGTGTCGATGGTAAAGCCTTCACCGGAGATTTTTTTGACGGTTGCAAAGCGGATTAACGAAGATCCTGCGCGTTGCTTGGTCTTTGAGGATTCTGCTCATGGAGCGACTGCAGCGGCTCGTGCCGGAATGCGGTGTGTCGCAGTCCCGATACCTGTATTGGTTGATGCGTGGATGCCGCCAGTGACGCTACGTCTGCGTAGCCTCTCTGAGTTGTCTCCAGCGCAGTTGTTGGCGCACGTACACGGACAATCCGCAGCATCTGTGTCCATCTAAGTCTATCACCCGATTAGCCTACAACAAATGCCCATGCAATCATGCATGGGCATTTGTTGTTATTGATAACGGTGCGCTAGCTGGGTCTTTCAGTACTAATGCCGTGCAAAAATAAATCAACCAATGTGCGACTTAGTTGTGCTGTATCGTGCCCACGTCCTTGGGCTACCGAAAACGGATAGAGAATACCGAGTAGAACCCACGTGCTAGCCTGCACATCAACCATGCGGATGATGCCACTTGCTTGTCCAGTGCGTAAAATTGTACGTATGTGCTCAATGAACTCGCGATCGTAGCGCATTGCAAAGTTGCGTCGCTCAACACCACCGAGATGCTGTAGCTCGAACATCGCGAGCCGCATTGCGGAACGTTGAACTGCGTTAAGACTCAACAACCCTTCGACAATGGCGGTGAGTTGTTGAATGGTATCGTGGTGCATGCTACTTGCACGTTGCACAATCCCAATCAGTTGGGTCAGTGATTGCTCCATGATTGCAAGTAGTAGCGCTTCTTTATCAACAAAATGATAGTAGATTGCTGCTTTGGATGCACCGGATGCTTCTGCGATTTCGCGCATTGCAACTGCATGGTACCCTGATGCCACGCAACGATTTGCTGCCTCGATAATAATTTTTTCACGCAGATCAACGCTCATTGATAATCCTAGAGCCCGCGGAATAGCCGAATCGACTCATCCCATGGAATTGATGAGAGCATAATCACAAGCGCTAATGTGAAGAAAATTCCCGCTGCGCGATGCTTGGCCTTGTCATCAGCACCCTTGCGAATGCGTCCAGCACCAATATGGACGAGCGCAATGGCCAAGACCATCATTGTAATATGCTCTACCGCCCAAAATCGCAATGCACTATCACGCATGGCATTGCCCATATCGCTAAATGCACTTGTGGTGAGTGGGCTAAATACTCCATACAACAATAATCCCAGCACCAACTGCACGCTTGACAGATGAACAAATGCTGCAGACAACCTGGCTTTGCCTTCATCCCACACTTGACTTCCTGACCAACCGCGGAAGGCCTGAGCAATAATCAGCACTGCGGCAATCAATAACCCCCAGCGTGTCCACGAGTGTAAGAACAACGTAATTCCATATGCGCTCATGTGTGCCACTCCATTCATCGTTGGCATAATGCAAATAAAGCTAGTAGCAATAGCTACACATATGTATTATACATAGCTGTCTTGTGCCTGACGCACGTGTTTGGGTATGGTCTCAGACTCGACATACCACAGCAATCCCGCCAGTGTGGCCATGAACCGTGCTTGTTCACCGTATTCGGTGAGCGCACTCATGATGATAATTGCCAGTACAAAACACGCATTCCACCACGCAATTGTCCAGCGCCGATGTCTCAGGTGTTGGATGAGGATAGCTAATTGCAATAGAATACCGGCAATCATCATGCCACGACAGCCGTAGACATACCACGGAATCTCACGCACAATAACACTGTAGATGCCACCCTCGTTGAGACGCGACATTTCGACTGGGACGACGAGCATTGCGCCGAGCAGAGTCAATCCACGTTGAACTGCAAGCCATGGATTAAGGACAATCCACTCGATACTGTGTGTGACCAACTGGTTGCTCAACGCAACGTACGCACGACTATTCATGTCGGGGAGTGATTGTGCCATCGTTTGCATGGCCAGTTCAGGTACCCATGCGCGTGCAATATTAAAACCCGTATGACTGCTCCATGAGACTTGGCCGAGCACAATAATGTGATATGCATGCCATCCGATGGTAATCATTAGCGGTGCACAAAGATATGGTAACCCACGTAGTCCTACAGTGCGCCACACACGCCAAGTGACAACTCCTACCAGCAATGGCGTGAACAGGAGCATAAATGGTCTGAGCGCATCGAGCCATACGATGACAAATCCAATTCCTAGGAGCGTTGTTGGCTGCCATGTTGGGCGGTGGAGTATGCGCCACAGCCATATCAATGGCGCAGCAAATAGAGCATCATACACCATCCAGACATTGCGATCATCGTAGCGAAAGACAAACGCGGTGCCAGCAAGCAGTCCAACCATCAGCACGCTTGCGCCAATCTGTTGACGTAGTGTCCCACTCAGCCATGGCGCTACCGCCCATACAACTCCGACAATCATGCCGATGCGTAACAGCACCGCCAAATAACCGATACTCCATACCCCTGGGATGCCTAGCCATGTCAACGCATATTCAATAGTCAGGAGTGGAACGGGCATGGCCATGCGCATATTCGCAATATATGTCCAAAAATCAGTCCAGCGTGTGAGCGCGGTGAGATCAACCCCTTGCATCCAGTAGGCGGTTGCATATCCATATACCCCTTGAAAGCATATTGCACTGATTAATATTGGGAGATGCATGCGCATTGATAATTGTGGAAAGACCCAACGACCGAGGTGCCAACTTAGAGCACTTACGATAAGCGTTATGAGTGGTTCGAGTGTGAGCATATCGCCACGAAGCCACTCACTCCCCCAGAGCAGTAGAGCGGTGCCACTGATGATGACATACCATCGCAGATGGACTCGATAGCCCCACCAAATACAAAGCCAGAGCCCAAGCATCATCATGGCGCTGACGATATAGCCATGAACTGATGATAGTAGCTGATAAGTCGTACCATACCAACGCGCCAACCGTATGCGTTGATCATCGGTGCTGGTGGTCGGTTGCGAAGAAGCATATCCATAGTGGACGAATTGTTGATTGGTCAACTGAACCAAGTGATCTTGAGTGGGCATATAGGCATATGGTACAAGCCATTGATAGTGTCGTATGCGTGAATCAAGTGTGCTTGATACGTCGCCTGTGGCACCGGTAATGTGAATGGTCGTTGGTGTGTCGTTCTGGAGCGTGCTTTGGAGTATCCAAAAACTCGTATGTCCCAATGCATCAGCAAGGACCATACTCGTATGTGTGACTGAGTGATTAACCTGCGTGTTGATAAACCGAAACGCATCTTTGGGCTTGTCTACAAGCCAACGATAAGGACGGATGGTTGCATCCTCAAGAATGCTCGTTTCGTTGCGATGAATCCAATCACGCTCGATTGCTTGTTCGTCAGTTGGGGCGATGGTGATGCGGTGTGGTGCGATGCGAAACGACAACCACACCACTCCCATTATGATGAGAGTGGTGCACAAGATGACAATAATGTGTGTGTATCGTGTAGGTATCTGCATACCAACAGTGTAATCTAATCTTCGTCGTCGTGCTCTTCGCCATGAGCGGTCATTATCATGAGACCGCCGCTATTTGGCATCATTGACATGGCACGGAATCGGTGGTCGCGCTTGGGTTGTGGTTGATTTGCCGCACATGGTGTGCCGAATTTTGGTTGTGCGTACGGTAAGTGCGTTGTGCCGCGCGCAAGAATATGCAGATAATTCGCCAGCTCACCCTCCCAGGGTTGTCCATGATTCCACGGTACTGCGGAGCGGGCATTGCAGTAGTGCGCCACAAACGACCGTCGCAGGCGATCGGTGCTTTTGTTGGTATGAGAACGATGCAGCACGTGTCCGCCAAAGAAGACAACATCGCCGGGATCAACTTCGACTTTGATTTCACGACCAGGGTATTTGGCTGCGACTTTTGTTAAACCGTTTTTTGATTCGTCAGTATTACTAGCACCATAGATTGGCTCGATATCCGCAAGGGTTTGATCGCCATTTGGTGACTGTCCATCACGATCAGGATAGATTGGCTCTGCTTGCGACCCAACGGTCATCCACAAACAGCCATTCTCTTCATCAGCACGGTCAATTGCAAGCCATGCTCCTATCAACGTATCTGGGAATGAAGGAATATAATAGCTATCTTGATGGTAGCCCTGTCCCGGCTGTCCAGGTTGTTTGAAGAAGAGCATGGTTTGTAATGCGAGTACATCTGGGCCAATTAATGCTTCAAGCACATCGAGGATGCGCGGGTGGAGCAGATACCGCTCGTGAATCTCTGAGACGCGGTGGAGCATGTGTACACGCAGCCAATACTGGACTCGTTGCTCTGGCGTAAGATTGTCAGGTGGGAGTGGTACACCGGGGATAATTTCGCGACCGTAGCGCAGATTGTCGGTATGCGTGATGAGTTCAGCTATTTCTGCATGTGATACAAGCCCTTTGACGACGAGATACCCTTGTGAATGAAAGTGGACGTACTCGTCTACACTGACATGATAACGATCGGTACGCGTAGGTGTCGGGGTGGTCGTGCTCATTGGTGCACGCTCCTTTCCATCGTTGGAGTATGGCTAACATCCTTGTTCAGATCTATCATACCATTCCTGTTCATGGCGGTTATAGTCGTATTGCACTCATGATATGTTTCGATTAAGAAACTGTTGTGTTGTGCATGTGTAAATAGTTTCGCTGGTATGTGTATCCAATGTAGCATGCGCCATGTTTGTGGGGTATGTTCGCCTGATGTGGCAGTATTTCGCCTGAAACATCAAATTATTTAACATAATATTTTATTTGTAATCTTACTGTAATCAAAAAAGGGGGCAAAAAGGGATGTATGGTGGGTGGATGTAGGGGTAAGTTGTTTGACACTCAAAGTGCACTATGGTATCATTCAACCTTGCAAATGCAGAAGCAGATGCAACAATCGGTTACGAGGAAGCCAACGTGCCCTTCTCTAAGGCGCAATGCATATTGCGACCAGATCCGAGGGCAACATATTTTTTTGTGTGCTGTTGGACTGAGGAGAAAGCAGAGAGCATGCCGACGATCAATCAGCTAGTTCGCAAGCCCCGCAAGCCAGTAGAGCGCAAGGTGAAGGCACCTGCTCTACGCTTCAACTACAACTCGTTGAAGGGCAAATTAACGCGCGGCAGTGGGTCACCATTCAAGCGTGGTGTATGTACGCAGGTACGCACGATGACCCCAAAGAAGCCCAATTCTGCGTTGCGCAAGATTGCACGTGTGCGTCTTTCGAACGGCATGGAGGTTACGGCCTACATTCCGGGCGAAGGTCACAACTTGCAAGAGCACTCAGTGGTGCTTATTCGCGGTGGTCGTGTAAAGGACCTGCCGGGTGTACGGTATCACATTGTGCGTGGCACCTTGGACTCACAGGGTGTGTCAAACCGCAAGCAGGGTCGTTCGAAGTACGGTACCAAGAAGAACGCTGCACCAGCCAAGAAGAAGTAACACACGCCTTCGTGCGTTCATGTAGGTTGAGAGGGAAGCTATGCCCCGACGTGGCACAACAGTAAAGCGTGAAGTTCTGCCAGACAGCCGCTATGGCAGTGCGGTCATTTCACATTTCATCAACAAGACGATGATGCGCGGCAAGAAGAGCTTGGCAGAGTCAATTGTGTACGGTGCACTTGAGATGGCTGCAGAGCGTCTCAAGAAGGCTCCAATGGAAGTTCTCGACGGTGCTTTGCGTAACGCAGGGCCTGTCATCGAGGTGAAGCCCCGCCGTGTCGGTGGTGCTACCTATCAAGTTCCGGTCGAAGTAAAGGCCGAGCGCCGTCAGTCATTGGCGATTCGCTGGTTGTTGGCTTCAGCCCGCTCACGCAGTGGTAAGCCAATGGTTGAGCGTTTGGCGCTTGAGTTGGTTGATGCGTTCAACAACACTGGCACGACCATCAAGAAGCGTGAAGACGTGCAGCGTATGGCTGAGGCCAACCGCGCCTTCTCACACTACGGTCGTTTCTAAGATTTGGGTTGATGTCGCCTAGGCGATACATCTAAGGAGTAGATAAAGGCTATGCCTCGAGAGACGCCCTTAAATCGTTACCGTAACATTGGTATTATTGCGCACATCGATGCCGGTAAGACCACCACCACGGAGCGTATTTTGTACTATACCGGTCGATCATACAAGATCGGTGAAGTGCACGAAGGTACTGCCACAATGGACTGGATGGAGCAGGAGCGTGAGCGTGGTATCACGATTACCTCAGCTGCTACTACCGCCGAGTGGACGGTTGCCGATACTTCATATCGTATTAACATCATTGACACCCCTGGTCACGTAGACTTTACCGCCGAGGTAGAGCGTTCGTTGCGTGTGCTTGACGGTGGTGTCGTGGTATTCGACGCTGTTGCCGGTGTGGAGCCGCAGTCAGAGACTGTATGGCGCCAAGCTGACAAGTATCGCGTGCCACGTATTTGTTTTGTCAACAAGATGGACCGCACGGGTGCAAACTTTGAGCGCACGGTGGACATGATTGTTGATCGTTTGGGCGCCAAGCCAGTGTTGATTCAATTGCCAGTCGGTGCCGAGGATCGTTTCCGCGGTATTATCGATTTGATCGAGTCAAAAGCTGTGTTGTACTCAAACGAGGACATGGGTCGCAAGGAAGAGTTCGTCGAGATTCCTGATGAGTTCAAGGCAAAGGCCGAGAAGGCTCGTGAGGAGATGATTGAGCGCATCTCAGAGACTGATGAAGAGTTGACGATGATGTACCTCGAAGGGCAAATTCCCTCGATTGAGCAGCTCCGTGCCGCCTTGCGTAAGGCCACTATTGCTGGTACGTTGGTTCCAGTGTTGTGTGGTGCTGCATTGCGCAACAAGGGTGTGCAACGCATGCTCGACGCTATCGTTTATTTCTTGCCATCACCACTCGATATCCCACCGATTCGTGGCACCATGCCTGGTGTGGACTCAGATGCTGAGGATGCCGAGTTCATTATCCGCAAGACGGACGATGCAGAGCCATTCACGGCGCTCGTGTTTAAGATTGTGGCTGACCCATTTGTGGGCAAGTTGGCGTACTTCCGCGTGTACTCAGGCAAGCTTGAGGCCGGTAACTACGTGCTCAACACGACGCGTAACAACCGCGAGCGCGCTGGTCGTTTGATTCAGATGCATGCCAATCACCGCGAAGAAATCAAAGAAGTATTTGCTGGTGACATTGCAGCCATGGTGGGTCCAAAGCAGAGCTTCACAGGTGACACCATCTGTGATCCTGAGAACCCAATCGTGCTCGAGAACATCCGCTTCCCAGAGCCTGTCATCCAGTTAGCTGTTGAGCCCAAGACCAAGGCCGACCAAGACAAGATGGCCGTCGCATTGGGTAAATTGGCCGAAGAAGATCCGACCTTCCGTGTCTTTACCGACCAAGAGACAGGTCAGACCATCATTGCCGGCATGGGTGAGCTTCACCTTGAGGTTATCGTTGACCGCATGCGTCGCGAGTACAAGGTCGAGGCCAACCAAGGCAAGCCACAAGTCGCCTACCGTGAGTCAATCACGCAGAATACCGATATCGACAGCAAGTTCGTACGTCAATCAGGTGGTAAGGGTCAATACGGTCACGTGAAGTTGACACTTGAGCCACTTGAGCGCGGTTCAGGTTTCGAGTTCGTCAACGGCATCGTTGGTGGTTCGATTCCGCGTGAGTACGTACCAGCAGTCGAGGCCGGTGTCAAGGAGGCAATGGCTGGTGGTGTAATGGCTGGTTATCCGGTTGTTGACGTCAAAGTCACGCTGTATGACGGTTCATACCACGAAGTCGACTCATCCGAAATGGCCTTTAAGATTGCAGCTTCAATGGGCTTGAAGGACGGCGTAAAGAAAGCCGGCCCTCAGATTCTTGAGCCAGTCATGAAGGTCGAAGTGGTCACTCCCGAAGACTTCCTTGGTACGGTGTTGGGCGATCTCAACAGCCGCCGTGGTCAAGTCGAAGGTATGGAGGCACGTGGTAACGCACAGGTAGTCCGCGCCTACGTACCGCTTTCAACGATGTTCGGTTACACCACCGAGTTGCGTTCAGCAACCCAGGGTCGTGCCACCTCGTCGATGGAGTTCGCCCACTATCAACCAATGCCTGATCACTTGGCGCAAGAAATCATCACCAAGCGACGCGGCTAATTCTTTGGTATAATACTTATCTTGTTCGTAACATTGCACAGTGTGGAGGCATGAGGAGTCATGGCAAAGCAGAAGTTTGAGCGTAACAAGCCACATATCAACGTCGGTACCAT
>CAYXXK010000002.1:0-19383 GCA_964469045.1 uncultured Klebsiella sp.
TTCATCGACGCATGACCATGCGTCGCTACGATATTTTGCGTCGCCCGATTCCATCTCCCCGATGCCCCCGATTACATCTGGGTGTACACGAATACACCGTTGCGCAACGCGCCCGATTACCACGTGTGACGCTTTACCAACCCCCACTTTTCACTTTTCACTTCCTCCACTTTTCACTTCCTCTTTTCTTGACATCCACCCAACCACCATATATCATGAAGCCAACGGCGATGAAGAGGGAGAGTAATCATCCGGCCGGCGCTCCAGCGAATCGACACATTGGTGAGAGGTCGATGCGAACGCGGATGATGAATGGGCCTTGGAGCTGCAGTTCCAACCGGGCGTTTGGCCCCTAGTAGCAACTGTCGGAGTCTGCCTCCGTCATCAGGCAGCCAGTGTTGCCCGCTTTATTTTTTGACAGCGGATGCACTGAGAGGGCGTCATGGCGTTGGCCTGACGAATTGGGGTGGCACCGCGGATGTTTACAATCCGTCCCCTGCACCAGGGGACGGTTTTTTGTATGCTTTTTTAGGAGTAGCAACAGATTATGACAACCAAGAAGCGTATTCTCACCGGCGATCGGCCAACCGGCAAACTCCATCTCGGCCACTACGTAGGCTCAATCGCCAATCGCTTGCGCCTGCAAGAAGAGTACGAGTGCTTTTTTATCATTGCCGACTTGCACACGCTGACCACCAAGCCCAGCAAAGAAGAGATCCAACTCGTCGAACAGCACATCCGTGACCTCGTGCTCGATCAACTCGCCTGTGGACTGCACCCCGACAAAGTCACCTTCTACGTGCAATCATCGGTCAAAGAGATCTACCAAATCAACCTCATTTTCGAGATGCTCGTATCCGTCGCCCGTCTCAGTCGTCTGCCCAGCATCAAAGATATGGCCAAAGCCGCCCAAATGGACGACGAGCAGATGCCGTTCGGCTTGCTCGGCTACCCTGTCCTCCAAGCTGCCGACATTCTGATGCCTCGCGCCCACCTTGTACCTGTCGGCAAAGACAACGAGGCTCACGTCGAGATTACCCGCGAGATTGCCCGCCGTTTCAATCACCTGTACGGCGAGGTCTTCCCCGAGCCCGATGTACTCGTGCCCGAGACCGGCACCCTGATTGGCACCGACGGCCAAGCCAAGATGAGCAAAAGCCTCGGTAACGCCATCATGCTTTCGGATAGCGCCAAAGACGTCGAGCAAAAGGTGCGGGGCATGTACACTGATCCCGCCCGTGTGCGCGCCGATATCCCCGGCAAAGTCGAGGGCAACCCGGTCTTCATCTACCACGACATCTTCAACCCGAATGTCGAGGAGGTCAACGATCTCAAAGACCGCTACCGCACCGGCAACGTCGGCGATGTCGAGGTCAAGCGCAAGCTGGCCACCGCCATCAACAACTTCCTTGAGCCGATTCGTGAGCGTCGCGCCCAGTACGAGGCCAAACCCGGTATGGTCGACGAAATCATCTACGCCGGCAACGCCAAGACTCGTGCCGTGGCCCAAGAGACCGTGCGCATGATGAATGAAGCCATGGGCTTGACCTACTTCAAGTAACTCTCACACGCCTGCCGTCGGCCTTCATCATCAATGATCGCCGACGGTCGGTGGTACCCCAAAGGAGTGCGTTTATGCAATTTGTGCCATCGCTCAGCGACATGCAAAACCTGACGAGCCAAGGCAATTTGTGCCCGCTCTACACCGAAATAGCTGCCGATCTTGAGACACCCGTCTCGGCCTATCTCAAAACGGCCCAAGGTCCGTGGAGCTTTCTGCTCGAGTCCGTCGAAGGTGGGCAGCATCTTGCGCGCTACTCCTTTATTGGCACCGATCCCTACATGACCCTGCGCTTCAGTGAGGGCAAAGCCCACGCCGTCCAAGGCGGCTACAAGCAGACCATCGCCTACACCGATCCGCTCGAGATGCTCGCATCGCATCTCGCCGACTACCGCCCCGTGCGCCTGCCCGATTTGCCACGCTTTGTCGGCGGTGCCGTCGGGTATTTGGCCTACGAAACAGTGTGTAACTTCGAGCGCATTCCGCGCCCTGCCAGTTGTGACTACGACATGCCCGACGGTCAGTGGCAGTTTGTTGATACCCTGCTCGTCTTTGATCATGTGCGTCATCGCATCAAAGTCATCAGCCATGTGCACCTCGACACGCCAGATTTAGCCGATGCCTATGAGCGTGTCAAGCAACGTATTGTTGCCATCGTCAACCGTCTGCGCCAGCCACTCCCACCCGGTATGGCGCTCAGTGAAAGCGAAACGGCGTCCACGGTGGCGGCGACATCAAACGTGTCGCTTGGTGAATACGTCGAGCGCGTGATGCACGCCAAAGAATACATCGCAGCTGGCGACATCTTTCAGGTGGTGCCATCACAACGCTTTAGCCGGCCGATTACCGTCGACCCGTTTACCATCTACCGCGCCTTGCGCACCGTCAACCCATCACCCTACATGTTCTACATCACCAGCCCCGATGGACACCTCGTCGGCGCATCACCCGAATTGCTGGTGCGCGTCGAAGAGGGGCACGTCACCACCCACCCCATCGCCGGTACCGTGCCTCGCGGCAAAACACCCGAAGAGGATGAGGCCCTGGCCCATCAGCTCCTCAACGACGAAAAAGAAAAAGCCGAACACTTGATGCTCGTCGATCTCGGGCGCAACGACATCGGCCGCGTGGCCAAGCCGGGCAGCGTGCGCGTGCCGAAGTTTATGCAGGTCGAAAAATTCAGCCACGTGCAACACTTAGTCAGCCACGTCACCGGCGAATTGCGCGACGACATGCGCAGTATCGACGCATTGCGCGCCTGCTTCCCCGCTGGCACCGTCAGCGGTGCACCCAAAATCCGTGCCATGGAGATTATCGCTGAGCTCGAGGGCACGCGCCGCGGTGTCTATGCCGGCGCTGTCGGCCACCTCGGCTTTAATGGCGATCTCGACACCTGTATTGCGCTACGCTCCATCGTCGTCCAAAACGGCGTGGCCTATGTCCAAGCCGGTGGCGGCGTGGTGGCCGACAGCGATCCTGAGATGGAGTATCGCGAGAGTTGCAACAAAGCCGCTGCCCCGTTGCGCGCCATTGATTTGGCCGAGCGACTCCGCACCGAAGGAGGTCAGGCATGATTCTCTTGATTGATAACTACGACTCGTTTACCTACAACGTGGTGCAATACCTGAGCGAGCTCGGCGCCGATGTATTGGTCAAGCGCAACGACGCCCTCAGCGTCGCCGATGTCAAAGCGCTCAAACCCGAGAAAATCGTCGTCTCGCCGGGACCATGTACCCCGAGCGAGGCCGGCATCAGCGTCGACGTCATCACCCAACTCGGCCCACATATACCCACCCTGGGTATTTGTCTAGGGCACCAAGCCATCGGCCAAGCCTTCGGCGGCATCGTCGAGCGCGCTCCCTATGTGATGCACGGCAAGCGCTCGGCCATCAACCACGATGCCCAAGGGCTCTTCGCCGGCTTGCCCCAGCAGTTCATGGCCACGCGCTATCACTCGCTGATTGTCCGCAAAGATGGCTTGCCCGCTGATCTCGTCTCGACCGCCTGGACCGACGACGGCATCATCATGGGACTCAAACATCGCACGTATCCGATTTATGGCCTGCAGTTCCACCCCGAGTCAATCATGACCGAACATGGCCACGCCATGCTCAAAAACTTTCTGGCGGTATAGGTTCGTAAATGAATAGAGGGGCGCACCGCGGTGCGCCCCGATGGATTCCGAACCGTTGCCACCCCGCCCCTCGTCACTGCATGCCGGCAATTACATTCTAGAGCGCTACGTACCACCCGCCCCTCGTCACTGCATGCCGGTCTTTCAATGTGGGTCATCAACACCCCCTCCCGGCGTGCAGTCTCCCTTGGGCATTACCGAACCCTCACGATAAGATTACACAGTCACCTGCGATGCGTTCTTCTTTTGCGGCAAGGACATGCCTTGCCGCTACGGTTGGGGCAGACGGCCATGCAATGACAAGGTGCATACTCCTCGATGCGCACATAGCATTTCTTTACGCACCTCGATCGCCCCGCACCAACTGATACTGCGCCACTGCAAACCCGCCGACAATAAGCGCTACAATCACCACAGCCCACACCCCGGCGCCGCTGAGTGGGATGATATTTGTCACGAGCAGCACCGCACTCAGTAGCACCCATACGGTATCAGCAATCGCCGCACACAACACAAATGTCCGTGAGACGGTCGGCCGTGTGACATACCACATAATCAGCGCTGCATAGGCCAACAACCCAATACCGATGATCATCACTGCTCGTGGCGCATCAACGCCCAAGAATGCCGCTACGATAGTCGACGCAAAGCTGAACAAACCGCCACTCACTCCCGAAAAAATCGCATTACCCCACAACACACGCCGTGCATAACTCGACTGCACCATTGCTACCACCTCTTTCGTGCTGAACATGCCCACATCATACGAGTGGTGTTCATGCCAAATAAATGAAAAAAGGTGCCAACTCCGGCCAATATTAACGAGAACTACGCAAATCGTGTGCCACTAACTTGGCCGCCGCTTGTTGCCAGTTGCGCAATGTACGCTCAGGTACGGCAGATTGGAACCACACAAACGCCTGGCGTGATACCTCGTCCCCCATATCGTTACCATACCGGCGCCCATATGGTTTGATGCCTCGCACATACGGAAAGTGCAGCGCGTTGTAGTGCCGCCACTCATCAGACGTACCAAACTCAGCCTCACGTACCGGCTTCAAGCGCTCAATACTTTCGATCAAAAGCGTACGCAACACCATTACCCGATCGAGTGGATTATCGGTAGTGGCATGTACCACCGCTGGCAAATTCATCAGCGGGCTCGTCGCTAATTTAGGCAAATCGCCAAGATGACTAATCGCCCGCCGCGTCATACTTACAAACGTATCATCATCAAGCGCCATCACATCGACAGTCGCCAAGCGCGGCAATGCGTCAGCAGTCCCCCGGAGCACTTCGCGTTGCTTATTCAGCGTCAACTGATCGGCCATAGTCAATCGGTCAATCACGCGCTGAATCGCATTCGCAAAAACCTGCAACACCACCCCAAACGCCGTCACCCCAACCAACGCTATGCGATACCCGGCAGATAGCCCGCCATCAACGCCGGCTGCCAACCACACAATCGCAATCAGGCTACCGACCGCCACCACCGTTGCCACCAATGAACGCATGGCATGCGTACGAATCAGGTCGCCGGCGTTGAACACATCCCACCACAACACCGCACTCCCCAGCAGCAACAAATCAACCCCAAGCACGAGCATCAGCCAATCATGAGCCACAATCTGCAACGGCACCAACACCATACTCGTACTCAGTGCAAAAAACAGCCCGCTCACGGTCATAAACCCGTACCACGCCCGACTTGCAATGTGCCCCATTTGGCGCATCACCACGGCCAAACACACTACCATGACAATAAGGATAATGAGAGCAAACCATGGATTGATGATGACCAAAATAAACAGCGGCACCACCGCACCTAGCCAAATGCGTACCACCAGCGCATGCCACGGCACAGATTCAGGCACCATGTATATCATCGCCCCAATCCAGCACAATGCCGGGAGCGCCAAAAGCTCAGTGCGTGGCACACCCCAGACAAACCCATTGGCTAATACGACGGCATAGATCATAATGCCGAGTGCGGTCAGTCGCAACGATATTGTTTGTACATCTCGCGCCACCATGTACCCGGCCAACCAGAGCGTCAGCCCCAAGAACACTAGCTGCGTCATTATCATCACACGTACTCGCTCATCAACAATTCAGGGCATTATCATAGCACGCTAGGCATGCGAACCATTTCACATCAATGGGAGATTACAAACCAACCTAAATCACATAAAGTGCAGCACAGAGGAATGAGACGTGCGCAGATTCGCCAATGTGTATGTATGACATGTCGTCGCCGATCTACTCCGCTTGATGACGCACGAATTCACACATATTGCTGATTCATATGCCCTATATCAATCGGCAGTTTGTGTCGCCTGCATAATTGTCTTGATGAATTTTTCAATATGATTATCGTGATAATCTAACGCCATATAATCCATGAACGGCGTGCGCTCATCAATAGATATCCAGGTATACCCAAATATTTCAAAGGGTATAGCGAATACTTTGGCCTATACATATGCACTTGCGCATCTTTGATTGCCTTGTGCATATGCAGTTGCCTCTTGAAAAATTTCGGGATTAAGGGATGTGAATTTGTACATATCCAACATCCCCCAACCACAACTCGGATGCAAGAGCACCTCAGTGCGTTTTTGATACAATTTCTCCCGTTCTTGTTTCGCACGTGCAGGATCGCGCAAAGGGGCACCGACCACCTCATAAATCGTATCTCGCGCTTTTTCACGCACAATTTGGGTTTCTTCTGGCGACATTCGCTTGTGAATAAACTCCTGTTTCGCATTGTGATAGATTGCTCTGTATTTGTTCTGTGCACTGCCATGCCAAAACGTAGAAAGCAAATGCACTGACGTCAACCATGGCCGCAGCATAATTGCATCTGCCGCATTTCCGCACATTCAGCGACGATTTCCTAATTTGATATTCAAAATCTCTTTTCACGCGTAATACTCCTTTTGTTAAATAAACACACACAATGCCGTTGTAAACACTCTAGGTTGGTAGCCAGATTTGAGCAAATTTGTATAATGAAGGCGTATATTACTTTTTAGCACACACGTGCCTACGAAACGCACTAAATCATGACAATCACCTACATCACCCGCCGAGATCACGAACTCGATGCGAATCAATTCACCGCCATTCGGGCCGTCCTTGACGAAGCGTTTGAATTTGAGTTCGCCGATGAAGACAACGATCACGCCAACGGCGGCGTGCGCATCATCGCCCTCGACGACGACCAAATCGTCGGACACGCCGCCGTGATTGCCCGCACGATTACCATCGCTGGCACACCCTACACCACCGGGTATGTCGAGGGCGTGGCGGTGGTGCCACACCGTCAAGGCCAAGGCATCGGCGCCCAAATCATGCGACGCATCACTGATTTATGTGGAGAGCTATATCAGGTATCGATGTTGTCGACGGGCGAGCACGGCTTTTATGCAAAATTTGGCTGGCAACACTTCGCCGGCGAAAGCTACGTCGACGATCACGGCACCATTACCCGTACCGCCGACGAAGACGAGGGTCTGATGGTCTTCACCACCCACACACACCTCAATCAACCAGGTATTGCATTTGTGTGCGATTGGCGCACCGGCGACGTCTGGTAATCAATCCCGTACCCACCGCCGCAAGGCATGTCCTTGCGGCTACACGTGGGGTTCAGATGTATTTTTATCCGAGCAAATTTTTCAAGCCATTGACCAATTTCAATCCACCGCGCTCGCTCGGCTCAATCACATGACTGAAATCCTCAGTCTCAGTGAACAGCGCCGCAATGTCGAGCACCTGGGCGTTGTGTGCTTTCGCCACATCATCAACCACCCGATTATGATACGCAATCAGCTCGTGCACCAACGACATCGGCATCACACCCGCAAAATACCCGTGCAACTCGGCCGGTGTATACAGATTACACAGCACCACACGACTCCCGAATGAATTGAACTGGCCAACCAAGCGGCGATAATCGCCGTGCATACGCTGAATAGCCTGCATCACCGGATGCGTTGCATCGAGCGGGCGCCCATCGTACAAACTCGGGTACTGCAACAAGTCGTTGCCACCAACCGACAGCACCACCACATCGCTCGGAACCGGTGGGTGGCGGTCGATCTGGCCAAACACGTGCGACACCACCGCACCGTCACGCGCCACCAACGCCACCTCGTTGCCAAACGCAGCGCGCATCTGGTTAATCACGGCGTTACCGTACGAGACATATGGGCCATTGTCGAGAATTGAGTCACCATACAAACAAATCAAGGGCTTCTTTCCTTTCTAAAATCACAAATACGCATTACTGTCATATTACATGTTGATGAGGATTACGCATAGTAGTCATCAACAGCATATGTACGCAAAAACAATGTGCGTATAATACGACTAACATGCAGATTTTGTTGCGCCAAGGAGGCCGCATGTCCCATTCATTCCCCCGCCCTGACGGCATTCCGCTTGATATGCGCTGGGTCGAACGCACCGTGGTCAACCGTAGCGCCGTCGAGCGCCGCTGTGCAAGTCACACGGCACGCCGCAGCGTCAAACAAAACTTCCAACTCGCCTGGTTGCTCAAAGCCATCAGCTGTATTGATTTGACCACGCTCGCCGGCGACGACACGCCCGGCAATGTGCGGCGCTTGTGCGCCAAAGCGCGTCAACCGGTGCGCGCCGATTTGCTCTCGGCCATGGGTATGGCTGACGCTGGCATCACCGTCGGCGCCGTCTGTGTCTATCACGAGATGATCCCCACCGCGGTAGCCGCCTTGCAAGGTAGCAATATCCCAGTGGCTGCCGTATCAACCGGGTTCCCTGCAGGCCTGAGTTCATTCGAGACACGCCTGCGCGAAATCGAGCTCTCCGTGGCGGCCGGTGCCCACGAAATCGACATCGTCATCTCGCGTCGCCACGTCCTCACTGGCAACTGGCAGGCGCTCTACGACGAGATTCAGGCATTCCGCGCGGCCTGTGGCACCGCCCATATGAAGGCCATTCTGGCCACTGGTGAACTGGGTACGCTGACCGATGTCGCTCGCGCTTCGCTGGTATGCATGATGGCCGGCGCCGATTTCATCAAAACATCGACCGGCAAAGAGCCAACCAACGCCACCCTGCCGGTCAGCTTGGTGATGATGCGCGCCATCCGCGAGTACCACGACGCCACCGGCCAAATCGTCGGCTTCAAGCCGGCCGGCGGCATCCGTACCGCCAAACAAGCCCTCGATTGGTTGTTGTTGATCGACGAAGAGTTGGGCAAAGAATGGCTGGACGCCAGCCGATTCCGCTTCGGCGCAAGTGCCCTGCTGACCGACATCGAGCGCCAAATCGAACACGGCGTTACCGGCGCCTACTCGGCCAATCATCGCCACGCCATGGGCTAGTCACAAAGGACGATGCAGATTATGACAGTTGCAGACATATACAACCAAATGAGCCTCGGGCCAGCCCCCGAAAGCCCCGCCCAGGTCAATCAGTGGCTCGACAGTCACCAGCGCCGCTTTGGGCTGTACATCAACGGCACCTGGACGCGCCCCAGTGATGACGCGCTTTTCACCACCATCAATCCAGCCGACGGTAGCACCTTGGCCGAGATCACGCAGGCTTGCGATGCCGATGTGGATGCCGCCGTACGCGCCGCCCGCATGGCCTATGCCGAATGGAGCAAGACCAGTGGCCACGTGCGTGCGCGCTTTCTGTATGCGATTGCCCGCCAAATCCAAAAGCATGCCCGCTTGTTTGCCGTGCTCGAATCAATGGACAACGGCAAACCAATCCGCGAAAGCCGCGACATCGACATCCCGCTGGTCATCCGCCACTTCTATCATCACGCCGGCTGGGCCCAACTGGCTGACCGCGAGTTTGCCGGGTATCAATCGGTCGGCGTGTGTGCGCAGATTATCCCCTGGAACTTCCCTTTGCTCATGTTGGCCTGGAAGATCGCCCCGGCCCTAGCAGCCGGCAACACCGTCGTGCTCAAACCCGCCGAATGGACGCCGCTGACCGCCTTGTTGTTCGGCGAAATCTGCTCGGCCGTCGGTTTGCCCTCGGGCGTCGTCAATATCATCACCGGCGACGGCCGCACGGGTGCTGCTTTGGCCAAACACGCCGACGTCGACAAAGTGGCTTTTACGGGCTCAACCGAGGTCGGCCGCATCTTGCGTCAAGCCACCGCCGATAGCCCCAAAAAGCTCTCGCTCGAGCTCGGCGGCAAATCGCCGTTCGTTGTCTTCGCCGACGCCGATCTCGATGCCGCCGTTGAAGGGGTAGTCGACGCCGTATGGTTCAACCAAGGCCAAGTCTGTTGTGCCGGCACCCGTTTGCTCGTCGATGAGCGCATCGCCGTCGACTTTGAACGCCGGCTCAAACGGCGCATGCAGACGCTCCGCGTCGGCGATCCGCTCGACAAAGCCATCGACATGGGGGCGATTGTGGCCGAGCGTCAGCGCCAACGTATCGACGAATTGGTCAAGCTGGGCATCAGCCAAGGCGCAACCTGCTACCAAAGCGAATGCCAGCTGCCCAGTCAAGGGTTTTATTATCCGCCGACGTTGTTGAGCAATGTAGAGCCATCTGCGGTAGTGGCGCAAGAAGAGATTTTCGGCCCGGTCATCGTCAGCATGACCTTCCGCACGCCGGCCGAGGCGATTGCCCTGGCCAATAACACACGCTACGGCTTGGCGGCCAGCATCTGGAGCCAAAACATCGACACGGCGCTCGACGTAGCCAAGCAAATCAAGGCCGGCGTGGTCTGGATCAACAGCACCAATGTGTTCGACGCAGCATCAGGCTTCGGTGGCTACCGCGAAAGCGGCTTTGGCCGTGAAGGTGGCCGCGAGGGCATGTACGAATACCTCAAGGCCGTGCCTAGTGGCACGCTGGCCACCACCTCGCCGTCGTTTGCATTGGGCGAGTTGCGCGCCAGTCATCTGACTGGCATCGACCGCACCCCCAAGCTTTACATCGGCGGCAAGCAGGTGCGCCCCGACAGCGGGTATAGTCGCGTGATTACCGGCAGCAACGGGGCGCATTTGGGCGAGGTCGGCGAGGGCAACCGCAAAGATATCCGCAATGCGGTCGAGGCAGCTCGGGCGGCAGCTGCTGGATGGGGTAACACCACGGCGCACAATCGAGCGCAGATTTTGTACTATATCGGCGAAAACCTGTTCGCCCGGGCCAACGAATTCGCTCAGCTCTTGGCCGCCCAACGCGGCGTCAGCGTGCTCCAAGCGGCGCAACAGGTCGAAGCCACGATCCAGGCCTGGTTCCACGCTGCCGCCTGGGCCGACAAGTACGACGGTGCCGTGCACCAGACGCCGCAACGGGCGGTGGTGATGGCCTTGCCCGAGCCGATCGGCGTGATGGGGCTGATTGCCCCCGATGCACCGTCGCTCTTGGGCAGTGTGGCCTTGATGGCGCCGGCCATCGCCATGGGCAACAGCGTGGTGGTGGTACCGAGCGAGAGCGCCCCGCTCGGATTGCTCGAGCTGTATCAGGTCTTCGAGACCAGCGACGTGCCGGCCGGCGTGATTAACATCGTGTCGGGGCAACGTAGTGCCTTGGTCAAAACGCTGGCCGAGCACGGCGACGTCGATGGCATCTGGGCGGTCGGCGATGCGGCGTTGCGCCAGCAGATCCATCAGGCCAGCGCCACCAACCTCAAACGCACGTGGGTGCTCGATGGCAGCGACGAACGCTGGCTGACCCTGCCATACGGCGAGTTTTTGCGCCAGGCCAGCCAATGGAAGAACGTGTGGGTGCCGTACGGGGCCTAAAATTGGGTCATCATTGAAATCACCGGATAGACAGAGACGCATGGCCATGCGTCTCTGTCTATCCGGCCGCCGGCACTAAACCCCTTAGCAAATTCATCGGCTTGGCGTTCGACATCATCACCTGCATCGTCAGGCACTACCCATTCAAAAAACACCGCTTTGACGCCGTGCAAGACCACATGCCCCACCAAATGACACAGCACAAACCAGCCATGCTGTGTTGATAGGCACGCCTCGCTCAATTGGATTACGCGCGTATTGGCGTGCACATAGGTCGCCCCGTGCACTGGCAGGCCAGCAAACGCTGGCATCCGCACCACAAGTACGCCAGAGTCGGCCAATGCATCACTTACGACGAAGATCATAGTTAATTGTAATAAACGTTCGGTAAATCCCAAAAACCCCACAGACCATTTGATACATGATCTGTGGGGCGTCTTTAATTATCAGTTTTTTTGTTAGGCGTTTTGATCGTCAGCGTCTTCGTCATCAGCATCTTCGTCATCAGCGTCTTCGGCGTCAGCGTCTTCGGCGTCAGCGTCTTCGGCGTCAGCGTCTTCGGCGGCATCTACGCTTTCTGCTGGCTCGTCAACGATTTCAACTGGGGTTTCTTCGACATCACCATTCACAACTTCTTCGTTCATTTGCTCAATTTGTGCATCATCATGCATGTTCATTGTGCGTTCCTTTTTGTGAATTATTCGTGTCTGCAATCAGACATACGTAGTATGAACGCCGATAATTATCTGCAGATGGTGGCACAATTATAGCTGTGTGGCACTCTGATGAACCATTGCAACGATTTGGTTATTATGGAGTTGATAATAGCGCTATTTGGTAATTCCCTTACGCCAATCAAGAATAAATAAAGGAGCGACGCATGGTCATGCGTCGCTGGCGGTCTATCATTCATTCAAGAGTAGATTTCTTCACAAACCGAAATTAGTACCTAATCAAAATATACGTAATCAGCAGTGCAAAGCCCAGCATATGCGCAAGTGACACCCAACGATTGCGCGATACGATGTAGGTTTCATCCTGATTATGCAGGAACTGATAGTTGGAGTAAATCATGTCAATGAGTGTCGTAATCACAGAGACATATGCGTAGATGTAGAGCAGATCAATCAGGACCATCTGTTGACTAGCCACGATTCCATTACTGTGCAGTTGCTGCATAAAGATGAGGTTGAGGAGTGCAGAGCCCGATAATGCGATGCGCACATCGAATTTGTCGATTGGCATCCAAAATGCCACCAGACTAAATAACAAGATGATACTCAGTGGAAAGACAAATTTGAATGCAAAAAACTGTACTGGTCGTTCGATAAACACACTAAACACTAATTGCGAATACGAGTGATTCTCTGATTCTCCCACAAGGCCAAATTTGGTGTCGTACTTGTGCGTATCTGCAAAGAAACCAATATTGGTGATATGCCAGCCCGAGACAACCACATCACTTGCTAGTTTTGTGTCGTCAGTATCGGGCCGATAGAGCAACTGATAATCCAACCACACCGTATCCTCAAATATAATGCTAAGTTGTTGTTGATCTAATGGATACTGTGTGATATCAAACGGTTGGTAAAAAATCCCGTCAATCTTCATGAGATAGTACATATCGCCGTTCGAAGTCTCTTCAAGCACCAAATCTTGCTTACTAAAACTGCCCAAATCAACAATGTTGGTAATTTCAAATGACTCGTTGGGCTTGACCATCTTGCCGTTCACATTGGCACGCGGATCCCATACCATCCATACGTATGCAGACATCTTAAAAGTATTGCGTTGAAAGTCGATATCGTAGATATTCAGCGGAAAAATACCTACATCGACGGTGTTACTTGCACGCGATTGCGCTGACAAATACGACGTCGTAGATTGCGTCTGTAACTTGTAGTCATGGCGTTGTTGTTGCGTGTACTGACCATGATACGCCGTAATTACCGATGCCATCAACGACAACATGAACGCACCAAATACCACAAACATGTACCATGATTTAGACTTTCGTAGCATATGACAATGTACTCCACAATGACAAAACAATGTACTGAATTTGTTTACGTATGTATATAGTACAGACTACTTACCAAAAAAATACCGCCAAATATTACATTTAATTAACGAACACGCTGAAAAAGAACGATTATAATTACATTGGTCATCAACAGGGTCACTATTTAAGGAAAAACCATGAAAACAATCGCAGTCACCGGCGGATCGGGCAAAGCCGGCCGCGCCACCATCAAAGAACTTCTCGCAGCCGGCTATGCCGTGCGCAACATTGATATTCATGCACCAAATGAGCATCTTTGTGAGTTTGCTCGCACGGATCTGAATCAGCTCGGCGAGACCATCGAGGCCATGCACGGTTGTGACGCAGTCGTGCACCTCGCCGCCAATCCAGATCCACGCGGCCGGAGCGAGGAAGTCATGTTTCGCACCAACACTGGCTCAACCTACAATGTGTTCCGGGCCGCTCAGGTACTGGGCATGCCGCGTGTGGTCTGGGCATCGAGCGAGACCGTATTAGGACTACCGTTTGATCGTCGCCCGCCAGTCAGCGCGCCAGTCAATGAAGAAACAATTGCACCAGAGAGTAGCTATGCGCTCTCAAAGCTCATCAGCGAAGAAATGGCTCGCCAGTTTGCCAGTTGGAGTGGAGCCACTTACGTCGGCCTGCGCTTCTCCAATATCATGGAGCCGCATGATTACGCGCGCTTTGAGAGCTGGCAACACGATCCGCATGCGCGCAAGTGGAATTTTTGGGGATATGTAGATGCCCGCGACGTGGCCCAAAGTTGTCGCCTCGGACTTGAAGCAACCCTCAGCGGCGCCGAGGTGTTTGTCATTGCTGCTGCCGATACATGCATGCGCCGGAGCAATGCTGATTTGATGACCGAAGTGTTCCCCAATATTCAACTTACCTCTGAGCTTGGCGCCAATGAGACGCTACTTTCGATTGACAAAGCACGCCGATTACTCGGATACAATCCGCAATATAGCTGGCGTAGCTAACATCGCCTATCCACCAACAGCCACATTACGCTTTCGCTCAGCGGAGTGATGTGGTTGTTGGTTTCTTTTGCAACAAATCCACAACACGATTGTAGGTTGTTATGCGTACCAATACACGACGTATTCACATCTTGAGTACGTGCATCATTGCGATGATGACACTTGTTGTGCTAATCGGCCAACTGCGTATCTCTGAATACGTCATTGATGTTGGCATATCCGCCACACGAAGTTTGACTGCGAATATGCGTGTTCCTGAAAAAATACGTGTGAATGAACAAACGCGGACGATACGCTGGAGTTATCAAGACTCGCAAATCTTGTTACCACAGACGGTGCATAATGCGATTGTTGCCGTGCACACCATGACACGTGCCGACGACGCCCCAGCGTCCATATCAATGCAAAGTGGTACTCATATGGTTGCGATAGACCCTCAAGCGGGGTTTCGTCATTACTATGTGTTTGTGACCCAAGTACGGCCACTCACATTCACATGTGACGCAACAACAACTGCCTTATGCGTCGCAATCGATACCGTCAATGTCAGCTGGACGCGTATCTCACATGTTGAACACGCCGCAGTGCGCTGGTTTATGGTGCTTATCATGCTCTGTATCACTATCATTTTCACCAGCATCCCAGCTCAGCGTTGGGGCATCCGCTTGATGATCGGCATCCCAGCCGCACTGTTGTTGATGCAGTATGGGGTCATCCTCCAATCGTTTGTCCCACAATTCACGCTCGGATTATTCGGTGTTTTCGTATTGCTCTGGCTCATACGACGCATCCGAACGCCGTGGCTCAATGTGGCGATGCAGGTATTTTTGGTAAGTGTGTTCATCAAATCACTCGGTGTCTTTGCGCCAGGATTCATGGGTTCAGATATTTTCTTTCATCTCAACCGTTTCACCGAGGTAGCGAACGGCACCGGCTACATGTTTGTGACAGGCGGCGACGGTGATCGCAACTTGCGCACCTTTCCATACCCAACCTCCACATACCTCACAATTGCGCCGTGGCTTTTGCCAGTTATGCAGTGGTATCAATTTGTGCCGTTTCAGCATGAATTGGGCAGCACATTGCCCCGCGTCATCGGCATGTTCATCGTGCTCATCGAGAGTAGCGTCGTTCTCGTGCTAGGCTGGGTATTGGCACGCTTTGGCTGGAGTAGTCGACAGATTGGCTGGGTCGGTGCACTCTATCTAGCGCTCCCCGCCGCCTATATCGTGCAGTGGCAAGGATCGCTCGCCCAAAACACCGCTCAGTGGTATGGATTAACCGCTATGGCCGTCGCAGTCAGCAGTAGTACGCCGTTTAGTTGGTTGTTGATGTACCTCAGCATGACCAGTCATTTTGGTACATTACTCACCCTCGGGGTCACGTTCAGCATTGCAACCCTGTGGGCGCCGATCCGTCGGCATATTTGGCATTGGTGGTTGATTCTCGTGGTGGTGGCGGTCATCTACTATAGTCAATATCTGACGCTGATTGTGACACAACTCCAAAACATGGCTGGCGAGGCGACGGCCTCGACGCTCGCCGAACGCTGGTGGGATTATGCCTGGCACCACGGGCTGTATGGTCACTATCTGGGCATCGGGGTGGCATTGGCGGTGCTTGGGCTGATATTGGCGCCGCGCAATCGCTGGTGGTACATGGCACTGTCGATTTTTTTGGGCAGTGCGTTGCTGTTAATTGTACATGTGGTGCTCGACAAAAACACCTCGCGCTATAGCGTGGCACTAATCCCTGTGGTAAGTGCCTATGCCGGGTATTTTATGTATTGTCTGCAAAAAACTCGGGCCGCCCGAATGTTGGCGTATACAATCGTCAGCTATTTGCTCTGGGCGAGTCTGACACTATGGTTCAATGGGGCATGGCTCGGCGTCAAAATGCCGCTCTTGTGGTAAACCAATAACGACACAGCACCGTTTTCGTGGTTAAATAGAGACATCACACACAAGAGGTGCGCCATGACAACAACGCTTGCGCCGGAGTACCAACAACTCGTCACTAATTTGAGCGCCGTGGTCGGCAGTCGCTACGTGCTATGGCGCCCCGAAGAGCTGATGCTCTACGAATACGACGGCAGTGCCCTCGATATGGCCCGCCCTGACATCGTCGTCGTGCCCAGTAGCACCGCCGAGGTCGCCCAGGTGGTGCGCATCGCCGCCAATGCCGGATTCCCCGTCGTCGCCCGTGGTGGTGGCACTGGGTTGTCGGGTGGATCAGTACCAGCAGCCGGTGGCGTGGTGGTCTCGACCAGCCGCATGCATCGCGTCTTGGCGGTCGACGAGGTCGCTCGTACCGCCCGCGTCCAACCCGGCCTGATTAACACCGATTTGAGCGAATACACGCTCCCGTGGGATTTGCACTTTGCGCCTGACCCATCCAGCCAAAAGGCCTCGACAATTGGCGGCAACAGCGCCGAAAACGCCGGCGGACCGCACTGCCTCAAGTACGGCATTACCACCAATCACGTACTGGCGGCTACCGTCGTGCTGGCCAACGGCGACATCCTTGAGCTCGACAACACGGCCCCCGATCGGCCCGGCTACGACCTGCTCGGCGTCATCGTCGGCAGCGAGGGTACGCTTGGGCTCGTCACAGAATTGACTGTGCGCTTGATGCCCAACCCCGAGTCGGTCAAGACGTTTTTGGCCATTTTCGACGACCTCGACAGCGCCTCACAGACCGTCTCGGCCATCATCGGCCAAGGGGTTATTCCGGCGGCACTCGAGATGCTCGAGGGCCAAGGCATCGCCCTCGTTGAGCAGTCAGTCCACGCTGGCTACCCGCTGGACGCCCAGGCGGTGTTGCTCATCGAAATCGACGGCATGGACGAAGAGATCGATGACGAAACGCGGCGCATCGAGTACATCTGCCAACACTTCGAAGCCCGTGAGTTGCGCGCCGCCAAAGACGAAGATCAGCGAAAAAAGCTCTGGGCTGGGCGCAAAGGTGCGCTTGCCGCCTGTGCCCGCCTCGCACCCCACTACCATATCCAAGACGGCGTGGTACCGCGCTCGCGCTTGACCGAGGTGCTCCAACTGACGCGTGAGGTCGCCAAACGCCAACGCGTGCACATCGTCAACATCTTCCATGCCGGTGACGGCAACTTGCACCCGCTGTTGCTCTTTGATATCCGCGAAGAGGGCATCATCGAGCGCGCCATCGCCGCTAGCGAAGAGATTCTCAAGGCCTGTGTCGATGCCGGTGGCACCATCAGCGGCGAGCACGGCATCGGCATCGAAAAGCGCGACTATATGGCCTGGCTCTTCAATGACGACGATTTGTGGGCGATGCGCCAGATGCGCGCCTGCTTCGACGCCGTCGGCGTGATGAACCCGTGCAAGCTCATCCCCACCGGCGCCTCGTGTGGCGACATCAAGGCGGCGCGCGGTGGCGCCAAGGCGCTGGCCGCAGGCGCATGGATTTAGTTGATAAGGATTCATGATGCATCAGCCCCAGAGTATTACCGAACTCGCCGAGCTCGTACGCACCATTGATGGCCCAATTACACCACGCGGCGCTGGAATCCATCAACAACTCGGCAACCCGGCAGCGCCCACGGCCACCACCATCGACTGCACGCAGCTCAACCACGTGCACGACTACATCGCCTCGGATTTGACGATTACCGTGGGCGCTGGCATCACTCTTGGTGCATTGCAAGACCTGTTACGCAACCACAATCAGTGGTTGCCGTGGGATGCACCCCAAGCGCAACAGGCCAGCGTGGCTGGACTGCTCGCTACCGGCTTGAGCGGGCCGCTCCGACACGGCTACGGGTCGCCGCGCGATTGGCTGCTGGGCATGCGCTTTGTCACGGGCGACGGTCGGATCATCAAGAGCGGCGGCAAGGTCGTCAAAAACGTCGCCGGCTACGATCTACACAAACTCCACATCGGTGCGCTGGGCACACTCGGCATCATCGCCGAGGTGTCGTTCAAAGTAGCGCCTATTCCGCAAGCCGACCAGAGCCTGCAAATCGCATGCACCAGTCTCGCCGAGGCGCATGCGCTCGCCTATGCCTTGCGCCAGCGCCCGTTTAATCCGAGTGCCGTGTTGATTGATGCGCATGATGGCCAGGTGACGCTATGGGTGCGCTGGCTCGGTGTCAACGGCGCGGTCGCCCGCCAACTCACTGATGCCCGCCACAAGGCGCCACAGGCACAGATTGCCGAGAATGGCGATTGGCAGACGTTGACCCAGCGCCCATTCAGCACGAGCCACGGCACGCAACTGCGCATCGGGGTGGCACCACAGCATTTGCCACAGGTATATGCGGTGCTTATGGCGCAGCTCCCTGATAGCCATTTGCAGGTGATGCCGACGGTGGGGTTGGTCCGTGCCTATTGTCAAAACGCGCCCGATGTGGCTGCGCTCCGCCGCGCCCTGACTCCCTATGATGGCTACGCCGTCGTCGAAATCGGCGACCACGCAGATCGTTGGGGGCCGGCTCCGGCAGGATTTGGGATGATGCAGGCACTCAAACAATCGTGGGATCCGGCCGGTAAGCTTAATCCGGGTCGTTATATCGTCTGATGACGAGGAGAATTCATGCCACAGTTACGCGATTACCACGCCGTTGTCTTTGATATGGATGGCACGCTGACGCCCAATATGCACTTGCATGGCCAGGCGTTTGAGATTTTTATGCAGAAATACGGCATTCCTACGCCTGATGCCGAAGTAGCGGCGAGTTTGTCGGGCAAACGCAACAGCGAGATCTTCCCGGTGTTGTTCGGCCGTGAGCTCCCCGCCGATGAGCTGAATCGCTACGCCGACGAAAAAGAAGAGCTCTACCGCATGTTGATGGAGCATGTTCACCCCGTCGCTGGCTTGCACGACTTTTTGCGCCGACTCGACGAACACCAGCTCAAATCAGCTATTGCCAC
>CAYXXK010000002.1:19483-94141 GCA_964469045.1 uncultured Klebsiella sp.
TGCACGACTTTTTGCGCCGACTCGACGAACACCAGCTCAAATCAGCTATTGCCACGTCGGCGCCCCACGGAAACGTTGGCCCGACGCTCGAGCGACTGAATCTACCTGAGTATTTCGGCGCCATCACGCTCGGCGTCGAAGTGGCCAACGGCAAGCCAGCGCCCGATATTTTCATCGAGGCAGCCCGCCGCTTGGGCGTCGCAGCCGAGCAGTGTATCGGTATCGAGGATAGCTTTGCCGGGCTGACCGCCGTGCGGGCTGCCGGCATGTACACCGTGGCCATCGCCACCACCCACACGGTCGAGGAGTTGGCGATGGCCAAACCCGACATCATCGTGGCCGATTATTTTGAATTGCTCAATCACTTCGCCTAAATGACTATGTGCGTCGATTTACAAATTCATTCAGCAGCCTTGCCGCATCACTCGAGTTGGACCCCTGAGACGCTCATCCCGGCCGTCCAACACGCCGGGCTGGCCGCCTTTGCGATTACCGACCACAACACGACCGCTGGCGTCGTGGCGATGCAACGGGCTGCGCAGACCGCTGGGCTCGGCTTTGTCACTGGCTGCGAGATTGATAGCAGTCACCACGGCAAGCTCTGGCATACCTTGATGTACGGCATCGACCCGACACATCCGGCAGTCGTTACCTTATGTCATTCGGTCGATGCCCGCAATGCGACCGATGCCAATCGCCTGCTCGCCGAGTTACCTTGCGAGGGCTGGATGATGCCTGATGTAGCAGCGTTACTAGGCAAACAACCCAACGTCGCCGAGGTGGCCACGGCGCTGGCGCAGCACAATCAGTTGCCGGGGCGAGTCGATGCTGATGACGAGGCGGCCGGGATGCGCTTTCTGCTCAACCGCACGCAGTCGTATAATCCACCAACCGTAGCCGAGGTGATTGATGTAGCGCACCAGGCAGGTGGCGTGGCCGTGTTGGCGCACCCCGGGCGTAGCAAGGGGATTTATGCGATTCCGGCCACGGCCGACGATATTGCGGGCATGGTGGCGATTGGGCTCGATGGGATTGAAGTCTTTTATCCGGCGCATACTGCAGCCCAAGTTGAATTTTTGTTGGTCTGTGCGCAGCAGCACAACCTGCTCATCACAGGCGGGTCTGATTCACATCACCCCAATCAGCCGCTCGCCCAGTGGGATGCCACGCTGATGCGGCCGTTTTTGCAACGCGTCGGAGTAATTAAATGATTCATTACACCGTTGGCTATCAACCGGGTTTGCTGGGCTGGATGGTGCAGACCCAAACGCAATACTATGCTGATTTGGTGCAATTTGGTCTGCCTTTCGAAAGTAAAGTAGCGGCCGAGATTGCTGAATTCGCCCCGCGGCATACCGATGCTGGCAATCTGCTCCTCGCTGCACACACTGCCCAAGGATTTGTCGGGAGCATCGTGATTGACGGCGGCACGACGCCCGCTGCGCGTTTACGCTGGTTTGTGGTTGATCCGCGCATGCAAGGACACGGCATTGGGCGTGCGCTACTAAAGAAAGCCCTAACATTTGCCGACCAACACCACACATATCTTTGGCTAACCACGATTGTTGAATTGCATGCGGCCCGGCATCTCTATCAAGAATCTGGCTTCAGATTGGTTACAGAGCATACTGATGCGACGTGGGGGCGCATCATGCACGAGCAGACATGGGAGCGAGTCTGTCGTCATTCATAAACAGAATTAGGTATACTAAGGGTGACATGTGGCACATAAAGGATGGATGGAATGATGTCGCTAAAACGAATTCTGCTGAGTATGCTTGTTGCACTCGTGATTGTCGCGTGTGGTCAACAACAGCAACAAGAAAATACCGGCGTCGAAGTTTCTGTACAGGATTTGATAACCCCAGCATCACAAGATGAAAGTGCCGTTGACCCGGCCGCTACCGATGCACCTATCGAAGAGATTGATATGACCGATCAAGGAAACCTCTTCAATATGGAGCCACCCGTGGTTGTTGAAATCAAGGATAACCAGATTGCAGTGCCACCTCCCGAGCGCATGGCAACAGGACGTGCACTTTTGTTTTCGGGCGCAGAAGGTTGGTTGATCGAAACTACCACACCAATGCTTGTGGAGTTGTCACAAGGGAATGAGCCTGGCACCTTCGAAAAATATCCGGGATTTATTGCCATGACAAGTGGTGAGGCCGTAGTAAGTGTTACTAGCCCGGATGGTGTCAAATTAACCATTCGCATCGTCATCACACGCTAAACTCCGAAAAACTCCCCGTTGTCAATGACGCGGGGAGTTTTTTTGTTTCCGTCAGGAACTCCGTACGCACTTGTATCGTCATACTTTATGCTTGAGTCGTTCGCGCTTGTCATATGAAAGGGTTCGTGTCAATGAAGCTCCCAACGCTGCTGGTTGTACTTTTACTTGGATTGGTCGTTAGTGCCTGCAGTCTATCGCCAACCACCAACGAATCAGCACCTACCGATCAGGAAGCGCCGCTCACTAGTGCGTTACCACCTATTCTTGTAGAGATTCAAAACGACACCTTGTCAGAGAATCCACCATCTCGCATGAAAGTCGGCGAAGCATTTGTCTTTGCCGGAGAGTCAGCAGGATGGCGCATCGAAACATCAACGCCAGATTTGGTTGCAGTTTCACAAGGTGGCGATCAAGGCACGTTCACAACTAATCCAGGGTTTCTGGCCACAGCCGCTGGAAATGCGGTAGTGACTGCCACCGGTCCATCAGGTGCAGTTATTACCGTCAATATCGCTATCGAATAATGCGCCTATCTTGGCACAATCACACCCTGTTGTGGCATACAACAGGGTGTGATTGTGCTCAAATCGGTATACTATACGTAGTTCTTTCGCACAAGGGAGTGCACATGCAAAAACCAATTACCCTCTACGGTATCCCTATGGATATCGGTCAAATGCGTCGTGGTGTCGATATGGGAGCGAGTGCTATTCGTTACGCAGGTTTACAGACCCGCCTGCAAAACCTCGGCTGGCAGGTGACTGACATGGGTAATATCAGTATCCCCGATACCAACAAGCAACCACACCACAATCTCCCAAACGCACACAATAGCACAGCCGTTGCAGCGATTGCACAGCAAGCATATGCGGCAATGCAACACATTATTCATGATAACCACATCGCGGTGTTTCTCGGTGGTGATCATAGTTGCGCAATTGGTACGCTTGCCGGCAGCCTCACGCGCCCTGAACGGATGGGAGTCATTTGGGTTGATGCACATGCCGATTTCAATACACCGGAAACATCACCATCGGGCAATGTGCACGGCATGGTGGTGAGCAGCATCATGGGCATGTGCCCAGCGCCGTTGCTGATTGGTCCCACACGCCTAGCGGCCCATCAAATCGTCATGATTGCGATTCGCGATCTTGATCGTGAAGAACGTATTGCATTGCGCCAAAGTGGAATTACTGTTTACACCATGCGTGATATTGACGAGTACGGCATGGCGCATATCATGCGCAAAGCATTAGCACACTTTCATGATGTTGATGCGATTCATGTGAGTTTTGATATGGATTCACTTGACCCCACGGTTGCGCCAGGCGTCGGTACACCAGTAAGTGGTGGATTAAGCATTCGTGAGGCACATCTGATTATGGAGCTCTTGCACGATAGCCATAAGGTCGTGGCACTTGATCTTGTCGAAGTAAACCCGATTCTAGATCAATTCAATCAGACCGCCGAACTTGCCGTTGATTTAGCTTGTAGCCTCTTTGGACAGCGCATTCTCTAAACAAACAACCTATTCTGTGAATATTTGCAAGCGCTGATCAAGATGCTCGTTATCACGGAGCAGTCGTTGGGTAAGGTCAAGGTGCATCAACATAGCAGTGCGTGCAGCTTCAGCATCGCGCCGTGCAATTGCATCAGTAATTTGACGATGTTCTGTAGCAGTTTTGAGGTATCGTGGCAACCCAATGACTTGATTGGCAGTGCGTTCATGGCGCCATACCACACCAATCAACAAATCAAGCAGAATCGTCAGCACCGGATTACGGCTAGCTCGGCTTATTTGAATATGGAAATCGACATTCACTTTGTTGTAGTTGATCGCTGCCTGGATTTCGCCATCGCTGACATCGAGTTGCTCCATGGCATCACATGCAGCATATAGTTCGGCAATTTGCGCATCGGTCGCATGGATTGCTGCAAGTGCGGCAATTTTGGGCTCAAGAATAATTCGCGTATCTATCAAATCACGTAAGCGCACATCACCATAGTGAAAGGCCAACATCATGGCCTCTACCGTCGATGAAGAAATATCACGATTAATAATAGCGCCTACTCCGTTGGTAGTGGTCACAATCCCGCGCGCGTTAAGCCATTTAATAGCTTCGCGTACCACAGACCGACTTACTGCATACGTCACACGCAACTGACGCTCTGACGGCAACATGCCATCATGGTCGAATTCGCCTCGTAATATGCGCCTAAGAAGATCGTGAGCTAATTGGTCGGGAAGCGGAGAGGAACTGAGTGGGTTGAGATGCAATTCCATGTTTATATTGTACGATAGCACACCGTCAGTTTCAAGCAATAGATGTATACATTTCAGCATGTATTTATATATTTTTCTTCATCCACTCCGGTTATGCAACCTGATATTCATCAAATACACGTACTCATGATGAGTACATATGACACCACTACACTGCCTAGCCATTCATCAATCCATGAGTGCGTATGCATTCACCTTATGAAATCGCCATTCAATGACCACAGGGAAATAGTATATGTTTATTAACATCAATAAAATATTTATACGAATGATTCTCTCTATTTCCCAAATATTGACAAAAGAGTTGTAAATATCGACAAAAATTCGTGAATTACGCATATCAATCGAGTATACTACTCTCAACATGGGTGAGGAGGACTCAGATGCGCAGTTGTGGCATCATTAGTGCATTGCTTTTGGCGCTTATCGCCGTACCAGCATTCATTATCAGCATACTATACAACGGCGTTGCACAAACTATCTTCGTGTCGCCGAGTTTTGTTGCACGTTTGGCTCCTGCCGAGGTACAAACACGCTATCGCGCCCTTGCTCCATATCTCCTCCAACAGGCACTCAATCAGCCAGACAGTGCTGAATCGATGATGACGATCCTTTTCCCTAATCCGGAAACGCGTGCAACGATGTGGCAGCTCTTGCCACCATTGCTTGCAAAGAGTAACGGCGATTTATCACCGGCAGCGCTCGAGCAGTTAACCGAGCGCGAGTTACCAGCACTCATCGAAGAAATGCTTCGTACTGCGTCACCATGCACAGCAGAAGAAGAGTCTGCTATCACAAGCGCACTAGGATCAGGCCAACTACCGATGCTGAGTTGTGCGCCGCGCAATCCAGCACTCACACAACAATTTGTTAGCACAGCCACTGACATGATTCGCCAATCATTCGATGCCGTATTAGCCGCAAGTCCAGCGTTTGGGTACAGCACGCAAGATGTTACACGACGCATCAGCGAGTTGCGCGCAGGCGCATTACAATCCATCATACTTCCTGCCACATTAACAATCATGATTGTGGCATTGGCCGTACGCTCACGACGACAGTTGTTTGGCTGGATTGGCGGGCTTCTGCTCGCAAGTTCCGTCGGTGGATTACCTATAACGCTCGGGCTTGGAACAATTGCAACGAGTAATCTCGAGCAGACAGTCATGCGGACATTCACCAATAATGCAGGTGCGTTATTGCCTTTTGTGACGCTCTTTCAAGACCCATCATTTCAAGATTTTGTGAACTGGTCAACAAGTACATTTCTCATTATTCTTGGAGTAGGAGTACTTTTTGCAATTGTGGCAATTGCACTGCCTGCAATGCCAACACCATCACGACCACGGGGCATTCAACCAATGGGGGCTCAGATGCCTGTTATTGGAGACGGTAGCACACATCGTGTCAAGACCGATTTTGACACAAATGCAATCCCTGCAGAACTCGGTAGCACCTCACAACTCCCACCAGGTCTCGACACAAGCAAATTGACATTTGGTCGGCGTCTGCCAAAGATACCACAACCAACACAGCAAATCACCGACATGATTCCTGTTGGCGACCAAACGAGTCCCATTCCCGTAAACACTGTCACTGAGACACTTGACGCCAACACACACACCCAAGAACTTGGTCCCAAAGAAGATAGCCGCGCCACACAACGCACCGACGAACATCGCTTCTAAGACAGTATGACTATTCCGTAGGCACAGTGGGTGTGACTTCAGGCGCATCTGGAATAACAAGTGGTGGGAGCTCGGCCAACGACTGCAGGCCAAACTGACGCAAGAAATGATCGGTCGTCCCGAACAATACGGGACGACCGATGCTCTCCAGCCGACCTACTTCTGTTACCAAATCACGTGCTTGTAGTTGACGCACAAGGGTACTACAATCCACACCACGAATTGCTTCTATTTGTGCACGTGTAATTGGCTGCCGATAGGCGATAATCGTCAACACTTCAGACACCGCATTTGTCAATTTTGGCGCACCACTCTGCCCCAACATGCGCCGAATCACATGTGCTGCTAGCACATGTGAGACGAGTTGGATACGTTGTTCATGCACCAATAACGCAATGCCACGCCCTTCAAGCTGGAGACGCAAACGATGCACCGCATCATTCATTACAGGGACGGATACATCAAGCCACTCGGCTAATTGCTGAATCGCCACAGGCTCTCCTGCCACAAATAGCATAGCCTCGATATGTGCTTCTAGTGTCAGTTGCGGCGTGCGAACATCACTCATGCTCACTTACTCCACACAATAGAGTTCACGAGGGAATGTGGTCATTGTCGTAGCACCATGTGCAGTCCGCACCACCATGTCCTCGATGCGCACACCAAACTCACCTGGCAGATAGATCCCAGGCTCAACCGTAAACGTCATACCTTCGTTCAGTGCATTCGTATCACCACCGACCATGAATGGCGGCTCGTGCACGTCAATTCCAAGGCCATGGCCAGTCCGGTGGATGAAATACTCGCCAAATCCGGCTGCGACAATTACTGCACGAGCAGCGCGATCGACACTATCACCTGTCGCACCTGGTTGAGCAGCAGCAGCCCGTCCAGCGGCATTTGCCGCAAGCACGGTTTCGTAGACCAGTTTGGCACGCACTGACAGCGTCCCTACGGCAATAGTCCGCGTAATATCTGACACATAGCCATCAACAATGGCCCCACCATCAATGACCACCAAATCGCCATCTTGGAGCGGGCGATTGCCGTTGGTGTGATGTGGGCTTGCGCCATTGGGGCCTGCCCCCACAGCTATATCGAACGATGGCACGCTACCACGAGCACGAATTGCCTGCTCCCACATTGTGGCAACCTGAATCTCGGTCATCCCAGGGCGAATCGCCGCTATCGTCTCAGCCAGTGATTCTTCGGCAACAACAATAGCACGTTGCATTGCTACGAGCTCATCAGCGTCTTTGTGCATGCGCAAATCGGCCAATATAGGATCAGCATCACAAATTTTGGCCTCGGTCGTTGCCTCAAGTGCACGGAGCTCAAATACGCGCATGACACTGTTTTCGACAGCAATCTTCAAATTTGACAGCCCCATCGACGTTGATGACAAGCCCATTTCACTAATCATGCGTTGTAATAATTGATGTGGTCCGGTCTCATCATCCCATCCGTATATATCAATAGGAAATAATGCGCTCTGGCGCGCACGAGGAACCTCCATGGTCGGCAGAATCATCACGGGCATACCGGCTTGGGGCACAATCAACATGCTAATCCGCAATTTGGTCGAAAATCCAAGTCCACTCAGATAGCGCAAATTGCTCCCTGGCACAAGGACCATGGCATCAATATTTTGGGTTTGCATGGATGCACGTAATCGTGACAATCGACTCATAGTGCACTCTCCTCTTCTTCTTCAATTGGGCGAAATGTCACAGTTGCACACGCCCAACCATCAATAATCTCGAAAGTAAACCGACCGTACAAATCACTTTCTACCAACATTCGGACCATTTGTTGCCCCATACCGCTCCCTTTGTACGCTGGCAAGTGGCTTGTACGCATCGGTCCATCATCGCGGATAACAACCGCACATCCATCAGTCGTGTGTCGCATCATGATGTCCACTCGCCCACCGACTTGGGCTAAACCATGCGACAACGCGTTCATCACCAGCTCATTCAGCACAATTGCCAAAATCGTGGCTTGTCGCGAGGCTACCTCTATCGTATCACCCTGCACCACAAAATCGACAGGGAACTGCGGATCCGTCATACTGACGACTGCATGATCAACAATTTGTCGCAAAATTGCATCGACCGTCGTAATCCCAATATCCTCACGGCACAACAAATTATGCACGGCCGAAATCGCTTGAATACGCGCTACGCTATCACGCAGCATTTGGGCTGCTGGTGCATTATCAGCGATGCGACGCAGTTGCATGGTCAATAATGCAGAAATCGTCTGTAAATTATTCCGCACACGATGGTGCATCTCTTGGAGCATCACCGACTTGACGGCAAGTGCACGCTGACTCTCATCATATAGGCGTGCATTTTCGATTGCAATCGCTGCTGCATCAGCAAATGAAGACAACAAACGAACCTGCTCAAAATCAAAATGATGCTCATGATTGGTATAGAGACTAATCGCCCCAAACGGCATTTCGCCACCCACACGTAACGGAATGCTATATAACGAATAGAAGCCATCATGAGCGGCCGTGGTTGCGAGCTCAGGAAATCGCGAATCGCTAAATGCGTTGAGTACGGCAAGCGGGTGTCCATTACGCACCGCATCACTGATGCATACGGGGATTGGGGCTGGAGCTGTTGGGGCGCCAAAGGTGGCTGCAAGTTGGAGTGTCCCCTTGTTATCGAGACGCAAAATATCAGCACGATTCACTTGACTTAGTTCAACAGCTTTGGCTGCAATCAGTTGTAACAGTTCATCAATCTTAATTTGCTCAGCAATGCGTTTTGATACCTGCTGTAACGTTGTTAATTCACGCACTTTGCGATGAAGCTGGCTATCCGCTTGCTGATACATCTGCGCATTGGTGATAAAGAACGCCAGCTCACCGGCCACCGTCTCAACAAAACTTATTTCGCTCTCATTAAATGTATGTGGCTGGCGCGTTTGGACTGTCACAACTCCTTGCAGTTGTGGCATCCCCAAATGGAACCGACTATCGCTGAAAAGCACAATCGGTACCGCAAGTATCCCATGAAGATGGCCAGCAACCGTACCCAAACTTGCTAAGCCTCGACCATCAAAGCGCACATCAGCAACCATGAGGGGCGTACCTTGTTGTCCTGCGGCACCAACAATTCCCTCACCAAGCGCCATACGCACCTGACCAATTGCACTTGCATCAAACCCAGCACATGCACGAAGCACGAGTTCATTTGCGTCTCGGTCATAGATATAAATCGCACATGCATCAACCGTGCCGACATCGACAACGGTATTTACGACTTGGCTCATTGACGTTTCGAGATCAAGCGTCGAATTCGCAGCTGCAATAATGCGATGCAGTCCACGCAACTCAGCCATGCGCCTGAGTAATTCACCCTCACGTTCTGCTTGGCGTTTTTCGGCCATAGCCTCGCCATAGGCAATCCAAAGTCGGCGTTGCACTTCCGCAATCGGCATATCGAGACGGCGTGCAATATCTACGACTGCAGCATCTAGGTGCTCTAGACTACCACCACGGTCGTACCAACGCGCCGCCACCACGCGCATCGCTTCACCAAAGGGCAATGCATGATGAGGTAACAAATCAACAGGGTTCATGGTTTGACATTCTCCACTGATTGCCACAACACCGCATCAATCCAGACGCCACGACCACCCACAGCATCACGCAGTGGCAAAAGCACCGCTGCATTGCGCTCAAACGCATACGTACCCAAATCAACCCATTCATTTGCGGATATCTGCATGCGCACCGGTATTTCGCTAATACCGTCACGGTGCTGTACTTGATAATACACGACATCACTATCAATCAAACCACTTAGTGCGTAGGGGATATAGACACGCACCCGATATTGGCCAGGAGCAGGCAGTTCTGCTTGCCATCGTGCCATTGCGAGTGGTACTACAGGGCGTGCGCGCCATGGTCGAAGTGCATCAGCACCACGTTGGCCTGCCACAAATAATGCCTCATTTTGTACGCCTGATGGCACTGGTTGTGGGTTTGCCTGCCACACCGTAAAGCGCTCAGCATCATTACTGTCAACTAAAACATCAGTCTCTGCAACAGGGCCACACGGAGAGGGATAGTCAGCCCACAACCAGTGGCTCTGAGCACCAGCAGGATGTGTTTGCCAAGGATCAGCATCGCGGCCACACCACCCATACGGGTCGATACTTACTCCACGATGATGCACACCAAAATGCAAATGCGGACCTTTCGAGCACCCTGTATTGCCTACAATCCCAATTTGACTGCCAGCAGTTACTAATTGACCCACATCCACAGACACCTGCGAGAGATGCCAATAGAGCGTACGCACATCATGGCCATGCTCGATGATGACCGCCCCCGTGTTGCATCCATCATCGGCAATACCCGCAAATACCACCGTACCATCAGCTGCAGCAAGCACAGGGTCAGGCGGTGCAGCAGCATAATCCCATCCATCATGGCCGTCGTATGCAAACGCGGCCGTGTTCGTTTCGACAAATCCCCAATACGTCGTAACACCGTCACTCATGTTGCGCGTTAAAAACGGCCCACCATGATCAAAAAACGACGATATCGGTTTAATACTTTGTAATGGACGATGTAAGATTGGCGGTGGTGCTACTGCTACCGGCGGATTAGGTGCAAGTGCCCCAAATAAACGGACGTAGACATCGGCGTATTGACTCAATGCCGCCATAATCTTGCCAGAAGCAACGGTAGGTGCAAGCACTCGTGCCATCACATACTGTGCATCATCGAGTTCTGCAGGGGCATCCATGCTTACGCCATCAGCATAGGTAAGCGGAGGGCGCACGGGCAAATCACGCCGTGCATAAAAAATTTCACGGACCGCCCACCGAATTTGTGCGTTCATACCAGCAAATCGCCCGGCATCGCCACGATACCCTACTGCCCATTGATACCGATCATCAGGCATTCCCGATTGAGTCACCAAATCCGCGTGATACTCCATCAGGGCAAGAATAGTTTGGGGACTTACACTGTAGTACAGCGTTTGACCGAGTAACGCAACCGCAAACGGATAGCGACGACCATCAACCGTCACAGACACATCAGCCAAATCTCCACCTGCTGATCGCAAGAATGTTTCGATAGCCGGTGCATCAAATTGTGGTGCATAGACAATTTCGTCAAGTGTCAAGAAACGCGCTGCTGGCGCACTTGTCACCGTTGGCACTACGACATTAGTTGGAGTAGGCACAACAGTTGGTCCGGTTGGTGCACGCGTTGCAGTCACGGACATGGTCGCAATAGGGGTTGCGGTTGGCGTCACACCAACCAAACCGTTATTCAATGCCTGTGATAACAGCCATGCTACTCCCCCACCCACCAACACAATCGCCACAATAATCACAACAATCCATGATGGCGGCGGTGACGATGGAGATGATGAGGGAGTAGCACGCATGAATCACTAACCTTCAGTAATAGTAATCGATAACATCTGCTCGCCAGGCTCTGTGGCAGCCATAGGATCGCGCAATGGGATACCATCGACGATTTCTTGGCCACTCACCACCTCACCAAACACGGTGTACTGCCCATCAAGATAGGTGGCAGGTGCCGTGGTAATGAAGAACTGCGACCCATTACCGTTGATATCGTTGCCTGGGCGAGCCATCGCCAAAATACCTGGGCGATCAAACGACACATCGCTGAACTCAGCCGGAACCGTGTAGCCAGGACCACCGGCACCAGTACCAGTTGGATCACCACCCTGAGCCATAAAGTCTGCAATAACTCGATGCCACGTCAATCCGTTGTAATACCCTTCACGCGCCAAAAAGACGAAGCTGTTGACTGTTTGCGGCGCCAAATCAGGACGCAACTTGATCACGATATCGCCACGCGGCGTCGTAATGGTAGCAGTGTAACTCTTGCTAGCATCAATCGTCATTGGCGGAGCTTCGGTGTATGGACCGTCACTCGCTGGTTCAGCGGGTTGCTCTACATTGTCTGCAGGCTCGCTCACAACCGTTACCGGCATATCACTGCCTTCGGTCGCTGTTGTATCTGCGCCACCACCTAACGACCATCCCAACAACACCAAGACCAACAACACCACAACTGCCGATACAACTGCTGGCACATTGCTCTGGGGCTGTTGAACGTTGTTTGCCCCACCCACGGGTTTCTTTTGTTTTGCCACGACTCACCTACATCATCTGATAATCGAACGAACTGGTTGTCATGAATGACACTAGCACTCATTATACCTGACTCATTTACCCTCTGTACCTCGATATAGATGGAGCACACAATCAAACAGCTACTTGGTATAATACAAATTGAGTGAGTGCACTGCACTTGGTGAAAGAACAACACGCATGGACGAACAGTCCCAAACACACAGTCGTAAACTTGACCACGTCCGTATCGTCCTTGACGAAAACGTCAATGCCAAAGGAGTGAGTACCGATTTTGCGCGGTACCGCATGCCACACGAGGCACTTCCTGAGCTCAACATGGACATGATTCGGCTCGATACCTCGTTTCTCGGCAAACATCTACAGGCACCAATCCTTATCAGCTCAATGACGGGCGGAGCGCACGACGTTACTGCGATCAACACCGCACTTGCCCATGCAGCTCAGACACTAGGCATTGCCATGGGCGTTGGTTCACAACGCGCAGCGATTGGCAAACCCGACTTAGCGAGCACCTATCGCATACGTCACATCGCACCCGATGTACTGCTATTTGCCAACTTAGGTGCAGTCCAATTGAATTACGGGTATGGCGTCGCTGAATGCCAACGCGCTGTCGATATGATTGAGGCAGATGCGCTCATCTTGCATCTCAACCCATTACAAGAAGCGGTTCAACCCGAGGGGAATACCGATTTCTCGGGATTACTCCCCAAAATCGCCGCTGTATGTCGCGCTGTATCCGTCCCTGTCATCATCAAAGAAGTCGGCAACGGCATCGGTCCAATAACGGCACAACGGTTGATTGACGCGGGGGTCGCGTCAATCGATGTTGCAGGCGCTGGCGGTACAAGTTGGTCTGAAGTAGAACGATTCCGACATACCCAAACACGGAGTGCACAGACTGCAGGTGCATTCGCTGATTGGGGCATTCCCACGAGTCAAGCAATTCGTCAAGTGCGCCATGTACTACCGCACATCCCCATCATTGGAAGTGGCGGCATACGCAGTGGCGTCGACGTCGCCAAAGCCATCGCACTCGGAGCCGATATCGTCGGCACTGCCAAACCAGCCCTCGTTGCGGCAGTCGAAACCAACGGCAGTGAGGCTGTTGTAACCGAGCTACGTGGCATGATTCAAGAGCTTCGCATTGCCATGTTCTGTAGTGGTTGCGCAGACATCACCGCACTCCGTCAGTTATCACTTGAGTACCAGGCATGATAAGCGATTACCCTGCACACTGCACGCCACTCACGCAGGTGATTGGGCAAGCAAGCCAGTTGGGTGTGCAACCAAGCCCACGCACAGCGTTTGTTCTTGAGAAGCCTCAGCGCGATCGGATTGTGTTACTTGACCCATCATTAGCACCTATGTTCCGTCGCTACGTGCATGGCGACGATGTGCATCGCTATGCCATCACCGATCAACAACGCTTTTTGCTTGCACTTCCTGCAGGGTGGACGCACACATTATGTGGTACATCTCATCAAAGCAATCATGCATGGCAATGCATCGCCGAACACTACCCTGCATTGGCTCGCCATCTCAGCTTGTTTGTGGCTGATCGCCCGCATCATCAGGTATGGTGGGAGCTTGAGCATGACTGCGTACTCCCTGATCGTACACAACAAGTCTTAACGTGGCATGCCCAAAAAAGTCAACTGCATTTTGCAGTTGCACCACACGGATATGTCACCGCAATGCCCTGGATTGCCAATCCACCATTGTGGTTGCTGGGGTACCTGAATAGCGCGCCGATTCAACGATGGCTCAACCGTCAAAAAGCCAAAGGCAATCTCGCACATACAACAATCGACCAAATCCCCGTACCAGATGCCATTAATCATATAGATGAACTCACTGCATTAACTGCAGATGCACTCGACCTCCAACAACAACGGCTGCGATGCATCCATGAAGCAGTACATACACTGGTACGCAACTTTGCGCCACTCGGCGCATCAATAAGTGCCACACTCTGGTCGTGGTATACGCTCGATTTTGCGGGTCTACGGAGAGGACTCATCAAATCATTCAAAAATGACATCCCCGAACGACTTCATCCACAGTGGCAAACATGGCTCGAAGAACACCAAACCAACTATACATACCTTGAGCAACGTTTGACACAGAAGGAAAAATTGATAAGCCAACTCGTCGCAACGCAGTTCCCTTCATCAAAGGAGCGTCGTGATGATGATTGAGCATCTCAGCGTACGTAATTTTCGGAATTACGCACGCCTCGATATCACTACTCCACCAGGTGCCACCCTCTTCTATGGGCCGAACGCCGCTGGCAAAACCTCCATCCTCGAAGCAGTGTATCTCCTCGCCATGTCGCGCTCACCGCGCACCCATACCGATCGTGAGTTAATTTATTGGGAAGCCGAACAAAACCCCGACATGCCAGCTACCGCCCGTGTCAGTGGACAAGTGCATCGACCGCACGGCGCAACAACAATTGACGTCATCATTCAAGCACGCGGCCATTCAACTGACCCCGGAAGTGCAGGTGGTACTGCAACCAAAGTCTTACGCGTAGACAAAAAACCTATCAAAGCCAGTGAATTGCTCGGATTTCTCCGTGTCGTATTCTTTGCGCCAACCGATCTTGAGCTCCTCACAGGCGCCCCGAGCGAGCGTCGTCGCTGGCTCGATGCAATGCTTTCACAGCTTGATTACCCATATTTACATGCGCTCAATCACTATCAAAAAGTACTATTACAACGCAACAGTCTCTTACGCAAATGGCGTGAACAAGGACGTATCCCACGAAATCATGCCACTGAATTAGCATTCTGGGATGAACAACTCGCAACCCATGCCACCACTATCATGCGGCATCGCCAACAGGCTTGTCATCAGCTGTCTACACTCTCTCAACCTATTTATCAGGCAATTGCGCGACACACCTCCCCTTTGCTGATTCGATACGTGCCCAATACCATAGTTGACGTGCACGCCGATGATGCGACTCAGCGCATACTCGCTTCTATTCAACAGCACCACTCAGAAGACCTCGCACGCGGCCAAACTACCTGTGGACCACATCGTGATGACGTCGTTGTACTCGATGGCACAGTTGAACTCGGAGCGTTTGGATCGCGTGGACAACAACGCAGTGGCGTCATGGCCCTCAAATTAGCCGAGGTGGCATTGATGCACCAGCGTACCGGCGACTGGCCCGTATTACTCCTTGATGACGTCCTCTCTGAGCTTGATATGCATCGACGACATCATTTGCTGGCGTGCATGGCAAATCCTCATCAACAAACGCTCTTAACTGCCACAGGCATCGATGATTTTGATGCGAAGTTTTTGCAACAGGCGCATCTCGTACGTGTTGACAATGGACACGTGTTTACACTCGAATAAAAAACACCACACCGATTACGGTGTGGTGATACGTGGAGCCGGCAACGAGACTCGAACTCGTGACCTGCTGTTTACAAGACAGCTGCTCTACCAACTGAGCTACGCCGGCAACAGGTTGTATGATACCACGCAGGCAGGCACGCGTCAACCGTGCTATGATGCAAACGATGTTTGAGTATTTATTGGGACAAAAAAGCTATGCACGATCAACCAATTCAACTCGATGCGAGTTTTGATACGACACCACACTATGTCATAAGCAGTTGGCTTCGCACTATTGATAGCCGCGTTGTAAGCGGCGAACCCATCGCAATCATTGACGACGGCACCACACAACGCGTCATTACCGCTCCTTGTACCGGACGAATTGTTGATATCTACACTGAAGTGGGAGCCCGTATTTTGCCACGTACAGTGCTTGGCATGGTACGACCTGATTTGGTTATGCCCGAAATAAACCAAGGCGTCGGTAGCATCGTAGCAGGGATAGCGATGATTGCATTGGCACTGATTATCATCCCGTTGTTGGCGAATATACGCCCGATTAATGCTGTCGTTCGCCCAAATCAAAACGAACCACAACCTACCACACTCACCAACGAAGACTCTGCTATTCCCGATGCACCCATGCCCGATGCACCACTGCCAGGCTCGGCACCTGATGCATCATCAGAACAACCAGCAACCGAAGAAACACCACCACAAGAAGATATCCAAACTGATACATCTATCTTGCCGATGCCAAATACATCCGATCAACCTCCGACACCTGATCTCTCAAATGCCACAGCAGTACCAGACGAATCAAGCAGTGACACCAATACCGATAACACGATAGTTGAGCCAACCCCGGAGATGACACCACCGGCGGATACTACTGGCTCGAACGCTGATGAAGGTGCCACGACGCCAAACAATACTACATCGGAACAAGATGCCAGCACGGAACCATCAACGCCACAATCCACGAACGACTACATAGCCACGCAATTTAATATGGGTATTGACCGGATTGTAGTGCTCACCCAAGAAGTTCAAAACACCCTCCCAAGTGGTATAGTAACCCAACAAGATTACGATGAAATTGTGCGCTATGCAGCCACAGACGTCCAAAAAATCGTTGACGATCTCTCGGTTATTGTCAACAAGTACCGCGACTATGCCGACCTAACTGAAGAGAATCGACGTTGGTTCACGGTTTTTAATGACACACAAGTCAGCTGTCTGACAATTTATGCGACCATTCAACAGTCCGTATCCGCAAAAGTTGCGGTGCCCGATTTATCGGCAAACTACGAGGGCTGTTTTTCCGCATATGAATATGTACGGCCACTCCCATAGCGTGTAGTCACTAGACGTATTGGCATGGATGCGCAATCGTCTTGTCATTCCATCGTCAGATTTGTGTAATCTCTATGGGTTTTATTACCTTTTGTAGTGGTGCTACACTGCAGTACATTAATCGTATGACTGTGGCAGAGAAGATTATGGCCATCACACTCCCTCGGGTATCAGTTCCAACTCTCGAGATTCGTCACATTCGCCCAGCAGCAGCGCATATCATGCAAACGTGGCGATATCACGGCGTCATGGCGCGTTATAGTATGATTGCCAATGAACAAACCCACCAACGCATGTGTCAGCATGATGGTGGCTACTGGCAAGTACGCGACCAGCAAGGCTCGTTATATGGATATGTCATCCTCGGGCAATATGCACAGGTACCTGGTGCACAATATCACACATCAGCTGTCGATATCGTCGTCGGGCTACGCCCTGATCTTATCGGTCAATATCGTGGCACTGGCTTATGTAACATCGCCGTGGCGCATGCACGCGCACGATACCCCGAGCAGACGCTCCGTGTGAGTATCCCCACCACACACGAATCGGCGCTTGCCATATGGCAACGTGCAGGATTTTATCCTGAATATGCATTTATGAGTCACGATCAAGTCCCGTTTGTCGTGCTCACACACCAGTGATAGTCGAATGCCCCACTTTATGACCGGTCATGGCAATCCATGACCGGTTTTTTTGTGCTATACATGAAGAGACCATAACAGTAGCAAGGAGAGATACAATGCCCAAACACGTCGTGCATGTCACTAACGGCCCACAACCAGGTGGTGCATATACACCAGTACTCCGCGTCGGCGATTTTATTTTTGTCTCAGGTCAAGCACCTATTGATCCCTCCACGAACGAAATCGTAGGCACAACCATCGAAGAACAAACCGCACGAACGCTCGACAACATCAAGCTGTTGCTCGCTGCTGCAGGTGCCGAAATGAGCGATGTCGTCAAAGCCACGGTCCATCTCTCTGACATGGCGCTCTTTGATCGTTATAACACCGTCTATGCTAGTTACTTCCCTGACCCCAAACCGGTACGCACGACCGTCGGCAGTCAACTAGACGGCTTCATGGTTGAGATCGATGTTATCGCCTATCTAGGAGCGTAAGGGATGTACGATACCATCATCCATGGCGGGCATCTGATAGATCCAGCCAATCAACGCAACGGACGGTTTGATGTCGCAATCAAACGCGATCGCATTGTCGCCGTTGAGTCACAACTTGATACTTCACAAGCACGGCATCTCATCGATGCCACCGGGCTTATCGTCACACCGGGACTCATCGATTTACACACACATGTCTATCATGGCGTCACGTATTGGGGCATCGAACCTGACGCATTAGCCGCACGTAGTGGAGTCACGACGTGGGTCGATGTCGGTTCTGCTGGAGCCTATAACTTTACCGGCTTACGTGAATTTATCATGCGTCAAAGCGATCTTCGGATTGTCACCTTCCTCAATATATCTGGTGTCGGCCTAACTGCACCGTTTGGCGAACACCTCAACCTTGACAACTGCGATATCGATTTGTTCTGCACTATCGTTGACCAGCATCGTGATATCATCATCGGTGTCAAAGCCCGTATCGAAGAAAAAACCGTCGGCACAAATGGACTCGAACCACTCCGACGTGCGCGTATCGCAGCCGATCGTTGTGGCTTACCAATGATGGTTCATATTGGGTCAGGACCACCAGATCTCGATGCTGTGCTCGACTATCTCAAACCCGGTGATATTTTGACGCATTGCTTCACCGGTGGCACGATGCGAGTCACTGCTGGCGATGGGTTGCCACATGCAAGCATCCAAAATGCCCTCGCTAGAGGCATCATTCTTGATGTCGGTCATGGTGCCGGTTCATTTGATTTTGCGGTGGCTGAAGGTATGCTCAAAGCCGGCATCCTCCCTGACGCCATTTCGACCGATATGCATCAAATCAGCGTCCATGGTCCGATGTTCGATTTGCCTACCTGCATGAGCAAATTCCTAGCGATTGGGGTCTCGCTCGAACACGTGATAGCAGCGACCACATCTCAACCAGCGCAGATTCTTAAGTTGCCCGATGTGGGTTCGCTCCATGTGGGCGCAAAAGCAGATATTGCCATCTTACGCAACTATCACGGTACATTCCATTTTTATGATATTGCCATGGCAAGTCGCCAAGGCAACCAACTACTCGTATGTGATACCACCATACTGAATGGACGCGTGATGCCCAAACGTGAATTACCAACTCCTGCGCCATGGAGCACGATTCGCGACTACCAACAAGCCATCATTGACCGCGGCCATACGCCTCAACAAATGATTCGTGGATGTTGCGACTAACACTTACAATCACATAGAGCCGCCACCTGTGTGCGGCTTTATGTGGCACTCAATCATATGACTTCGGCACACAACACGAGATATGATTAGCCTATATTGGTGAATAATGATGCACGCTTGGATTAATGCAACCCATTTTGATGGTCACATTGTGCGCCTCGAGGCGCTTGACCCGCAGCAGCACCGTGCTGGGTTAATCGCTGCGGGCGCTGACCCACACATCTGGACATACCTCCGATTCCCACCGGGCGACACCCCAAGAGGCATGGAAGCCCACATCGTCGAGCTCATCCGCCGACGTGATGCGCACGAAGAGGTACCGTATGTGATGATTCGCCGTGCAACCAACACCATCGTCGGCGTCACGCGCTTCATTGATATCCGCCAATCGCATCGCGGGGTCGAGTTTGGCACCTGGATTACCCCGAATGCCCAGGGTGATGGCACCAATGTTGAGACCAAATTGTTGATGCTCAGTTATGCATTCGAGCACCTGAATTGTGTGCGCGTCCAAATCAAAACCGATGCGCTCAACACGACAGCCCAACGCTCACTCGTGGCGCTCGGTGCTACGTTCGAGGGCTGTCTGCGCAATCACTTGATTCGCTATGATGGGCGCATACGCGATTCGTATGTCTATTCGATCCTTGATAGCGAATGGCCAACGATCAAAGCTCAACTCATCCAGCGCCGCAACAAACGTCTACCCGCCTCTCCGCAAACCGATGCTCGCACTGATGCGTAATACAGAGCGTAATGAAATTTCATTGAAAGGGTTTGTATGACCTCGTTTTTGTCACGCGTCTTATCATCAAGTCGCTATCTCATCATGATTGCTGTGATTGGTGCATTAATCGGCATGGTGACGCTCCTTGCATTTGGCATGTGGGAGATTTATGCGGTTGTTGACAAGGTCATCAATACCGAAACACCCGAGAAAATCGGCAAGACCGTTGCGCTCTATATCATCGAGGCCATTGACATCTTCTTGCTCGCTACCGTATGCTACATCACCGCCCTCGGCTTATTCGAGTTGTTTATCAGCGATGATGTACAAATCCCCGAGTGGTTGGCAATTAATACGCTCGACGACCTCAAAAACAAACTGACCAGCGTCGTGATTGTCGTCATGGGCGTCATCTTTTTGGGGCAAGTTGTCGGCTGGGATGGCCAGCGCGATCTCATTCCGCTCGGCGCCCCAATTGCACTCATTATTGCTGCGCTGACGTGGTTTTTGAGCAAAAGCGTCAAAAAGTCCTAGCGACGTACCTTTTGTGGTTGCTATATCGGTAGTGAGCATAGAACCGCTATCTCACTACCGAAAGCGAGCACATCATGGAACAACCCTCTTGCTGGCGACTGACTCTCGCATTTACACCGGATATGCCATCACAACGCATCGACAGCGTATATATGCGCATGATTCGTGAATGTTGGCGACAAATCCCACAACTCAATCCACACATCACATGTTCACCACTCCACATCCATCAAGACGGCGTCCGTGGCTGGGTCTATGGTCACGATATCGTGGCGGTAAGCGACGCCGTCGACACATTTCGCAACCGCAGTACCGATCTTATTCGTCGTTTGCGTGGCAAACCCGATGCCGTTATTTGGGAGTACATAAGCCTCAATGATGAATCACCCCACCGTCACATGGATAACCGCTGAACATCCCCTGCTTGACCAGATTATTACGATGGTGTATCAGGCCACACAACACGAGGCCACTCGCTGTCTCCAAAGCGCGAGTGTCGAGGATTCGTTCACCACCATCAAAGCATCATGGCAGGCATCTCTTGCTGACGACCAACTTCTTGTTGGTAGCACCGGTGAAGCAGTACTCGCCACAGAGTTTGATTGCGAACGTGCATGGCTCCGTGGCCCTTTCGGCAATAGAGCACATGCACAAATGCTCTGGCATGCTGTGCGTCTTCATCTTCCCAACACCCTATCTACGTTCGATGCTTTTCCTGATTGCAATGCGCATGAACTCATTATTTTTTGGCAATCACAAGGATTTCGTGCCATCAAAACAGTCCATGTGATGCAACACACCGACCCGATCGTTGATGCGCTCACACCGGATGTACACATAGCAACATCGACGCACCGCAATGCAATTGCCACACTTCATCAACAACATTTTGCCGGTACATGGGCAGGTATAGATGACTTATATGTTGAGGATGAGTACCACGTACTGACTGTTATGACCGCCGAAAACAATACTCTCAAAGGGTATGCATGGTGGAGCATTGATTCACTTGACCAAAGTGCCACGCTCGAATACATCGCAGTCGCCGATGCATATCAACACCAAGGTGTTGCCACACACTTGGTCTATCACGGCCTCGCATGGGCATATGGGCACCAAGTCAATCGTGTCCAACTCACTGTTGACGATGAACGGACAGTGGCACAGCAACTCTACCAACGGTGCGGCTTTCGGTACAAATCATCCGGACTTCATTTGCGTTGGGAAAGGGTATTATCTCATGCATAACCAAGTCGTACCAGGATTGTTTCGCATCGCACTTGGCATGGTCAATGCGTATATACTCCATACACACCAAGGTATCTGGTTAATCGATACCGGCGATACATCAAGTGGAGCTGCAATTATCAAAGCATTACAACAACACAACTGTACGCCATCTCAGCTGCGCGGGATCATTGTGACTCATCTGCATTATGATCACAGCGGTGGGCTCGCCTGTCTCCAACAACACGGCGCCCCCGCTGCAATCATGCACCCACGCGATGCTGATGATGTACGCCAAGGCAATCTATTGCGCCGGCCATTCACCCTTTCGCCACCACTAACGTTTGCCCAACGCTGGCTTGATGCGCGCCCGCCCACACAACCAATGGGGCAACCGGCTCAGGTCATGGCAACGGCAGTTCATGGTCTGGTTGTCGATGACTGCATTCAAATAATCGAAACACCGGGCCATAGCGCCGGTCACATCTCGCTCCTTTGGCAGATGCACGGCGGTGTGTTGATTGGCGGCGATGTCTGTATGCATCTCTTCGGGCTACGTCCTGCAGTTGGTCACGAAGATGCCCAACAGGCCGCCATCAGTCGCCGTGTCATCGGAACATACCAGTACGATACCTTAGTGGTAGGGCATGGTGCGCCACTCTACGACCGTGCAAGTGACAAAGTACGGCAACGATTTGGCGCATAAATCATTACAATCGGCTATGATGAAAATATGTTGTTTTGTATGTGAGAAAGTCATAGTTCAATGTCAAATCTGTTTCATGGTACACATGTACGACTTGCAGCAACCTCACCCGAGGATTTACCGATTGTCGCTACATGGAGCAACGATGCTGAGTTTCTGCGTCGCTTGCAATTTACACCGGTCAAACCACTCAATGCGAGCGAGGCGCATGAATCGTATCTTGGTGGCGGACATGGTCATACACATACCCACTTCAGATTACGAACGCTCGCTGATGACCGTCTTGTTGGATATGTCGTACTGTATGATATTTACTGGAATTTACAAACTGCCAATGTCGGTATTGCTATTGGTAATCCGGCCGATCGTGGCAAAGGCTATGGTCGTGATGGCATGCAACTCATCCTGCGATATGCGTTTAATGAGCTCAACCTCCATCGTGTTGGCTTGACGGTTCTTGAGCGCAACCATGCAGCTCGTAGAGTTTATGAATCAATTGGATTTGTCGTGGAGGGTGTCCTACGTGACACAGACTACCGTGACGGCATCCGTGGCAATGATATTCAGATGAGTATCCTTGCTCACGAGTGGCGCACACGAAACCCATGAAGAGAAAGGCATAAGCATGACTCGGCTCCGTGATTTAGGAATTGCTATTGGCACGCTACCTACTGGCCCATACAACGCAATTACTGATGTCCCTGGTGTGCTTGTCGGATACGACACGGTCGTCAGTGATAATCCACGCATTGCGCGCACGGGCGTTACCATGATTCTGCCTCGTGGTCACCAAAGCTGGCACACTCCGGTCTTTGCAGGATCCCATTCGTTCAACGGGTGTGGTGAGGTTACTGGACTCGCATGGCTCAAAGAATCAGGACTTTTGTATAACCCCATCGCAATTACCGGTACGCCTTGGGTTGGTGCGGTGTGGGACGCACTGTCATGGTATGCCGTCACACAAGGTTTCAATGACTCATTCCTCTTACCCGTGGTCGCAGAGACCTACGACGGGTGGTTAAGCGATCGTGTTGGCGAGCTTGTGGGCCGCCAACAAGTCATTCATGCGCTCAATGATGCTCATGGTGGCCCTATTGCAGAGGGAAATGTTGGTGGTGGTACCGGCATGATTTGCCACGAATTCAAAGGGGGAACAGGTACATCATCACGCGTCGTCGCTGCTGCAGGAAGCTCCTATACCGTCGGTGTTTTAGTGCAAGCCAATTACGGCACGCGCGCCGACTTACGCATTGATGGCGTACCCATAGGTCGCGCAATCCCGACAAGTGAGATTCCCAGTGGTTGGAGTGAACCAACACACACACCTGGCGATGGCTCTATTATTGTCATCATTGCAACTGATGCCCCACTCACATCGAGTGGATGCGATCGTCTCGCCCAACGCGCTACCATCGGGTTGGCACGTACTGGTGGATACGGGCATAACGGAAGCGGAGATTTGTTTGTTGCGTTTAGCACAGGAAATGAGTTAGTCGATAATCGCCAGCAACTTGAACATATTCGTGCCCTCCCACCTAGCGCAATGGACCCCCTTTTTCACGGTGTGGCCGATGCCGTCGAAGAGGCTATCGCCAATGCCTTGTGTGCGGCCCAAACCACCATCGGATTCAATGGACGCACCGCATATGCCCTACCCAAAGAACGTATGCAGACACTCATACATGCCGCCGGATACAGCGTGTCGCCACAAGCAACACAGCCACTTCCTGATACGCGCCTTCCATAACACGGTATAATGCACCGCATCTTTTCACACAATCAAGGAATACGCCGTGCCACTCTCCGTTGTTGCGTTGATTATCCTGTCGGCGTGCGTTCATGTCGGGTGGAACTTATTGCTCAAGCAGTCTCCTGCCCGACAACTCAGCTCGTGGTTAGCTGTGGTTGTCTCCGGATTTGGCACATTACCATGGGCGTGGGAGCACGCCTCAAGCGATTTGTGGGTCGTTGCAAGTATCAGTGCAGTCTTCCAAGCACTCTACTATCTACTTCTTGCATATGGGTATGAGCACTATGATCTCGGCGTGCTCTACCCAATTGCACGCGGTGTAGCTCCTCTTTTGTCAGCAATTTGGTCATTTTTGTGGCTCGGCGATCGCTTCAATTATGGTGGCGTACTCGCAATATTGTTAATCACCGGCGGCACTGCATGGATTGGCATTCAGCAATCAACACTCACGCCCAAACGACACATCCCATGGCTGCCACTACTCGTTGCATTCGTGATTTCTGGTTATACCATCGTTGATGCATATGGCACCCGTTCAAGTGATGCATTTACCTACTATTCACTCTGTATGAGTTGTACCGCGATTGCTATGGCGCCTTACGTATTATGGCAACAGCACACCAAAGGTATCGAATGGTCACACATTACAGCAGAATTACCGCGCGCAACTCTGATTGGAACGCTCTCATTCGTGTCATATTTTATCGTACTGTATAGCTATACCAAAGCGCCAGTGAGTTACGTGGCAGCAGCCCGCGAAATGAGCATCATCATTGCGGGATTAGCAGGCTGGCTTTGGCTCAAAGAAGCATTCGGCGCACATCGCATCGTTGGCGCCGCTCTCGTAAGCATTGGCGTCGCAGTACTCGTTCTCTTCGGGTAAGATGCAGACACTCAGTATATAATAAAAACGTCGAAGCGACGATTATTGCGTGGGGTAGATTATGACAATTCGTGATAGCATCATCCGCGTCGTAGGGCGCCACAATCTGAGCGAAGACGAAGCCGCTGAAGCCATGCATGAAATTATGAGTGGCGTGGCAACGTATGCACAAATTGCTGCGTTTTTGACAGCACTCCACCTCAAGGGAGAAACTGCCGCCGAAATTGCTGGTATGGCACGCGTCATGCGTGAACATGCCTTACTTGTCGAAATCGACCCAGGTGCCGTTGATACCTGTGGTACTGGTGGTGATGGTGCTGGTACCTTTAATATCTCGACGATTGCAGCATTTGTCGCTGCCGGTGCAGGAGTTACCATCGCTAAGCATGGAAATCGTGCGATGTCGAGTCGGTGTGGCTCTGCAGATGTGCTCGAAGGACTCGGTGTCAATATTGAGCTTGAACCCGAATCTGTTGCACATCATATCAACACAAATAAGTTCGGTTTCATGTTCGCACCACGCTTTCACCCCGCCATGCGGTTTGCTGGCCCTGTGCGTCGCGAAATCGGCATCCGCACCGCATTTAATCTGCTTGGACCACTAACCAATCCAGCACGAGTCACACGCCAAGTCATCGGCACCGCAAATGAAGCTCTCGCCGAGAAGTTAGCAAACGCGCTTGCGCTCCTTAATATGGATCACGTCATTGTCTATACAGGTCACGGCAACATTGATGAATTGTCACTTGCAGGCACCAATGTCTATTTCGTCGTGCGGGGCAATTTGCCGCCACGTCGCTTTGAGCTTGATGCCGTTAACCTTGGGTTAGGTCGTGCGGACAACAGTGCTCTAGTGGGGGGCGACCTCCAAGAAAATGTCCAAATTGCGCGCAACATCCTCGCTGGCAACGGGTTGCCCGCCCAACAAGATGTTGTGTTATTAAATGCCGCCGCAGCTATTATCGTGGCCGGTAAAGCAGACGACTGGCAAACAGCCGTCGATATGGGACGACGTTCGATTACGAGTGGTGCTGCGTTAGCACGACTCATGCAAGCGACAGGCTAGTACACACGCCCGCAGGTACACCATCAATCCTCGGGCGTGTGTACAAATCACGCATAACTGTATTTGCGCCATACATCATGACGCTCAAGCTCAATCAACAATGCAAATGCCACGTAGTGGGGCTGACGCGGGATTGTGCGCAACGGCATATTCGCCTCATCGGGCGTACGCCCGCCCTTGCGATGATTACACTCGCGACACGCGGCAACGACGTTGTCCCAATCAGTAATCCCCCCGTATGTGCGCGGCACTACGTGGTCGATTGTCAAGTAGTTACGCCCAGGTTGTGCTCCGCAGTACTGACATGTTTCTCGGTCACGAATAATAACGCCCCGCCGTGAGCAGGGCAAACGCAAATTACGCGGAATACGAATGTAACGGGTCAAGCGTATGACCAAAGGCTGTTGAAAGTGCCGCGAGATGCCACTAATGAAGCGTTGTGCCGCTTCAACAACCTCGGCTTTTTCTTGCAATAGCAAGACCAAAGCACGCCGCACCGACACCAGCTGGAGTGGCTCATAACTTGCATTCAGTACCAACACCCGTTGCATAGGTACGCCTCCTTGCAATATCGTCTTCCCAACGATTCCGCAGCGCCGCCAACGATTGGTTATCCGTCTACCAGTTCGACTCTATCAACCCCGTATTATGTCTATGTAAAATTTTTATGAACGCTATTATTTACTATATTTAGTATAGCACACACCATCAATATCACTACTGCTAGCACTTCTCTATGATAAAACTCCTTTGACATCAATAAACAGAGAGTGCTATACTCCTACACAGGAGACCACATCTCCCAACAATCATGCATTACACCTTTTTAAGGAGGATCTCATGCCATTGACACTACCAGCACTGGCATATGATGTGACGGCGCTCGAGCCCCACATTGATGCGACTACCATGACAATTCACCATGGCAAGCACCATGCCGCCTATGTAACGAATGCCAATAATGCCATGGCTGACCATAGTGCGTTGCAAGCCTTGTCCGCAGTCGAGCTCCTCAAAAAAATCAACGAGACGCCCGATACGATTCGTCAAGCCTTAATCAACAATGTCGGCGGGCACGCCAACCACACACTCTTCTGGGAGATTATGACGCCAGGTGGCGCCAAGGCTCCAGCTGGTGCATTGGCAGCAGCCATTGATAGCACCTTTGGTGGAGTTGATCAGCTCAAGGCACAGGTCAATGATGCAGCCATGAAGCGCTTTGGGAGCGGTTGGGGCTGGCTCGTCGCCGATGCCAGTGGCGCACTCAAGGTCATTAGCACGGCCAATCAAGATAGCCCGATTATGCAGGGTTTGACTCCGTTGTTGGGCGTTGATGTGTGGGAGCATGCCTACTACCTCAACTACCAAAATCGGCGTGCTGATTATCTGGCTGCCTGGTGGAATGTCGTCAATTGGGATGTCGTAGCCGCCAACTACGGTCGCTAATCACTCGCCCGATGCTTGCATAGTACAGGGCGGCGATGCCGCCCTGTTGGTGTCTCTCAAACCAATTTCTCATAATCATCTGTGGTACAATACTGCAAATTGGAGTGCGGGTTTCGCACAGACTGAAGGAGTCATCTTCATGGCCATGGAAAAGTCCACTTGGACAACCAAAGCGGGTTTAGCCCAGATGCTCAAAGGCGGCGTCATTATGGACGTCATCGATGTTGAGCAAGCCAAAATCGCTGAAGAGGCTGGTGCAGTTGCTGTTATGGCACTTGAGCGCGTGCCTGCCGATATACGCAAACAAGGTGGCGTAGCGCGCATGAGCGATCCCGAGCTCATCGTACGCATCAAAGAGTCAGTCACTATTCCAGTTATGGCGAAGGCGCGTATCGGTCACTTCGTTGAGGCCCAAGTCCTCGAGTCACTCGGCATCGACTACATCGATGAGAGCGAAGTATTGACTCCAGCTGACGAGGAGTACCACATCGACAAACACCGCTTCAAAATCCCATTCGTCAATGGCTGTAAGAACATCGGTGAAGCACTCCGCCGTGTCGCCGAAGGTGCCGCCATGTTGCGCACCAAGGGTGAGGCCGGTACCGGCAACGTCGTTGAGGCTGTCCGTCATGCACGCACCGTCTTCGGCGAGGTACGTCGCCTGCAGTCAATGAGCGAGGATGAGCTCTTCAGTGCCGCCAAAAATTTGCAAGCACCATACGACCTCGTTAAGTATGTCGCCCAGAACGGTCGCTTGCCCGTCGTCAACTTTGCTGCCGGTGGTATCGCCACCCCAGCTGACGCAGCCTTAATGATGCAACTCGGTGTCGACGGCGTCTTCGTTGGCTCGGGTATCTTCAAATCAGGCGACCCAATGCGCCGCGCTAAGGCCATTGTGCAGGCAACCACCCACTACCAAAATCCAGCCATCATCGCCGAAGTCAGCAAGAACCTCGGTGAAGCCATGGTCGGCATCGAAATCAGCAAGTTGCCCCAAGATCAACTCTTGGCCAATCGTGGTTGGTAATTGACCCGATCTGCCTGGTCGTGCCGTCTATTCATGCGGCATGACCAGGCATTATCAATACAATGGGAGTTGCTATGACTGTTGGAGTTCTCGCACTCCAAGGTGCATTTCGTGAGCATGAACAGATGTTGCATCGGATGGGCGTTGCCACTCGCCAAGTGCGCCTGCCACGCGATCTTGCTGACGTTGACCGCATTATTTTGCCTGGTGGCGAAAGTACCACCATCGGCAAATTACTCGTCATGTACGATTTGCTCAACCCGCTCCGTGAACGGATTCAAGCTGGTATGCCAGTCTGGGGGACCTGTGCCGGGGCAATCTTGATGTCACGACGTATCGTTGATGGTCGCCCTGACCAACCAGCTCTCCATGTCATGGATATCGAGGCACGTCGTAATGCCTTTGGGAGCCAGCTCGATAGCTTTGAGGCTGATGTGGCAATAAAAGGTCTTGATCGCTCGTTCCACACCGTCTTCATACGAGCCCCTATTCTTGAGAAGCCCGGCGAACAATGCCACATATTGGCATCACTCCCTGATGGACGCATCGTAGCTGCCCGCCAGGACAACATGCTCGCCACCTCGTTTCACCCTGAATTGACCGATGATAGTCGCATTCACGAGCTTTTCTTGACGTTCTAAGTGAGGGCGCATGAGCCGATTGCTCACCCCAATTGATGTGTTTCGCCTGCGGCGCAAAGCGCGTTCGTTGGTGATGCTTGATGGCGACGCATCCCTCCTTCGCCGTCATCGACTCGTGTTTACTGCGATTCGCTCAATCCTTGAAAATCACAGCACCTATGCAACGACCATCGTACGGAGCAATGCCGTAAGCGCCGTGCTACAGTCACACCGCCGGCACTCGCGCCCCGAGCACGTTCTTATGGCATTGGCCGCATATGGTCCTGAACAACGATACCCAAGCGATCATGATTTATGGTTTACGTTGCTCGAAAGTCATGTCGTCGAAAGCGCACGTAACCGTATTCAACGGCTCTATACTACGCTCGATAACGCGCATGCAGACCTCGCCGAAATATTTCGTCAAAGTGGGTTTGCACCATTTAGTCGCCAGATTCTACTCCGCCTCGATGGTCCTGACTGGGATCAAGGCACGCGCATAGCCGCTATGGCCGCCCAGACACGCCATGATGTGTGGGGCATTCATCAACTCTATGGTCACACCACACCAAGACCCGTGCAACTCGCTGAAGCGAAAGCTGCCCGTGACTGGATGTTACCGCTTGTAACTCCTTGGGAGCCCGTTAAACAACGCGCATGGGTTCAGCGTCACAATGAACAAGTGGTTGCGTCGTTGCGCATTCAAAGCGGCCGCGCAGCACATGTCATGCGCCTACTTGTACAACCGAATATGCGTGATGAAGTGCCGGATATGCTCCGATTTGGCATGAGTCAAATCGCTGATACCTTGCCGATTTGGTTGGTGCTACGAGACTATCAAGAAGATCTTATGTGGTTTGCTCAGGATTTGGGCTTCCAACCGTTTAGCGAGCAAAGCCTGCTTGTCCGCCACAACGTCGCATTCATCCGTCGACCTGCATTGGCGCGGGTTCTCGAGCCTACCCACGAACAAGGATCTCCCATTCCAACAATCGTCCCTGCTGCCCACAAACAAGCGAGGTTCTATGCCCCCACAAAACGACATCACTAGTAATATTGACCTGCTTTTGGCAGCCATCCCCAAGCATATCCGTGATTTGCTCGATACGACTGGGCAGTCACATGACGATTTGCTTGAAATCGTCATGGACCTCGGGCGATTACCCGAAGCGCGCTACCGTACTGCGTCACTGTTACTCGGAGACAACGAGGTCAGTGCCGACGATATTGATGCCGTCACCACCGCGATTAGTAGTTTTGGCGAGGACAATCGTGCAGGTATTCCGCGCACGTTACATCGTATTTCGGCTATTCGCAACCGATCAGGCACCGTCATAGGCCTGACATGTCGTGTCGGTCGTGCAGTACACGGCACCATTAGCATCGTTCGTGATTTGATTGAGTCCGGCCGAAGTGTGCTGTTACTTGGTCGCCCTGGCGTCGGCAAAACAACCATGCTCCGTGAGACGGCACGTGTGCTCGCCGATGATGTGCGCAAACGAGTGATTATTGTCGATACATCGAACGAGATCGCAGGCGACGGTGATATTCCCCATGCAGGTATTGGTCGAGCCCGTCGTATGCAAGTTCAACGACCGAGCGCACAACATGCAGTCATGATCGAGGCCGTTGAGAATCATATGCCCGAAGTGATTGTCATCGACGAAATTGGCACCGAGCTCGAAGCACAAGCCTCACGAACTATTGCCGAGCGCGGCGTACAGCTCATCGGCACCGCCCATGGTCAACTCCTTGAGAATTTGATGGTTAATCCTACTTTGTCTGACTTAGTTGGTGGCATCCAAGCAGTAACCCTCGGTGACGATGAGGCACGCCGCCGTGGTACCCAAAAAACTGTACTCGAACGTAAACAGCCGCCAACGTTTGACATCCTTGTAGAAATCCGTAGCTGGGAAAATGTATTGGTGTATAGCAACGTCGGTGAAGCCGTCGATGCTATTTTGCGCGGAGAATCCCCGCTCGCCGAACAACGAACTCGCAATGAACTCGGCGAAATCACTATTGAGATGGTCACACCCGAACCACCCGAAGGCCTTGCCGGTCAACAAGCGTGGGGCATCCGCAAAACACATGCCCCAAGTCATGAACGAGAACCATATGGCAATCGTGGTGGGCGTCAACGCCACGAACGTTTCGACCGCAATGAACGCATGGCGCCTGCACCTCGCCCCGTTGTACCCACTCAACAATCAAATGCAGTTGTCTCTATACCACCAGCCGCGCCCACGCTAGCAATTACACAACCCAACACCCCAACACATCGTATTTATCCGTTTGGGCTAAGTCGCGATAAAGTCGAAAAAGCCATAGCACATTTGCGTGTCTCTGCAGTAGTCGTACGTGATCTCGATGAAGCAACCATGATCATGACCATCAAAAACTACTACCGCCAAGGTTCGACACGGTTGCGCCATGCCGAAGAACGTAATCTCCCCATCTACGTGTTGCGTTCGTCAACTGCAATCCAGATTGAACGCCAACTCCTTGATATATTCGGCATCGAACAACCGCAGCAAAGCGATAATCGCACCGGCAAAAGCGATCCGGAGATTCATGATGCCATCCTTGAAGCAGAAACAGCAATACATCAGCTGTTGACAGGTGAACGAAACACAGTGGAGCTCGCACCGCAAGGGAGTATCATCCGCCGGTTGCAACACCAGATGGCTGAACGGTATAATGTTCAATCTGAGAGTCGTGGGCGTGAACCGTTTCGCCGTGTCAAGATCTCTCGCTAGCAGAAAGACCAAAAAAAGGGTATTATGGGATTGTTCATCACATTCGAAGGGAGTGAGGGTAGCGGCAAAAGCACCCAAACTCGTGCCTTATATGAACGGCTACACGCCGAAAATTACCCGGTCATCCTCGTGCGTGAGCCAGGTGGTACACGCATCGGCGATATGATTCGACGCATTGTGTTGGATTTACAACACACTGAGATGGATGCAACCACTGAGACCTTTCTCTTCTCGGCTGCGCGAGCCCAACTCGTCAATGAAGTGATTCGTCCGTATTTGGCTCAAGGTGGCATCGTAATTTGTGACCGCTACGCTGATTCTACCTATGCGTATCAAGGGTATGGACTCGGACGTGATCTCAGTGAGCTCAAGACGCTCACGGCAATCGCAACCGGTGGGTTACGTCCTGATATCAGCGTTTATCTTGACATCAGTGCCGATGCCGGCCTAGAGCGCAAACAACGCCGCAAGAACGGCACGCTCCCCCAAGGGGTGGAATGGAATAGACTCGATGCGCGTGAGGTTGCATACCATCGTCGTGTGGCAGATGGTTACCGTTCGCTCATTGATGAAGATCGACATCGGTGGTTTGTGTGTGACGCCGCACAAAGCATCGAAGTAATCGCAACATCAATCTATCAGCATATGGCGCCACGGTTGGCTCACATCCAAAAACTCGATGCCTCTGGCAGATGAAAGGATCGTCCTATGAAACTCATGATTGTCGTCGTTCAACGCCAAGATGCAGGTGACTTGGTTGATGCATTGACAGCACGCAGCCATCGCGTGACGCGTATCAGTAGCGAAGGGGGCTTTCTGCGTGAAGGCAATGTGACGTTGCTGATTGCGGTCGAGGATGAGAATATCGAATCAGTCATGAATCTGATTCATACACATTGTCATATGCGCATTCGCTATATTTCACCCCTTCCACCGGTCGCAGAATCAGGTGAATTCTACCCACCTACGCCGGTTGAGGTACAAGTAGGTGGAGCGACAGTGTTTGTACTTGATGCTGAGTCTGTCACTCGTGTTATGTCGTAGTTGCGTCACGCAGATGACGACATAGAGGAGATTGTATTGTGGATATTGGTAGTGCAATTAGCTTTCTCACCTCCCTCTTTGACATCCTCAAATGGGTGTTAGGTGGCTATTTTGTGTTGCTGTGGATGGCAAGCGTCATCTGGACGTATCGAGACATCCATGCACGCACCGAAGAGACGCTCTTGCAAGCGTTGGCCGTATCGTTATCGTTGTTAATTCCATTTGCAGGCTTAGGTGTCTATACCTTGCTCCGCCCACGACAAACCATTGCCGAACGCTACGAGCGCTCGCTCGAAGAAGAATACCTCCGTCATGACATTGAAGAACAGTTTGTTTGCCCACAATGCCAACGCGGTATCGACCATGAGTTCATCCTTTGTCCACATTGCCATACTGCACTACGCCGTCGGTGCGTGAGTTGTGATCGTGTCATCGACTTAACATGGGCCATTTGCCCATACTGTGGCGATGATGGAAGCGGTCTTGTAGGCCGTACAACCACCCATATGCGCCGTGATACACCAGGAAGAATAGAACGATGAATTGGCGCATTCCGCTTATTGCATCAGCGCTGCTGTTTGGCCTAGCAAGCTGTGGGTTGTCCCCACAGGCGTCTACCATCTCGAGTGATGCTGTACTTCTCAGCAATCAAACACCAAATCCGCGCGGTATGGGTGACCCAAATGCACCCGTGAAGATGAGCGAGTATACCGACTATCAATGACCGTACTGCGAACGATTCGTCCGTGAGACGTTACCCAAAATCATCACTGAATATGTAGATACTGGCAAAGTGTATCTTGAAGTTTATGACTATCCGTTGATGAGCATTCACTCAGGCGCACTGATGGCAGCCCAAGCTGCTAATTGTGCCGCAGAACAAGGCCAGTTCCACGCGATGCGCATACGGTTATTCGATGGTATGCGCAACAACGAGTGGCGTGATGGGTCCATTCAGTCACTTGATTTGTTTACTCAATACGGCGCCGATCTCGGTTTTAGCCGTACTGAGTACTCACAATGCATCTCTAGCAATCGCTATCTCGATCAAGTACGCATCGATATTCAACATGCAGAGCAACTTGGAGTACGAAGTACGCCATCGTTCGTCATCAATGGGCGACTCGTCCTTGGCGCACAACCATTCAATGAGTTTAAACGTGTTATTGATTACATGCTTAGTCCGCCATAACACAAAACACAACACCCCACACAAGCCGTTGGCTTGTGTGGGGTGTTTTTAGTCGCGTGGTCGATATTGGTTTAGATAATCTTGCAAAATAATCGAGGCCGCTACTTCATCTATTTTCGCTTTGCGTTGCTCTGGGCGCAACCCTGCCTCTATCATCATGCGTTGCGCTTCGGCAGTGGTATATCGTTCATCACATGTTTCGATGGGTACAGTTACATAGGCTGATACTGCCTCAATAAATGTTCGGATACGCTGTGCTTGTGGCCCTTCGTGCCCATTCAGCGATATCGGCAATCCGATTACGAGCGCAACAACATCCTCTTTGTGAATCAACTGTACGATTTTTTGAAACAATACTACGTGCGGATGGGCCTGGAGTGTCGTATACGGTGAAGCCAGCGTCTGCGACAAATCACTCATCGCCACGCCAACACGTCGCTCGCCTACATCAAGCGCCATGATGCGTCCACGAAGATGTGTCACGGCGTGCTCCCACCCACACGAATCGTAATCAACTGCGCCAGCGGCGGCATAGTTGCACGCGTTGGCAGCTGATAATCGCTAATCACACCCTTAGTCTTGAGATTATCAAGCACGCGTTGCGCCTGATCTGCTGGGAGTCCCTGCAGTTGATTCGGCAACCCTGCAACCACCACATCATCAACAGGCATTTGGGGCGCACAACGCACTTCACCATTAATTACGATACCTGATTTGGTCGGTTGCCATCCAGCAATGCGGAACTTGGGTAACTCACCGACCTTACATACCGGCGTATTTCCTGCCTGAAAACGCTGTGGCACCACACGTTGTAACTGTGTCTGCACTGCGTTATCTGTTTTGACGGCTAGTGCACTAAACGTCATTTGTACCGTTAACCGCACTTCAGCACTTCGTGGATCAAGAACTGAACCTACTGCTGGTTCTAGACGTGGTTCGCCATATACCGCCGGGCTGCCCAATGTTGTCATCGCTGGGATTATCGTAGCATTATCGATTGTCAACATGCGTTGCTGAGCCTGTTCTTGCAAATCTTTGAGTCCTTGCACATAACTCTTGGCGAGTGCAGCTCCGAGCAAACGAGCCATGTCACTCTCGGACACAATTCGCCGCATCGTCTCACTCCCCCCACTAATCAATCCATTGCGCAAAATAATCTGACCTTGGTCGCTTACTAATGCACCTTGACCAGGTAAAAGCAACGTTGTTATGCGGTTTTCACCAACATTTGATGCACTGCCAGCTGAACGCGCCGTAACCGTTACCTCTACTTGACCGTAGCGCGTCGTACTCCCTGTCAACGACGTCTCGGTAACGGCTGCAGGTACCGTAGTAGGCGCATCCAGCATCAACCGAACCTCGTTACTTGCACCACGTGCAATAAACTCAGTGCCTACCGGCAAATTAATCGGCTGATCAAGTGTATTTATGACTTGCACCGTACCGCGTGCCCGTCCATCAGGCATTGGTACCTCAGTCAATGCCTCACTTACCTCGCTCACGGTGATGGTCGTTTCGAGTCGCGCTGCTTCTATTTGCACAGGCGAGGCCTCACCAACTGGCATAACATCAAATTCGACATCATTCAACGGGATAACGCGCATCTCACCGAGCGGCGGCACCAGCGTCACTGTTGTATGCACCGTAAACGCCCACAGCCCGACACCAAGCATGCTCCCAATCACAGCCATTGCAATCCACTGCCATACTGCATTTCGCCGAGGGCGTTTGCGCTGTTTGGTTGGACGATCATCATAATCGTCATAATCACGGGGCGTGATGACCCGCGTCGTACGTCGACGCGGGTTCGTGCTCATATTCAATTTGTGTGAATGCGAAGCAGTCACGGCATACACCATTTTCTATAGTTGCAACAATACACGCGCCTCACTCAGCGCCGCATCAATTTTTGAGATATCCCGACCACCTGCTTGCGCCATATCAGGGCGGCCACCGCCGCTCCCACCAACGATTGGTGCCAACACCTTGACCAAATTACCGGCATGATGTTGCGTCACTTGCTTGCTGACCATGACTAACAGCTGGGCACGATCATCTTTGGCACTCGCCAAAACCACTACACCGTTGCGCACATGATCACGAATCTTATCACCGAGTTCACGCATCTGTGGCACTTCAAGATTATCAACACGTGCCACTACGTATGTCACATCGTCACGCACCGTGGCCGCACGAATTAAGTCATCAACTTGTGAACCGGTTGCCTGCGATTTGAGCACATCAAGCTCACGTTGACGCTGCTTATAATCAGCCAACAACGTATCGACGCGCTCAACCAGCTGCGGCGTTGGCACGCTCAGGCGCCCAGCTGCGTCGCGCAACAACTGCAATTGACTTTCAACCCATTGTTCTGCGCCTAAACCAGTAACTGCTTCGATACGACGTACTCCACCAGCTACACTACTCTCGGCCACAATTCGGAACTGGCCAATCTCGCCCGTCATTGTCACGTGCGTACCGCCACACAACTCGCGTGAATCGCGGCTTGTGTAGGGGTGTTCCCCTGCTACGGCAGTCGCTGCAGCATGCACCAAGCGGACGCGGTCGCCGTACTTTTCTCCAAACAAGGCAATTGCCCCGTTATCGAGCGCCTCTTGGTAGGCCATCTCTCGCCAGGCAACCGGCTGATTGGCGCGCACCCAGGCATTCACCCGTTGCTCAATCTCGCGCTGTTGCTCGAGTGTCACCGCACGATGATGCGTAAAGTCAAAACGCAAGCGCTCTGGCGCCACCAACGAACCCGCTTGGGCTGCATGCTCGCCTACCACATCGCGCAAGGCGCGCTGCAACAAGTGGGTGGCCGTGTGGTTGCGCATCACATGGTTGCGACGTACCTGATCAATCTCGGCACGCACCGTTTCACCACGACCAATCATGCCACTCTCAACCACACCATAGTGCACAGTGACACCAGGGATTGGGCGCTGCGTATCACTAATCTGCACGCGCCCACGTGGACCAATCAACCACCCCATATCACCGACTTGACCACCGCTCTCCGCATAGAACGGCGTCTTATTCATCACTATCTGCACCTCTGTGCCTACTGACGCTTCGTGTTTGACATCATCAGCACTAACAATTGCCACAATTTGGCTTTCAGCCACTACATCGGTATATCCCACAAAACTGGTTGGTGCCAAGTTCAACTCGGCCCACACCTCGGTATCAGCACCTTTTTTGAATTGGGCTACGGCACGCGACCGTGAACGCTGTTCGTTCATGGCCACATCATACCCAGCGGTATCAACCGTCATGCCCTGCTCAGCGGCGATCTTTTCGGTGAGGTCAAGTGGGAATCCGTCGGTGTCTTTGAGTTTGAATGCCTCAACACCAGGTATTACCGCCCCACCGCTCTGCTTAACCTGGTCAATCACCACTCCAAGCTTACTCAAGCCACCCGAGAGCGTCCGCAAAAACTGCTGCTCTTCGGTGTCAACTGTCTCGAGAATAAAGTCACGCCGTGCCTTAAGCTCAGGATAGGCATCGCCCATCAAATCGACGACGCGGTCAACGACACCAGTGAAAAATGGCTTGTCAAAGCCCACTGTACGACCTTGGTAGACCGCACGACGCAAAATACGACGCAACACATATGAGCGGCCGGTATTGCCGGGCAATACGCCATCGGCAATCAAGAACGCCACTGAGCGGCTATGGTCTGCCACAGCACGATACGGCGCAAACTTCGCACGATAGTCTTTTTCATCACTACCACGCAATTCTTTGACGCGATTAATCAAATCTACGAACAAATCAGTGTCATAGTTGTTTTTGACGCCTTGCAACACCATTGCCATACGCTCAAGGCCCATACCGGTGTCGACCGATGGGCGTGGCAACGGCTGCATCGTGCTCCGCTCAAACTGCATGAACACGTTGTTCCAAATCTCGACGTAATCAGGATCATCACTGTTTACCCCGGCGGCCGACATTTTGCTCAGGTCGTCACCAAGGTACACCGTAATCTCCGAACACGGTCCACAAGGACCGGTATCAGCCATCACCCAGAAGTTATCTTTCTCGCCGAAACGCAAAATACGACTCGGGTCAGCACCGACCTTGATCCACATCGCCGCAGCATCTTCGTCCGCCGGCACACGCCCGTTGCCCTCAAACACGGTGAACCACAAGCGCTCAACCGGCAACTCGAAGACTTTGGTCAGCAAATCCCAGGCCATCGGAATTGCATCTGCTTTGAAATAATCGCCGAACGAGAAATTACCTAACATCTCAAAAAATGTGTGATGGCGTGGCGAAGGACCGACTTCTTCGAGGTCATTATGTTTACCCGAAACGCGCAAACACTTTTGGGCAGTCGTCGCACGAGTGTACGGCCGCTGCTCAAGCCCCAAAAAGGTGTCCTTGAACTGCACCATGCCCGAATTGGCAAAGAGCAACGTGGGATCATTACCAGGGATCAACGACGAACTAGGCACGACGGTGTGGCCACGCTCGGCAAAAAACGAAAGATAGGCTTGACGAATTTGATTGCTGGTCAGCTTCTTCATGATGGCTCCGCTTGTGACCCAGTCGGGTTAGCTGTGCATGCCTGCATACGAAATATTATTCTTCTATTGTAGCCTACCCATCCATGTGTCGCAACATATCCATAGAAAAGCAATTTACATCACAATTTGATGTATTTTTAACCCACCTATATTCATTTATAAAAAAACAAGTTACAATGTAAATGATATCCAATGGTGTATCCCATTTTTTAGCCGATTTTGCTCACAAGGCGATACAAACATGGAGCAATAATGTCAGTACTCTACCGCGATCAACGTCAGTGTGCGATATGTCATACCTATACGACATTTACATGCATTAACAGTAAGTTTGTCTTTGATGATCTCGACATGGATGGGCGTCCATACGACATGAGTCTCGTGGTATTGCCGTATTGGGTTCAACATTGTAGTAAGTGCCATTACTGTGCCGATGACGTACGCATCGCCACCGAACAAGCAGCCGAAATCATCAAAACTGCAGCCTATACGAGTATCATTACCGATCAATCACTGCCATATTTAGCGCGCGAGTATATGGCAGCAAGTCACCTTTATCGTTTTCAACATGCCTACACTACGGCCGCAATCCATGCGCTCCGCGCAACTTGGAAATGTGAAGATGTTCAACATCCGCTCCGCGGCGTCATTCGTCAACACGCACTGGATTGCTTTCTACTTGCCGTCCAGCACAATCAATCATTTGCGTCTACCACAAGCGAACAACTGTTGATTATTGCAGATATTGCACGTCGCCATGGTGAATTTAATATGGCGCGTCAGTACAATCAACAAGCGACGCAGCACACCCCAACCGACGCCATCCACGCTGCACTTACAATGCAGTTGCATGCCATCGAAGAAAACAACATGCTACGAATGGCGCGCCCACATATCTAACGCTACCAACTTACGATGACTGTTCCTTCGCGCGCATTGAGTTGCACTACCGCGACTTGCCCCTCGGGCGTGTCAATGACCGTAACCGGACCTTGCGGTGATGTTATTACGCCACTACATCCCACTGTGTCACGCGGTATTGCCAATTTGACCTGATACGATTGTGCGCCAGTCACATCGACCGAGGCCCAACATTGATCTTGATGCCATCGATATGCCACATACTGATGTGTCATCGCATAGCGGATGCTGGCATATGCGTCGCGTAATCCCACATACGACCACTGTGGCGCAATAGTTACCATGCGCAAGTTGTCTTGTTGGTCAACCACACCCACTGCACCTTCAATGAAGGCCATCAGCATACTTGATGTACCCCATCCGTCAGTGCTAATCGTTTCTGTCGTGCCAATTCCAGCACCACCATCTGGGCTATACCACAAATAACTCTCACCCTTACTTAACATACCCAGCCAGAAGTAATCAAGCTGCGCAAATCCATACGACGGTCGCCCAATTTGGAATGCACCAGCGGCCAGCTCCCCACCCACCATCGGCATCAAACCACCATTCACATATTCACCTGGGCGTTCACCATTACGCCCGCCCAAACCAAACGATCCCGCAGGGAAAGCAGGATCAATACTGTACCATTCCGCAAATGCATCAGGACGTCGACGACTAATGTAACTTTGAATAATCGCATCTTTTTGCGCATTCGTCAGTACGCCACGGTTAAGTGCATACGCATTTGACAAACTCAATTGTTGCTCAAGGTCAACACCCGCAATCGCATACGGCGTATCAAATACAAAGTGTCGGTAAAAACTGCCGTTCCAGCTTACCGCATTCAAACGCTCCATGATGCCGTCGGCAACTGCCCGCCACACCCCAGCAAGCGCAGGATCGCCAATGCGTTCTTCTAGCGTCGCCAACATACGCAACGCCTGAGCCATCCCCGTATTATCACCATGAAAAATACCCCATCGCGTCTCTGGCGTAATCTCGTGATGCGGTCCGCCCCCTGGCATAACCTCAAAATCCCACGTATCTATCGTAAACGGACGACGAACCAGTCCACGCGTGCTATCCCAACGCCATGGATCCTGTAAGCTGTAAGTTGCAGCACGCCGCATGCCATCAAGATGCCGGCGCGCAAATTCATCACCTGCACCGGCTTGCCATGCCTGATACACTCCCTGAATGAATAGGAATTCTACGTCTGACTCAACAGGTGTTCGATATGGCGTTGTGGTCCATGGTGCGCGTGGCAAGTAATCAGGGAAGCTGCCGTTTTCGGCTTGTAACTGCCCAAATGCATCAATGGTTGAGGTCAATTCACCATCAAAATAGCGTGCACCACGCATCTGATACACATGATCGCGCAACCAAATCATCGGACTATCAGGCGATCGATACCCATGTACTATTCCTTCACCAAACGGAATCTCTATTCGGGCACCATTCATGACGTGCATAGCCTTTGGCACAAACTGATCATATCGCTCTACCCCAGTACTCACCGTGGTTTGTGGTGCGAGGGTATACACATTCTCTACACGTGCCAACAACTCTCCTGTATTCGCTGACCATACATCAGCACGTTGTGGGCCACCCTGCCCACGCGGTACAATGCTCACTTCACCACGACCGTTAACTAACGTTACAGTGGCCGTACTGACCGGATTGCCGCTCTTGTCGGTCACCACAAGATGCACATCGCCATTTGGGCCACTAGGGATAGCAATCTGAATTGTCAGTGGCATCAACGGTTGGGCCACTCCCAGTGCCAGTACTGATGGCTCTATTGAAACACTCGGCGCCGGCTCCGCAGCACGCACCGGTTGACTTGTCCACAGGCTTACAGCAAACAGACCAACACTCATCCAACGATACCAACGCATTATCACTCCCAATGTGTGTTTCATAATGTAATACTACATATATAGTATTACATGGATGCAAATCTCATGCTGATATCAGCGTGATGACGCCGTGATGCCCATACATCCTGTGCTTTTACGGCATGAAACATCAACATACTACCTCGGACACCCATAATTCATCTATAATGCAAAGCAGTGATTACTGACGGAGGATGGGCATGAGCGCGGTTACCCCACAAGCAACGCTTCTCGAACGAATTTCTACACGCCAAGCACGTATTGGCATCATTGGCGTCGGCTACGTGGGGCTTCCTTTGGCGGTCGTCTTTGCCGAGGCTGGATTTCGTGTCACAGGTTTCGACTTGAGCGCTGAGCGTACGACAACCATCAATCACGGTGTCAGTTACATCGAGGACATCCCAAGTAGCACATTGGCACATCTCGTCAATCAAGGCCTGATTGACGCCACAACCGACATGAGTCGCCTCAAAGATATGGACGCTATTAGCGTCTGTGTGCCCACTCCTCTCAGCAAAACCCGTGACCCAGATATGTCAGCGGTCCTTCAAGCGGCCTCAGATATCGCCAATAATCTCCGTCCCGGGCAACTGATTGTCCTCGAAAGTACCACCTACCCGGGCACTACGCGCGAGATATTCTTGCCACGCATCCAAGAGCGCGGGTTCCAGATTGGCCACGACGTCTTCTTGACCTTTTCACCCGAGCGTGTTGATCCGGGTCGTACCGATTGGACCACCCAAAACACGCCCAAAATCATGGGGGGCATCACCCCAGCCTGTCTCGATGTCGGCCGCGCCTTGTACGAATCAGCCATACAACGCATCGTGCCTGTCAGTAGCCCTGAGGCCGCCGAGATGGCCAAACTGCTCGAAAACACCTTCCGTGCCGTCAATATTGGCCTTGTCAACGAGGTCCAACTGATGTGCGACCGCCTCGGGCTCAATGCTTGGGAGGTCATCGAGGCTGCCGCCACCAAACCCTTCGGCTTCATGAAGTTCACCCCCGGCCCAGGGCTCGGTGGCCACTGCATCCCGATTGACCCGCTCTATTTGTCATGGAAGCTCAAGACGCTCGATTACACCGCTCGCTTCATCGAGCTCGCCAGCGAGGTCAATACCTCGATGCCCCGCTATTGGGTCCAAAAGGTTGCTGATGCCCTCAACGACCGGAGCAAAGCCATCCGCGGCAGTACGGTGCTTGTACTCGGCGTCGCCTACAAAAAAGACGTCTCGGATGTGCGTGAATCACCTGCGCTCGATATCATTCATCTCTTGCGTGAAAAAGGCGCCCGCGTTACCTTCCATGATCCACACGTCGCCAGCATCCGCATCGATGGCGATCGATTACATGGAGCAACCGACATGGTTGATGCATTACGCACTAGCGATTGTGTCATCATCGCCACCGATCACAGCAGTTATGACTGGGCGCTCGTCAAACAACATGCCCCACTTGTTATAGACACCCGCAACGCACTCAAACGCTAAATCATGCATATCACACCGCTCACTCCACAGACAATCAATGCGACTACCCTTAACCAGGTGGCCGCATTGATTTATCACACCGATGTTGAGTTGTTTCGGCTTCTTTTTGGGCCACCACACTGCGCAATTCCGCTTATTGAGCGCCTTGTGTCAGGCATGAATAATTCATTTTCGCATCAGTACATTCATGTTGCCGTCACCAACGACCATGCTATCGCTGGAATTATCATCCTGCTTCCGCCAACACCAATTCCAGAGGATGATTTTTTGACCATGATGCCCTGGCATGCCCTCATACGTCTTGCCTTGGCACGCATCATCCTAGGGCCAATCTTGCATCAAGGCCCAAAGTTAATCCCCTATATCCAAAATGTCAGCGTCGCCGACGGTTTCAAAGGGCAAGGAGTTGGCAGTCAGCTCGTCGAGTATGTAGTCAATCTCACCCAAAAGCATGGCTATCAAGAGATTGCACTTGATGTATCATTAGACAATCCACGGGCACAACACCTCTATCAACGACTCGGCTTTGTTGTCACCAAAACAACCCGGCTCTGGCCGTCGTCTATCGGAGTGCACCGCATGCACAAAGCACTCGCATAACACCAAACTAGCAAGGATTACACGATGCGCGTACCAACGAAGTTACCCATTGTTCATCACTACGATCAACAGCACCTCCGCAATGTTGCCTTGCCGCTCGGCGGCATCGGCACCGGCGTCGTCTCACTTGGCGGTCGCGGCGATTTGCGCGACTGGGAGATCGGCAATCGCCCGGCCAAAAAGTTCCGCCCCGACACCGCTTTTACCGCACTGCGCATCGAGAGGACAAACCAATCACCACTCATACTCGCCCTCGAAGGGCCGCTCGGTGTCGACGAATACCAAGGTGCATTCGGCTCGACTGCAACACACCACGGTCTACCACGCTTTCGCGAATGCAGTTTTGATGCGACATATCCATTTGGCATCGTACACTTGCGCGATCAAGATGTACCGGTGCATGTCGATATCGAGGGGTTTAATCCGCTCATCCCACCTGATGCCAGTGACAGCGGCTTGCCGATTGCGGTGTTGACCTATCATTTTTATAATCAAAGTGCTGAGGCGTTGACGATTGATGTGGTCACATCACTACAAAACTTCCTTGGCACCATTTATACACCTGGTAATTACGGTGCCAGCATCGTCAACGACTTCTTTCAACAGGACGAGGCAGCACGCGCACATCACCGCAACCAAATCACCTATCGCACCCGCGCCAGCATCAATGCGCTCGTGTATACACCAGCGCCGGCGTATCAAGGGACCGAGCAAGACGGCACCATGGCGCTGGCCTTCATCGACGCACACGACGTCACGCACCGCACCGGCTGGGCCGATTATACCTGGGGCGATTCGCTACTCGACTTCTGGGATGACTTCAGTAGTGATGGTCAGCTCGAGCCCCGCCACAGTGCTGCCCTCAAGCCGATCGGGTCGTTGGCCCAACGCCTACACCTTGCGCCACACGGCCACGCATCAGCAACCATCATGCTGAGCTGGCATTTCCCCAATCGCGTGGCATGGCGCTCTGAGGAGTACGGCGCCATGCACTTCGGTGAGTACACCGACACCATCGTAGGCAACGAATACACCCAACGATTCCGTGACGCCTGGGATGTTGTCATCCAAACCGTGCCACGCCTCACCGATTTGACCGAGCGTACCCGTGAGTTTGTTGAGGCGATTACCTCGGCCAATGTACCAGCTCCTCTCAAAGAGGCGGCGCTCTTCAACCTCAGCACCTTGCGGAGCCAAACCGTCTTTCGCACCGCCGATGGGCGCATGTTCGGCTGGGAGGGTACCGACGACTTCCGTGGCTCGTGCTTTGGCAGTTGTACTCATGTCTGGAATTACGAGCAAGCCACGGCGTTTTTGTTCGGTAATTTGGCCAAGGGCATGCGCGAAAACGAGTTTTTATACGCAACGCGTGCCAACGGCCAAATGAGCTTCCGCATTGGCTTACCCCTCGACATCGCCCAAGCCTGGCCAACCGCCGCAGCTGACGGTCAGATGGGCTGTATCATCAAGCTCTACCGCGAATGGCGTCTCAGCGGCGACACCCAATGGCTCCATCAGCTCTATCCGAGCGCCAAAGCCGCACTCAGCTTTGCTTGGATCCCCAACGGTTGGGACGGCGACCGCGATGGCGTAATGGAGGGGTGCCAACACAACACCATGGATGTCGAGTACTTTGGGCCCAATCCGCAGATGCAATTCTGGTACCTCGCCGCATTGCGCGCCAGCGCCGAGATGGCCAAGGCCTGTTATGACGACGAATTCGCCGCTGAGTGCACGCGACTCTTTACCTTGGGGTCGCAGTGGACGCAGACAAATCTGTTCAACGGCGAGTACTTCTTTCATCAAATCCGCCCGCCGATGCACGCCGATAACATCGCTCCTGGCATTCGGCATATGGTGATGGGTGCGAGTAATTTGGTTGACCCCGAGCTCCAACTCGGCGACGGCTGTTTGGTCGATCAGCTGATTGGACAATATCTTGCACATATCAGTGGACTCGGTGATTTGGTTGATGCCAATCAACTCAAAATCACCGCCAACAGCATCTACACCTACAATCGTTCAGCAAGTTTGCACCACCACTTCAACCACATGCGCAGTTTTGCACTAGGCAATGAATCGGCCCTTCTCATGGCCTCGTATCCACGCGGCAATCGACCAGCCCGACCATTCCCTTACTTCAACGAAGTGATGACCGGCTTCGAGTATACCGCTGCGGCCAACATGATCTATGCAGGCTTGCGCGACGAGGCTGTACAAGTTGTCAGTGATATTCGGGCGCGCTATGATGGCGCCAAGCGTAGCCCTTTCGACGAGGCCGAGTGTGGCCACCACTATGCCCGTGCCATGGCCAGCTTTGGATTGATTATGGCCTGGAGTGGCCAGCAGTATAATGCACTTTCGGGTGAGCTTGTTTTCAATACGATGACACCACACAGCAAAACCTTTTGGGCGACAGGTCATGCATGGGGGACGCTCGAATATCAACACAATCAATATGTGTTAACAATTTATGCCGGCGTGCTCCATCTCTCGCGACTTATCGTAGGTGATGATGAGGTATGTGAATATGGTGTCATCCAATCCTTCGAACGAAGCGCACACGCATATCAAGGCTTTACAGATTGACAGTGCATATACCTCACAAACAACATGTACAATAGCACAATGTTGTCGGATATTAGGGTCTAAGGCCGTACCACGATTCTCCCTATTACAGTGAGCACTTATGCCTATTTCACGCCGTGAGCTCCACCGTCTACTCGCTTTTGGCTTTGGATCAACGCTTCTCGCTGCATGTGAGCGCGAGCGCAACCAACGACCACCTCGCCCAACCAACGCATCGCGCATACAACAACCATCTGCACCACCGTCAACATCAATCCCCACGGCGTCAGTAGCGCCCACGCAACCACCCACGCAACCACCAACTGCGGTCGCAACTCGAGTTGCGACCCAACGCCCCCCAACAGCCTCTGCAGTACCCGCCACCATCGCACCATCAACTTCGATCCCACTCCCCACTGCGACTGAGTTGACGCGTGCCACCGCAATTGCCCCTACCACGCAAGCCCAGGCATTACGTGCGCTTGGATTTGATGCGTTTGCAGACGTGGTCACAACCTATCAAGACGGTACATATTTGTATATTGAGTCAACGGGATTACCCCAACATCAAATGATGGTTGGTATTCGCAACTGGCAGCAACAACTGCCGCTTGCACAGCCATACCGCGGCAACAATGCGTGGAAAGTCCCGTTACACCCACACCCGGCGGTCAATCCGATTTCGGCACAACGTGCACTCTATCGTGGTGCCATTGCCATCGCCATAAACGGTGTCCCCATATTCAACGCCCTAAACAATCGTGGAGATGACGCATACCTTGCCGGTGAGCTAGACAATTGGGGTGGTCACGCAGGCAAAGCCGACGACTACCACTACCATATCGCACCACTTCATTTGCAAGCATTTATTGGCGCTGATCAACCGATTGCATATGCACTCGATGGATATGCAATTTACGGTCTATTAGAACCTAATGGCAACGAGCCTGTCGGTCTCGATGCGTTTAATGGACACGTCGGTCCCGATGGCATCTACCACTACCACGCCTCAAATACATACCCATATATCAACGGAGGGATGTACGGCGAGGTGACAGTGCAAGACGACCAAATCGAGCCACAACCACACCTCGTCCCATTCCGCCAACCACAGGTTCCATTGCGCGGCGCAGTGATTACCGATTTTATTCGTCATGATGCAACACACAACACCCTCGTGTACACACTCAATGGTCAAACGTATTCTATTGATTACGAACAGACCACCAGTGCGGTGAATTTCCAGTTTCATGACGCTAGCGGCGATCACAACGAAAGCTATACAATTAGGAACATTGCGCCAAACAACACGAATGCAGATGCACCACCCGTTCCTCGTCCCACCAATACCACAAACCAATCTGGATCCTCGAACGGATTTATCGTGCGGAGCCCAGCCGTTCAATCAGATATGACATTGCCACCTCAATACACCTGCGATGGAGATGGCATATCACCACCGCTCGAGTGGGCCAATATACCAGATGGTACACAGTCACTCGCATTGGTAATGCACCACATCGCCGGCGCTGGTGATGTACATTGGTATTGGATTGTGTACAACATTCCGCCTACCATCACGTCGATTGCTGCTAATGACCGTTCAATCGGTACCTACGGCACAAATAGCGTGAATCCGAACCTTGCATACGCCCCTCCATGCTCCAAAGGTCCTGGTCGCAAAGAGTACACCATCTCACTCTATGCATTACGGGCTGCTCCCGAATTTGATGTAAACCAAGCCGTCAATCGTGAGATGCTCCTTTCTGCAGTCGCCGATCGGACTCTCGCCGTAGCCACGATGACGCTCAATTACACTCGGTAACTGCCGTACGCCCAATAACTCAACCCTATGATTCATGAGATACCTCTCGATGAATCATAGGGTTGTATCGTCGTGCCATCACGTAACTCATATCCGTTAATCGTACAGATGCGCACGATACTATGGCACTCAACGCGCCTCTGGCCGATCATTGAGCCAATCATCTAGGTACGCTACACGTTCTGGATATAAGTATGACCGCGCCAAAAAACCCGCCCCGTATTGAGGCATTGGGTCTTGATCGGTTGGCTGATACCGCAAATCCACACTCCAACGCACGTGGTCAGAATTGTTCGGGGTGCTCATGTGAATGCATCGGTCATTAAACAGAATTGCGGTACCCGCTTTAACTGGCAGAGAAACCGCAGAACGCTTCGCTTTTGTCAGCATTTTGCCGGATATTTCGTAATATCCAGTCCCTGAGTACTGCTCCTCATGAAAGTCATACACCTGCGTTTTGTGGGTGCGTGGCCACACATGCAAACAGCCATTCTCCTCGGTTGCATCGACCAACGGAATCCACACGGTAATCACCGGGTTAGCATTAGCATCCGGCCAATAGCTCTTGTCTTGGTGCCATGGGACTGCCCCAGCAGCCACTTTGGGCACCTTGGGGCGCACGTTGTAGACCGGGTTCGCAAAGATTTCAGGGCCGATCAAGGATTCCACCGCATTCAAGATTTTGGGATTAGACATCAACACAAAATAGCCCGGAATGCGGTCACGCCAACTGCGTCCATAGCGCAGAAAATCAGCATCGGTCAAGTTTTCGAAGAGCATCGCTAATCGTCGCTCAAACGGCGCATCGGCGAGCACATCGTGAATCTTGCCATCACGATGCAACTCGGCCGCAATCTCATCAACTTTAGTGCGCATCGCCGCTCGAGCCGGTTCGAGCTCTGCATCGGTCAATAATTCTGGGAGAATCAGATACCCTTCACGGTCGTACAAATCCTTTTGGGTCTCATCTAACATTCCCAACGTGGTGCTCCGGTGAAACTCCTTTGGTTCACGGTAGTCCATGGCAATTCCCTTCTCTCCATCCATCAACACATTTCTCTACCATCATACACTGTTGCTCAAATACTACAGATCGGTGGTGACATGTGCCGTAACACAATCTATCTACTCACATGCACGTGGCAAAATCGTCATTTTATTGAAATAATTCAACCTTAATTTGATTGTTCATGTATGTTAAGTTGTTGTTATCTATATTATGTCATTCCCGTCGTACCGAAGGAGGCCGTTCGTGGCGAAACCACCGTTGCTTGCACGTCTGCGCTATTGGACTGATCGTTTTTTTGCCTACGGCACGCCGGCATTTATTATATTTTTAGTGTTCAACTCACTTATCACCGTTATCATCTACACCATTGCGCTCCAAATAGTCAAAGGTGAAGAAGGCTCCTTGATAGGTAGTTTTGCTGAAGGTTGGAGCAAAATTTATACGAAATCAATTGCCCAACCTATCGACATTATTACTGCCATCAGCGGTACGTTCATCTTTAGTACACTCATTGGTGTACTCACTGCCAATGTCAATGGGTTATTTGCACGGCTTCGTGAAGGACGTTCAGAGATTATCGAACACGATCACCATGTCGTACTTGGCTGGTCAGCCTATACCCCCATCCTATTGACCGAATTAGTCGAAGGACTTCAATCACGCCCACGTTCCTGCGTCGTCGTCATGGGTGAACGAGATATTGCCGAGATGCAACGCGAAATGCGTGGACGTCTGCGCAAAAAACACAACACCCGCATCATTTATCGACGTGGTTCTCCTATTGAGCAACAAGATTTGGCGTTGCTCCATCTGCACAAAAGCAAATCAATCATCATCTTGCGCCCACCACAAGACGACCCTGATGCCCAAGTCATCAAAACGCTTTTGGCAATCACCACCGTACGCAAACAGCGCCAAACACCGTATCACATCGTTGCTGAAATTTATAATACCGAAAATGTACCTGCTGCCAAAGCAGTTGGGCGCGATGAAGTAGAAATAGTTCAAGTCAGCGATATGGTTTCAAAAGTTATTGCACATGCGTGTCGTGAGTCCGGCATGTCGATGATCTATAACGAATTGCTTGGATTTAGCAACCAAGAACTCTACTTCCATAGCCCAGGGAACACAATTGGGAAACGCTTCGTAGAAGCCACTCACATGATTAATAATGGGATGTTAATCGGTGTTATCGACAAAAACGGCACGCCAGTATTGACACCAGATTTGCAACGCTCGATCGACGCACATGATCAGCTCATTGTCATCGCCGAAAACGCCAACACAATCCACATTGCTCCAACGGCGCCAACAGTACCCACTGTACAACTTCCTGTGATAATCACACCAGTCATCAATCAAGAATCGATGTTGATTTTGGGCTACAACAAGCGTACGCCAACCATGCTCAAACACATCAACAATTATGCTGATCATGTCATTGATATTACAATCGTCACGCAATTTGATAATAACTTGGCACATACCATTGAGCATCTACAGCTTCAAAACCTACGATGTACTGTGATATGTGCTGATACTACAAGTATTGCCGTCCTCCAAGAACTCAATATCCAACGATACAACCATGTGATTGTACTGGCCTATACCGATCACTACAACATGCAAGTGGCCGACTCACGCACCCTGATGACATTGATTCAGCTCCGCCAAATCTGGAACGAGCATGGACGCACCTTCTCAATCGTCAGTGAAATGATGGATGTGCGGAATCGTAGTCTTGCCGAAGTCACCGAAGCAGATGATTTTGTGGTAAGTGACCGTATCATCAGTATGCAAATGGCACAAGTCGCACTCAACAAAAAACTCAATCAGATTTTCTCTGAATGGCTCAACGTGTCGGGGTCAGAGATTTCGCTGAACCCCATCAACATGTATGTGCCAGTTGGTACCGAAACCACATTCCGCCATGTCATGGCAGCCGCAGAACAACGCAATCATGTCGTCATGGGGTACCGCCGAGGGAACGACAACAATAACCCGCACAAACAGTACGGAATTGAACTGAATCCGCCCAAGGACGTACCACGCATCTTCAACGCAAATGACATGTTAGTAGTTATTTCAAAATAACCACTCAATTCGCACCTTCCGCCGCTCTCGTGTACGTCATCGTTTGACCATACGTGGAGTGGCGGATATCCGCACGTTTACACACATCGCCCAAATCGCCCCAACAACATCATGCGTTCAACCGTCATTTTGCCGGTCCACCAGGTAAGCGCAATTTGCCATTCAGTAGCATATGCATTCCATTGCCATGTCGGTGTCCATAATCCATTTGATTGAACATGCTGACACCATTGTGTGAGTTGCATATCTATCAGATCTGCGAATTCAGCAAAGCACGGGCTCGACGGCGCACGCACATAATCCAACGGCGTCGGCACATACGTCACCAGCCACTCAGCCGGCACCGGATGTATCGTCGCATGCAACAGACGCATCAAATGCGGATAAATCATCACTTGCACTGATTCAGGCAACCACTCATACGCTCGCACATAACACGCCAACGCATGTGGCTCCATTGTTTCTGCAGTACGTACATGCGCCACTAACGCATCAACGAGTGCGGGCACATCACAGTGAGCCCCGTGGTAGGTGCTGAGGTATCCGATAATCTCAACCGTCGGATTCGGCCAATCGCCATCAAGGGCATTCTGTCCAGTCTGTTCATCCGCATGCCACCACGGTGCATGCGGATAATCGTTGACGCCCACACTCATCGGGTGCCACTTGCCTGCACGACCATCGTACGTCGCAACCAAATACGCCAAGGCACGCTGGACAAGGTCGTGATACACGGGGATGCCCGCAGCCTGTACGTACTGAAGCGCCACAGTTGTGGCGAGCGGTGACGACGCCGGGTGCCACACGTCTGGTTCGATACCATGGCCAAATCCACCGTCATCGTTTTGGTACGATTGCAAATATGGCACCACATCGAGCCATGTGGCTTCGCCACGCCATGCTTGCCACAACGCCCAATCAAGCGGTCGGGCGATAGATTGTAGTTGTATGGAGACGCGCTCAATATCGGCAGTCGTGAGTCGTAGCATGTTATCCCTCACGGCGACGATAGTGCAATACCACAATCCCATCATCGACAAACGTCTGGTACAGCGTCAACTGCGCCGTCATTGTCTTTTGCCCAAAAAGCCTGATACCATCACCCAAAATCACCGGCACAATCCCCACATAATAATCATCGATGACATCAGTATCCACAAAATGCGCAATGACCCGGCTACCACCAAACAAATAAACGTTGGCGAGCCCTTGAACTGCCTGCGCTTGTAGATAGGCCACAACCTGCGCTGGCGCCACAAACACCACATGATCATGCGCTGGTTGTGGCGTCGTCGTCAATACGACCACCTGCTTATCTGTATACTCCTGATGAAAGCCCTGCGCATATGAGTTGCGCCCCATCACCACAATATCAACGCCCGCCAAAAACGCCGCAAAATCCCAGCGCTGTGGCGTGTCAGCCTGATGGGCGCCGTCGCCGGCAATCCAATCGAACGAACCATCACGCCGGGCAATGTAGCCGTCAAGACTCATCGCCAATGTCATGGTGATATGTGGGGTCGTCATTGATTATTACTCCGCATGTGTGTTCATTGTAAAAGCAAAACCCCCGACAGATGTGCCTGTCGAGGGTGATTGGCGGGGAGGGAGAGATTCGAACTCTCGAGGGAATTGCTTCCCTAGCGGTTTAGCAAACCGCCGCACTAGGCCGACTATGCGACCTCCCCGAGTGCTACCGGTGCGAGAATGGAGGAGAGAGAGGGATTCGAACCCTCGGAACGTTAGTTCTCTCGTTTTCAAGACGAGCGCGATCGACCACTCCGCCATCTCTCCAAGTTGTAAGTGGTGATGTGTTGGCAGGCGGGACAGGAATCGAACCTGCAACCTGCGGATTTGGAGGCCGCTGCTCTGCCTAATTGAGCTACCCGCCTTCACATCGAATCTAAGTATACAAGATTCATAGGCGCTTTGCAAATGAAACCCGAGAGGCACGCCGAATTCGTCCATAGTCAATCCACACCCCACCAGCACATCATATCTCGACATTATCCCCCATCATTCATCGTCCAAATCACGTTATTTTGGACGCATACGGTTCGTGTGCAAACGTTTGCATAGAGTGATAAGCCCGATTATGATAGAGGCAATCGCAATCAACAAAGGAGTGATGCAGTTATGTCGCCGTTTCGCATTGCCAACGCACCATGCTCATGGGGCACACTCGAATTCGAGGGACTCAGTGGTGAGCGCATCGAATACACCCAGATGCTCGACGAACTCGTAGCTACCGGATATACCGGCACCGAGCTCGGTGATTGGGGCTTTATGCCGACCACACCGACTGCGCTCGCTGCCGAACTCCAGCGACGCCAACTCACTCTCATCGGCGCCTATGTCCCCGTGCCACTCGCCGGCACCGACACCACGATTGCGCCAGCCATCGCCAATGCCCAACGCACTGCCGAGTTGCTCGCCCATACCGCCCAGATTCTCGGCCAGTTCCACCAACCACTTCTCATCCTCGCCGACGAAAACGGCAGTGACTCCTATCGCACCACCAACGCCGGCCGCATCACCACCCACACCAGCGACGCAGTCATGAGCCAGGCCGCAACCGTCGCCAATCGAGCGGCCAATGCAGTTCATGCACATAGCGGATTGCGCACCGCATTCCATCATCATTGTGCCGGCCTCATCGAGACAAGTGACGAGATTCGCCGCTTCATGCACCACACCGATCCTGAGCTCCTCGGCATCGTTTTCGATACGGGGCATTACTTGTTTGGTTCAGGGAGTAATACAACCAATCTGGTCGCAGCCCTGACCGAGCTTGTTCCACGCCTGCGTCTCGTCCATTTCAAGGATTGTAGTGCACAGGTAGCGGAGCAGACACGCCGCGATCACCACGATTACTTTACAGCCCTCAGGTCAGGTATTTTTTGTGAGCTAGGTCATGGTGCGGTGCCGTTTGCCGATGTGTTGGCGACATTGAAAGCGTTGGGCTACGACGGGTGGATTGTGGTCGAGCAAGATGTCCTGCCCGGCATGGGTGTCCCCCGCGAAAGCGCCGCCCGCAACCGCGAATTCTTGCGCACCTTAGGAGTGTAAGCATGCAGCTAACAATTTGTAGCGCCAATCTGCGCAACGCCAACGCCGATGACGGCAACGACTCTTGGCCACACCGCAATCAATTGCTTGCTCGCATCCTCAACAACCTCAATGCTGATGTCATCGGTGTCCAAGAGGCGATGCAAATCCAAGTTGATTGGCTGACGCAGTCGTTCCCCACACACACCATTACCCCAGGTTTGCCGTACGGCAATCATGCCCCACACGAATACGCCGCCATCGCATGGCGGAGCGATGTGTTCACCGTTCATCAACATGGCGGCTTTCATCTCAGCGAAACGCCGGATCGGCCGTCGCGCTCATGGGACACTTCGTGGATGCGCGTGGCCACCTGGATGCACGTCACCCACACCCCGAGTCAGCTACAACTCTGCCTCTGTAACACTCACCTCGACCACCGCGGCGAGGAGTCACGACGCCAAGCAATTCACGTGATTGCCCGCCAGCTCCAGCAATTTGCGCATCTGCCCACGTTCATCACGGGTGACTTTAATATCGCACCAGACAGCGACGTGCATGCGGCCTTGTGTAGCTACGGCTTTGTAGATAGTTGGACAGCGGCCGGTAATGCCGATGGCGCCGGCGTCATGTCGTTCCACGGCTTCAAGGGCGTCGAGTGGCCGGCTCTTTCGGGTGAGCGCGATGATAACCGGATTGATTGGATTGTCTTGCGCGATCCCACCCAGCGCATTCACGTGCAGCATGCTGCAATCATCACACAATGTGATGCGGATGGACGATTCCCCAGCGATCATTACCCTGTGATTGCAACCTATCTCATCAGCTAATCTTTATACAAAAAGGCTCCAGCGTGCAGATGCACGCTGGAGCCTTTCGTTATGTCACTTAGCGTTGTTTCGCCACATCAAGCATATCAGCCACGCGTGTCAGTTTGACACGTGGGCGTTCTTGGGGTGCGCCTGTAGCAATCTCGTGAGCATCAATTGCCTGCCAACCGGCATAATCAACAACTTGCGCCGTACGGCTCGCAATCAACGCCGCTACCACATCGCCATTGCGTTGCACGGTGGCGAGGTCGTTCAGGCCGTCCCAATCAGCTTTCATGCTATTAACTGTAGCCACCGAGTCCGGTTTGTTGGTACCAATAATGCCAGACGGACCACGCTTGGCCCAGCCAACCACATAGGTACGTGGCAACACAGCGCCACCAGGTCCATCGGTCATACGTCCATCGACATTCGGAAATAACCCCCGGCGATCGTCGAACGGCACGCCCGCCAAAGCGACACTACGATACCCAACTGAACGCAATACCATGCCACACGCAATCGTTTGGCGGTCGCCAGTCCCCTCAGCGCGGACACTGCCGTTGCCGTCGTCAACCAAGCGATTGCGCTCGACAACCACACCAGTGACTTGGCCGTTTTCGCCTAAAATCTGCACGGGCGACCACAGAAAGCGCATGTGAATCGAGCGATCGAGGCCCTCGGGCGTGCGCTCAAGATACTGGCGCATCACGTCCATGTTGCGCGTGGCGACTTTGTCGTTGGCAAGTTGGGCCTCGCTAGCCGCATCAAGCACAAAATCCTCAGCATCGAGATAAACATCGACGCCGTGCAACTCGCCGAACTCTTTGAGCTCGGGTGTCGTAAAGGCCGCTTGCACCGGACCACGACGCCCAAGCATTACAACCTGCTTCACCTGCGATTGGCGCAATGCGTCGATGGCGTGATCGGCCATATCGGTGGTAGCAAGCTCGGCCACCGGTGCCATCAAAATACGCGTCACGTCCATGGCAACGTTGCCGTTGCCAATCACCACTACGCGCTCATGATTGAGATTAAACTGCGCATCGCGATAATCGGGATGGCCGTTGTACCAGCCCACAAATGACGTCGCCGGAGCACTGCCAATCAAATCCTCGCCGGGGATACCCATTTTGCGGTCTGACTGGGCACCAACAGCATAGATGATTTGGTCGTAGTGTGCCAGCAACTCATCGTGTGTAATATCTTGACCAACCGTCACATTGCCAAAGAAGCGCACACGCGGGTCGGCCATAAGCTTGTCGTAGATGCGGGTCACACCTTTGATTGATTGGTGATCAGGGGCTACACCCGAGCGCACAAGACCGAATGGATTCGGCAATCGCTCAATGATATCGACGCGTACATGGGCGTCGCCTTTGAGCAACGATTCAATGGCATAAAATCCAGCCGGGCCAGCGCCAACTACTGCGACCCACAATGGGCGCTGTTCAGTTGCAATCGTCATAAACAACCACCTCCATTCCTCACAACAACGACGACAAATCCTTAGACGGGGGGCCAAGGATAATTTCGCTCAGAGGTCGGTTCCGGATACTTGCCCTTTGACAGTAACCGGTCAATGCGTCGTTGCAAGGCCTTTGTTTCCTCTGGACTCAGCAATGTATCAAGCAATTTAAGCGCACCATCGCGGCCATGGAGGCGCACACGTAAGTGCTCAAGATCAGTCGCAATATCCGCTGGCAATGCTTCACCTGCAAAATCCCACAGCACGGTGCGCAACTTGGGCTCATCGTGGAACGCAATGCCATGATCAATCGCCCACATACGTCCATCACTGCCTTTCAGGCAGTGACCACTTTTGCGGTCTGCGTTGTTGATAATAACATCGAACGCGGCCAGACGGGGCAGGTATGACTCAAAGCCGCCCTCTTTTTGCATCGTAAAAAGATGCGATTCTTCGTCGTTATCGATATAGAGTTGCACAGATCCAAGCCCATACGGTCCCTCACGGAGTACCGTGGGTGGCACCAAATTCCACTCAAGATCATGACTTACCACAAAGGCAGCCGTCTCACGCTTGCACAACGTCCCTCGTGGAAAATCCCACAGTGGGCGTTCGCCACGTTGTGGCTTATAGATGACAAGTGCCTGCTGTGCTTCATGGGTGGCAACGCACAAAATAGTAGCGTTGCTACTCCACGGCATCGAGGTCTGGGGTGTGAGCTCGGCATAGGTCAACAATGCAAGCATCTGATTCACGGTCAATGCTGGTCGTTCGTCGCTCATTGGCACTCTTTACGAATGATGATATTCATCTGCATTTAATTCATTTGTGGGCAAAAATGCCCTTCAGGGTCCATAGGGCGGCCACAATTGCCGCATACACGCCGTCCACCAGCCACAATTTTGAGGATGTGTTGGCTTAACGCACGCATATTCGCCCGCGGAATACAAATGCGCGCATTCGGTGCTTGGTCTTCGTCGTCATCGTCCATGCCCTGCAAAACCATTACACAATTATCGCGATCAGCATCGTAACCAAGCCCCATCTGCACCACACGAAAGGCGGGTTCAAGTGGTTCGATTAACGACATGTCACGAATCAACACCTCGTCTTCATTGCTCGACAGCAATGGATTATTTGCAAGGATTTCTTCACCAAGTCGGTCAAGTGCTTGAGCCAATGCTCGTGCTTGCTCTTTCTCAACGATGAGCGTGAGAATGGTGCGACCTTGACGTGCCTGAACATAAAAAGTACGTTGGCCAGGTTTGCCCACGGTACCCACTGTAAAGTGTGAGGCTGGATCAAAATCGTAGGTATACTTCATGCCTGCGCTACCTCTTGTGTTGGAGGTTCGGGTGGTTTGGGCTTTAGATGCGACACCGAGCCAAGATCGTTGTAGGCCATCAGCCGTGGCCCCATTTTGGTGAAGCGAAACGCAGTCACCGAACACGTCCCAATCTCGAGACGCTGAAAGAGATCCATGTGCATGCCCATGTAATACGCACATGCAAGCTTGATAAGATCAGCATGTGACACGACGGCAATCACATCGTGCTCACCGTGCTGGAGACAAAGTGCGTCGAGTGCTCTAACCATGCGCATTTGCGCTTCTCCCAGCGATTCACCACCGGGAAAGCGCATCCCACTCGGGTAATGCTGTACTACTGGCCACAAATCGTGCTTGTACAACTCTTTGAGTTCAGCTCCCTGCCACTCACCATAGTCAACTTCACGGACATCAGGAACCTGAATAATCGACAAATCACGCCCTGCCACAATCGCTTGGGCTGTCTCCATCGTGCGCTCAAGCGGGCTCGCATAGACTGCCGCCAAAGGAATATCACTCAAGCGCTGTGCTACCGCGTGTGCTTGCTGGCGACCTTCTTCGTTGAGATGTACTCCGGGTATACGACCGGCTAATCGTCCATGGACCCAATCATTGGCACCATGACGGATCAACAACAAAGTCGTCATGCAACACTCCTCTCAGCTCTTGCTGTAAATATCATACCAAAACCACCCATAGACGGGGGAGTATTTACCGAGTGTTACTTTATCGAATCCTCATAAACCGGTACTGGCGATTATGTATCAGCCCGCACAATCGTGGTTTGCAGCGATTTTTGGTTCACCGATAAACGTGCAAGCAACCCCATCACCACAAAATTCATTAACACGGCAGATCCACCATACGACACAAACGGCATTGTGATACCAGTCAAAGGAATAAGGCGCAGATTACCACCAATAATAATAAATGCTTGGCTGACCAGAATGGTGGTCAAGCCAACCACAAGTAATTGCTCAAATGTGGAGAAAGGTCCAGATAAATGCACTGCAATACTATATCCACGCACCGCAAACAACAAATACGCCAACAACAAACTCACTGCACCAAGCAAGCCAAGCTCCTCACCAATACTGGTGAAGATGTAATCTGTATGCGCAGCAGGCACAATCGCCGGCATGCCACGCCCAATACCGCTCCCCCATATACCACCAGACGCCAACGCATACATGGCTTGAATAGACTGATAGCCACGCTCTTGCATCCACGGATCTAACCACAAAGCCACGCGTAACTGTACGATCGGTAACAAGTGATGCAGTGCATATGCTCCAATCAAAAACGCTAACAGCCCACCGCCGGCATACAATCCACGACCAGTTGCCACATAGATCATCGCCAAGAAAACACTAAAGAGTAATAGCGCTGCACCTAAGTCGCGTTGAATAACAATCAATACCATGGCAATCCCCCACATCATCAACAACGGCAACACCGCCGCAATCGAAGGGAGTTTGACGCCGAACCACTCCATGCCACTCACCAACTGCATACGCCGTTCATCAAGATACGACGCCAAAAATATCACCAAAACTATTTTCAAGAGTTCAGATGGTTGAAATGTAATCGGCCCTACAGTCAACCATGCACGCACGCCACTTTGATTTGGATCGGTGCCAAAGAAAAACGTCGCCATAATCAACGCCATACCTAACGACAGCCATGCATATCGATAATGCGCCATGTGATCAAACAACGACATGCGCGTGCGTTTCAACAAAATTTCATCCCAAGGAACTAACACAATCACACCAAATACGACAAGTCCAAGCGTAATCCACATCGCTTGCCGTGCATCGATATCAGGATATGTGTCGGGGTATAACACTGCAAGACTCGGCGCTAACCGCGATGTAAACAACAGACTCATCCCACTAAAAAACGCCATCAACGGCAACAACAGTTGATCGGTATTAGGCTGAAAGCGATGAATCAGAATTGACATCACAATAAAACACAAGAGTGGCAATGACGATGGCCAGAGAATCTGAAGGATCCCACGTGCGGTCGGTACCAGTTCAGCACTATTCGTACCAAGAACCAACTGGATATACCCTACTGCAAACAACATGAATACCAGGATGAGCAGCAACACTTCATCAAGGCGGATATATCTGCGTATGTACCGAATCATACATCCCTCTCACTTCTCCACAAGTGGGTATGTGTCATTCAGTGTAGCATGCAACAGCCCCTTGGTAGGAATACCAAGGGGCTGTGTATGACAACAACCATTGTCTAGACATTAAACAAGAAGTGACAAATATCACCGTCTTTGACAATATACTGCTTACCCTCGAGACGCACAGTACCGGCTTTCTTGGCTTCGACAAGGCCACCTGCCTTGACGAGATCAACAAACGCCACCACTTCGGCACGAATAAAGCCACGCTGGATGTCAGAGTGAATAGCACCAGCAGCCTCAACGGCTGGTGTATTTCGCCGAATCGTCCATGCGCGCACTTCATCTTCGCCCGCAGTCAAGAAGCTCATCAAACCGAGCAACTCATACGAAACTTGAATCACACGGTTGCGTGCTGGCTCAGTGATACCAAGATCCTCCATAAACATGGTGGCATCTTCGTCACTCATCTGGGCCAACTCGGCCTCAATCTTACCAGCAATCACTGCAACACCACTCATACGATGATTGTAATCAATCGTAATTTGTTTGTTAACTGCGTCATCACCCACATTGATAACTTGCAAAATTGGTTTTGCTGTCAAAAACTGATAACCACGCAACAACCGCGATTCTTCTTCGTCGAGATCAATATCGCGTACGTGTTGGCCGCCCTCGAGTGCCGTCTGCAAGCGGACCAACGCATCGCGCTCAATAGTACGAAGCTCGCGCTCGCGCCCGGCCATCTTGCCGATTTCACCATTGAGACGTACCAAACGCTTTTCGATGATCGCAAGGTCAGAAAAGATAAGCTCAAGATCAACAGCCTCAATGTCACGACGGAAGTCAACACTCCCATCTGGGTGTGGCACTGTGTTGTCTTCGAACGCGCGTACTACATGCAACAGCGCATCTGCGCCACTGATGTAGTTGAGCACCGCCGGTGGCAAGCCACTGCGGTTACCGCCACCACTCATTCCTGCCACATCAACATATTGCACGTCAGTAGCAGTGATTTTGCGTGGCTTAAATATACGCGCTAACTCGTCAAGGCGCGCATCCGGCACCTTGACGGTCGCAATGTTTGGTTCGAGTTGCCCCGAACTATACGCAGCAGTCTCAGCCGTACCGCGTGTCAACGCATTAAATACGGTCGTCTTGCCGCTATTGGCCAACCCAATAATCGCAATTTTCATGCACGCTTACTCGTAGATCCAGCGATCAACGCTGCGCTCCATTGTGACCAACTCGTTGCTGGCGAAGAAGATTGACGTCTCGCGCTCACCACTCTCTGGTGAATCTGAGGCATGAATCAAGTTACGCCCAATCTCGAGCCCAAAGTCACCACGGATTGTGCCAGGAGCGGCCTTGACTGGGTTGGTAGCACCCACCATGGTCCGCACTGTCTCAATAACGTTCTTACCGGTCACCACAATCACAACCACAGGCCCTGACGTGATGTACTCAATCAAACCAGCAAAAAACGGCTTGCCCTCGTGCTCGCCATAGTGCTTGCGAGCTAATTCTTCGGTGACATGCATCATTTTGAGTCCCGCAAAACGCAACCCGCGCTGCTCGAGACGACCCAAAATCGTGCTGACCAATCCACGTTGTACGGCATCTGGTTTGAGAATAATTAATGAACGCTCCACGAACTCACTCCTTTAGCATAGTGCTATAGTAATACCACTACGTATCATACCATCTCATTGACTACTCTGTGATATATCACACAACGAATCATATCAAAATGGGGAGCAATAATGCTCCCCATTCATCATGACTACAATATGGTACAGGTGTCTATAGGGTTGGCGGTGCACCACTACTCTTTGTCATACGGAACGCAGCCACTGCATCAGCCATTTTGCCTTGACGTGCATAGGCAGTCCCCAAAATACGATGACATTCACGCCGCATATATGACTCATCCAACGTATGTAACAAATCGCGTAAATCAACAATAACGTCGTCAAGCAACGCATTGTTATGCACCAACGCACGATATTGTGACATTGCAGTTTCAAACATACTACATTGGACAGCCACACGCGCCACCGAAAGCCGCAATACGACATTTTCAGGATCCGCTTTGAGCGCCCGCAAATAGCCGTCAATTGCCTCGTTACCTGAAGGCGGCAGTTCGCGGTGACCACGAGGTGGCGTGGTTGACTCTTGTGGACGTACTGGTTCACTCACAGTAATTGACTTTGCTGGAATCTGCGGCGCATTGCGCGCAATCTGAGATGGCGCCAATGGCCCTGTAGTCACAACCGCTTGATTCACGAGTGCACTCGAAATTTCACCCGTCGACAGCCCGATTTCACGCAACATGTCAGTGACATCTACTGCCGTGTCAGCCAGCTGATCACCAAAATCATGGAGACGCATACCTCGACTTACTGCAATCCCATCAAATACGTTTTCACGTGCATTCGCCTGCATTGCTTCTTCAGGATGCTCGAGTAGCGCCAACAACGCATCATCAGTACTTGCTGCATCTGATGCCGGTATTTCACGTGGCATCGACGTTAATAATGCACCTAATGCGTCGTCGTCTCCACTACTCGTCAATCGATCCGCACGAGGGAGCGCCGCTGAAAGTCCGCGCATACCTTCAGTCAAGCCACTATGGGGCTGTGATAACAGCGATGCCAATAATTCTTCACCACGCGCCGGCTCGCTAGCAACAGACTCGGGGACTGGAACCTTAGGAGGAACGGCCACTGCTACCGCAACAGGTGCTGGTGATGCTGGTTTTGGAATGTACAAGTCACGCGGTGGTAACACGCGCGGACGCTCAATCACTCCCCCACCTAATGTACGCGCAATCACCTCACGCAAGTCTTCAGTTGGGGAGGGTTGGTGCGCTATCTCCAGTTTGGCGAGCATCCCATACAAATCATCACTCGAAGTAATCGTACGTAGTTGGTCTGTATGAATCCGCAACACCCCATTATGGAACCGTTCAATTGGAGCTGCGTGTGGGGTAATACTCTCTGCGTATGATTGCTGCTTCTGCAATACAGTCATCAAAAATCGATCATCGTCGGTCATCGCGTCAGGAATAGAGAACGGCACGTTGTCGTATGTAGCTGCCGGTGTACGCATTGCAACTGGCTCGGTGACCACATCGTCAGGCTCAGGAACAACCGGCGTCGTTGCACGCGTCGCGGTTGACTCGGGTGTCGTCCCATTCATCGCCGCCATCAGCGTTGCTGCCGTAACCACTGGCGAAAGCTCCGTGACCTGCGCAGAAATTGCATCAGCAGGAATACTCAGTGTCCGCGTATCATCTGTTTGCATTGATGCATGACGCTCTAGTGTGCGCTGGAGTAACACTCCAGTACTATCATGACGAGCATCGCTGGCCTCTAGACAGGCGCAATCATCTGCATGATCGTGCACCGGCTCATATCCCATCTGCCCCATCTGTACCAATACCGATTGCATGTCAGTATCTCGGATAGTTGGCACAACCTCGGTACTGATGTATTTGACTTGTGCTTGATTAAATGACTTGACGAATGCGTCTTGCTGCCATGACTGCGCATCCCACTCGGGCAGTTTCCAATCAGCAACAGCCGGTAGCGTATCCTCTCCGAATAACTCTTTCGCAGTTTCAAGCATCGGATCATATAACTGTGCATGTTGCCAGTAGTGTGCGCTTATACCAACATCTCGATGTGACTGATACCTACCAATAATGAAATTCGCTTTAAGTAATTGTGGCGCATCAATAACCGCTTGCATACAGACATCGTGTGCCGCCTGCTCATCACCATTCCGCCAGAGCGACTCCGCTAACGCTACGACAATATCGAGTCGCTCTGGATGAATTGCACGCAACTTCTGAAACTCATCTATGGCTTGCTCAAACATGCGCCCACGCACAAACAAGCGCCCAAGACCAACACGTGTCATTTGCAAATATTGATCGTCTTTGGCAGTACGCTGATACATGCTTGCCAATCGTGTGCGAATATCGCTCATGTCCGGGCGCATCTCGATGGCACGCTCCAAATAATAAATCGCATCACGCAACTGGTCTGTTTGCTCGGCAATCGCACTCAAGCCAACCAACGCTACGAAATTCTCTGGATCACTCTCACATACCGACAAAAACGTCGTCCGTGCTTCATGGTGGAGCCCCGCTGCTACCAACGCCTCACCTAAGTACAATTTTGCCTTAATGTTGTGCGGAAAATATTGCAGGACATGACGTGCGATACTCGCCACCTTTACCTGCTCTCCGTCGCGTACCGCATGTCGCATTAGCTCGTACGCTGCACTGAGACTCATCTCACCCATCGCTGGCTCCTTACTCCACTCAGCCCTTGATTGAGATTACTGTGATATGTAGTAAATTACAATTTGATTACATCTAAGTGAGATACTAACACAATTTGTCATATAGTGCAATAGTATTTACTACAATTTGTAATTTTTTAGACATATACCTGATATATCACTGATTTTGCACAAAAAAAGCCCCTTCATCCAGCGCTGGATGAAGGGGGGAGGCGACGGGGTACACGGTATTAAGGGGTCGCGCGCAATTTCATCATGACATGGAGGATACGTTGACCGTATGTGGTACCAGGCACAGCCCAACGGCCATTAAGACCAACAATCGTAGGAGCAACGCCACGCAAATGTGCAGGAAGTGGTCGAAACGCCAGCGCCGTGTCGATCATCGCTTTTTGGGCAGGTGTCGCTTGGGTGTCAGTCATAGCATACGCCAACAAACGGCCGATATGTGCAGGAATAGCTGCTTCTTCCCATGATGCAAAACTCAAGCCTTTTTCCCATTGTCCACGTTGCGTATTAAACGCCCACCCAGAAGCATTAGGGTCAGTCCGTGAGCTACTTCCATCCACACCTAGTCCTGCCGGATTACGCTGTGGTCGTGCCGACCAAAAGCTGGTCATATATCCTGTTTCATGGGCCATTTGTGCCAACGCCAAGAACCAATCAACCCCCACACTGTTCCCGACTTGCTCATACGCTTGTACGATACTGACCACATCATTATAGGTATAGCCATTGGCAGCTGCTTTGGGGGCAAGCACACGCACTGCCTCGGCCACAGTGCCACTGGCTGGTCCAACGATTGGCAAATCGCTTGGCGCTTTCGCAGGCACAAAGTCACGGACTTCGTTACCAAGCAGGCCAAAGAGCACATCATAGGGAGCGGCGTTTTCGGGATGATATTCGAAACGTGCTCGCTCAAACCATTGGACTTGATACTCTTTACCGTCACTCAAGCGCTCAGTAATTACCCCTGACAGCGGCAAACCAAAGAGCGCTAGGCTTTCGCTCTCACTAATTCCTGCTACGCCATCGATCTCGAGTCCATACGTTCGCCACATCGTCCAAAATCGACCACACACTGCATGGCCTGTTTGGTCAAATGTACGACATCCATCAGCTCCCGCTGATTTGGGGAATGCAAACCAATCACGTCCACTTTGGGATATTCGATCAGCACCAAGACGACCGAGCAAGACATCATATGGGCGTGCATTTTGTGGATGCAACTCGAGACGATTCCGCTCAAAGTTCTGTAGCGTCAAAGTCTTGCCTTCAATGACTGATTGCATTTGTGCGCCAATAGGATACCCAAATACGCGCAATCCTCCTTGGGATTCCCAGTATTCACGGATACGTCCACTAATACAATAGCCTGTTTCTGGAAAACACATCTCACTGGCGGTCTGCGCAATCGCCCGCATCGGAAACATCCCGAGCATCATACCAACACAAAAAATTCCTACGATTATCTGTCGTACCATAGTACCTCGCATTCTCATCCGATACAAAAAAACGCCGACTAGAGTCGACGCTGTTGCTCGTGGTGAGCAGTTGTCTGGTCGGGGCGAGAGGATTTGAACCTCCGACCTCATGAACCCCATTCATGTGCGCTACCAGGCTGCGCTACGCCCCGTCACTGACAACGTGATAATCATACGCTACTGTAACGTATGCTGTCAAATACGACATGCAACTAGTGGCAGTCTCACATCACTAAAACGGCTCAATCCCAACGTCAGCCAAATCATCTGCAAACCGCTCAAAATCGCGTTGTGACCGCAATTGAGCAACTTTCTGTAACAAGAGATTGCGATTTTGGCCAGGCAACAACAACGCACGTTCGATGTATTGTGTCAAGTAACACTGCATTGCCGTGCGCTGTACAGGGCTCGGATCAATTCCTTGGAAATAGCTCTCAACGGCGTCTGCAAGTTTTCCAGTTTGCTCGGTCATCCAAAAATGAGGTGCTACCTCAACTTTAAACGGGTACGGGTATGCCGGATCACGGACAAAAATTAAATCGCCAATCTGCTCAGAGGGTATGTCACTCATTTTTGTATCCATTCTATGCCATGCGTTCTTCGCCACTATACCACGTTCGTATATCGGCATACGCATGCATATGTGGTGGGTGCTTGCATCATCTAGAGGCATCGTATGGCTGATACATATCATGCCAGACCTATAGATTGTAAATCATTAATATCACTACCATATTACAGATATGCCTAATACAATTGTATGTATTCTCTATATTTCAACAAGCACTGCGCCATCACTTATGCGTTGTATTATTACGTAACTTTATCAAAAAACCGTGTTTTGCTTTGCAATATTTGCTGATAGAGATGCGTGAAATTACTCGCAACACATATGTTACAACTTAAAAACTTTTGATACTAAAAGGTCAGTATTGCAATATGATACATTTTACATTATATTATTCTGTATTGTATTCTCGTAAATTACGCAGTACATGGTTCTATCCTGCAGAGCAATAGACATACGGGAAATCAGCCCACTCGTCACGTCTGCACCCTAATTAGATAACGGCAAATGACAACGTTATATTCGCAAAAGTCAAAATCTGAACAATCGGAGTATCTATGAACATGTCGGTTGGTACTGTTCCTGTTGGTACGGCCACGATGCGGATTGACCCGCATGTGCGGTATGTAGTTCCCAATGGGAGTAATCACATCGAGCTACTACGCGCAATCACCCAAGCGTCATTGGACATGGTCGCACTTACCGGCATCGGCAATATTAAGAGTTACGATGCAATCCAGCGCGATTACGATAAGCTCGTGTTACTCGAAAAAGCAGGCATTCTAAATCATGAAGATCAACAGCGACTTGCCCTGCACCATGATTTACGGACACGAACAACTATCTTGCCTGGGTTTGAGGTAGTAAGCGCAGATGGCATCACAATCAATGCAATATTCGCAGCGGATGCAGCCATAAGCAACATTGAAACCATCCTTCATCACCTCGATACCAACCCAACCGACGGTCACACAACTACCCCAGCAAATGCCATTTGTGCGCTTATTCATGCCGCAAATGGCATTGCTATTGCACATGCTAATACGGCGCTAGCCATCGATGCCATCAAACAATTAATTGCAAGCAATCAACTCCATGCACTTTCACAACGCATCGATGGTATTCACGAGGTATGTATCTTGGGTGGTTCAGGTGCAACCACACTCGATGAAATCGGCGCTGGGTTTAGTGAAGTCAAACTATCGACTCCAAATTTTGAAGCGCTTCGTGCCGTTGTACTAGGACGACACACGGATGCCACTCATTTCATCAATACTCCTGTGCGTCGCTGGGCCATTCATCAGCTCCTACAAGCAACTAATGACGACCATATTGTGCAGGTGGTTGACAGCAAGGCGAACGATTTGGTAGTGCACATTGGGGCGCTTGCGAACACCGGTGCCGGCGTATTACTCATCGGATGCGATGCAGGTTTAGTGACCGGCATCAAACAAAAAGATAAAATCCTTGCAATCGTCAGCAAAGCCAGCGAACAGATATCGCCACAACCCCATGTACAAGGTGAGGTGGTAACAATCGACGGCAACTATATCGCACGCATCGAAGTTCGTGGTGACAATCCTCCTTACATGATTAATGATGGTCGCGTCATGATTCGTCATGAGGCTCAAACAATCATGGCGACACCAGATGACTTACGTAAGTTATGTCGCCTAAATCAGAACAACGGTGCCGACCTCGATTTGCCACGAAGTGGAGTATCGATTGTCTCGGCGCAACGTCGTGGCGGAGTATGGCACTACGAAGTACGCGACTTGCGCACGACTGCAGGCGTCACCCGTGACCGTGCCCAAGGTCTTTGGGATTATGCAATCGAACGCCACGAAGATTTGCGAGATGGAAACGCAAATCTCGAAGATATCAAGTGGCAAGGTCAGCTTGGGCTGTGGCGAGCCTATATTCAAGGTGGTCGCCCCAAATATGATCTTGTACACCGCGATAGCCACGGCGTCATTGATCACATATTTTATGGCGTTTCTGACTGGGGTTTAGGTGTGCAATGGCAACAACTCATTAATACGTATGCACCACAACTCGCCGTTGATACAGTGACCTTTGATGATGAACAACAAGTCACTGCGGGTCAATCGCCAGCAACGATTCATTCACCAGTCAGTACCCCCACTCCTGCACAACCACAGTCGTTCCCTAACTTCCAAGGAGAACGCCGGCCACGCTGGCGTGGGCGTGGCGCAATTACTCGTATTTGGCGTGACGAAGAACAAAAGCCACGTTTTGATTTGTTGCTCAAAAACAAGCGCGATGGGGCTGGTGATGATGCATTTGAAATTCAAGAATACCATGGCGTAACACGCGACCAACTTAATCAGGCATGGCTTGATCTCGTCCAAGTCAAAAAACCACGCACCGGCATCGAAGTCGTCGAAACGGTGTTAGATGAACAATCCGACAAGCGCTTCATATTCCGCAATTTGCGCAACGATGAGGTCAGTCCACATCCGTGGCGCATGAACGATATCGAGGAGGGCAGTATTCGCCAATATGCAGCCCGCATGCATCTCGCTGACCAAACAATCAACGAAGATAACATTCGATGGTGGGGCAATATTGGCTATCTTCGCCCGATGCGACGACAAGTAGACCTTGTCTACCGCGATGAAGAAGGCGTCGATCATATCTACTATGCTGCACGTCGCGACGAACTTGTGGGTGAATGGCACGACCTGTTAGCGGAGTACGATGATTTGGTTGATTAAACCGTATCATATCTATAGACACGGGGCTGATTCCAAATGGAATCAGCCCCGTGTGTTGCGTACTGCGCCTAAGCGACCTAAAACGGCAAGTCCTCTGAGTCGTCATCTACCGGTGGTGGGGTATTCTTTGCACGCGACGTATTGCTAGCAGGTCGCGCTGGGCGAGCGGCTGGCGGAGGCGCGTCAAACTCATCATCACTGATTGGTTGTGGCGCATTGTTGCGCGGCGCACTCGGTGCACGGCTCGGAGTTGGGGATGGTGCTGATGACCGCGATGGCACCGCGCCCATCTCATCAAACGACCCACCAGCGTAGCTACCACCGTCATCTTCTCGTCGACTGCTCAAGATAATCATATCTGTTGCAACGACTTCAGTTGATTGACGATTCACGCCATCACGGTCTTGATACTTGCGCGTCTGTAAACGACCTTCGACGTAGACACGCGTCCCTTTGGTGAGGTACTGGTTACAAATTTCAGCAAGCTTGTCCCACGCCACCACACGGAACCATTCAGTGTCGTCGTGTTGCGCACCATCTGCTGAACGCCATGTGCGACCACTGGCAACATTGAACGTAGTTACAGGACTGCCCTGCGGTGTGAAGCGCATCTCAGGATCCGCCCCAAGACGACCCGTAATCATTACTTTGTTCAAATCTTTGGACATGGTCAACTCCTCTCGTGCTTATGCGTTATTACTCTTGTTTGCGGTGATGTGACCATCACAGTAGAGCCATTGTAGCATATTTGTTCTACTTGTCAATAGGTTATTCGGTGTCCGGTTGATTATCTTCGGAGAGGATTTTTACTAAGCTCACCGCAGGATCAATCTTAAGCTCGCCGTAATTCGGAAAGTCGACCCGAATATATTCACGCCCATCCACAAAAAAGCTATCCACAATTTCGCCATCGCCATATGGCAAGCAGAAAATACGTTGCCCTACAACAAAGCGATGAACATCATCGTTACTACGCCCTGATGCTCGTGGTGCTGCGACTGGAGGCGTGTTACTTGGTAATTTTTGCTGAATCTGCTTGCGCAAATTCGCCATAATACGATTCACATTTGGCACACTACCATCGCTAGTGGTAGCTGGCTCTTGGGCCACAGACGCCTGTTCATTAGGTCGCGATCGGGTAACAGGTGCAGGTGCAGGTGCAGGTGGCGTGTGGCTGTCACGTCGTTGGCGGGTAGGTGATGTTGATGGCGGCTGTTGCGGAGTACTTGATGTCGATGCGCTACGACGCGTTGCTCCTGCATTAGATTGCGCATCAGTCTCGCGTGCCTGCGGTGCTGGTTTTTGCGTGGGCACAACGGTACGGCTAGGAATGCTCGGTCGTGGAGCTACAGGCGTGGGCACTTCTGGAATAAGCGGACGATCTCGTCGCGTGCGTTGTTGCCATGATCGACGATCATGAGCGGTATTCGCTGGCTGCGCCGATGAGACGATTTTTTGTGGTGCAGTCGCCTCTGTATCGCCCGGCTGATGTGGCCCAGAAATAACAACAGGGTACGGTTGTGGCTCATCGTGCGTAGCGGTCGTCGAAGGTGCCTCTCCATTGCTGATATACGCCACAGGCGCCGATATGGCAGGCTGCGCGCTTGTGTGACGCACTGGCGCAGGTGTTACTAACTCGAGCCACGCAGCATCGTTAGTGGCACTTTGGGCATACAACACATCACGTTGCATGGTCTTTGCAATGCGGAGTGCAGTTTGGAGCAATACATCAACATTCCGAAACATCCACTCGCTCGCACCATTCCCACCTGGTTGTGCATCAACAAAATACAGCCGACCAAATTGCAAATCTGCACACGGTACAGCAGCAGCCGTAGTAAACATACTTAACACCGGCAGTGCAAGAATCACACTCCAACCAATCGTTTGCGCATCGGTATGCACATAAGTAGGAATATCAATCCACCATGCATGTGCACTCCAACGACTCTCAAGTGGCTGTGTCAGTGTATGATCCTTGACGGCACCATCGCGCACTTCGCGGACACCAACCACAGATTCGGTCACCAAAACACGCCCGTATGTCGATACAACACCACGCGCAAGCATTGCTGTCTCTTTGCTATCGCGAATAGCCACTGTTGTCGTCCGTAATGGCATAGTGCGCCGTTGTGGGACATCATGCTGTAATGTCACAACCGCATCATCATCGTTACGTTGTACCACGCGCAAACCACCATACCACGGCGGTACTGATGAGCCACGCGCTAACCAGCGTTCGAACCCAGTTGGGTCAAATGGTGTGTCGATCGTCATGTCACCAATTTGCATGAGTACTGGCAATCCGATTGCAGAAAGCATGTGGAAGTCATCATAGACATTATCGTCACCAGCCACACTCCACCGTTGATCAGGCATCGCCAATAGTTGCCCACGTTCAACGAGGCGGTCACGAAGCTCACCTGCATACCATTGGCGAATTTCCGCATCAGTTAATGGAATTTCATACGCCGCAGTGCGTAAATGTTGCGTCAACACATACGCATTAAGTGCCGCTGCTGGCCATGCAGGTGGTGTCAAATCAACAAGGTAGGTTGGATTTTCTGCATACCAGCAATCAAGTGGGTGTGAGCCCAACACAATCACAATCATGGTGTAACCGGCTTGCACCGCCTCAGCAATCCGCCAACGGTCATCTGCAACACCAACCATCACCAACACATGCGCACCCCACAAGCGCGCCGCACTCGTTATCGAACTATTTACGTCAATCGGGGCCAGCAGTGGTTGAAGCGTATCACGTACCCACAGATGAACTGCATATCCTTGCGTACTCAAATCATGAGCTAACGACTGCGCTACCCCTATGTAATCATCAGGGCGATGCCATATCTCAACATGTGTTGCTTCATACCCATAATCGTTTGCGTGCACGACTTTCCATGGTCCAACCGCAAAGTCTGTAAATAACTCATCAAGCGAGCCCGCCGGAACAAGGGTTGCAATATACTGAATACGTGCATCCGCATCGACATGTTGTACGATGCGTTGCATTCGCTTGAGCAACGCCGCCATATGGTATACACCTATACCGGCAATCGCATGCATATCCACAAATCCACAAAGACTCAACGATTGCCATAGTCCGCGCCACGCACGGTCATGATGCGCCAATATGCGTCGATGTAGCGCATCATATGTCACAATGAGGAGTCGCTCAGTCGCCATAGGACCTGTAGTGTCCGTCACAATCACTGGCATGATTGCTGCGTCATGCGAGAACTTCTCAACAAATGCAATGATGTCACGATATAACGCCATTGCTGCAGCCTCGTCGTGAACCACCAACATGGCACGCCGTGCTGGCGCCTCAATCAGCACATTAATCACCATACAAATCAAACTCAACGTTCGACGTGGATTCGCAGATACAATCGCAACATGCTCTTGTCGCCGCATCGCCATTAATGTCGCAGCATGATGTGGCCGAAACGGCTCGCCCGTCAAATTAATCCAGGCATGTGATAACACAGGATCAACCGCCAAATGCGTGATTCGTTGCCCAGATACAGCCGGATGGTGATGCGTATGCACCACAATCTCAGAGCCATATGGCTGACGAAAATTCACCACGGCATTGGTGATCTGTGCTGTCATAAACACACTGCCTTACTCAACAAATACGTACTGCTACTATTATACTTCGTAATCACAATCCTGTAGACCGCATATTCTATGTACATGTGCGCTTTTGCGATATCGCGATCACTTCCACAAAATGTGTCACAAAATTCATTTGCATCTCACAAAATTGTGTGGTATCATTCACTTCGTTGTCGAGGCGCCTAGCGCGACAGCAAAAGCGGTGAGGAGCGGCCCCATCGTCTAGCGGCCTAGGACGTCACCCTCTCAAGGTGAAGATCGAGGGTTCGAATCCCTCTGGGGTCACCACGTTGCTCACCGGATTAACTGCCACATGGGGATGTGGTGTAGAGGCCTAACATGCGACCCTGTCAAGGTCGAGACCGCGGGTTCGAATCCCGTCATCCCCGCCAAGCGCACAACACCCTGCACATGACATGTGCAGGGTGTTGTATTATGTACCGGGTACACATCCTACGGAGGATCTATGTCTATTCACCCACTTATCCGTATTCCAATCATCGTAGGAATACTGCTCATGATTCCATTTATCGGGATGTACGTGAACGACCAGATCATATGGAGTCTCAATGACTTTGTTCTCGCTGGCATCCTTTTGTGTGGCGTCGGGTTTGCATACATTGGCGTGCAGCGTGTTGTTCATCCACGCCTGCACATGCGTTTCGCCATCATCGTCGGCATAGGCGTATTCTTGTGTTGGCTCGAACTTGCAGTCGGAGTATTTGGCAGTCCATTCGCCGGTTCATAGACTCACAACATCAATATTGTTATGCGTTGAGATGCGCTAGGAATCGTACGATTCCTAGCGCATCTGATTGCTCACCCAATCGAATGAGACGGTGTCGCACGATGTTATGAGATAGTCATGCTGTACAAACCATATGATACTCATATCAGTATCAACAATGTTGTCATACACGCATGTCAAACACACACTCTCACTATCTTATCGTTATTATTGTGGCAGAAATATATGACGAAGCTCAGCCGTATATCGCATTAGCCGTCGGCTTACACCATGCCGGATATCGTGTGCGCATAGTTGTACCACACTCGCTTGCAACGGTTGCACGATCACATCACCTCGACGTATGGTCGATGCCCCATACCCATCCTCCGGATATGACCGAATTTGTTCGACCAAATGGTTCATTCCGGTATCGACACATTGAAGCATACATTCGTACCGTAATCATAGGATGGAGTACCATTGCACTCTCCGCAAGTCGTGGCGCACATCTCATCATCAGTGGATTGAGCACCGTGCATATGGCACAATCTATCAGTGAGACACTCAACATCCCCCTCTTGCCTGCATATATCACACCCATGCATCACACTAGCACTCATGCGCATCCATTTATGGCGCGCTGGTGGCAATCGTGGTACACAACAAGCACACTGAGTTATTCGCTCTTCAACCAACTCAGTTGGCATGTGTTTCGGTATTCAGATACCCTCGCACGCACCCATGTGTTTGCACTTCCTCAACGCCACCGTCTACCTAGCATCAACACACCTACCCACGCGATTCTCTACGGCATAAGTCCGACACTATGGAACAAACCGCGAGATTGGGGAACGCACCTCCATGTGACAGGCACATGGCAACCAGTAGGTCGTACATGGCCAATCCCAGCGACACTCGAGGCGTTTTTACAAGCAGGGCCGTCACCGATTTTTGTTAGTTTTGCCAAAAGCAACAGTGTGTTGCACCATGCACATATTGCACGGGTGATTCATACCATTCTCCAACGAGGCGAACGTGTAGTGTTGTGGCAACACACCGGCCCACCGTGCTGTGG
>CAYXXK010000002.1:94151-127774 GCA_964469045.1 uncultured Klebsiella sp.
ACACCGAACACCATCATGCCCACGCATCAACCGTCTTTGTATGTCAGACACCAGTCGCACAAGAGTACATACTTAGTCAAATGAAACTGATTGTGCACGATGGGAGCATCGTATCAACTGTTGCAGCAGCGCATGCAGGCATCCCTCAAATCATCATCCCCTCTAGCAACATTCAGCAATTTTGGGGAAAACAACTCACAGAATTAGGGCTCACAACAACACCTATTCCATTGCCGTATATCACCGAACAACAGCTCACTACCGCCCTTCATCACACACTTACTTCTCAGTATGTATTACAACAGGTACGACACATACAGACTCGTATGCATCGTGAAGATGGTATAGCGCATGCATGCAGTGTAATTGATGCACTATTCACTTCCAAACGCTCCCATTAAATTGTGCTTGTGCACATCATGATGACGCATCAAAATCCGATTTGACGCTTCTCTTTCTACACGCTACAATACCTAGACGGATTTATTCCGCCGGGTATTATTGTGCCCGCATAGGAGCTACGATGTTCGAGAGCCTATCGGATCGTTTACAAGCAGTATTTCAAAAGCTCGGCGGCAAAGGTCGTTTGAGCGAAGAAGATGTGCGTGAAGCGATGAAGCAGGTGCGTCTTGCCCTGCTCGAGGCGGACGTCAACCTGCAGGTCGTACGTGATTTTGTGGCCAAAGTCACTGAACGTGCAATAGGTGAGGAGGTCTCACGCAGCCTCACTCCGTCGCAGCAAGTCATCAAGATTGTACGTGACGAGTTGATTGCATTGCTCGGCGAGGCTGAAGTCCCACTTGCGGAGGCCAAGCTCCCACCGACCGTCATCATGCTGGTAGGTCTGCAAGGTGCAGGTAAAACCACTCACGCTGCAAAATTAGCGTTGCAGTTGCGCAAAAAAGGCAAGCGGCCGTTAATGATCGCAGCAGACGTTTATCGCCCTGCCGCTATCACACAGTTAGAGTCATTGGGTAAGCAGGTAAACATCCCCGTCTATAGCGAGGGGAGTTCAGCCAAGCCCACAGACATTGTGCGCAATGGGTTGCAGCATGCGCGGCAAGAGCACTGTAACGTCGTTATCATCGATACCGCTGGTCGACTCCAGATCGACGAGTTGTTGATGAGCGAGCTGAGTCAAATCGTCGAGGTAGCGAATCCCGACGAGCGGCTTTTGGTTGTTGACGCCATGATTGGTCAAGAGGCCGTACGAGTTGCTGATGAGTTCAACAAACGTGTCTCACTCAGTGGTATCATTTTCACCAAGGTGGATGGTGATGCCCGTGGTGGTGCAGCGTTATCGGTACGTTCGGTCACTGGCGTCCCAATCAAGTTCTTAGGCACTGGTGAGAAAATCGAATCAGGCACGCTTGAGGTGTTTCACCCTGAGCGATTGGTATCACGCATTTTGGGCATGGGCGATGTACTTTCGTTGATTGAGCGTGCAGAGCAATCAATTGACAAGGACGAAGCTGCCCGTATGCAAAAGAAGCTCGCCAAGGGCGCATTTGATCTCGAGGATTTTTTGTCTTCGATGAAGCAGATGCGTAAGCTAGGGCCACTCAACCAAGTGCTCGGCATGTTACCGGGCATGGGACAAATGGCCAAAGCAGGGGAGCTCGTGAACGAGAAGGAATTACGTCGTGTTGAGGCAATCATCCTTGCGATGACCCCCGGTGAACGACGCAATCCGGATATAATCAAAGGAAGTCGCCGCGAACGTATCGCCAAAGGAAGTGGGACGTCGGTTCAACAGGTATCGGCACTCCTCAAAAACTTCCAACAGATGCAACGGGTGATGAAACAGTTTGGTGGTAATGGCAAAGGGCGGATGCCAGACCCGCGTGATATCATGCGGCGGCTCCGTTAATCCACAATTCGTATACGTGTAGGAGGAAGTTCGGAACATGGTCACTATTCGTTTGCGCCGCACCGGCAAGAAGAAGCAGCCCAGCTATCGCGTTGTTGTCGCTGATTCACGTTCACCACGCGATGGTAAGTTCATTGAGATTGTCGGCTTCTACAACCCAGTGCGCCAACCACAAGAGCTCGAGATCAAGGCAGACCGCGTCCGTCATTGGATGAGCGTCGGCGCACAACCATCAGACACGGTTGTTCGTTTGCTCAAGCGTGTTAATGTGCTTGATGAGAGCGGTAAGCCAACGCCAGTTGCTAGCTAGTCGAGTGGCTCATGCGTAAATTACTCGAGTACATGGTACGCAACTTGGTTGACCATCCTGAAGCCGTCCAAATCCGCGAACGGTCGACACCATACGCCGTCACCTTTCGCTTGAGTGTTGGATCGCAGGAAGCCGGCAAAATCATCGGTCGTAATGGTCGTGTGGCCAAGTCGATTCGTGATTTGATGGCGGTGGCAGCTGCCCGTCAAGGCAAGCGCGTTCATATTGATATTGAGTAAGCCAAGGACTCCCTCCTTTGCCTAATGCCACACGTGATGCGCACGATTGTAGCGTGTCACGTGTGGTTGTGTCTGTTTAATTGCCAGCGACATCATGATTTACATGGAGTCGCACTCAACACTGGTGAAATCCATGAGTGATACACAACCAATTCGCCCTGATGAGTTACTACTCGTCGGCGAAGTCATTAATGTCGTAGGTTTGCGTGGTGATGTGCGACTACGCCTCATCTCAACGCAGCCCGAATTCTTGGCCGCAACCAACCCGATGCTCTACAGTAGTGACGGCAAACGATCGTTTCGCCTGCGTCGACTCGTCCACTACAAAAACGATATCTACACAGCAACACTTGGTGGCATTGCGACCCGTGATCTCGCAGAGGCAATGCGTGGCACCGAGCTGTATATACGCCAAGCAGATATTGCACCTCTCGCAGTTGATGAGTATTTTTTGCATGATCTCATAGAAATGACCGTTGTTGACGCGGAACAGAATCTCATTGGCACTGTACGAGAGGTCATCAATACGGGGGCGAGCGATGTTCTTGTGATTAGTCGTGTCGGCAAACCCGATGCCCTAATTCCAATGGTCAAGGCGTTCGTTAGTCACCTTGATGTGACCAACAAACGCCTTGTGGTAACGCCTATCCCAGGTCTCATTGAAGATTCGAGCGCAGAATAAAGACTACTCTACCACAGAGGTAACCGCGGCGGGCGTCAAATATGTCGCTCGCCATTGGTTTCGTTCTGCCAGCAATTGTGGCTTTTGAGACAGCGTCCACCATCCCACTGGGTAGCCAATCATCTTGGCAACATCACCTACAATCCGGATCCACGGGACAAGCACTGCAGCAAATATCGCCTGCCACCCATTTACACCTTCTTTATGACGCAACCACAAACGGTGCCACGGCTGTATACAGTACGCTACCCCACCACTTGCCAACACAATCCAACCAAATCCACCGGCAATGAGCAACAATAACCCAAACAAGTACACGGCGTAGCGTAACATGTGACGCTTCAGCCACAGCCCGCCAATCGCATCACCCCGCGCATACAGAAAGTACTGACGATAAAACTGCTTCATCGTACTACGCGGACGGAAATGGACTAAGGCGTCGGGCACAAAAACAAATCGTGCACCAGTATTTTTGATAGCAAAGTCAAAGAGTAAATCTTCACAATGACTGGCCCATTCGGGATACCCGTCCACCTGCTCCCATACTGCTTTACGAAACGCTACCGATTTACCGAAAGGCATAAAGTGCTCGGGGACAATTTCGTTTGCTTCACGATAATTAGTACTTCCAACGGCTAACTCAAATACACTGCGCGGGAGCGGCCGAAAAAAACCAGCCGATACATCGGCTTCGTCAGCAATGAGTGGTGCAACCAATCGCTTTAGCCAATGTCGATCTAATATCAACCCCGCATCGGTACATGCCACAATCTCACCCGATGCATGAAAAATAGCATTATTGCGCCCAGATGGTATATTATGTCCACCAAATACCAGGCGAATCGGGAATCCCATATCAATGTATTGTTGCACGATGGCGACGGTTGCATCCGTGCTATTACAGTCATTGATGACGATTTCATCGGGTGCAACACTCTGACCAATCATCGACTCAATCAGTTGTGCAATATTGTCTTCTTCATCCCGCACCGTGCATACCAACGACACCCGTAGAGGATTTGTCATAGCATTCTCCCACTGCCGGCCAGATGTGTTGTCTCGGACATTACCGGCCGTACCGAGTACGTTATATGTCAACATCACATTTACACCACATACTGTAGTATACTAGCAAATGAGCATAAATATAAGAGATACGCACCATGAAACAACAACATCATTATCGCCTGCGTCGATTTGCACTCATCATCTCTGCACTCTGGTTATTTACCAGTGCCTGTGGCCAAACTGCGGTACACCAAACAGATGCACTGCCTACTGCAACCACATATAGCGAAGATGTCCTTGTCGTCCAAACGACAACCCCAATTGCCACACTGACTGCGAGCCCAGAGCCAGTTGTCGCACCAACCGATCGCCTAGATGACAACACGTCAGTAGATGCGCTCGCAAGTCAAACACCTGAAGGATACTACCAAATCGGCAACCCTGATGCTCCAATCACGATGGTTGATTACTCGGATTTCTTCTGAAGTGTCTGTGCCTTCCACGTGTTGGAAGTTGAACCTCAGTTGATCGATACCTATGTCCGTACGGGTACGATGCGCATTATCTCACGGCCATTGCTCCAGTCAGGTCCAAGTAGTCTACGCGCCGCACACGCAACAGCATGTGCTGGTGAGCAACAGCAATATTTCGCAATGCGTACCCTCATCTATGCCAATATCGGAAAGCTATATACTGCAGATGATATTGATACAGCATTACGAGCCCTCGCTCCCCAAATAAACCTTGAGATACCGTCATTTGATGCGTGCATGACGAGCAATCGACATGAACAACTCTTATACGAAGGGTTTGCACGGGCAAAAAACGCAGGAGTACAAACACGCCCTGTCTTTGACATCAATGATGTCCGGATTGTTGGTGGGCGTGAATATAGCGATTTTGCAGAGATTATCGCATCACTACAACCGTAGCGACATCTCAATAACACATATCAGCTCACTATAACCTTGCTACAAGTTTGTTATAAGCTGACACATGGTACGATGGTATGTGGGTGTTTTTCGTGGATTCATGACTAATAATGGAAACTGTATATGCACATCCGGCACATTCCACCTCTCATCATCATGATAATTAGTGGTGCGATTGGTATCCGATTGGCATTATCTCCTGTTGCAGTTTCTGGAACCACATGCACAGAAGCACACCCATACTACCCAAGTTGTGAAGAATACGAGTGGACAGCAACGCCGGTGACCGTCTATCCGACTGCATCCGAAAACGATGTCCCGGATACTGATCCTGCACTACAGATCCCGACCGAAACACCCACTCCAACGAATACCCCTCCTCCTACCATTCAGCCTACGACTATTGTCAACGATATCCCACAAAGCACATCCAATACGCAATACGAATCGACCCCGACACCCACGTTGCGTATTGTACCAACACCACTTCGTAATGCACCAATGATACTACCCACACCAGTTATTATTGAATCATCACGTGCAGATTTCGAATGTCGATCGCAACAGCACATTATCATTCGTGGTACCGCCGAACCCCACACAATGTTGTTGCTTAATTTCGATGACCGAGTTGTAGGTGGCGGCATCACCTATGCGTCTGGCACCTATGCGATTCCCCTTCAAATGGGTAATGAACAGCGCGGCATGCATCGAATCGAGGTCATACAACGTACTACCAACAAAGTCATAAAACGCATGTCTTGTACAGTGCCATAGGGTGCCCATCATGACGACCATTTCGTGGCGTTCGATTATCCAACAAATTTGTGTGTCCGATCAAGGGATTACGATTGACGATTTACCAATCGTACGCTACGCGGACGGCCGCCCTGCACGGGTACATCATCCAGCCGAAGGGGTTACGCCGCGTTTAGCATCTGTGCTAGTGGTCATCAGTCCACACTACAATGACGCACAGATTCTATTGACCCGACGAGGCGGAGCACTGCGCGAACATGGCGGCGAAATCGCGTTTCCAGGTGGACGTCAAGAAACCGGAGAAACAAGCATCGATACCGCGCTCCGTGAAGCAACAGAAGAACTCGCTATTCCATCATCGGCAGTGACAGTACTCGGGACATTACATACCATATATGTTCCTCGTAGTAATCATATGGTCACACCGGTTGTGGCATGGTGCGATGAGCTCCCACCATTAACACCCAACCCGTCAGAAGTCGCTGAGTACTTCACCACATCAATTTCACAGTTACTCTCCCCTCATGCACTGCACTATGAGACGCGCCATATGCTCGATGATGCGTTTATCGTGCCCTATTACCCAATTGCCCATCATCGGGTATGGGGTGCCACAGCATTGATGCTTTCGGATGTGCTATTGCGTACTCAACGATTACTCATGCACCAATCACCACCACAAGGAGTCACGAATGAGCAGTAAACGGAACCTCGGTATTATTGGTGCAATCATCGGAACCATTGGCGTCGCAGCTGTCGCCACCTTGCGCAAATCGTTGCCCCAAACACGCGGAACATTATCTCTCAACATGCTGCACCAGCCAGTTGAAGTCCTTCGCGATCGTTGGGGGGTTCCACATATTTATGCCCAAAACACCCATGATGTATTCGTAGCTCAAGGTTTCATCCATGCCCAAGATCGGTTGTGGCAAATGGAGAGTCAACGACGGCTCGGGTTTGGCCGCTTAGCCGAGCTAGTCGGCAAACGCGCCATCGATACTGATCGTTACATGCGCATTCTTGGGCTAGGACGAGCCGCCAACCACGATGTAACTCAACTCAGCGATGATGCGCGAACAACCATAGAAGCATACGTCAGTGGCATCAATGCCTTTATTCAACAGAATCGCACCAAACTTCCACCTGAATTCACTCTTCTTAGACATACTCCTGAGCCATGGAGCGTCGTTGATGTGTTGGTATGGGGCAAAGTCATGGCACTGAGTCTATCCGGTAATTGGCCACAAGAAGTATTACGTGCCCAAATGGTATCTCATATCGGGAGTGCCCGTGCTGCACAGTATCAACTCACTGGTCGACCAGATTTACCGTTTGTTGTGCCTGCAGATGTCACATATACGCACGCTATCGGCCAACAAGCACTTGATTTGGCTCAACAGGCACAGCCATGGCTCAATGAAAGCAATGACCGCGGTAGCAACAACTGGGTTGTCAGCGGTACCCGCACAAAAAGCGGGCTACCACTCCTTGCAAATGATCCACATCTGGGACTCACCGTTCCGTCCATTTGGTATGAGGTTCACCTCAATGCCCCTGATTACCATGTAGCCGGTGCAAGTTTTGCCGGGGTTCCAGGTGTGATTATCGGTCATAACTCTCACATCGCTTGGGGTGTAACCAATAGCATGACCGATTTACAAGATCTCTACATGGAACGATTTGACTTGAGTGATGCTGCCGGGCTACGGTATGAGTACCAAGGCCAATGGCAACACGCTGAGCTCATCTACGAAACAATTCATGTCAAAGGTGGAGCGCCAGTAGTAGAGCCAGTCCGCATTACACGGCATGGACCAATTATCACCCCACTCACACGCCCTGACGGTAGTCGCGAGAACAATCCGTTGGCCCTCCGCTGGACTGCACTTGACCAAAGTACATTAGTGGACGCGATTCTTGCCCTCAATCGTGCATCTGATTGGGGTACATTCCGCAACGCGTTGCGTATGTGGGATGTTCCTCCACAGAATTTTGTGTATGCTGACGTTGATGGCAATATCGGTTATCAGCTTGCGGGGAACATCCCAATTCGCCTCCAAGGTGATGGCAAACTACCAGCTCCCGGCTGGAATGGCGCTTACGACTGGCAAGGTTTCATTCCGTTTGACCAGCTTCCCATGCAATACAACCCCCCTGAAGGGTTCGTTGTCACCGCCAACAATCAAATTGTGGCTGATGATTTCGCACCAGCAGTGCGTGGCGAATGGGCAAACGGCTGGCGTGCTGCTCGCATTCGTCAACTCATCCAACAATATCCGCAACACGACATCACCACATTTGCACGCATTCATGCAGATCAACGGAGCCTATCTGGACTCGAACTCGTCAGCATTGCAGGGCGGCTCCCAAACGGCGATGCACTTGCCAATCAAGCTCGTGCTATTTTGGCGGGTTGGGATGGCGAGCTACATGTTGATAGTATTGCAGCCACTATCGCCGTACAACTCCTTGAAGAACTCAAACTTGCTGTTTTTGCACCAATCACGCATACCATGCAACTCACTGTTGGTTTTGGTGCATTTACGAGTCGTCCTGGGCAAGACTATATGGCACGGTCATTGCCACAGATTCTTGCCGCACTCATCAGCAATAACAATGATTGGTTTGATGATGGCCGTACATGGGAGCATATCTTGTCTCACGCTTGGCCAGCCACACTTTCAACCATTCGTAAACGACTTGGTGACGACCCTGTCAAGTGGCGCTATGGCACATGGCATACACTCAAATTCAATCATCCACTCGGTGCAATCCCAATTATTGGCAAGCTCTTCAGTCGTGGACCATTTGCCTTTGGAGGGAATGGTGACACAGTGAATGTATGTGGCATCACGACTACCCCTGATGGTATTACATCATATTCAACCGCATCGCTGCGTATTATTTGTGATCCATCTGATTGGGAACAATGTCGTAGTATCCACCCAGTCGGTCAATCCGGCCATGCGCTGAGTCAGCATTACTCAGACTTTATCAAGCCTTGGATGAACACCGAATATCACCCCATGCCCTGGGATCGGCGTCGCGTTGAAGAGATGAGTCACGACAAGCTCATACTCACCCCTTAATAACACCAATAACACCACGGCCGCAAGGATAATCCTTGCGGCCGTGGTGCCAATTATCTCCTGTACCTATAATCGTGCCAATACGCCTTTGAGCAATGCGCCAAAGCGTGGCCGCGCAGCGTTGCCTGCTTCGATAACTTCCTCATGATTTGCCGGAGTACCATCAGGAAGTGCTTGGTTGGTCACAAGCGATATAGCCAATACTTGCATACCAGCATGCGCAGCAACAATCACTTCAGGTGCGGTTGACATGCCAACCACATCTGCACCAAGCATGCGACACATGCGTAACTCGGCACCGGTCTCAAACGAAGGCCCGGCTACCATGACGTATACACCGTCTTGTAGTGATGTCCCCTGTTGTTGCGCAACATCATGCGCAAGCGCCCGCAGTGTTGGCGTATACGCATGCAACATCGGCGGGAAACGCACGCCAAGTCGGTCGTCGTTCGCTCCACGCAGTGGATTATGTCCAGCGAGCCCTGGCATAAATATATGATCAGTGATGCACATCAGTTCACCTACTGGCCAATCAGGGCGCAAGCCGCCCGCTGCGTTCGTTGCAATCAACACGTGACACCCGAGTGCGTGCATCACACGCACAGGGAACGTAACTTGATGCATGTCGTATCCCTCATAAAAATGGAATCGACCACGCATCACCACGACCGGTGTACCTGACAAATAACCAATTGCTAACTCACCGCGATGCCCGTGGACTGTTGATCGCGGGAATCCCGGGACATCTTCATAACGAATAACCGTTGTATCAGTCATCTCGTCGGCTAATGCGCCAAGCCCCGATCCCAAAATCACACCAACACGCGGTACAACGCTCGTATGCTTACGAATCATCTCCACTGCGCGCATGACCTGTTCGAGCTGATGTCCCATCATTGTCGTCATTATCGTCCCCATCTCTCTCTCGATGCGCCATCGTCTCGGTTGGATGCTCAAAAATCAAGCGTCGTTTGGCAGCAAGCTCTTCGTCAGTCAAAAAACCACGTCGATGCAATTCCTCAAATTGCTCCCACACATGCAACTCACTTGATGTGTCCGCAGCCGGTATCAACACGGCTGGAGCTACTACTGGCGCCGCTGGTTGCGGTACCTGTTTGGGTGTGACCCGATCAGTCGGTGGCACACCAACTCGTGCGTCTTCGATGGTATTGCGTAATTCAATTGGCGCAGCGATGTTACGAATCTCTTGGGGCGGCAAATCCGCACCGCCCGAAATGGTCATGCTACCGTAGTCTAATAGACGCCCCATCAACGATTGTGAAAAATCGACCTGACTCAATCGATTGAGCGTAATATCAACGACGCTTCGCTGCACAAACCCTTCACGGCGAATCAAACGCCGGTCAGTCACAATAATGACTTTGGTATACCAGCGCAAGCCATCAATAATGGCACTGATAATCAACACAAGCGCAACAATAGACAATATCAAGGTAATGATGAATGAAGCAGTTTCTTGCCCGGGATATGCGGCAAGGAGTTGGCGCGCAAGTGACATAGCCAAAAACGTCAGTGCCAATAGCACAATCTCACTGAGTAATTGCCCAACCAAGAAAATGACGTGCGTTCGATACGTGCCATAGACGATTTCATCATTATCAATCATATCGTATAGTGATATCATTGTTACCACTCCTTGTCTGGTCAACTCTCACCACACATCATACCTAGGCATGTAAGCTAAATTATACCCCATCCGCAACTTCTTCGATAGACCTTTCACTCAGCGAAGATTACTAGGATTGCTGACGTCGTACATCATCAAAAAAGCCTGCAGCACGCAACGGGCGCTCATGAATACGACGGATCCATTGACGCAATAAATGATAGGTTTGTTCGTGCAAACCATCAGCTTGTGCGATTTCTGCAACCACCGCTAGTGGCTCACGTTGTACAAATCGTAACAGCTTAAATAACGCAAATGATATTGTTACTGCATGTGGATCACTACGATGACAATCATGACATAGCATGCCCCCCTGCACATGGCTCCAACGATGAGCAGTTGTATCGAGTAGTGCATCACACGTAGCACATCGCACCAACTGAGGGCGATAGCCTACCGCATCACACAGTGCCAACGTATACCAATGCACCACCATATCGACATACGGCGACACACAGAGTGCACGCAATGTATTAGTCAGCGCCACAAATGCCGGCGATGCAGCATCTTCATCACCGACCAATACATCGGTCAGTTCTGCTACATAGTACCCTGCTGCCATACGTAATAATTGTCGTTGCAACGCTTCAAAGCGTTCAGTGGCGACGCTCTGTGTAATCACATCGCGTGTTTTTCCATGCGCTAACTGTAGTTCACAGGCACTGAGCAACTCTAAATGGCCAGCTAATTTACTAGAGGTTTTACGCACACCACGTGCGGTTGCTTCGATTTTCCCGTGTGGCGTCAAAATCGTCACTACGCGATCGGCCTCGCCTACATCCACACGTTTGATTATTATTCCTTGACTCCTGTAGAGGCGTTCGCCCATTATTATTTCCCTTTACGCCGGAGTTGGCTCAGTTTCTGTAAGAGTTGGCGCATCTCGTCACGTGGGTTCGGATAAGTACGAAGCATCTGTTCGAGCACTGCTAGCTCCGCATCATCAAACTGCGTCGCATGCAATCCTTGTATGTCAACCATATATCCGGCACTTCGCAATCGACGTACTACCGGGCCAGCATCATCTGGCGACAGTCCAATCGTGGTGTCGTTAAGCTGTTGAAATGACGGCATCGCCACCTGACGATCGTGCATGATATCAATCATCACATCAGCACTATGCGCACGTATTAGCACGCTACTCTGTACTGATACATGGGCAACATCAGTAGCCCATGCGCGTATGCGTGTAGCATGTGCTGCTGGCACTGGTTGTCCAATCACCGATTGTACTATCTCGAGGTAGGTAGCACTACTCATGCCTGCGGCAATCGCTTTCCGTACGCGCTCCGGCGATATATGTGCTGTTACTGCATCATTCCAGTCTGCAATGCGATGGATTTGTACACGTGCATAATAATTAGTTGTATCAACAACCACAATACTGCCATCACTCTCAAGTGTTGCGGGTCGTGGTTCCTCAATGGGTGGTGGTGGATTCACCCCGGCAACCCAGCCACCGAGTGCTGTGCGGCGCACCAACACATCATGCTCGTCCCATTCAACTATGCCTAGCCAACATGCAGGGCCACGTAACATATGTTCGATGAGAACAGCATCTTCATGCATCCAATTTGTCGGCCATCCGGAGGGTGGTTGCCACTTTCCTTGCTGATTGGCAGGACGTATCACATCAGGCCATGCCATGCGCAGCGCTTCTCGAATATCCTGCCACACACACCACTCTTCTGGCAGATGTGAAAGTACTGAATGTACGAATGTTCTCCGGGCATATCGCACATCTAGTGCCGGCGGGCGTTTTTTTGATTGACCAAGATCCCACTCATGCCATGCGGCTTGCAACCATCCGCGCATCGTCTCTTGAATACGCTCATATGGCGGCATCGCCAACCATTCAAGCAGACGTTGCGTTGGCACTAATTCATTTGCATCCACTCGAAATACACCTGCTGCCATCCAACAACTCGTCAACCATTGAAGCATCACTAATGACAGCTCAGGTTGATGCAATCGGTTCAGCACTACTTGCGAGATGCGTCCATGCTGTTGCAACGTAAGTCGCCCGTCAATGGCAGCACACGCTGCTGCAACCATGATTTCATCCAGGACCGGCACCGCACGCGATAGAACGATTGGTTGAGGGGGGGCACTTTCAAATAGTGGCGGAATTGGATCGAACGCTTGCTCTATCTCCGCTGGTATACACCAGTACCGTGCGCCATGCGATGCCGTAATCGGCCACACTACCCCACATACAAAGAGTTGCTCGAGCGGGGTGAGCGGATGGTGAATCGTCAAAAACGCGCGTGGAGATATCGTTTCAAGATTTGTGCGTAGTGGCCCTGCCAGTGTTTCTAGTTGACTTGCCGCTAGTGTGCCACCAGACCTGCGGATGCGTGCCACAATTGCCTGTGTTGGCCGTGGGAGTCGTGCTACCACGCGCCTCCATGCATCACCTTCGTACTGCAAGGATGCCACTGCGCGCTCGTCAATTGCGTGGGCAACAGCGATTGCAGCCCGATCGCTCAACGAGAGGGTTTCAAACAATGTTGCCAACGTCGGAATATTCATTCCACCTCTACGTGCCGTATAATTTCTGTCACATGCGAGACAACTTGCCATGCCGGAGACAAATCTTGTGGGTAGGTGTGATGCTCATGTGCAATCCAAATCGCACGCATCCCTACTGCATGCGCACCACGAATATCCGCATCAGGGTTATCACCAATCATTACCGCATCAGACGCTGGTATTGCTAATTGCGATAACACATGTGCAAAAATTGCCGGATCTGGTTTATCAACGCCATACTCACCCGACACCACCATCATCTCAAACCACCGTGACAAACCCAACTGTTCGATTTTCGCACGTTGAGTCCAGCTTGGACCATTTGTTATGAGCGCAAGACGATAGCGTGGCGCAAGCGTGTTCAGCAACTCCTCAACCCCACTATCAAACGACAAATCACAAAACCATGTATCACGACTTCGCTGACACAACTGTTGGGTTTGTGTTTCATCCACACCACGTACGCGAAGGAAATCAGCCATATCGCGAAAAAATATACGTTCCTTCACTGCGTCAGCAATGATGCGGTCTTGGCTGTGTTCATCCCATGTGCTCAACCACGGTTCCCAGGCACGACGTAAATGATACGCCCGATGTCGATTAAGCGTATACAACGTATCATCCAAATCAAATACAAGCGCCTGCATGGAACCTCAACATGACAATAAGACTACTACCACGTATAATACCATGGAGTATTTACGAAAGATAGGATTCCCTCATGGCACTGATTTCGATGCCTGATCTCATTCAGCAAGTATCTCAATGTGGAGATTTTGCGCGCGCCGAACGCGATCAGCTCCGCCTTTTGCGCAAATCAGATGGCTCTCTAGTTACTCACGTCGATGAAGCCATCGAAGCCCGGCTCGTGGCATATTTACGCAGTACCTACCCCGATCATGCCATCATCGGCGAAGAAGGTACTGCGCATAATCTCGATTCAAATGCAGAGTACACCTGGGTTATTGATCCAATCGATGGTACATCTGCCTTCGCTGGCCAACTTCCAGGATGGTGTATTGGTATCGGCTTACTCAAACACGGACAGCCATTAGCGGGCGTTGTGTATTCACCAATGAACGATGAAATGTTCGTTGCAACTCCAGATGGGCGTGCACTACGCAACAACACTCCAATCCATTGCACATCCTCGCAATCAGACCTCCTTGACAATTGGGTTGCAATGCCTTCTGATGTGCATCGTAAGTATCACATCACATACCGTGGACGTATCCGCACCACCGGCGCAACCATAATGTCGTTGTGCTACGTTGCGGCAGGTATGGCCAAAGGGGCACTGATTGCGAGTTGTAAGGTATGGGACCTCGCGCCCGCTATGGCCCTCCTCTCCTATGCCGGGGGGGATTTGTGGGATCTCAACGGCGTCCAAATTCAGCTCGCAAATTACTTGCATCCTGCAACCAAAACGCCTACGCTCATTGCAGCACCACACGGTCACGCATCATTTATGACCGACATGATTACACCTCTTTCATAGCCGATGACAAAATCCCCCTGCGCACAAGCGCAGGGGGATTTTGTATGGAGCACAATCCAACACGCCAATGTTAGCGCTTTGTGTATTGTGGGCGCTTACGAGCACGCTTAAGACCGGCTTTCTTACGCTCTTTCATACGTGGATCGCGCTTCAGCAGGCCAGCACCTTTGAGGGCTGGACGCAATGTTGCATCAAGATCAAGCAACGCACGAGCAATACCGTGACGAATTGCACTGACCTGGCCAGCTACACCACCACCCATAACCTTTGCCATCACATTGAACGAACCAACATTCCCTGAGACCACAAACGGGCGCTCAAGTTCGGTGGCAAACAAGGCACGATGACCGAAGTAGTCACGTGGGGCCTTACCATTTACCACAATCTCACCATTGCCACGATAGAGGCGCACGCGTGCAACAGCAGTCTTGCGGCGGCCTGTACCTTGGTAGTAGTTCTTCTCAGCCATGTTATCCCTCTCGTCGTAGAACTAACCGCGAACCGCTGGCGCAAAGACCGCTGGTTGCTGTGCTGTATGTGGGTGTGTGCTACCTGCGTAGATACGCAACTTCGTCAACTGCTGGCGACCCAAGCGCGTCTTGGGCAACATGCCTTTGACAGCAAAGCGCAAAATCCGCTCTGGGTGTGTGGCCAACATACGACGATATGGCACAGCCTTAAAACCGCCTGGGTAGTTTGAGTGCCGATAGTACATCTTCTGATCTTGCTTCTTACCCTTAAGCAAAATCTTTTCGGCATTGATCACAACCACAAAGTCGCCACCGTCGATATTTGGGCTGAACGTTGGCTTATGCTTACCGCGCAACAACGTTGCAATTTGGGTTGCGAGACGACCAACGTGGTGGCCGTTTGCATCAATCACATACCACTCACGTGATACTTCTGATGCTTTCTGCGAGTAGGTCTTCATTCCCGTTATTCCTTACCTCAAATCGTCATTCCATGAGAGGCGGTGCTGGTCGGAGCGCCGACGCAGGATACTCAACCGCCATCAGTGTCAAGCCGTGTGCCACGGCTAGTTGTCCGGCGTGCTGACGGCTCAAACCGTTCAGAATCGCTTGGACTCCCTCGGTGGATAGGCGCCCTTGGCCGACGAGGAGCAAGGTACCTGCCACTATGCGCATCATATTGCGCAAAAAACCATTTGCGGTAACGCGCACCACCACCACCGGCTGGTGGAATCGAATGGTGCGTTCGCAGGTTACTGCATAGCAACGACGCACCGTTGAACCGGCTGGAGCACCTACAGTAAATGCAGCAAAATCATGTTCTCCAACGAGCACCTGACCAGCTGCGTGCATGGCATCAACATCGAGGCATCGACCCATTGCCCAGGCACGCTGGCGCAACAACGGCGATTTCACCACCTGATCATCAATGACATACTCATACGTACGTCGCTCTGCCCAAAAGCGTGCATGGAAGTCACGGGGGGGCTCCCATACCTGCGTGATGGCGATGTCATCTGGCAGATTCGCATTGAGTGCAGTCAAAAGCGTTGTCATGCTTCGCTCCGACGCACTCACGACGTTCCCAACTTGACCAAGTGCATGTACACCGGCGTCAGTTCGCCCTGCGAGGGTAACACGCACAACCTCTCGATTGAGCCGATACCACACTGCCTCTAACTCACCTTGGACGGTCCGTTGGTGTGATTGCAACTGCGATCCCGCCAACAGTGTCCCATCATAGGCGACTTGGAACGCAATATTGCGCACCACAATCACCGTTGATTACAACAACTCGATGATTGCCATCTCAGCGCCATCACCAACACGGGGTCCGAGTTTGGTAATGCGGGTGAAGCCACTTGAGCGGTCCTTAAACTGCTCTGGGGCAAAGGCAAACAACGCACGCATGGCATCTTTGCTGGCCAAGCGTGACAACGCAATACGACGGTTGTGCGGGGTGTCCACACGACCGAGCGTAATCAAGCTCTCAATTTCAGGCTGAATAGCCTTGGCTTTGGTAATGGTCGTCTTGATTTTGCGATGCTCGATGATTGAAATCATCAAACCGCGATAGAGCGCTACACGTTGCTCTTTGTCACGACCCAACTTGTACCCATCACGACGATGTCGCATTGTTATCCCTCATACTGTGCATAAGCACCTCGGTTAGTAGGCGCTCAGATTGTCATACACGATTGTGTACACGAGACGACACTAACTATTCTCGGTAGGGTCCTCTTGACCTTCGGTGATATCCTCGGTTCCCCACTTGCCGCCTGGATCGTAACCATAGCGCAAGCACTTCTCGCGCACCCGGTCCTTAATCTCTTCGAGCGATTTATCGCCAAGATTACGCACGGCTTTGAGCTGCTTTTCGTCCATTTGCAAGATTTGCCCAATGGTCGCAATGTCAGCACGGCGCAAACAGTTATGGGTTCGTGTTGATAGCTCTAATGCATCAACTGGCATATCCATAATCTGTTGCGGAATAGCGCTCGGATTCGTATCTACCTGGATCCCTGTCACATTTGAATCAATTGGTAGATCAATCTCGCGATTAAAGCCAGCAATGATTTTGTTGTATTCGACCAAAACCTGCGCCGCGTGAATTAACGCATCACCTGGCTTGATGGTGCCATCAGTGAAAATTTCAATCACAAGACGGTCATAATTGGTCGCTTGGCCAACACGCGTATTTTCAACAACGTAGTTGACCTTGGGGATAGGAGTAAAAATCGCATCGATTGGAATTTCTCCAATAGCTGCAACTTCGTTCATTTCCGCAGGAATGTATCCACTCCCTACTTCAACGGTGAACTCCATTTCAATCCGGGCATCATTGCTGTCAAGCGTACAAATATAGTGATCAGGATTCACTAACTCGACGTTACTCGGCATATCAATGTGCTTTGCATACACCGGGCCTGCGCCTTGGTGCATCAACGTCACACGAATCTTACGATTGGCGTACGAGCGCAGGCGAATACCCTTTACATTCAACACAATTTCAGTCACATCCTCACGGACGCCTGCGATGGTTGAAAACTCGTGATATACACCTTCAATCTTGACCTTGGTAATCGCCGCACCAGGGATAGATGACAACAACACTCGGCGCAATGAATTGCCCAGTGTGTGGCCATACCCAGGCTCAAGCGGTTCAATCTTAAAGCGGCCGTAGTTTTCTTCTGCCGCAACCAATTCAATACTCGGCTTGGCGATGTCTAGCATCGGCCGCCTCCTTCCATCGTCACTGCGTTCGACCAATCAACAGCATCTGATTAGCGGCTGTAGTACTCAACAATCAGCTGCTCATTGATACCTTGCTCAGCGTCCTCGCGGCGTGGCAGAGCCAAAATCTCAGCGCTCAGATCAGCATGGCTTACACGCATCCACTCCGGTGCACGATGCAAGAGCTCTTTCGAGTCTGACAAGTTCTTGAAGTAGGTACGCTTGCGGCTTTCTGCACGTACGGCAATTTTCTCACCGATACGAACCGTGAAAGATGGGATGTTCGTCTTGCGGCCATTGACCGTGACATGCCCGTGTGTCACAAGCTGACGTGCCTGCTGGCGCGTGCTCGCAAGCCCCATACGGTACACTACGTTGTCAAGGCGACGCTCGAGCAACATGAACAACGCTGCGCCGGTTTCGCCGGGAACACGTTGCGCACGTGCATACAAATTACGGAACTGCTTCTCAAGCACACCATACATGTGGCGTGCCTTCTGCTTCTCCTGCAATTGGATACCATACTCCGATTGCTGGCGACGTCGAGCAGCCGGGCCATGCTGGCCAGGAGGGAATGGGCGCTTGGTCAATACCTTCTGCGCCTTGTCAGTCAATGCAATATTCAGCCGGCGGCTGATTTTGGCAATAGGTCCACGGTAGCGAGCCATTTACTACAGTCTCCTCAAATTAGACGCGCCGACGCTTCGGCGGTCGGCAACCGTTATGCGGGATTGGGGTCACATCGGTAATTGAGCTGACTTGCAGCCCGGCTGATTGCAACGAACGCACTGCGGCTTCGCGGCCAGCACCAGGACCCTTGACAAACACTTCAATCGTACGCATGCCGTTTTCGATGGCCTTACGTGCTGCAATTTCTGCTGCAATCTGGGCTGCGTATGGCGTGCTCTTACGTGAGCCCTTAAAGCCGTTATGTCCAGCACTTGACCAGCACACCACATTGCCCATCGGATCAGTGATGGTCACAATCGTGTTGTTAAACGTGCTCTGCACGTGTGCTTGCCCACGTGGGACGTTCTTTCGTTCGCGACGCTTGCCACGCTGGCGCTTTGGCGCTGCGCTCCCAGCCTTCTGTGCCTTAGCCATGATTCCTCCACACATGCGGCGACGTATCGTTGATTACGACGCTCGCGCACACTGCAATGATTACTTCTTGACCGTCTTCTTCTTAATACCAATAGCCGAACCCTTACGACCGCGTCGAGTACGTGAGTTCGTGCGTGTGCGCTGACCGCGGACCGGCAAGCCACGACGATGGCGCAAGCCACGGTAGCATGCAATGTCCATCAAGCGCTTGATGTTCATCTGAATCTCGCGACGGAGGTCACCCTCAACACGATATTCACGCTCAACAATTTCACGGATACGGACCAACTCTTCTTCCGTCAAGTCACGTACGCGTGTGGCCGGGTTCACGTTTGCCCGCTCCAAGATGACAGCACCGTTGGTGCGCCCAATTCCGAACACGTAGGTAATTGCGATGTCAATTCGCTTATTCCGTGGGATGTCGATCCCAGCAATACGAGCCATGCTAGCCTCTTTACCATCTGTGCCGTGCACAACTTCTGTGCGCGACCACGACTTATCCTCGTCTCCCGAACATTATCCCTGACGCTGCTTGTGTTTGGGCTGGCGACTACAAATCACCCGGATGATGCCCTTGCGCTTGATCACGCGGCAGTATTCGCAGCGTGGTTTGACCGAAGCCTGAACCTTCACAGTAAGCCCCCTTAAACGGTTATTTATACCGATACGTAATACGACCACGAGTCAAGTCGTACGGTGAGAGTTCTACCAAAACGCGATCGCCCTTAAGAATGCGAATATAGTTCATCCGCATGCGTCCCGAAATATGGGCAAGTACCTCAGGGCCGTTTTCGAGTTGTACTCGGAACATGGCATTTGGCAACGGCTCTAACACCGTGCCCTCCATCTCGATCACGTCTTTTTTCTTTGTCATAGCACCTCGTCACTCGTCTCCTGACTCGTCAGGATCTCCGGTTTACCATCGGTCACTGCGACCGTGTGTTCATAGTGTGCCGCGAGACGACCATCGGTCGTCACCACCGTCCACCCGTCACGCAGCTCCCGTGTACTTGGGTCGCCACACACAATCATCGGCTCAATCGCAAATGTCATGCCTGGTTGAAGCACAAGCCCTCGACCCGGTGGTCCATAATTGAGAATCTGTGGATCCTCATGTAAGGACCGGCCTATTCCATGGCTAATGTAATTGCGAATCACGCCATATCCGCGTGCCTCTGCATAGCTCTGGATAGCCCAAGATATATCTGACAATCGTGCCCCTGTCCGCACAACTGACAGCGCATGATAGAGCGTCTCCTCGGTGACACGCAGTAACCCTGCAGCCTCCTCGGTTATCTCTCCTACCGCATAGCTCCACGCTGAATCAGCATGATACCCGTCGACCTGCACACCAATATCAATGCTCACAATATCCCCTGCTCGCAAGCGGCGCTTGCTAGGAATACCATGGACTAACTCCTCATTGACCGATATGCACGTCGCCGCTGGGTACGGAGGCGGACCACCATATCCCAAAAACGAAGGATGCCCACCATGCTTCGTAATCAACTGATGCACCATTGTGTCAAGCTCGCGCGTGGTGATGCCCGGCTCAACCCATGTGCGCAACATACGATGCGCTAATCCTACAATTGCCCCAGCTCGTCGCATCGCTGCGATTTCACGCTGGTTCTTACGTGTGACTGCCATCGTGCTCCATTAATTGCAACATGGTTCGAGTGACCTGCGTAATCTCACGCTGGCCATCGATCTCACGCAGCAATTCCTGTTTTCGGTAGTGCTCGATTAACGGCATTGTCTGTGCAAAGTACACATCCAAGCGATGACGCGCTGTCTCCAACGTGTCGTCGTTGCGTTGATACAAGCGACCACCACATTCATCACAAACGTCAGGACGTTTCGATGGAAAGTAATATATATTATACGTCGAACCGCAAGTTTTACAAGTCTGTCGACCAGCAATTCTGCGCAAAAGCATCTCGGTAGGTACACTCAAGTACAAAACATGGTGTAGTTTACGTCCTTGACGCTCTAATTCAACGTTGAGCGCAATAGCTTGGTCGATTGTACGCGGGAAGCCATCAAAGATTACCCCCCGCGCACAGTCTTCTTGCCCAATACGCTCCATAATCATGCGAATGACCACTTCATCAGGGACCAATTCGCCGCGATCCATGTACGACTTCGCTAGCATACCGAGCTCTGTCCCTTGTCGGAGTGCTGCTCGGAACAAATCACCACTTGCTACATGGACCAATCCCGAATGCTCTTCTAGCACTTTGGCTTGAGTGCCTTTCCCGGCACCAGGTGCCCCTAGCAAGATGACGTCCATTTATGCCCCCTCTGCTGTTCTTCGTCGAACTGCAGGTCTACATATACTAGCGCTTACCCAAGAAACCTTCGTAATTACGCATCACCATCTGTGCCTCGAGTTGGCGCAAAGTGTCAACTGCTACACCGACCACAATCAACAATGCCGTGGCCCCCAAACCAATCGGGATACCAGTTATTGCCTGTGTCAAGAACGGTAACACTGCAATCAACCCTAGGAACAACGCACCGGTACGGGTCAGGCGTGAGACAATTTGGTCGAGATACGCTTCTGTGTTCTTACCAGGTCGCACCCCCAAAATAAACCCACCATTGCGCTGCAATGTATTCGGAATATCTTGTTGCTCGAAAATGACTTTCGTATAAAAGTACGTAAAGAAAAATACAAGCACAAACAACGCTACCGAATACACCCACGTGCCACTGCCGAATTGCGGGCTAAACGTTTGATACGTGAAACACGAAATCTGCTTCAATATCGACGCATCCGCTGGTGCCGTCACCTCTGGACATCCATATGATGCAATCGTGCCCGGAAAGATGATAATGCTCTGCGCAAAAATCAACGGGATCATTCCGGCCATATTTACCTTCAATGGAATGTGGCTCGTCTGACCACCGTACTGACGATTACCACGTACACGCTTGGCATACTGCACTGGTATACGGCGCTGTCCTTCATGCATCATGATGATGACCAATATCGTTGCTAGTGCAATCAACAAGAAGGCAATAATTCCGATAATCTGATCGACACCACCGGTTTCAACCGTAGTAAAACCTTGAATGATTAAGCTTGGCAAACCAGATATGATACCAGCAAAGATAATCACCGAGATACCATTACCAATACCGTACGACTGGATTTGCTCACCCAACCAAATCAAAAACATTGTTCCTGCCAACATCGCCACTAATACAGTGAACGTCGGCAAGAAGTTATTGACAATATCAAATGGCGTGCGAAACAGCGTCTGCCCAGCGCCCAAGCTCCGATCGAGTGTCAACGTCTGACCATATGCTGACAACAATGCCATTGGCACCGTTGCAACAAAGGTAATCTGATTGATTTTGATGCGACCTTGCTCGCCTTCCTTGCGCAAATCATTCAAGGCAGGGATGAGCGGCTGGAGCAACTGTACGATGATTTGTGCCGTAATATACGGATACACGCCCATCGATGCCACCGACAGGTTTTGCAACGCACCACCGGCGAAGATATTCAGCAGTTGTGCAAGCTGGTTACCCTGAAGGGCCTCACGCAGACTCGCGAGCGCATTGGGATCCAAATTCGGCACAGGAATATGTGCAATGAATCGGAACACCAGCATCATCGCCAGTGTAAACAACACGCGACGGCGCAATTCTGGCACTTGCAGTGCTTGTATCACTGACTTCAGCATTCAACAATCTCCTCAAGTCAGGTGTAGTGGAGGCGTTGCCTCCACTACAGCAACCGTCATTACTCTGCTTGGCGTGATGCTGAGTGAACGCCACGGCTTCGAGTTGGGCGAACCGACTCCCAGCCTAGTTCAGTCACGCTACCGCCGGCAGCTTCGATTTTCTGTTTGGCACTGGCACTTGCCTTGTGGACTTGTACCGAAATGGCCACCGAAATATCACCATCGCCCAATAACTTGATTGGAGTCTTGGTGTCGTACTCACCAGTCGAAATCAACCATTCCAATGATACATTGGTATTTGCTGGCAACTCGGCCAAGTCAGCGATATTCAAGACTTGGTACTCCACACGCCAGCGGTTCTTAAAACCGCGGAGGTATGGCATACGCTTGGTCAAACGATTCTGACCACCTTCGAACGTGCGGTATGGATTTGGGCCTGAACGAGCTTTTTGACCCATCATACCCTTACCAGCCGTCTTACCCTTACCGGAACCATAACCACGACCAACACGCTTTGAGGTGTGGTGTGATCCGGCGGCTGGGCGCAGATCATTCAACTTCATTATCGAGCCTCACCTTCCGTGACTTCTTGGACGGTCACCAAGTGACGCACCTTGAAGATCATGCCACGCACCGTAGGCGTATCTTCGCGTACTACGCTGCTGTTGAGTTTACGCAAGCCAATCGACTTGATGGTCTCCTTTTGGTCGACACTGCACCCGATTGAGCTCTTGGTATAGGTAATTCGCAATTTTGCCATGACCTACGACTCCTTAACGGCGCTCTTCACCATACGGCGTTGGCGCAACTCGTGGCGGGTCAAGCCACGCTCTTTGGCGGTCTGGTCAACCGACTTCATCTGGCGCAATGCCTCGAAGGTTGCTTTGACCACATTCACGGGGTTATTGCTGCCGTAGCGCTTCGACAACAAGTCCTTGATGCCTGCAGCCTCAACAACTGGGCGGACACCGCGACCAGCGATAACGCCGGTACCAGGTGCAGCAGGAATCAAGCGCACCTTTGTGGCTGAAAACTCAGCTTCACTCTCGTGCGACACTGTTGTGCGTGCCAATGGCACATAAATGAGGTTCTTCTTTGCAGCCTCAACACCCTTTCGGATGGCGTCTGGCACCTCAGCGGCTTTGCCCATGCCAATACCGACATGACCATTGCCGTCACCGACTACAACCATGGTGCTGAAGCTGAAGCGTCGTCCGCCTTTGACCACCTTCGACACACGGTTGATTTGTACGATACGCTCCTCGAGCTCTAAGCCCTCGGCGTTAATATGTTTCTCTGCCACAGTTCCTCCACCGTTTTGTTTGTGTGCTTCTGCACACACATACCTATTCGTTGCTTAGAACTCGAGGCCACCCTCACGGGCGCCGTCTGCCAAAGCTTGGATGCGACCATGGTACTTAAAACCACCGCGGTCAAATACAACAGCTGTGATGCCGGCTTGCTTCGCCTTGGCGGCAATCAACGCACCGACAGCCTTGGCTTGCTCAGACTTTGTCCCTGTCACGCCTTCGGCTGACTTGGTCGACTCAGCAACCAACGTGTGCCCAGCCACGTCATCGATAATTTGGGCATAGATATGCGCACTACTGCGGAACACGCTCAAGCGTGGGCGGCTAGCCGTCCCTGCCACTTTACGACGTACCCGGTTATGTCGGCGCAGACGAAGCTCACGAGCTTTGCGTACTGCCATGTCAATCTCCTCACCAGTAATAGGGGAGCCGAAATTGCGAACTCCCCGTCACCGTTATTACTTCGCCTTACCGGCCTTACCCGCCTTACGGCGCACGCGCTCACCCTGATACTTGATACCGTAGCCTTTGTATGGCTCGGGTGGTCGCAACGCACGAATCTTTGATGCTTGCTCACCGACCAACTGCTTGTCAATACCACGCACAATCACTTGTTGTGGTTCACTGGCAGCACGACGCTCGATGATCTCAAAGCTAATGCCCTCTGGTGGTGTCACACGAATAGGGTGTGAGTAACCAACAAAGAATACAAGATTCTTGCCTTCACGGGCGGCACGATAACCGACACCGAGAACCTCGAGGATGCGAGCATAACCATTCGTTACACCCTCGACCATATTTGCCAACAACGAGCGAGTCAAGCCGTGCAACGCGCGGTGCTCTTTCTCATCGCTTGGGCGTGTCACCAACAGCTGGTCATTCTCACGGCTGATGATGATACTGGCTGGCAAAGCCTGCGACAAGGTCCCTTTTGGACCCTTAACCGTCACGACGTTCCCCTCTGCTACCTGGACATCAACACCTTTGGGGACGGTGATGGGCTTCTTACCAATTCGCGACATCGTTCTACTCCCCTTCGGTTACCAAACGTAGCAAAGGACTTCACCACCGACACGCTTCTGCCAAGCTTCGTAGCCTGCCAATACGCCGTTTGGTGTTGAAAGAATACTAATACCAAGACCACCGCGTACCTGCGGGATTTCGGATACGCCTGCATAAATACGCAGGCCGGGCTTGCTGACGCGCTTCAGACCGGTGATGACTGGGCGCTTGTCAGCGGTGTACTTAAGGTGCAGTACGAGCACTGGGCATGGCTTTTCATCGCGCACTTGCACGTCGGCCACAAAGCCTTCACGCTTCAAGATTTGCGCGATTGCCACTTTCATTTTTGACGAAGGCATCGACACTTCGGTTTGGCGAGCCATACCAGCGTTGCGGATGCGCGTCAACATATCGGCAATCGGATCATTCACACTCACGGGACGTTCCTCCTAGGTGACCAAATTTGCTTCTTCAGGCGATGCCTATCGCCTAGGCATGTCTACTACCAGCTTGACTTGGTTACGCCGGGGATGAGCCCCTTGAGCGCATTTTCGCGGAAGCAGATACGGCACATACCGAACTTGCGAATGTAGGCACGTGAGCGACCACACACTTTGCAGCGGTTGTAGGCTTGTGTCTTGTGCTTCGGAGCCCGAAGGGCTTTGGCAATCATGGACTTCTTAGCCAACGGTTTGTTTCCTTTCTTCCATCTGAGCTGGTGAGTCATTCGACTCCTGGCTCAGATCAGTCACGAAATGGCATACCCATGCGCTTCAACAACGCATAACCAGCTGCATCATCAACAGCCGAGGTATTGATTGAGATTTCCATACCACGGATCTTGTCGATTTTGTCGATTTCAATTTCCGGGAACACAATTTGCTCGCGCAAACCCAAGCTGTAGTTACCACGACCGTCGAATGCGCCACGTCCGATACCACGGAAGTCACGCAAGCGCGGCAACGCCAAGTTCATCAACCGGTCCAAAAAGTCATACATGCGGTCGCCACGTAATGTCACCATCACGCCAATTGGCTGACCTTCACGCAATTTGAAGTTTGCAATTGACTTCTTGGCCTTGGTCGTTACTGGCTTTTGTGCCGTAATCATGGTGAGCTGTTCGGTGACAGCCTCCAGGGCCTTTGAGTTGGAGAGCGCTTCGCCCAAACCAACATTTACCACCACCTTATTGACACGTGGCACTTGCATGATTGAGCCATACTTGAACTCTTGCATGAGTGCGGGCACGACCTCGGTGAGGTACTTTTGCTTTAATCGCGGTGTCATTCATTGCTCCTCAAGGGATTGGAACGTCTCCCGAACCGACGTTCCGACCTTGAATCATGCGGCCTCAGCCGCGCTATTATTCATCGATATTGGCATCACACGACTTGCAAAAGCGTACCTTCTTGGCACGACCCTTGCTGTCGGCTGCAGCAATCAAACGATTACCGGTGCGTGATGCACGACCACACTTTGGACATACCAACATCACGTTTGATACATGAATTGGCGCATCTTGCTCAACAATACCACCCATCTGACCGATGGCACGTGGGCGCATGTGGCGCTTAATTTTGTTGAGTCCCTCTACGACGACACGATCTTTGGCTGGCATGGCAATTGAAATCTTGCCCTTCTTGCCCTTTTCTTTGCCGGCGATTACGAGGACTTCGTCACCTTTTTTGACGTGCATTACAGCACCTCCGGCGCAAGTGAAACGATACGCATAAACCCGCGCTCGCGCAGCTCACGGGCAACCGGACCAAAGATACGCGTGCCACGCGGATTGTCTTCTTTGTTGATAATCACGGCTGCATTATCATCGAAGCGGATGTGCGAACCATCGGGGCGGCCGTACTCTTTCGAGGTACGAACAACCACGGCACGTACGACTTCGCCCTTCTTGACGGTACCACCGGGATTTGCATCTTTGACTGATGCAACGATGATATCGCCAACGTGGCCATACCGAACCCGTGAGCCACCCATCACGCGGATACACATGATTTCTTTGGCACCGGTGTTGTCGGCAACCTTGAGGCGACTTTGTTGCTGAATCATCGCCTAGTCCTCCTGGCTCTGTGTCACTACTTCGACCACTTCCCAGCATTTGGTCTTGCTGATTGGCTTGGTCTCGCCAATGCGCACCACATCGCCGATACGACAGCTGTTTTGCTCGTCGTGGGCGTGGAACTTCTTGGTAGTACGCATAATCTTGCGGTACAGCGGATGTGGGCGCAGATAATCAACTGCCACAACGACAGTCTTGTTCATCTTGTTGCTTACCACACGGCCGACCTTGTATTGTCGTCGTCCTTCGGTCATCGTATCTTTCTCCCGCAGGTACTATGCCTGCTCACGCTCATGGAGGATCGTCTTGATACGTGCGATTTCACGACGCACGATGCGCTGACGACCTGTTGCGGTCAACTTACCGGTCACCGCTTGGAAGCGCACATTAAACAGCTCTTTGTAGTAGCCATCGACTTGCTCTTTGAGCGTTGCGGTATCGAGCTCACGCAGTTTATCGGCTTTCATTATTCGCTAGCCTCTTCTTCACGCGAAATGATCTTGCATGTGATGGGCAACTTTGCGGCTGCCAAGTGCAAGGCCTCTTGCGCAATTTCGGGGCGGACCCCACCAATCTCAAACATGACGCGCCCTGGCTTAACCACGGCCACGTAGTACTCAACCGAACCCTTACCGCTACCCATGCGGGTTTCAGCTGGCTTTTGGGTAATCGGCTTATCGGGGAAGATGCGAATCCACACCTTACCACCACGCTTCACATGGTGCGAGATGGCACGACGGGCAGCCTCAATCTGGCGGCTGGTTATCCAGGCTGGCTCGACCGCAAGCAAGCCGAAGTCGCCGAAGGCAACCGTACTGCCGCGATGAGACATACCGCGATTGTTGCCACGGTGCATCTTGCGATATTTGACGCGCTTAGGCATCAACATAGTCGTCGCTCCTTACATTCGTCCCTTAGGCTCGAGGCGTGCGATTGCCGCGACCACCTTGACCGCCCTGACCACCTTGGCCACCTTGACCACGTCCACCGCGGCCACCTTGACCACCTTGGCCGCCCTGACCACCGCGACCACCACGACCACCACGACCACCACGGCGATCCTCATCCTCACCGCCCTGGGCACGTGCATTGACGGCTGGGGTGGTTGGCTGGACATTGCCGGCAGCATCGAAGAACACATCGCCCTTATAGATCCACACCTTTACACCGATACGGCCAAAGGTTGTGTGTGCATGCACCTGTGCGTAATCGATATCGGCACGAAGCGTGTGCAATGGCACGCGGCCTTCGCGCTCGGTAGCAACACGGGCGATTTCGGCACCACCCAAACGACCTGAGCACTTCACCTTGACGCCTTGTGCGCCGAGGCGCATCGCGCGCTGGACGGCTTGCTTCATCGCACGCTTATATGACACGCGCTTGTTGATCTGCTCAGCAATGCTTTCTGCGACCAACTGTGACTCAAGCTCTGGCTGGTGAATTTCGAGCACCGAAATTTTGAGCTTTTTGCCAAGGCTACGCTCAAGAATCTTGCGGAACTCGTCAACTTTCTCGCCACCCTTACCGACCACAACACCGACTTTCGAGGTGTGAATGGTGATCTCGATGCGATTGGCTGATCGCTCAATCTCTACACGGGCCACACCGGCGCCTTCAAAACGCTTGGCAACCAAGCGGCGCAGTTTCAGATCCTCGTGCAACTGGTCAGTGTAATTTCGCTCCGAAAACCAGCGCGACTGCCAGTCCTTGATGTAACCGAGGCGGAACCCCAGTGGATGTACCTTACGTCCCATACGTCCTCACTGTCGGCTAGTTGGTGGCGCCATCATCCACAACCACAGTAATGTGGGTGGTGCGCTTTCGAATCCGGTCTGCTCGGCCACGCGCACGTGGCATAAAGCGTTTGAAGGCAGGACCTTCGTCGGCATAAATGGTATGAACGACCAAGGCAGCACGCTCCATGTCGAAATTGTTCTCGGCATTGGCGGCTGCTGACATGATTGTGCGGGCCACTTCACGGGCTGCCTTCTGGGGCATGTACTGCAAAGTGGAGAGCGCTCGCTCAACCTTCATACCACGCACCACGTCCATGACAGGTCGAACCTTCAATGGCGAGATGCGCACATACTTCGTTACAGCTTTCGCTTGCATCGTTAGCTTACTCCGCATGCATGGTGCATGGGGCTTGCGCCCCATACCCAGCAATTACTTCATCTTACCGCGCTTATCAGCCTTCTTACCGCCATGACTGCGGAAAGTGCGAGTCGGCGCAAACTCACCCAACTTATGTCCGACCATGTTCTCGGTGACATACACCGGTACGTGGCGACGGCCATCATGTACGGCAATGGTGTGACCCACCATTTGTGGAAAGATCGTCGAGGCGCGTGACCATGTGCGGAGCACACGCTTGTCGTTCGTCTTGTTCATGTCTTCGATACGGCCCAAAAGTCGCAAGTCGACAAATGGACCCTTCTTCGATGACCGTGACATTCTCGGTCCTTTCGTAATCTGCTCACCGCAACAACCCGGCCTGTGCTCCGGTTGCTGCAAGATTTGCTACTACTTCGTACGGCGGCGCACAATAAAGCGATCGGTGCGCGGATTGTGACGTGTCTTGACGCCACGTGCCGGCTTACCCCACTTCGTCTTGGGCGGCATACCGCGAGGCGCACGCCCCTCACCACCACCGTGAGGATGGTCACGCGGGTTCATAGCTGAACCACGCACCTCGGGTCGACGACCCAACCAACGACTACGACCGGCTTTTCCGAGTCGTACGTTCTGGTGCTCTACGTTTCCAACCTGCCCAATGGTGGCCATACAGTTGATATGCACCATGCGCATTTCGCCCGAAGGCATGCGCAGTGTGGCATAATCACCTTCTTTGGCCATCAATTGTGCCGATGCGCCAGCACTGCGCACCATCACTCCACCACGGCCGATTTGCAACTCAATGTTGTGTACCTCGGTACCGAGTGGGATAACCTTTAATGGCAGAGATGAACCGACACGCACTTCTGCGTTCGGACCACTCATGACCTTATCACCCACCTTGAGACCCACTGGGGCCAAGATGTAGCGCTTGTCACCATCAGTATAATGCAATAATGCAATGCGTGCCGAACGATTTGGATCGTATTCGATGGCAGCGACTACTGCTGGCACGTCAATCTTGTTGCGCTTGAAGTCAATTACGCGATATGCGCGACGGGTACCGCCACCACGATGGCGCGTAGTAACGCGACCGTAGTTGTTGCGACCACCACTCTTGCGCATTGGCTCGAGTAATGACTTCTCAGGCGACTTTTTGGTAATCTCCTCGAACGTATAGCCCGACATATTCTTGCGGCCCGCCGAGGTTGGTTTGTAGCGTCGAACGCCCATTACTTACTCCATCACGACTTGGTAGCCGCGCTCTACATGTCCTGAAACACGTCGATCGTATCACCAGCTGCAAGCGTTACAATTGCTTTCTTCCAGCTGCTCGTATACCCATACCGCATCCCACGGCGACGCAACTTGCCACGCACATTCATGGTGGTCACGTTGGTCACGCGCACGTTGAAGATCTCGCTAATCGCAGCGCCAATCTCTGGCTTGCTCGCGGTCTTGTCAACCTCAAAGCTGTACTTGTTCAGTGACATGAGGTTGGTGTTCTTCTCGGTGATAAGCGGCCGAATGATAATCTGATGTGCGTTCATTACGCATCCTCCCCGACCACATTGACGGCCTGACCCAAGTAGCTGTCAATCACGGCTACTGCAGACTGCGTCACGATGATGTTGTCATGTGTCAACAAATCAATGACGTTCAAGTAGTGTGCCGGCAACGTCTTGACACCTGGAATGTTGTTGATTGACTTGGTCAACATGTCGTCGCGGACTGCGACCACAATCAACGTCTTGCCGCTGGCCTTCAAACTGGCCAAACATGCAATCATATCCTTGGTGCGTGGCTTCTCGACCTTGAGGGCATCGACAAACACCACTGCCTTATCAGCAATCTTGGCTGACAACGCACTGCGGACGGCCAAGCGACGCATCTTGCGTGGCATTGACTGATAGTACGAACGTGGGTGGGGACCGTGTGCGATACCACCACCTTTGCGATGTGGCGCGCGAACCGAACCCTGACGGGCGCGACCGGTGCCCTTTTGGCGAAATAACTTGCGCGTGCTGCCGTCGACCTCACCACGTCCCCGGGTGTTGTGCAACCCGAGCCGGGCATTGGCCTGCTGACGCAACATGGCTTGGTGCATCACTGGCACATTGGGATCAATCCCAAAAATATAGTCGTCGAGTTGAATCGTGCCGACCTCAGCGCCTGTCTGGCTAAAGAGTTTTGCTTCCATCACACTACCTCTAATTGCCCTTCGCTGCACGGCGGACCATCACCAAGCCGTTCTTGGCACCTGGTACCGAGCCCCGTACGAGCAGAAGATTGCGGTCACTGATTACTTCGACGACCGTGAGATTCATCACTGTGACACGACGGTTACCCATTTGACCCGCCATGCGTGTATTCTTGAACACGTGACCAGGATCAGTACCGGCACCAATCGAACCTGGGGCACGCAAACGGTCACTTTGACCGTGGGTGCGTGGACCACCATTAAATCCATGGCGTCGAACGACACCCTGGAAACCTTTACCCTTTGAGGTACCGGTTACATCGACCATTTGCCCAGTGGCAAACAAATCGGGACCGAGTACATCGCCGACCTTGTAGTCACTCGGGTTATCAGCCGAGAACTCGCGCAGATGGCGCACTAACTTGCCGGCACCTGCAAGATGCCCGCGTTGTGGCTTGTTCAGACTCTTGGGCTTGACCTCGCCGAAACCAATCTGCACAGCCTCGTAACCGTCGCGTTCGCGAACCCGGATTTGGGTGACGACACAAGGTCCGACTTCGATAACCGTTACCGGTACCACCGCACCTGTTTCATCAAAAATCTGAGTCATGCCGATTTTGCGACCCAACAAACCTTCGATCACAATCGCACCTCCGCAGCATTCCAATTGGCACCGTGCCAATCGTAGCGGCTGCCTCTTTCTACAATTTAGAGCTTAATCTCGATATCGACACCGGCTGGGAGCGTCAACTTCATCAACGCATTAATCGTCTGTTGGCTTGGATCCAACACGTCGATTAAGCGCTTGTGCGTGCGCACCTCAAACTGCTCCTGCGAGTCCTTGTCGATGAAGGACGAGCGGATGACACTATACTTCTCAATGCGCGTTGGCAACGGCACTGGGCCGGCAACCAATGCGCCTGAGCGCTCAGCAGCTTCGACAATTTGGCGAGCTGACTGGTCCAAAATTTTGTGGTCAAACGCCTTCAGGCGAATGCGCACTTTCTGCTTTCCTGTTGCCATCATCTACTCCACATCCTACACACCACGTCGACGGACAGTGTTACCTGCCCCGTCGACGCGGTGGCGCAGAAATTGCTTACGCCTTAATCAGTGATCTTCGAAACGACACCAGCGCCGACGGTGCGGCCACCCTCGCGGATCGCGAAGCGCAAACCATCTTCGATGGCGACTGGGACGATCAACTCTACGGCCATCTCGATGTTGTCACCCGGCATCACCATCTCGACACCCTCTGGCAACGTGATTGAACCCGTTACGTCGGTGGTGCGGATGTAGAATTGTGGGCGGTACCCGGGGAAGAATGGAGTGTGGCGACCGCCCTCCTCCTTCTTCAACACGTACACGTTGGCCATGAACTTCTTGTGTGGCTTGATTGAACCGGGCCAGCACAGCACTTGGCCGCGCTCGACGTCGGTGCGCTCAATACCGCGCAACAAACAACCGACGTTGTCACCAGCCAAGCCCTCGTCGAGGGTCTTCTGGAACATTTCGACGCCGGTGACGACGGTCTTCTTTGGATCTTCGTCGGTCATACCCACGATCTCAATGGTATCGCCGGTCTTGACCTTACCGCGCTCCACACGACCCGTAACCACGGTACCGCGACCCTTGATGCCGAAGACGTCTTCGATAGGCATCAAGAATGGCTTGTCGATTTCGCGGGTTGGGGTTGGGATGTAGCTGTCAACCGCATTCATCAAGTCCACAATACACTTGTACTCTGGGGCGTTGATGTCGTTTGATGTGCTTGACAAGGCACCCAAGGCTGAACCGCGCACGATTGGAATGTCGTCGCCGGGGAAGCCGTTCTTGCTCAAGAGCTCGCGCAACTCGAGTTCGACCAACTCCAACAACTCTTCGTCATCCATCATGTCGACCTTGTTCAAGAAGACAACCATGGCTGGCACCTGCACTTGGCGGGCCAACAATACGTGCTCCTTGGTCTGTGGCATCGGACCATCTGGGGCTGATACCACCAAGATTGCTCCGTCCATCTGGGCTGCGCCGGTAATCATGTTCTTGATGTAGTCGGCGTGACCGGGGCAGTCCACGTGTGCATAGTGGCGGCTCTCGGTCTGGTACTCCACGTGACGGATGGCGATCGTGATACCACGAGCGCGCTCCTCTGGAGCGTTGTCGATCTGGTCGTACGCCGTGAATTGGGCGGCGCCGCGCAATGCCAACACCTTGGTGATGGCGGCCGTCAACGTGGTCTTACCATGGTCGACGTGACCAATGGTACCGACGTTGATATGTGGCTTGTTACGCTCAAACTTCTGCTTTGCCATGA
>CAYXXK010000003.1:0-5344 GCA_964469045.1 uncultured Klebsiella sp.
CCTTCAACTCTTCTGGAGCAATCTTGTCCATGTTTGCAGCGAATGGTGCGTTCAAGACAGGGGTTGATGAAATAACCACGAATTCCGCACCTGGGAATTTATCGAATGGCTCGTCAGCGCCTTCTTTGACTTTGTAAACTGAACCAACTTTGTTCAGTTCACCCTCGGTCAAATCGACGTAGTTGTTGACACACGAGTCACAGAAAGCTGCGACATCAACTTTGTCTGAAATCAAGTTGACCGCTGAACCTTGGTGTGAGCCGCCGAACTGTACGTCCAAGAAGAATGAGTCGCTGCCACCCTCGAGCAAATCGTCTGATGTGATGTCTTTCCACATCTCCATCTTGCCGAAGTACTTGATGATGTTAGATGAAGGAACGCGGAAACCTGAAGTTGAGCTGTTGGAGACGAATGAGAAGCGCTTGCCTTGAATGTTGTCAATGGCGTATGCGCCGTCCTTCATGTAATCGCCCTCTTTACCCTTCTGAACGGCCAACCAGCTATAGTACACAGCATCGTTGATCGTGCCCGATGCGCCTGATGGCAATACAATTGGAACGACGTTCGGGTTTTTGTTCTTTGACTGGATATAACCCTCAGCACCGACGAATGCGATATCAGCTGCACCACTTGCGAGTGACTCGACCGCAATGATGTAGTCTGTGGTCAACTTGTGCTCAACTGGTCGTCCGAGCGCCTTTTCAACAATCGCACCCAAGCTGTCGCGAGCTTCTTTCAACTCAGCACCAGATTCGTTGGGATACCACACCATCACGACTGGACCCTTCTCGGGCTCAGCAGTTGGCTCCGGTACAGCAGTTGGGGCTGGCTCGGCGGTTGGCTCTGCTGCAGGAGCTGGTTGCTCAGCAACTGGTGCAGTTGTTGGCTCGGCAGCTGGGGCAGTAGCGCCACATGCTGTCATCACAACCGCAAACAACAACGCAACTAAAAACTTACGCATCGAAAACTCCTTAGTATCTGAATCTCAGTAACGTGACATTCGTTACTGGTAGAACTATAGAATCCGTGTGTAAAGTTTTCGTGAAATTGTGTCGTGCTTCTGCTTAAATTTGATGATGTATCAGATTATGTGTGCGTCTTGTTTGTGTGCGTACATGAGTTTGTCACGAAGGATATTGATATGTGCGATCGACACGCCAATATGCACAAGATACTGCGATGCAGTACTATATTGCATTCGCAATTCGTGCAGAAATTCGTGCATAAACTCTGCGCGAGCATCGAGTAGGCGTTCATACCGCGATTCGTCCAGTTGTGCCGGACGGTGCTGCCGTAGTTCTGGAAGGAGTGGGGTAATATATGTTGCTGTTGCCACGTAATCATCCACGATGTGATGCGTGGGCGTGCCAGCGAGTTGGAGTAAAAGTGCAGCTACCACACCAGTACGATCTTTGCCGACTTGGCAATGAAAGAGTGTCGTGCCAGGTTGTTCTGCCATTGTGGTAAACACTTGTGCAAATGCCGGTTGCGAATTATGCAGGAGAAATCGATAGAAAGCACCAAGTTGTGTGAGATCTTCGGTGTTGTTTTCGATGACGCCGTTCGCCATTAATGGGATATTGTAGTACGTCACATTCGGTGTATTCGCTAGCGGATTTGGGGTGCGCATGCATTCATCCGCATAGCGCAAATCAATAACCGTACGTACACCGAGATTTGCGAGCTGAGTTATCCCATTCTCATCAACGGCGTGAGGTGAATCACTGCGCAAAAATTGTCTAAATGCTGTTGTATTGCCTGACGCAGTGCGTAATCCACCGAGGTCACGAATGTTATACAGTCCAGAAACGTTCAATACGCGTTGCATATTAATTCCTCTCGCTAATTTAAGAATCACCGTAGCGCACTTGTATTAGCATTTGACCAATTCTTTGTTAATGATTTACGGTGACAGCGTTAGTAATCGAGTAGGTGTGGTAATGACTGCCTGCTGGTGAGCGTTGATGCTGATACCAATAATGGTGTCACTTGAAATATTCATTTGCCACACAGGTACGGCGTTGCCAACACTATGACTGATGCATTCGTAATCGTTGCATGCCACAAACTGACCGTTATCAGCCACGAACATCACCCGCATACTCGCGTCAATCGGGATCTGGATTGCCTCTTGGTTGGCTGGCAACCACACAAAGCGCCCAATACCACCAAATCCTTTGTAGAGCATCCAGCCAATCCCTTGGGTGGTAACGCCGGACTGCTCAGGGAAGAACATGGTCACCTGACTGGCGTTCCAACTGAGTTCACCAATTGTCTTCGGTATAAAGTTTTCGACCGCAAATTGTATCAGGCGGTGACTACGTCGCTGGTAAACGTAACCATCTGCGCCACTCACCAACAACGGATTCTCGAACGTCGCTCCATGCGGTGCTGCAAACAACGGTAATCGTGCGCCATCGACGATGTCAAATGCCTCGCTTCCGAGAAAGATGAGTGTTCCATCTGGTGAAATTTGAGCTTGCTGTTCCCCGAAAATACTCACTTTTGGGCTGACCCATTTCCAAATGCCTTGCGCATCAAATGCTTCGATTCGATCAGCTACAGTGATGTACACTGCGTCATCTGGGCCAATCGTTGCACTCGCAGTAGCAATTGCACGCGTCGTCACGGTGTACGTGCGCAACTGAGTCCCTGTTACATCATAATGTGCCACAAATCCTTGTGGTCCTACGACGACGATCTCGTCGGTACTGGTGAGTGCCGGGTTGCCGACTGGGGTGAATTTGAGCGGGTATTCGCGCCACTGTTGATGTTCATGCGAAAACACTAACAGTCCGGGTGATGCTGAATAGACCACTAGGTCGCCGTTTTGAGTGCTCAGTGCAACCGATTTCAATGGTGCCGGCGGTAATGGTAGTATGCTCTGTGTCGGTTGTATCGCAAACGTGATACCACGCAGACTGCCACTTGCATCTCCGCGTGCATCTCGCCAAGGCGCTCCAGCATCTGGTTGCCATGCTGTGCTACTCGACAACGGTGGAAGCACACTGGGTGCCGATGCGCTACGTACTGCGTACCACACTGGTCCAGCCAATAGTGCAGTAAATATCAATCCAGCGAATTGCCAACGTGGTAATTGACTCGCCCACCACTCTAACGTGAACACGAGTCGTTGCCACGCACCAAATGAGGTGTGTTGTGGCAAATAACTAAGTCGTGTTCTGACACCGTCGCCGAGTAGATTGAATCCTAGCAAGATGATTGCAATATACCCACCCACCAAAAACATTGGTTGTGGTTGTAGGACGCGCTCAAAACTGGTGGCGAGTAATTGACCTAATTCGGGTATGTCGGCTGCGCGCGCACCAATTGGAATTGCATCACCCGCCACGATAATCCAACTTGCGCCGCCCACAAAATATCCCAAGAATCCGAGCATCGCCAAGAGGGTCAAACAATTACTCATCTCGCGAAGCCACATCATGCCCCAGAGTGGCGCCAAATGTCGCCGGATATGTCGTACTAAGATGCTTTGGGTACTTGCACCACTGCTCAGTGCAGATTCATATACCGGTAGTTGGCGAAACTCATTGCTCCGTTGTTGGACGAGCTGAGCAACATCACCCCATCCACTCCAGATGAGTGCTGTCACAAAAAAGCCTAGCGTCGGATTATTACCGGCCATCACTAACACGATTAATGCGCCAAATAGCTGAGGGAGATAGATGCTCCCACGCGTCAACAACTGTGCGATGCGCGCCAGCGTATGACCCGCAAAACTACTTGTTAGCCCGATAAATGTGCCAATAATGAGTCTGAGCGTTGCGACCACCAGCACTGTGAGCATGGTCGGTTGCGTGCCTGCGATGATGCGACTCAGCATGTCACGCCCGAACTGGTCAGACCCCAACATAAATCCAGGTGTGCCAATCGCAAATGGTGGCGCGCGATAGCCATCATCAGTTTTGGCGACAACGTTCCGCTCTCGTGGGTCACGCGGGGTTATTGTTGGCCCAAACAACGTGATGAAGGCCACCATACTGACAATGGCGATACCGATTGCGCGCGCAAATATATGTGTCATGTGTGTTGCTCGTCTAACGCCCACACATGTGCTGGAGTGAGTAATAGGCGGATTATTTCGATGCACGCAAACCAGCCAAATACCACCACTCCTAATGAGGCAAATGTAGGAGCATCAAGATATAGTGCAACCGGCGGTGCACTCGTCATTGCAGGTGGGATAATTGACCTAACGATTGCCTCACCGACGCCCTCCCAGCCAAAGACCATTTCTACAACCATTAACTCTGCGATCATTTGGCGAATATTGGCGGCGCTCATAAGTCCGATTGTCATTTGTTGCGCTGGCCATAGGTGATTTCTGATGATGTGTGCATTGCTAAATCCGCGCGCTTGGGTGGCAATCACATGTGGCTGTTGACTCGCTTGGCCAAAAAGTGTGGCTGTGTCGTGTGCAATTGACATAAGTGGTCTGATTGTTAATGAGAGTATGGGAAGCACCAGATGGGCGTCCCAGCCAAATCCGTGAATGGGGAGTGGCGGGTTGTATGGCGTATAGACCATAATGAAGTACATGATTGCCACACCGCTACTTGCAACAAAGAGCGATTGAAGGGTATTACTTGTACTGCTCATCACCACAAACCATTGCGGCATTTGCGTGTTCAGCGTGCGACTGACTGTGCGCCCTAACCATACGCCCCCGACAATTGCGAAGCTTGCTGCAATCAGTAAAAGCCCGGTTGAACGTATAGTGCGATCGGCGATACCGTGCCATAGTCCGATCGAGAGCCCAGGGAAGTAGTAGGTGTTATTGATGATGTGTGGTAATACAACGATATAGTTGCGCACAGCTTCGTCGAGTGTTACCACGCTGGATTGATTTGGTGACGCAATATTGCTCGCTGCGACACTCAGAAAATAAAGTGCAACGTGTCCTAGTGGCATACCGCACACCATGATGAGGAGCACTCCAAGTATGCGTTTGAGCATTGCAATCACCTTGCACGGTATGCGATTTGTTGGGGTGTGGCCAAACTGCGTGCGTGCTCACCAATAAAGTACACTAGCGGATGCGTTGCAATGTAATGCACATGCACCGCAGTACCAACATCGTATTTTTCGTCATGGCGGAGCTTACAACTCACCATTTGCCCAGAGCGGAGTTGCAGTCGGTAGTGATACATTGGGCCTTCGTAGTGGCGTTCACTGATAACAGCATTAGCAGATTCGCTCACGGTTGTACGAAAACTGATGTCATCGTGCCGAACCAAGATGCATGTTTGCTCGTAGCATGCCACATGGTCATCATGGAGCGTCAATGGACCGAGCTCACTTTGTAGTTGTTGCCCGGTGCGTT
>CAYXXK010000003.1:5370-52852 GCA_964469045.1 uncultured Klebsiella sp.
GGCGGCAAAGCGAGTGCACGGATTGGCAAAAAGTTCTTCCGGAGTGCCGATTTGGTGCAAGACACCTTCGTGGAGCAAGGCAATTCGGTCGGCAATTGCGAGTGCCTCGGCTTGATCGTGCGTCACAATAATTGCTGATGTTTGGGCATTCCGCAAGATGGTGCGCAATTCGCTCCGTACATGATCGCGCAATGCCGTATCAAGGTTGCTAAATGGCTCATCGAGCAAGATAACTGGTGGTTGCGGTGCAAGTGCACGGGCGATTGCGACGCGCTGTTGCTGTCCGCCAGAGAGTTGATGAGGTAATCGTTCACCAAGGCCAGTCAATCCAACGAGTCGTAATGCCTCATTGATGCGTTCTGCTTGTTCGTGTTTGGGGAACGCGTGCAAAGCAAAACGAATGTTGTCGTTTACGGTCATGTGCGGGAAGAGGGCATAATCCTGAAATACCATCCCCACACGGCGTGCCTCTGGTGGGAGTGCTCGCCCGCGCCCGGCTGCTGATACGCCACGAATCATGATTTCACCACGATCTGGTAGTTCAAGTCCGGCGATTAAGCGTAACGTGGTCGTCTTGCCTGATCCACTTGGTCCAAGCAATACCAATATTTCTCCTGGATGAAGTTCAAGACTCAGATTATTCACAATCGGATGTCGTGCGGTACTCGGGTGACGCGACACATGATTTAAGGTGATAACAGGCTCCATGGTTACTCCTCCGGTGGGGGCGCATAGGTTGGACGTTGATACTGATTGCGTAGGACAAGCGCCAAAGGAAGCAATGCACCTACAAGCAATATCAAGGCTGGAATCGCAGCGGCCGTGTATAACCCATCACTGGCCGGCATCCAGATACGTACCGCAAGTGTATCAAATCCTGCCGGGCGCAACAACAACGTCGCAGGTAGCTCTTTGAGCATTGATAAGAAGAGGAGTGCCCAGCTCGCCTGGAGTCCAGGCGCCGCCAATGGTAACACAATTTGTCGAATAACATTATTTGCGGTTTGCCCGAGACTACGTCCTGCTTCTTCGAGTGACGGTGCAATTTGCTCAAATGCAACATCAAGGCTTTGAACGGCCTGTGGTAAGAATCGAATGATGTATGCAAGGACAAGAGGAATTAGTCCGCCCGCTAACCACGGTGCTCCTTGATTGATCACTAACACAATGCTCAATGCCACGACAACGCCCGGTAATGCATACCCTGCTTGACTGATGCGTGCCAAGATGATGCCAAGAATTCCTCCGCGTCGGAGCAAGAGCGCCGGTGTGACAGCAAGTGCGGTGGTGAGCGTAGCAACTCCTGCTACGAAGGCAATATTGCCGAACCCAATCGTGAGCAAACGCTGGACTGGCACACGGCTTGCAATTTCACTTACTGATACGACATTGGTGCTCCAATAAATCAACGTCGCTATTGGACCGACTAAGGCAGCGATACTGATTCCAATCAGTCCGAGAGATGCGGGAATCTGCCAAGTGCCGAGTGCATGCGGCAGTTGTGGTCGCCATGATCGATTGATTTGTGCGCCACCCCGTCCTGCCAAACGCTCTTCAAGAACAATTAACCCCAGTGTAGCGATGATTAACGGTAGACTGAGCATTGCAGCGCCTGCCCGGTCGATTTGACCAGTAAAGCGCCCATAAATAGCAGTGCTAAATGTTGGTAAGCGTAACAAGGCCGGCACACCAAAATCAGCGAGTGCATACAACATGACGAGGAGCATTCCGCCACCGGCAGCCGGAGCAATTAGTGGGAGTGTTACATGGCGTAACCGATACTGCCACGATGCGCCACTGATTTGTGCGATTTCACTTAAATGATTGCTTCCTTGCCGCAATACCGCAGCAACTGGCAAATAAACGTATGGTGATAAACACAGTGCAATCACCAACGTACTGCCAGATAAGCCGAAAATGCTGTTAAAGGGCAGTTGACCAAACTCTATGAACCCGTGCGCTTCAAGCCAACGCTCGAAGATGCCACGAGGGCGTAGAAGTGCGATGGTTGTAATACTTAGTACATAGGGCGGGATTGCTAATGGGAGTGCGACAATGACGCGCCACAGTCTGCGGCCATGGATGTCGGTGCGTTCGATGAGTAGTGCCTGTGCCACACCGATGACACCGGCAACTATTGCTGAACATACTGCTAATAGTATCGTGTTGACAATCAGGCGACTCAGCAGTGGCCAAGGTGGTAACGGCGTGCTACCTATGGCTTCTATTGCACGTAGAATCGTATAGGCTGCAGGGATTAGCGCTATGAACGCCACAATAATGGCAATAATCCAAATCGTCTGCGGTGGCTTGCGTGTGTTACCAGTGATGAGTTGCCAATCAGCCATCGGTTATGGAATCCCTACGCCCTGCATCAGCTCGATGGCTGCAGGGACATCTGATGCGACAGTTTGCATATCGACTGTTGCCTGGCGGAATTGATCGGGTGCGCGAATACCAGATGCAACCGGTATTTCTGGGATGATTGGATATTCATAATTTGTGTCAGCGTATATTTGTTGAGCAGTTGTACTAAACAAAAACTCAGCAAATAATCGTGCCGCGGTAGGATTTGGGGCATCGAGAATCTGCCCTACTGCTGTTGTATTCACGAGTACGCCCATTTCACCATCTCGTTGATCCGGGTATACCGCAGCAACATTGTTGTCGGTTGCTTCGCGTTTTTGGAGCTCGAAGTTGTAGTGATTGAGAACGCCAATCGCAAATTCACCTGCACCAACTGCCTTACGCAGATCTGATGCGCCCCCAAAAAATGTAGTGTCGTTGGCCACTAAGTCGCGTAACCATTGTTCGGTGCGCTCCTTGCCTACTAATTTCATCATTGCTGCAACTTGTGCTTGAAACGGACCATTGGTTGAATTGGCAAAGACAACTTTGCCTCGCCATTTAGGGTCGGTTAACTCAAACATTGATTGTGGAACTTCGTCAGCAGATACCAGTGTTGTGTTGTACATGATGACGCGTGCTCGCGCTGTCACTGACGTCCATGTCCCGTCGGCTGCTTTGAATTGAGCAGAAACACGCTCGCTCCCCCGGATAGGTAGTGGTGCAAGAACTCCTTGTGTGCTCAAGTTGATGTGCGTTAGCATGTCTGTACTAAGGAATATGTCCGCTTGAGGATTAGCACGCTCTTCGATAATCGCTGCTGCGAGTTCACTGTTTTTGCCGGATTTGAGTTGAATCGTAATGCCCGGGTAAACATCATTGAAGGCCACAATGATGGGTTTCATGAAGCTTTCAGTGCGACCACTATAGATCACCAGATTACTGTTAATCGGAGCTGGTGCTTCAGTCGTAGAACTTACAATCGATCCACTACACCCCGCCATGATGATCGTTACAAACACAAGTAGTAATATTCGCGCGCTACTCTGAGTGATATGGGTGATTGACATATGCTCGCCTTTGATTTGTCAATGATGGAGTACCCACTTAATAATACAGTAAAACCACCCTAGCACGGTTGCGTGCCAGGGTGGCTGTGAAGTGTGCTTATGGGATGCCAGCACCTTGCATCATTTCAATTGCAGAAGGTACATCGTCAGCAATCATTTGCATATCAATGCTCTTCACGCGGAATGAGCTTGGATCGGCTACGCCGTCAGCAACTTTGACACCCGCAATCACTGGGTATTCGTAGTTCAATTCTGCAAACAAGCTCTGCGTCTCTGGTGTGAACAAGAATTCAGCAAACAACGCAGCATTTTCAGGATTCTTGCTTCCCTCGATTTGGCCGATTGCAGTGGTGTTCATCATCACGCCAAACTGCCCTTCACCTTGATCAGGGTATACCACGCCGACCTGGTTATCTGCTGCTTCGCGCTTCTGCAGTTCGTAGTAGTAATGGTTGACTAAGCCAATAGCGAATTCGCCAGCCCCCACGGCTTTGCGGATGTCGGTATGACCGCCGAAGAACGTCACTTCGTTGGCAACAAGTCCGTCAAGCCAGGCCTGGGTCTGCTCGTCGCCAATCTCATTCTTGAGCGCTGCTACGTGTGCTTGCATTGCGCCACTCGTGGTGTTGGTTGCAGCGATTTTGCCCTTCCACTTAGGGTCGGTGAGATCAAAAATAGACTTTGGTGCTTCGTCTGCTGATACCAACGTCGTGTTGTACATAATCACACGTGCGCGAGCGGTAATTGATGTCCAGGTTCCATCAGCGGCTTTGAGCTCTGGTGCAATGCCTTCAGTGCCGGCTATTGGTGCTGCACGCAGTACGCCTTCTTTGCTCAAGTTGATGTGTGTCAACATGTCGGTGCTAATGAAGATATCTGCCTGTGGGTTGGCACTTTCTTCGAGTATTGCTGCGGCTAACTCATTGTTTTTTCCTGATTTGAGTTCGACGGTGATTCCCGGGTATTTTACTTTGAATGCTTCGATGATTGGTGTGATGAGGGCTTCGCTGCGCCCACTATAAATCACTAGTGAACCTGAAGCCTCTGCACCAGCGTTTGCTTCTTCTGTTGGCGCTCCCGTTGGCTCAGCTGGTAGTGCTGTCGCTTCGGTTGCCGGTTCAACTGGTGCGGCAGTTGGTTCAGCGGCCGGGGCACTACCACAGCTCGCAAGCGTCACAATGAACATTACTAGTAGTGTTACTTTGGCGATCCACGTACTTCCATTGAACGTCATTACGTTCTCCTCATCACAGATTTGGCGTCTTCCTTGTCATGACGATGAGTAGTATACTGTGCTTTATTTATTTTTGCAAGTAAAAAGTTATAAAAATGTTTTTAATGCTAAAACACGGCATATATTGATGATTGAGACAACGCTGATATGTCACAGCAACTGCCACCCTCCAACGAATCAATGAGCATACGCAAGAAGAGCGTGGCAGTTATCATGTGCGATGCGAGTTAATCGATCCAACCAGCAAGATGATGTGATTTGCCGTCATGAATGGTGTGGGCGATTGCCTGAGCAACAATTGTGCCAACAATATTACCTGTGCCACTGTAGGCGCCACAGGCCCACACACCTGGCCGTACTTGGCCCACAAATGGGCGTACATCATCATGACGATAAGCAACGCTTGCACCCCACCGATGGGTGATGGGGGCTTGAGTGCCAACCACGGTACGCAAGCGTTCTTCGATGGTGCCTTGGATTGCCATGGTTGGTTGTGGATCATGCCCCCATTCTTGATCGGCGAACAAGTCACGTCCGCCACCGATGGCGATGCGGCCGTCTGGACGTTGTTGCCAGTAATCGTAGCCGTAGCGGTAATAGACAGGGCGTGTGAGATGTACATCATGTGTAGGAGCGGTTGCTGCCATTTGTAAGCGTGTGGTTTGCACGTGTGGTGCCAATTGTGGAAAGATGCGCTCTAGATGACCATCGACTGCAACAATGATGTGGCGACAATGAATGGTGTGCGAGAGAGTGCGAACTTCGTTTGATGTGATTGCAATAACCGGAGTACGTTCGAATAATTGCGCGCCTGCTTGGCTGACGTGAAGTGCCATGCGCCGTACTCGTTGCAGTGGTTGAAATGTGCCGTCACGCGGAAACAAGATGCCACGTCCTTCAGGGCCATCATATAATTCAACAGGAAGACCGTCTTGTTGCATGACATTGAATTGTGCAAGACAGTCGGTATATTCTTCATCATCCGCTGCAATGCGAAGTGATCCACTGATGCGTAAACCTGGCTCTACGTGAGTGAGTTCATCGATGGCGTGGAGTGTACGTTCGTAGAGTGTTGTGGCGCGGTGATGCCCTAACGCTGCGACGGCATCGTGGTGAAATGCTGCAAGTCCGGCAAGGATGAACCCACCATTACTTCCTGCAGCTCCTCCGCCAATCATGCCGGCATCGATCCCAATAACGCGATACCCGTGTTGTATCAGCGCGTGGATGGCGCTCAGTCCAGAGCCGCCGAGTCCCACGACGCACACATCGGTATTGTAGTTGTGATGAACAGCCTCAAACGCTCGCCATGGCTGGTCGTTCCACATGACATCATTGACATATGTAGGCATTGGAGTATCCCTCACTTACGCTGGTATGATGCACAATGTAGCATATTTGGCAAGATGTGCGTAGCGTAGATGACCTGTATTGTGCCAACTCATGTATAATTTGTCTAACCAAACTACATGAGGGAACGATATGTTGTCGAATGCGCAGCCCGTTACTTTGACGAACAATCAACTTATTGCGATCACCGAACAGTACTATGGATTTTCGCCAAGCATTGTCCGATTACCTGGCGAGTACGACTGTAATGCGCGCGTGACGCATCCAGATGGTACGCAATTTGTGCTCAAAATAATGCATCCTGATCGAACAAATGCATTTGTCGAGATGCAAATTGCGGCGTTGACGCACATTGCGCACCATGCGCCACATATCCCCACCCAACGAGTTATTCCCCAAGTATCAGGTCAATTATGGGCACATGCAACGATTGCTGATCGTCCACAGATTGTCTGGATGCTGAGCTACATTGACGGCACACTCTTTGCAGATGCGCATCCCATGGATGATTCACTTGTCCGGCATTTGGCGCAACTGATTGGCCAGCTTGATGCCACGCTGGTATCGTTTTCGCATCCAGCTGCAATTCGTGAACTTGAGTGGGATGTCATGCGCGCGGCATGGATTGCCGATTACGATCATGCATTTGCTTCTGACGCAGAGCGTCAGATTGTGCGTACAATGCTGGCGCGTTTTCGACAGAGTATTGCGATGTACGGCAGTGATTTGCGACAAAGCGTGATTCACGGTGATGCCAACGACTACAATGTCGTGGTAGGGGCTCCTGGCTACAACAAGCGTCAGGTCAAAGGCGTGCTTGACTTCGGTGACATGATGCGCACGGCTACCGTCAGCGAGTTGGCTATCGCTGCTGCCTACGCCATGATGCGCCATCCGCAGCCCGTAGATGCGCTGATGCTGATGGTCGAGCGTTATCATGCTGAGCACCCACTCAACGAGGCTGAGATGGCCGTGTTGTTTGACCTCGTGTGTATGCGTTTGTGTATTAGCGTCACAGTGTCGGCTATCCGCAAACGCGAACGCCCTGATGATGCATACATGGTTGTCAGCGAAGCACCTGCATGGCATTTGCTCCACCTGCTTGCTGAGCAACATCCGCGCCTGATGCACTACCGCATCCGTAGCGCCTGTGGGCTGCAAGCTGTGCCACAGCATGACCGAATAGTCAGTTGGATGCAACGGCAATCAGTTGCCCCGATTTTGGGGCGTGTCTTGGCCCCACACGAGACGGTGGCACTCGATTTGAGTGTTGGCAGTACATTGCTTGGTGCTGATCCGCGCAACTCATCGATGCCGCGATTTGCCAGAATCATCGAAGACTACATGGATGGGCGAATTGGCGTTGGTGGCTACCTCGAGCCGCGTATGATTTATACGACTGACCGCTACGAGTCAGCCGAGGCGTTTACGGCCGAACGGCGCACCCTGCACCTCGCGGTCGATTTTTGGGGGCCAGCTGGTACGCCAGTACATGCGGTGTTGCCTGGTAGTGTATACATGCTCGAATATCTACCGGCTGATTTAGATTACGGCTACTTGACTGTACTTGAACATGTTACTGACGATGGCGATCGTTTCTATACAATTTATGGGCATCTCAGTGATGAGTCGATGCGCACACTGGTGCTCGGGCAGCATGTAGAGGCTGGGCAACGCATCGGTAGTTTTGGGATTCCCGATGTCAACGGCAAGTGGCCGACACATGTCCACTTTCAAGTGGTGTTGGATTTTATCGACAAGGGGCGTGATTTCCCTGGGGTGGGCTATGCATCACAACAAGCGATATGGGCGTCGCTTTCGCCCAACCCAAATCTGTTGTTGCGCATGGACGCAAACCGATTCCCTGCGCCACAAAAACCACTGAACCAAACGCTAGCTGAGCGCCACGAGCGCATCGGGCGCAACTTGAGTATCTCGTATCGCCGTCCTCTCAAGATTGTCCGTGGCTGGCGACAGTATCTCTATGACAGCACCGGGCGTAAATATATTGATGCATACAACAATGTTGCCCATGTTGGTCATTGTCATCCACGAGTGGTGCAGGCGGCGACGTCACAATATGGTTTGCTGAGTACCAATACTCGCTATCTGAATGATCAACTCCAAGAGTATGCGCGCCGGTTGAGTGAGACGATGCCCGAGGGGCTCGAGGTCTGCTATTTCGTCAATTCGGCGAGTGAGGCCAATGAGTTGGCTATTCGTTTGATGAAAGCCTATACCGGACGACAAGATATGATTGTGCTCGATGCGGCCTATCATGGGCATACGAATACTTTGATTGACATAAGTCCATATAAGCATGATGGCCCTGGCGGCACTGGTGCCCCAGAATGGGTGCATACGGCGCTTATACCCGATGATTATCGAGGGCCATATAAGCGTGGAGATGCGCTCGCTGGCAAAAAATACGCCGATCAAGTGCAATCGGTCATTGACCAGATCCACGCCAAGGGACGTACACTTGGTGGGTATATTGCCGAAACCTTACCCAGCGTCGGTGGTCAAATCGTGTTGCCAGATGGTTATCTTGCCGAAACTTACAAACATGTGCGTGCCGCCGGTGGTGTATGTATGGCTGACGAGGTGCAAGTTGGGTTTGGGCGTATCGGTACGCATTTCTGGGCTTTTGAGGCGCATGGTGTGGTGCCCGATATTGTCATCATGGGCAAACCAATCGGTAATGGCCAACCACTCGGTGCCGTGGTCACGACTCGCGCAATTGCGGATGCATTCAATAACGGTATGGAGTACTTTGCTACGTTTGGTGGGAATAACGTTTCAGTAGCTGCAGGATTGGCTGTGCTCGATGTGTTGCGCGACGAGCCATTGCAGCAGAATGCACTCGTCATGGGTGAGCGCATGTTGGCCGGCTTGCGGTCAATTGCGCCCAAGCACGCAATGATTGGCGATGTGCGCGGAGCAGGTTTGTTCTTGGGTGTTGAGTTGGTTCGTGATCGCACGACGCTCGAGCCAGCCGAGGACGAAGCGTCGTATGTGTCAAATCGACTCCGTGATTTTGGTATTTTGGCAGGGACTGATGGTCCGTTTCATAATGTCGTCAAAATCCGCCCACCAATGCCATTTGATGCGGATAACGCTGATTATGTGCTCGAGTGTTTTGATCGTATCATGCACGAGGATTTCGTGCGGCGCTGAGTAATGTGTTGTATTGGGATGTGCAGAGGAGGCCAGCAATGATTGCTACACAAGTCTTTGGGCGTACCGGCCATATGAGCACCAAAACTATCTTTGGAGCAGCTGCATTGAGCAACGTCGATCAGTATACTTCTGACCAGACGCTAGAGCTGTTGATTCAGCATGGCATCAACCACATCGATACGGCTGCAAGTTATGGTGCATCCGAAGATCGCATCAAGCCGTGGTTTGCCAGTGGTCGTCGTGATCGCTTCTTTTTGGCCACCAAAACCGGCGAACGCACCTATGCAGCTGCGCGCGATCAAATTCGTATGTCGCTCCAACGCATGGGTGTCGACCACATCGATTTGATCCAACTCCACAACTTGGTCGATCAAGCAGAGTGGGATGTTGCGATGGGGCCGGATGGCGCGCTCAAAGCTGCCATAGAAGCCCAAAAAGCCGGACTTGTCACCTACATCGGTGTGACTGGACATGGTTTGCAAGTCGCCAAACGTCATTTTGAGTCACTCGAGCGTTATGATTTTGATAGTGTATTGTTGCCATACAGCTATATACTCATGCAGAATCCACAATATGTTGCTGATTTTGAGCGCTTGTTGCAACGCTGTCGCGAGCGTAATGTTGCGGTGCAGACCATCAAGGCAATTGTTCGTCGGCCATGGGCTGAGGGCGTTGATCGCCATAGTGCGACGTGGTATGAGCCATTACTTGATCAAGATCAAATCGATACTGCAGCGCATTGGGTGCTGTCGCGCAAAGGCGTATTCCTCAACACTGTTGGTGATGTCACAATCCTACCCAAGGTGTTTGATGCTGCCGAGCGTTTTGTCCATGCGCCATCAGATTTGGCGATGCAACAGTTGCTCAAGTTGCAAGAGATGGCTCCGTTGTTCACGGAATAATTCGATGTTCACGATGAGGTGATGTATGGCACACGCATTCAGCGAGTTGGCAACTCAGTTTGCCGCAGATGGATACACGATTGCACGTGGGTTGTTTAGTCAGGCTGAGGTGGACCAATATGTGGCGCATTACATGCAAATGAATGCCGACCAGATCAAAGGCGATACCAGCGGCATTAAAGACTCAAATGATCCATTGCGCAAATATCCACGTATCATGCAAATGCACCGGTGGGATGAGCTTACACTCAACTACTTGTTGCACGATCGTGTGCGTGATGCATTGACGGCAGTACTAGGGAGCGAACCGTACGCCGTGCAAACAATGATATATTTCAAGCCACCAACCGCACGTGGTCAAGCACTGCATCAGGATCAATACTATCTACGTGTCGAACCAGGTACGTGCTGCGCTGCCTGGTTGGCACTAGACGACTGCGACGAAGAAAATGGCTGTTTGCAGGTCGTTCCAGGTAGTCAAAACCTGCCTGTGTTGTGTACGATTGCTGCGGATACCACACAAAGTTTTACCGATGTGACGGTACCGGTGCCAGATGGTATGCAGGTCGTACCTGTTACCATGAAAGCCGGCGATGTGCTATTCTTCAATGGGCAACTGATTCATGGTAGCCTACCGAATGTGAGTACCGACCGCTTCAGACGATCATTGATTGCTCACTATGTTGTGGGTGAAGCCGAGAAGGTATACAAGTGGTATCATCCCGCGTTGCGTTTTGATGGTACGATTATGACACTCGGCGAGAGCCAAGATGGCAGTGAGTGCGGCGTCTGGGTTGAGCAAGACGGCTCTCGCACGATTGAGATGATTGGCAAAACCAAAGCAGTCGGAGTCGCCCAATAACACACCGGATGGAGCGTTGTGCGGCTACCGGTATGCCGGTAGCCGCATTTGTTTGCATAATGAGGAGTGTACGTGTTCTATAGTCGATTGCATGAACAACTTGCAAGTGGCAAGACGGTTGTTACCGGAGAGATTGCACCTCCTCGTGGTGCCTCAGCATCGTCTTTGCTCCGCATCGCAGCGAATGTAGCCCCTGCCGTTGATGCCCTAAATCTGACTGATAATCAGCGTGGTCTTGGGCGCATGTCAGCAATGACTGCTGCTATTTTTTTGCGCCAACATGGGTATGAGGTCATTGCACAAATGACATGTCAACACCGTAATCGCATCGCGCTTCAAGCTGATGCGCTTGGAGGTGCAGCCTGTGGTGTTACCAACATTCTGGCAATGACTGGCGATCACCCCAAAATTGGTGATCATCCGGAAACAAAAAACGTCCTGGACCTGAATTCGTTTCAGCTCATCAAAACGTTGCGCACCATGCGCGATGATGCTACGTTGCAATCCGGCACTGCGTTAAGTGAAGCGCCTAGGTATTTGGTTGGCTCAGTTGCCAATCCTAATATCGAAAAGGCAACACGCCTAGAGCGCAAAATCCAATTTGGTGCTGAGTTTGTGCAGACGCAAATCATCTTTGATGTTGAACGTTTCGCAGAATGGATGCGTGATGTGCGTGCACTCGGTTTGCATCAGCAGGCACATATCATGGCTGGGATTATGATTATCAAATCAGCACAATCTGCCAAGTTTCTACGCGACCATTTGCCTGGCTCTCGTGTTCCCGAGTCGATAGTTGAGCGCATGCAATCGGCGAGCGATCCCGAGGCTGAGGGGATTGAGGTTGCCGCTGAGCTATGTCAACAATTGTTGGCAATTGAAGGAGTGCGTGGAGTACATCTTATGTCTGTGGGCTGGACAAAGTCGATTCCTGTTGTGGTCGAACATGCAGGTTTGATGAATCGCTAATTCTAGGTGGCTCTCGGATGCATTTGCATCTGTAGAGTCACCATTTTTTCTTTTGCAGTACAATACAACAAAATCCACGTTTGTTGTAAAATCGCTTCCTCGCATAACTGAGGTGTTGTATGCAGGTGATGAAATTTGGTGCAATTGCGTTTGCTGATATTGAACGTACCCGCGAAACTGTGCGAATCTTGCGTGATGTTCATCGCGATAAAAAATCAATTGTCGTGGTGTGTAGTGCCTTGCCGGGAATTACTGATGCATTGCTGCGTGCTGCGCGTTCTGCTGCCCATGGCGGTGAGCAGTACACCGATGTTGCACGGCGTGAATTATGGAATCGCCACCGCTCAATCGCCGAAAAGCTTGTCTCTGATGATTGGGAACGCGAAATGCTTTTCCAACGTCTCTCTGAACTACTTAAGTACCTCGATCGCATGACCCGCGCTATGGCGACCCTTGGTGAATACTCTGCACGCGGTATTGATGCAATTGCCTGTCTTGGCGAACGTTTTGCTGCGCATCTTGTTGCAGTCGTGCTCCGTCAACAAGGAGTGGCTGCACAGATGGTAGATGCCACTGAGTTGATTGTCACTGATGACCGCTTCGGGTCTGCGCGCCCCTACTACGAGGATTCGACCGTGCGCATCCAAGAGCGGTTGATGCCCATGCTTCAGGCAGGAATAATTCCCGTGGTGACTGGCTACACCGGGTCGACACGCACTGGTATTGTGACAACACTCGGTCGTGGTGGTGGTGACTATACTGCGGCATTGATTGGTGCTGCTATCCAAGCCGAAGAAGTCTGTTTGTGGACGGATGTCGATGGTATTTTGACTGCCGACCCCAAAATAGTTACTCAAGCCATTCCGCTCCCTGAGCTGTCGTATGCTGAAGCTGCCGAAATGGCAACCCTCAGTGGCTCTGAAATATTGCACCTCCGCACGCTTATGCCACTCGCCGCAAATAGTATTCCATTACGCATTGCAAACGTGCTTTCGCCTTCGTTGCCGGGGACCGTGGTATTGGCAAACCCGCGACCGTTGCACCAAAGTGGGGCGATTATTTCGACACGCGGATTATCGTTAGTTGCAGCAACTGCATCGGCACTGCCGGCTGTCCACGATGCATGGACGCCTGAGCGCGCTGCAGAGGTCATCACACATCTGTCTGATGCTGGTATTGAGACGCTTCTAGCGCACCAGAGTGAACTCGATCGCACATTAATGGTGCTGGTGCGCCAACCAGACACCAATTATACCGAGGAAATTTTCACAAGTGCATTTTCTGAGGGCTACCAACGTACTAGTATGAATTCAGTGGCCCTTATTTCGGTGATAAGTGCACCGCATGGCGGTGCACTGACTCCGCGGGCGATGTTGGCGCTGGGGAATGCACAAATTCACATAATTGCGACATCTCGTGCCGTACTTGGTAATTATGTATCGTTTGTCTTACCTGACGACGAAGTCGAAAATGCGGTGCGTGTACTGCATCAAGGTCTTGGTTTTGCTGGTGCTTAGGGTTCCTGTTAGTGATTTAGTGACTGCTTGAGTTGATGCAGGAGAATGCGTGTAGGTGGTGTCATGGTGCGGTCGTTTCGCGTGACTAGCGCCATACTGCGACTTAATGTGGGGCGCACGATGGGTATTGCAACGATGCCATCTCCTCCCTGTATCGTGAGCTGTGGTACGATGGCGATCCCTAGACCTGCTTCCGCTAACCGTAACAAGAGCGCAACGTCACCACCATCCAGAATAATACGTGGGATAAACCCAGCCTCTCGACATGCTTTCACAATCACCTCGTGCATTTCGTATCCATTTGGATAGAGCAAAAACGCTTGATCACTTAGCTCACTGATGCTGATTTCTTGACGTAACGCAAATGGGTGCCCAGGATGAAAAACAGCAACCAACGGCTCTACAAACAGCGGCACGATGTCGTGGCCACGTGAGGGGACCGGCAACGTTACGACTGCAATGTCGATCTCTCCCATGTCAAGTTGGTGTAATAACTGGGCCGTGCCTGCTTGTTGAATGCGTAATTCGATTGCTGGGTATGCACGATGGAATCGTGCGAGTGCCTCTGGTAATAAGTGCAATCCGATGCTCGGTGGGGTCCCGATGCTGACACGCCCCGCTGTCAACCCTAGTCGCTCGCGCATGGTTGATTCTGCTGCGGCTACCTCGGCTAATATGCTCTGTGCATGCCGTAAGAGTGCTTCGCCCGCTTCGGTTACTCTGACATTACGGCCGACCTTTTCAATTAATGCAACCCCACCACAGTCACGCTCGAGTTCTCGTATTTGTCGGCTGACCGCTGGCTGTGCCATGTGCAATTCACGTGCCGCTTTGCTTACGTGCGCATGTCGTGCCACACTCACAAATATGCGTAATTGATCAATATTCATCTACTCTCCTGCCACGGGTTGACAACAATTTAATCATAACAAAAATGTTATGAATATAACAATAATTGATATTTGTGCGATATTGAACAATGATTTACTATTGTGATGGAAGGTACAAGCGATCCGAAGGAGGGGGTACATGACAAACATGTTGCACGTATTACATCGGGTCGATCGCACACTGACGTGCTGGATGCAGCGCAATGCAACGTTGTTATTGCGTTGGTCGATGGGAATCGTATTCATTTGGTTTGGGGCTCTCAAGTTGATTCCAGGGTTGAGTCCTGCTGATGGGTTGATTCGTGAGACGATGGCGTTTATGCCACTCGATTATTTCATTCCGTTTTTAGCGTTATGGGAAATTGTAATCGGTGTCGGTTTCATTGTCGGATACGGCATGCGGGTAACTATTTTGTTGTTGTTTCTCCAAATGGCAGGTACGTTGTCGCCGTTAGTATTAGCGCCACATCTAGTATGGGTGCAATTTCCGTTTGTGTTAACACTTGAGGGGCAATATATCATCAAAAACGTCGTTTTGATTAGCGCAGCTGTGGCAGTTGGTGCAAAAATTCGCGCTGATCAGACGTTTGATGTCTGGCAATCGCCTGACGCATAGCGCATCAGCGGGTGTGCATATATGCACATCCGCTCAATTATTCTTTGCGGAAAATCAGAACAAATTGATGCGTTTGGTTGGCCACAAACGTATACGGGTACCCAAACGGGAAACGGTTGATATTCGCATCATGCCATATTTTGTACCCACGAAATCGGAGTGATGGTACAGCGTTAAGTGCGGTTACCATGTCTGCATGGAGCATATTGTGGTGTTCAGCAGTTGGTTGTAAATCTTTGATGAACACAATCACATGCCCATGATGGCGCAGGTATTGTACTGCATGTCCAATTGCATCGACGAGGCGAACAAAAAACTCTGCATGCGCCATATTGCCGAGATCTGCGGCTTCGTGACTAAAAGGGGTGGCTTCACTTGCGCCACGTTTGGCACGATGACCCGTGCGTTTGCGCGTCAGCATGCTACTGTATGGTGGATCAGCAATCAGCAAATCAAAAGGAACTTGCGTGAGACTCGTATAAACATCAGCAGTGCATGCATCGCCGATGAGATAGCGCTGTCGAGGTAATCCTAAGTAGTCGTTCGCTTCTTCATAAAGTGCTTGATAGGCTGGATTAAGATCAATGCCAGTGCCATTTCGTCCCTCTAGGCTACATGCCAACAGACTACCTCCGGCACCGCTAAACAAATCTAAGACATTTCCGTCTTTTTTTGTGAAAAAACGCAATAACTCTGCGATGAGTTGCGGTGGTTTGGGGGATGGATGCGCCCGTCTAATGTGATGCGCCATACTGTTGGGTCCACGGGTTGGGTACCGGGTAAACATGACCGATCCAAGTGCGTACGTCCACTCTTTGCTATTCAGGTCGTTCAGTTTGTTCCGTGAGTCGTATAATGGTGATTGAGGATTCTCTGGTTCGTTAGGCATATACGTTGCACGTTGTCCATATCTACAAAGATTATGCGCCGGTATTTGGCGGGATCGAGAGCCATATTCACACGCTGGCGGTTGGGTTAGTCAAACGTGGTGTGCAAGTAAGTGTCGTGGTGTGTCAACCGCGTGGTCACGCATTACCTCAAGATGAGGTAATGCAAGGGGTTCGCGTGATTCGTTTACCACGTGATGTTGATATTGCATCGGCAGCATTCTCGTGGCAACATGCCTCTATTGTACGACACTTAGCTCCTGATATTATTCACATGCAAATGCCGTGGCCGCCAGGGGATGTAATTAGTGCAATGCACCCGTCGATTCCACTTGTAATCTCATATCAAAGCGATGTAGTACGTCAGAAATATGCCATGATGGCGTATGCGCCGTTGTTGCGTCGGACATTGTCGCATGCACAACGCATTATCGCGACGAGTCCGGCATACGTGCAAACATCGCCATGGTTGAAACAGTGGTATGCAAAAGTGCACATCATTCCACTTGGCATTGTGCCGCCACGTATGCCGGACCTTGGGGTGATGGCCGCCTGGCGCACACGATTGCCTTTCCCTTTTCTTCTCTGGGTCGGCAGAATGCGCTATTACAAAGGATTGCATGTGGCGATTGCTGCGCTGGCTCAACTCCCAGAGGAGATTAAGCTGGTTTGTGAACGTAAGGGGGCCAGTCAACAGATCTTGCTGAATCAGGTTGCACGCGCTGGACTCACGAGTCGTGTGATGTGGTTGGGTGATTGCAGTGACAGTGACGTTGCAGCACTTCATGCACTCGCACGTATTTTTGTGTTTCCATCACATTTACGTGCCGAGGCATTCGGATTGTCGTTGCTTGAGGCACTCGCTGCTGGGGTACCTGCAATTTCATGTGAAATCGGCACTGGCACGAGTTTTGTGAATCAACATCGTCGTACCGGCTTGGTTGTGCCACCAGCAAATCCACATGCGCTTGCGCAAGCGATTCAACAGCTTTGGTACGATGCCCCATTGCGTGCACAGATGTCGACATATGCACGGCAATGGGTGCTTCAGAATTTTCATGCGGATCAAATGATCGATGATGTGGTCGGTGTGTATCATGATGTGATGCACGGAGGGCTAATCACATCATAATGCATCCTCAAAACAACGCTGCCGCAAGATCACGACGTGCTTGTGGTACAAGTGGGTGATTAGCACCGAGTGCAGTAAAGAGTGCAATGAGTGTTTTGCGTGCCGTATCATCACGCCAACTACGATTTACTCGGATGATATCTAACAACATACTGATTGCCGTCTCGTAATCACCAACGGCAAATGCACGAACTGCCATGTTGTACTGCTCGTCGATGCCAGATGCAACTATCACGGACTCTTGGACAGCACGCGCTAACACCAACCATGCTTGGGCTGATTCGTATTGCTCAGATCCAATCGGGATGGTGCTAAATTGCGTCGTGCTTTCGCCATCATTGAGGCGCATCAATAATAAGCCATACGCCAGTCGGGCTTGATGATTCTGTGGTTGCTCGCTCAATAGTGCTGCGAATGCTTGACGTGCGGCGTGTGCATCGCGCTGTGCTAATTCATTGAGTTGTTGCAGATTGATATCACTCTGGTCGGTAACAAATTTTTTCAGCCATGTTTTGATCTGCGATTCTGGTAATGCGCCGGTAAATTGTTCAATGATTTTCCCATCTTTGAAGGCTTTTACTGCAGGAATTCCCTGTACACCAAACGATTGTGATAGTCGTTGATTGTTGTCAACGTTTATTTTGACAAGAAGCCAACTACCGTTTCCTTCGTTTGCGAGGCGTTCGAGTGTTGGGCCGAGCGTACGACATGGCCCACACCAGGGTGCCCAAAAATCAACCACGACCGGAATGTGTGATGATTTTTCAATGACTAGTTGCGCAAAATCTGACTCGCTTGCGTCAATCACATGTGTTGAGTGACTCACGTGTTACCTCCTAGCGTTTATTTTTGAAAGTCCACAAAACGATATCCCACACCACGCTCCGTCAAAATATACGCCGGATTTGTAGGGTCAACTTCGATTTTCTGGCGAAGATAGGTGACATAAAGCCGGAGGTAATGGGTTTCGTCATGGTATTCTGGCCCCCACACTTTGGCTAAGAGTTCGTTGTGATTCATCACAAAGCCAGCCCGTTGGACGAGGTGGTATAACAATCGATATTCGGTCGGGCGCAAGTTAATGCGCTCACCATTAATCAGTACTTCACGCTTATTGAAATCAATGCTGAGTCGATCGTCAACATCAATATGCCCTAATGTGGCTGGAGCCGGTAAATAATGGCGCCGTAACACCGCTTTGATGCGGCTAATCAACTCTCGATGACTAAACGGTTTTCCGACATAGTCGTCTGCCCCAAGCTCCAAACCTTTGATGCGGTCGTTTTCCTCGTCTTTTGCGGTGAGCATGATAACTGGCAGTTGCGATGCGGTGCGGATGCGGCGTAACGTTTCAAATCCGTCCATGCCTGGCATCATTACATCAAGAATGACGATATCTGGCATTTCCTCACGAAGGTGATCAAGTGCTTCACGACCGTTCGCCGCCGTAATGACGCGTAGCCCTTCTGTTTCGAGATTCATGCGCATCATCGTGGTAATTCGTACCTCATCATCAACAACGAGTACCAATTTATCTTTTACATCAGTCATTTGGTTTGTCCTTTGCTAAATCAATCACTACATGCTCATCAGCGATACTATCGCCGTTGACTTGTGCGATTGCGAGTGGCAGTGAAAACGAGAATCGTGATCCGTGATTGGGTCGGCTTTCTACCCATATTTGTCCTTGTTGCGCTTCGACAATCATTTTTGCCAAAAAGAGACCAAGGCCAAATCCTTGAGTCTCGCGGCGCAAGCGATTATCTACGCGATAGAAACGATCAAAGATTCGTGTCTGTTCTTCGGTAGGGATGCCAATGCCTTGATCGGCCACCGAAATGATGGCGGATCCACTATCACTGCGTGCTTGAATGCGCACAACGCCGCCGTCTGGACTATATTTTATGGCATTCGTTACTAGATTTTCACATACAAGTCGCGTTCGCTCACGATCAGCCAGTAGGTCTGGTAGATCGTGTGGAATGCGAATATCGAATGAGATTCCTTGTTGTTGTGCTTGCCCTTGGAGACGTTGACATACCTGCTCAATAAGCGGCAACAATGGCCATTGAGTGATTTCGAGCGGGATTGCGTTTAATTGGATTCGTGACACTTCAAGTAGACTATTGATTTCATGTGTCAAACGATCTGCTTCTTCAATGATGATTTGCCCGAAATTGTGTGTTTGTTCGGCTGGCAAGTGCATGTCTGGGCGCGATAGGATTTCAGCATACCCGCGGATGATGCTTACTGGTGTTTTTAATTCATGTGAAATCACCGAGATGAATGTATTCTGCATTTCTGACTCAATCTTTTTTTGGGTGATGTCACGTACATTCGCAATTGCGCCCAGCATGACTCCTTGGGCATCACGTTGAATAGTGTCCGTATTTTGAATGTAGCGACGCCGACCATCACGTGCAGTAATCCATCCTTCGGCTTGTGCAATATTCCCTACATGTGCACGTTGTAATGGACAGTCGATTCGACACAAATTATCGCCATTTGTGGTGTGGATGCCTACGACTTCCGCACAAGGGCGACCACTAGCCTCGCTACGTTCCCAACCAGTAAGGATTTCCATGGCCCGATTAAACGCCGTAATTCGCCAACGGCTATCAAGAATCATTACACCGTCGATGCTTTGTTCGACAATTGCTGCAAGATGCTGTTTTTCACGGATAAGTGACTGAAATAAACGTGCATTTGTGACCGCAATGGCGGCTTGATTGGCAAACGCCGATAATACGGTATGGTCGTCGCTGTTAAATGCAACATTGACTGCGGCTCGAAACACAAAAATTACACCCAGTTGCGTGCCATGATACGTCATCGCGAGTGCTGTCATTTGCCGCAGTGAAATCGGAAGCAGGTGGCGTGTGTCAAGCAAATCCTCTTGTGTAAATACATGATTTGTACTTGGGTGATATCGACTTACTAACGTGTTAAATGCTGACCACTGTGATTGCGGGATATGTGCGGCAGCGTGAATATGGAGTTCACCAGATTCATCATGCAATGCAATGACGCCAGCGTTACCAGCGAGTAAGTCAACTGCTGAGTTGATAATAAGTGTCAGTAACGCATTCACATCCAACTGGGCTGTCATAACGTTACTGATGTGTAAGAGTATTTCGTGTTGGCGCAAACGTTCGTTGATGTTTTCTGGCACCGCGCTGCTCCGTAAATTAACTCTGTTATTGTAGATTATATACATAAAGAATTGATTAATGAGGATGTCTTTTATTTGCATATACAAACAAACAAATGTACAATCTTATTGTGAGATAACTTGCGATATCTCGAGAACGGGGGGCTAAAGATGCAAGATCTAGATTTGAACCGTCGTGCAAAGAAACTTATTGACGACTTACACCTTACGCCTGAAGAAATCCAGCAAATAGTTGCAACTGCTCGTGTCCATTTGGCAACATTTGATCCTGATTTTCGGGCGAATGTGACGCAAATTGCTGCGGACTTAAATAAAAGTCGCCCTACAATATATGGGTGGGCAGATAAATCGCTCGAAGCCTTGGTGGATGCATTGCGTATGATTCGCACTGGTCGTCCACCCAAACAGCGTCCTGTGGCACCGGTACGGGGGCGCCGCAAGACAAAAGACTAAGGACTGCATATGCGTGCATTGGTGAGTGTATCTGATAAGCGCGGCGTCGTAGAGTTCGCCGCGCAATTGGTGTCGCTCGGTATCGCTATTTATTCGACGGGCAACACCAAAGCTGCTCTAGCTGCTGCTGGCATTCCGGTTGAAAGTGTCAGTGCGTTGACCAACTTCCCTGAGATTCTTGATGGCCGCGTCAAAACCCTGCATCCTGCGATTCATGGTGCTATCTTAGCGCGACGCGACATGGCTAGTCACATGCAAACGTTGATTGAATATGGGATTGCGCCAATCGATCTTGTTGTTGTTAATCTCTATCCGTTTGCCGCAACCATCGCCAAGCCTGACGTAACCGATGCCGAGGCAATCGAGCAAATCGACATCGGTGGCCCAGCCATGATTCGTGCGAGCGCCAAGAACCATGCGTCGGTGTTGCCTGTGGTTTCACCAGATGATTACCAATCAATTATTGATGCATTGCGCAATGACGCGGTAACGCCGCAGTTCCGTCGTGCCTTGGCAGCCAAAGCCTATGCTCACACTGCTGAATACGATGCCATGATTGCCAATTATCTGCAGTCAGACGAGTTCCCCAAGCAACTGATTGCAACTGCTCCTTTGTCGCGCATGTTGCGCTATGGCGAAAACCCCCATCAGCAAGGGGCGTTATATGGCACATTCGATGAGCAATTTGAAGTGTTGCATGGTAAAGAGTTGTCATATATCAACATTCTCGATATCACGGCTGTCCAAGAGCTCATCGAAGAGTTCGATCCAGCCGATGGTGTGGCGTTAGCGATTGTCAAACACACCAATCCATGTGGCGTGGCCGTTGCTCCAACCGGCGTCGAGGCCTGGCACAAAGCATTTGCGACCGATCGCGAAGCGCCGTTTGGTGGTGTGATTGCCGTCAGTGCGACGTTGGATTTGCCACTCGCTCACGCTATTGATGAAATATTCTCCGAGATTATTATCGCTCCAGACTATACGCCCGATGCGCTTGCGCTGCTCATGCAAAAGAAGCAACGCCGGTTAGTCAAGGCCCATGGGCGCATTAGCACACACACTGGTTTGCAGATTCACACCATTCCAGGTGGTTATTTGGTGCAACAGCCCGATCGTGAGATTCCGCGTGGCGAAGTATGGAATTGCGTGACCACCCGCCAGCCCACGGCTGACGAGATGGCCGGTTTGCAATTTGCCTGGCGCGTGGTTAAGCACGTCAAATCAAATGCAATCGTCTATGCAGGGCGTGATCGCACGCTCGGTGTTGGTGCAGGGCAAATGAGTCGTGTCGACAGCGCCCGTGTCGCCGTCGAGAAAGCCGGCCGTGCCGGGCTTTCATTGGTGGGATCTGTGCTTGCGAGTGACGCGTTCTTCCCGTTCCCCGATGGTGTCGAGACTGCTGCTGCGGCTGGCGTCACCGCCATCGTACAACCGGGTGGGTCGGTTCGTGATGCCGAGGTCATCGAGGCGGCGAACCGTCTCGGTGTGGCGATGATTTTCACAGGGCGCCGCCACTTCCGCCATTAGTTTGTCTCAATTCACTACCGGCGAATCGCAGGATGCGGTTCGCCGGTATAATATGTTTGTTCTTTACTACTGCAGGTTATCATGATTAAATATGATTCAAACGGACTCGTCCCTGCCATCGTGCAACATGCACATTCCGGCGAGGTGTTGATGCTCGGATACATGAACGAAACGGCGCTCACCGCGACGCAAACTACGGGCAACGTTACTTTCTATAGTCGGAGTCGCAATCAACTCTGGACAAAGGGCGAAACGTCAGGTCACTACCTCCGCCTCGTCGAGTTACGCCAAGATTGTGATGGTGATACGCTACTCGTGATGGCACTGCCAATCGGGCCAACTTGTCACACCGGCAAACCAAGTTGTTTTGCCTGGGATCTTGACGGTCAAGAGAGCACGACGCGTATCCCTGCGTTGACCATGCTCGGTCGTCTCAACGACATGGTCGTCGATCGCAAAGCCCAAATGCCTGAAGGGTCGTATACCACCAAGTTATTCACTGGTGGTGTGGATCGGATCGGCAAGAAAATCGGTGAAGAGGCTGCTGAGATGATTATTGCTGCCAAGAATAATTCATCAGATGAATTGACCTGGGAGACGGCAGATTTTCTGTATCATGCACTCGTGTTGCTCGCCAATCAAGGTGTCTCACTCGACGCTATCATGCGTGAGCTCGAACGTCGCCATAAATAAACCAACGTGATGCGCAAATCCCCGTGTGGTAAATCAACTACACGGGGGATTTTGTAATTATTTAGTGTATCTGCGCAACAAATAAAGCCCTGTCAGACACATCACGATGCTCAACAACGTGCCCCGCTCAAAACGCGCACCATAGACCGGCTGCTGTGCATCTATCCAGCTCAAGGGCCATGCAAGCGGCGCACTGAGACTTAACAACAATGCCACACCACCATTGTCTGGGCGCGCCGCAAATAACAGCAATATTAGGCGACTGACTAACAAAGCACAGATGATAATTAGGGCGTACGATGTCAGTTTAGGTATTTGTACGTTCAATCCGCGCTCCTAATGCCTGTAGTCGCTCATCAATTCGCTCGTATCCGCGGTCAATCTGATGAATGTTGTTAATCACACTTTTGCCACGGGCACACAGTGCTGCTGTTAACAAGGCCATTCCCGCCCGAATATCAGGGCTGGGGATGCCGTCAGGGTCACCAAATAACTTGGTCGCGCCGACTACAACGACGCGGTGTGGGTCACATAAGACGATTTTTGCGCCCATACTAATCAGTCGATCCACAAAGAACAACCGGCTCTCGAATAATTTCTCGTGAATGAGTACGGTGCCTTGTGCTTGTGTTGCGACGACTACCATCATCGAGATGAGATCAGCTGGGAATCCAGGCCATGGCATTGATTCGATTTTGGGAATGGCGTTATGGGCGTCCTCGTTGACACGCAGCTCTTGATTGCCCGGTACGATGATGTCTTCGCCGTCATCCACAAAGTGCACGCCAAGTCGTCCCATCATCATACGGGTCATACGATGTTCACGGGGGCGTGCGCGCTCAATTCTCAGTTCACTCCCGGTGACTGCTGCCAATCCGATGAATGAGCCCACCTCCATATAATCAGGGCCAATCTCGAACGTAGTGCCGTGCAACGAAGGTACACCGGTGATATACAACAAGTTTGTGCCGATACCCTCAATCTTGGCCCCCATGCTGTTGAGACAGTTGCATAAATCTTGGATATGGGGCTCTGATGCGGCATTCGCAATGGTTGAGTGACCCTCGGCTAAGACTGCCGCCAAGATGGCTTGTTCGGTGCCAGTGACGCTCATTTCATCCAAAAAGATATCGGCTCCGTGGAGTTTGTGACAAGTGAGACTATACTCGGTCGGCGTGATTTCGACCTGGACACCTAACGCACGCAACGCCTGAAAGTGCGTATCCAGTCGGCGCCGTCCAATCGCATCGCCACCTGGGCGCGGCAACTTGACATGGCCGCGCCGGGCCAGCAAAGGCCCCGCCAACAAAATCGATGTGCGAATGCGCCGTGCGAGATTTGTATCAGGCTCGTGCGTTGCTACAGTGGTGGTATGGAAACTCCAGGCATGATCGCCGGTCGCCGTAATCTCACACCCGAGATTCTCCAAAAGGCGACGTTTGGTGATGACATCGCCGATTTCGGGCAGATTCTGCAGAATCACTGGTTCATCCGTCAGGAGTGTGGCTGCCAACAGCGGTAGCGCGGCATTTTTGTTGCCGGCAGGGCGGATCGACCCGTGTAGCTGGTGTCCGCCTTCGATAATGAATCGCTCCATGACGTTGCACCTACAAAATCTGCGTAATCTGTTCGAATAAATCAGCTTGCTCAGCCTGTGCACCACGAATCGCGCTTTCGCCACCGAGTACCACCACTCGCCATTGGTCGCTCAGGGCCATAATTGCGTGGCCGAGACGCGTAAAATGTGCATTTTCGACGGCAAGTGCTTGATTGCGAATCTGTTGGCGGTAATCGTCATCATCGCCTGATAAGTGGCGTGCCATTGCTCCAAAGCCTCGTGCATCAGGTAACTGGTGGCCATCTAAATCACCGGCAGCGCCAATAATGGCTTGTAACAGTGCGTCATCATCGAGGTGGACGGTACTTAACCATTCACCCGCTTTGCGGTAGATCTCGAGTGTCTTAAGTAAGTTTGGGTCGCGATACGACAGCATGGTTAAGTTGCCCGTGCGCATCTCGAGTACGCTAAATGCACCGTATGCGCCTCCTTGCTCACGGATGTGCTCGTGCAAGAATGTCCGGCTCAAGTGGCGGTTGACCACGATGTCAGCACCATCACAGGTATATCCCACGCTTGTGAGACTGCCGCCGACACCCACATAGTTAACTTGGGCCGGCACTTGGAGCGCCTCGTATTTGGGTAGGTGCAATCCTTGCCAGTTGGTGGCAGTGACTGGCCCCGTCGGTATGCTGGTAATGGCTTCGCCAATCTGTTGCTGAATTTGTGGCAACAATTCGGGATTGGCCGTCACATGCACACGCATGCCACCACGTTTAATCAAGTGGTGCTGAATGGCCGATAGCTTACCATGAATCTCAGGCCAGGCTGCATCGCCCTGACTTGCCAAATTGCGGATGAACGTGAGATATGATGCGCCACTGGTTATCTCTGACACACCGCCGAGCAGTGATAGCCCTGCACGTAAGCGTGTGTTGATATAGCTGTGCCCACTTGGTAAGACACCTGCTTCGCGTCGTGCTTTGTCTTCGCGCACAATCTGCATGATGCGCTCTTTGTTGTGCAGATGTGGCGACACCACGATCTCGCGCATCAATTCAAGTAGTGTCGGGACATGTTCGGGCAACGCTTTGCCACGGACAAACATGTTGCCGTAGATAGCCCGCGTCGTGCGGTGGAGTCCCGAACTGCTACTTACGCCGATGCCACCGGTGTACGTGCCGATCTTTTGAGCCAATTTGAGGCTGTCATACTGCCCCGCTCCGACATCAATCAAAATGCTGTTATACAGCGGGATATACGGCAGCAAATCATGCGGGATTTGCGTAATATCAAAGCCATAATCGACGTAGACTATTCCGCTTGTAAAAAGTGGTGCCATTGTCAACGCCACATCACCGATTACGCCATGCTCAAGTGGCGTGCGTTTGACATCAGGCTCGATATCGTTACGCCCGAGCCGTGGCACTTGTGCCAGCGCTTCTGGACTATCAGGCGTCTCTTGCCACTGTTGTAAGCGCTCGGCCGCCTCGTTGATGGACTGGCGTGCCGATTCATCAAGCGTGGCCTCTGCACTCGTCAATTCTGCTGCTTCTTGGGCGTCGAGCTGATCGTTCATGGTGGCGTCGGGCACGACCACCAGCTCTAGTTGGTGTGGATTATTGAGCAGCATGCGCTGCAAAATGGTGCGCACGCGTTGCTCATCGTTCAATAACTCTTTGACTTGACGTAACAGTGAATTGTAGCGTAGCCCGCTCAACAAATCTTTGCCTTGCAACCATGGCTCAGTGATATTGAGCATCAGAGCTAACCCACGCGGGAATCCACCGGTATTGTTCTCGCGGATTTGGAATTCGAGCGTGTTAATAGAGGCATCGATTTGCGCACGTTCAATCCCAATCTCCGCAATTTCTGCAATCGACTGCCGTACCAGTGGCGCGACTTTGTCGATATTCTCGGCAGCGACGCCCTTCAGACCAAGTGCAAAGTAGACTTGTTTGCCAAAGCCAAATCCACCGCCACTCAAACGCTCACCCAGATTGCTATCGAGCATGCGTTGGTGTAGTGGCGAAGTGGGATCATCAAGTAGTGCATGGTCGAGAATCGACAACTCGAGTTGCTCGATATCGTTGAGTTCTTCGTCGATCAACCAAGCTAGTGTTACATGTGCCCGCTGTTCCTCTGCTGATGCTGGGTACGTGTATTGAGCACGGCGTGGTGCATCCCATTTGGATTGTGGGGCGATGGGAGGCGGAGGCGTTGTAGCCTCGAACTCACTCAAAAACGGCTCGAGGTGCGCCAACCGGGCTGCCTCATCATCATCACCATACCAGTACAACAAACAATTGCTAGGATGATAATAGGTACGGTGGAAGTTGACGAACTCCTCGTAGCTCAAACTTGGAATGGACCGTGGATCGCCACCGGAGTCGTTGGCATAGATGGTATCGGGCATCAACTCTCGATAGAGCGCTCGGCCACTGATGCGGTCAGCAGTGGCAGATGCGCCTTTCATTTCGTTGTAGACGATACCCTTGTAGATAAGCTTGCCGTCTTCGTCGAATTCGTAGCGCCATCCCTCTTGACGTAATGTGTCTTCGGTGATGAGTGGATGGAACACTGCATCCATGTAGACCGACACCAAGTTATAGAGATCTTTGAGGTTGGTGCTTGCGACTGGATACACTGTTTTGTCAGGGTATGTCATGGCGTTCAAAAAAGTGTTGACCGACCCTTTGAGTAATTCATTGAAAGGGCTTTTGACCGGGTAACGTTTTGAGCCACACAAGACCGAATGCTCGAGAATATGAGCGACGCCATTCGAGTTGGCCGGCATGGTCCGAAAGGTAGCCCCGAAACATTTATTTTCATCATCGTTTGCTACTGACAACAGCGTTGCGCCGCTTTTGTGTCGGTAGATGCGCACAATCGCGCCGATGTCACTGAGTTCTTCGTGATGGTGTAAGATAAATTGGTGTGACACGTGGACTCCTTCGTGCTAATTTGCGCTACACACCTTTAAATAATACCACGGCAATATCGGTTATACTGCCTGCGGTACAAATCACATGGAGAGAGAACTTTCATGAACAAACAAACAATTCGTGACGTGAACTGGCAAGGCAAGCGCGCATTGGTCCGCGTCGACTTCAATGTGCCTATGCAAAACGGCATCGTCGGCGATGACACGCGCGTCCGTGCCGCCATTCCTACCATCAAATATCTGCTTGATCACGGCGCTGCTGTGGTGTTGATGTCCCATCTTGGTCGCCCAAAAAACAAAGTCGTTGAAGAGTTGCGCCTCAAGCCAGTGGCCGAACACCTTGCCAAGTTGATGGGTGTAACGGTCATCGCTACACCAGCCGTAGCCGGTGCTGAAGCGTTAGCCGCTGCCCAAAGCCTTGTAGCTGGCCAGGTGTTGTTGCTCGAGAATACGCGATTCGATGCCCGCGAAGAGGCTAACGATGAGTCACTTGCCAAAGAATACGCAGCACTCGCCGATGTGTATGTCAACGACGCATTTGGTGCTGCGCACCGCGCTCATGCCTCAACCGAGGGCGTGGCACGCTTTCTACCGGCGGTGGCTGGTCTGCTGATGGAGCGTGAGCTTGAGGCGCTTGCCGGTACGCTCGAGAACCCGGATCGCCCGTTCATCACGATTATCGGCGGTGCCAAGATTAGTGACAAAATCGGCGTGATTGAGAATTTGTTGACCAAAGTTGATGCCTTGCTGATTGGCGGTGGTATGGCAAATACCTTTTTGCTTGCCCAGGGCTACTCGATGGGCGACTCACTGGTTGAGACTAGCAGCCTTGATCTGGCCAAGCGCATGATTGATTTGGCAGCCAGTCGCGGCACTAAGTTGCTCTTGCCGACCGATGCGGTGGTTGCTGATGCGTTTGCGCCCGATGCCAACACACAAGTCGTGCCAGTTACCGCAGTGCCATCTGGCTGGCGTATTCTTGATATTGGCCCTGACACACGCGCCTTGTATGCTGCCGAAGTGTCACGTGCCAAGACGGTCATCTGGAACGGTCCGATGGGAGTGTTTGAGATGCCTGCCTTTGCCCAAGGCACACGTGCCGTTGCCCAAGCATTAGCTGACAGCAGTGCCAAGTCAGTTATCGGCGGTGGTGATTCAGTGGCAGCCATCGAGCAGATGGGGCTCGCTGACAAAGTCAGTCACATTTCGACCGGCGGCGGTGCATCACTTGAGTTGCTCGAGGGGAAGGTTTTGCCCGGTGTGGCAGCCCTCAATAATCGCTAACTCATCGTTGACACAACACAGCGGCCGGTGCGAATAGCTCGCACCGGCCGCTGTGATTTCGGGCGTTTAGAACTGCAACAACAGGCTATCTGGATCTTCGAGCATGTCTTTGATGTGTACCAAAAAGCGTACAGCAGTTGAACCATCAATGATACGATGGTCATACGATAATGCCGTATACATCATTGGACGTATCACAATTTGGCCGTTGACGACCACTGGGCGCTCTTGAATCTTGTGCATGCCCAAAATGCCAACTTGTGGCGCATTGAGGATTGGCGTTGACATCAATGAGCCAAACACACCGCCATTGGTAATCGTGAAGGTGCCACCCATCAAATCGTTGATGGCCAACTTGTTGTCACGAGCTTTCTTGGCAAGGGTTTCGATGCCCTTCTCGATACCCGCAAAAGACAAATTGTCGGCGTCACGCAATACCGGCACTACCAAGCCATCCTCGGTTGAAACTGCAATTCCGATGTCGTAATAGTGCTTGTAGACAATTTCGTCGCCTTGGATTTCGGCATTGACTGCAGGGTAGGCCTTGAGTGCACTGACAACTGCTTTGGTGAAGAATGACATGAATCCGAGACCAACGCCGTTCTGCTCTTTGAAGCTGTCTTTTTTGCGTTTACGAATATCCATTACCCGGCTCAAGTCGACTTCGTTGAATGTCGTCAACATGGCGGCTGTTTGTTGGGCCTGTACCAAACGTTGCGCAATGGTCTGACGTCGGCGCGACATCTTGACGCGCTCTTCACGGCGATCGCCACTCGCTACAGCCGGTGCGGCTGCGGGCGCTGAGGTTGCGCTCTTTTGCTGAGTGGCGTTGATCACGTCCTGCTTGGTAATGCGCCCGCTTGGACCGCTTCCACTGACGGCACTCAAATCGACGCCCGACTCGGCTGCGACGTTGCGGGCAACCGGGGTTGCCGGGGTGGTGGCAGTCGGTGCCGCTGGTGTTGCTGGTACTGCTGGTACTGCTGGTACTGCTGGTGCCGCTGGTGCCGCGGTGGCAACTGCTGCTGAGCCAGCGCCAACCGTGGCAATGACCTCTCCTACGGCAACACTATCTCCTTCAGCTTTGAGAAGTGCGGTAATGACACCGGACTCAGTTACCGTGACCTCGACATTGACTTTGTCTGTTTCGAGATCAGCGAGGACATCACCGGCGTTGACGGCGTCGCCTACTTTTTTATGCCATCGTGCGAGTGTTCCCTCGACGATAGATTCGCCGAGTACTGGAACTTTGATTTCACTGCTCATATCCATCTATCCCCTTACTGAATTATGCGACGACCGCATCGGATACGCCAATAGGCTGCAACACGGCATGCTGAATAATCCGTTGTTGTTCTTCGGCGTGATCTGATTGTGAACCTTCGGCTGGACTGGCTGATTCGGCACGACCTACATATGCAAACGGTAACTCGTTTGGTAATAACGCTTTGAGTCGTGGTGCCACGTAACTCCAAGCACCCATGTTCTTTGGTTCTTCTTGGAGCCACACAACTTCTTGTACGTTTGGGTAGCGTGAAAGCACCTTTTGTACATCGGCCGCTGGGAAGCTGTAGAGCTCCTCAATGCGCACAACGGCCACATTGCTCATCTGCTCGGGCGCAATGCTCGTTACCAAATCGACATACACCTTGCCAGTGCAGAAAATGAGGCGCTGTACTTGCTCTGCTCGTTGTTGTGCATCGACATCATCGATTACACGCATGAAGCGTCCTTGTGCCAAGTCGTTAAGCGATGACCCTGCTTTGGGATGGCGCAACAAGCTCTTTGGCGTCATCAAAATCAGTGGCCGCGGGTCGATGGTGCGTAGCGCTGCTTGACGGCGCAAAATATGGAAGTACTGGGCGGCAGTTGTACAGTTTGCCACGCGGATGTTGTCGTCTGCAGCAAGTTGCAAGAAGCGTTCAAGACGTGCACTCGAGTGCTCAGGGCCTTGCCCTTCATAGCCATGTGGGAGTAAAAGAACAAGTGATGGCTGCAAGCCCCATTTCTTGCGGCCTGACACAATGAATTGGTCGATGATGATTTGGGCACCGTTGGCAAAGTCGCCGAACTGTGCCTCCCAGAGTACTAGGGTGTCAGGCGCATGCGACCCGTAACCATATTCAAACCCAAGGACAGCGTTCTCTGATAATGGACTGTTGTACACCGAGAACGATGCTTTTGATTGCGGCAAATGCTGCATCGGCGCATAGCTTTCGCCATTCTCGACATCGTGCAACACCAAGTGACGATTGCTGAAAGTGCCGCGCTGGCTGTCTTGGCCAGTCATGCGTACCGGCACGCCCTCACGCAAGAGTGACGCAAATGCGAGCGCCTCGCCGTGTGCCCAATCAATACCGCCTGGTTGCTCAAACGCCGTCCGTCGTTTTTCGAATAGTCGGCTCAGTTTAGGGTTGACACTAAAGCTCTGCGGTAATTGCAGAAGCGCATCGTTGAGTTCACGCAGGACAGCTTCGTCAACCGCAGTGACGGTACGGCCGGCAATACCAGCCGGTGGTTGACTGGGTGATTCAGGCAAGACCGGTGCCGTCTCGGCGAGATGCTTGGCTTGCTTGAGCTTCTCTTGGACATTCTTGATCAGCGTATCTGCATCGTCAGCTGAGATAATACCATCTGCAACCATTTGTTTGGCATAGCGCTGACGAACTGTTGGATGCTTGCTAATTTGGGCGTACATCAACGGTTGTGTAAACGTAGGCTCGTCGCCCTCGTTGTGTCCCCAGCGGCGGTAGCCGACGAGGTCTATTAAGAAGTCTTTGTGGAACTCATTACGATACGCTAGACCCATGCGGGCGGCAGCAACACATGACTCCACGTCATCGGCGTTTACGTGCACGATGGGTGTCTCGAAGCCCTTAGCCAAATCACTTGAGTAGAGTGTTGTGCGGCTATCGCGTGGTTCCGTCGAAAAACCAATCTGGTTGTTGAGGATGATGTGAATGGTGCCGCCGATGCTATACCCTTCAAGACCAGACATGTTCAGCGTCTCAGCGACGATGCCTTGCCCAGGAAATGCAGCGTCACCATGGATGATGATAGCTAGTGAAGCCATGCGGTCGCGCGTTGGTTTGCCTGATTTGCTCCGATCATCCTGTACTGCACGGGCACGACCCGCCACGACTGGGTTGACAAATTCGAGGTGGCTTGGGTTGGGTGCAAGGGTAATCGGCATTTGTTCGATGCCACTGTCTTTATAGGCACGCCGTGCGCCGAGGTGATACTTCACGTCGCCCGTCCAGCCATGCGCCTCGCGGACAACGGGGTGATGCGCATCACGATGCGCCAACAAGAACTCACTGAGGATATGGTGGTACGGCTTACCGAGCGCATGAGCAAGCACATTGAGACGACCACGATGCGCCATGCCAATGACAACTTCCTTTGTGCCTGCGGCAGCTGCGTTGCGGATAATTGAGTCGAGCATCGGCAACAACATATCGCAACCCTCGAGTGAGAAGCGTTTTTGGCCAACAAACGTGGTGTGGAGAAAGCGTTCGAATGTCTCGACTTCAGTAAGGCGTTCAAGGATCTCGCGTTTGCGTTGTGGCGTAAATCCATAGAAAAAACGACGTGTTTCAATGGAATCATGAAACCACTTGCGTTCTTCATATATCTGAATATGGTCTGACTCGTATCCGATACTTCCCGAGTATAAACGACGGAGTGCATTCACTCCATCAAGCGCATTTCGGCATTCGGCTGCCAACGGACTTCGTAAAATGGTGGCAGGCAATGCTGCCAAGTCACTTTCGGAGAGATCGTGATACGCCAATTCAAGACTCGGATCGCTCACGGGTTTTTTTCCGAGTGGATCGATAGATGCCTCAAGATGTCCAACTTCGCGAATGAAACGAATTAGTCGCGCAGCGGCTATGGCGTGTTCATTATCAACCGAGCTATCGCTTTCGGTACGTGTACGTGTAGCATTGGATTGCGTCACGATTGGATTCCCGTGACTCTCGAACCATGCACGCATGTCGGGTTCGACTGCAAGCGGATCTTTCAGATACAGCTCATACTGCTCTAAGACGTATCCCGCATTTGGTCCAAAAAATTGAGCGATAGTTGATCGCATATAGTGACTCCTCGTGACCGTATGTCCTTTTTACACACGGCAAGGCCCCATTGCCAAGCGCATACAGTATAGATAGGTTGTGCAATAACGTCAAGAAAAGAAATACATTTTTCTGCGCTTACACGTTGTATACGATACAATATAATAAATCTTGTGCGGAATAACTATATTGGTACAAAACTCTAACAAATCAATGTAGACGTGGTTCTTCGTACGTGCATATTGATTTGTGCACTATAACTGAATGTCGCGGATGAGTTATTGGTAATGGAACTTGGTATGCGTATGCATGATTTATCTGCTTCACAGTGAAGCCTTTGCTATAATATCCCGTAATTTGAAAGTGAGGCGTTTGTGCGAATTACCCGCGCATTAATTACTGCAGCTTCTCCTGCACAACAAACTCTTCCGCTCCAGCGCTTGGTTGACCGCGATGGCGTTTCCAGAACACTCCTGCACATTATTGTTGCTGAGGCAGTGCATGCTGGAATAGGTGAGGTTGTTATCGTTGTTGCGCCACAAATGGCCGAAGCGTATCGACATGCCATCAAGGATATTCATGCAGAAATTCGTTTTGTAGAGCAATTACAACCGCGTGGGTATGGTCATGCCATTCTGCAGGCGGAATCAGCGATGACGCAAGAGCCGTTTTTGCACCTCGTAGGAGATCACATCTACATTGCGGATGCTAATCGTAGTTGTGCCCAACAAGTCATTGATTTGGCAACTGCCGAATCGTGTGCAGTCTCTGCAGTTCAATCGTCGCGTGAGCACCTTTTGCCGTATTACGGCGTGGTTGGTGGGCGCCCGCTGCCCGGACGTGCACAAATTTATACGATTGATCGTGTCATCGAAAAACCCACACCTACCGCTGCAGAACAACACTTGCTCGTGCCCGGATTGCGTGCAGGCCATTATTTGTGTCAATTTGGCATGCATGTCTTAACTCCTAGTATTTTTGAAATACTCGCAAAAGATTTTGCCAATAATCCGGACCAAACACTGCAACTTTCACCGGCGCTCAATCAACTTGCGCAACAAGAGCGATATCTCGCGCTAGCACATATTGGCCGACGTTATGACACCGGTGCGAAATATGGCCTGTTGACCGCACAGTTAGCGCTTGGATTGCATGGTAGCGAGCGTGATGAAGTGATGGCGACACTCGTTGAACTCTTGATGCATCGACGCGGTGAGTAATCAGAAGGAGGATTTGTGTCACGTCTCTGTCAGATTATTATCGCTCTTGATGACACGCAACGAAATCAATCACTTGATGCGGTGTGTCAACAGCTTTCATACGGTGAATTATTAGCAGAAATTACTGCACTCGAAGAATTTCGTCGTGAACGTACGAATTTATACGAACGAGTGCGTGCACTCTTTTTTCTCTATGCGATTCATCGCTTTCATTTGCCACAGCATTATGCACCGAATCAATCAGACTATGTGCCGTTTGACGGTTATCTGCATCTACTCAACCGACGTTTTGAAGAAGCTATTGCGAGCTTCAACCAAGTTTTTGTGCCTGCGCCGTCTGATGCGCTCTCGAGTGCACTTGCTCAGGCATATCATCAACTTGCCTTTCAGACGCTTGCAAACCAAGTGCGTCAAAGCGTGCGTGCAGTGCGTGGGAATCAGTGGATGTTTCGGGTTGGCCATCCTGCTGACTATCCGTTGCGGATTGTGCCTAGATTGATGCAACGCAGTGTTGATGGAGCATTCCCAGTTGTACAAGAACGTACTCCTGTCCGTATGGATTTGTCGCATAGTGGCTGGAGTGATATTTTCTTTTTGGGAATGGACTTTCCTGAAGGTGCGCAAGTACTCAATATCTCAGTGGACTTGGGTGTACGTGGTCGAGATTGCGACACACGCCCGCCGGTCGAAGCATATTTGCGCGTCATTGATGAACCGGTGTTGCGCCTCACGAGTATTGACTTAGGTGCCACTGCTGATATCACATCGCTAGCTGAATTGTTTGATTTTGGGCGCGATTATCTCGGCCTTCTCAAGGGCGCAGTGATTGCTTCGGGAATTGTGCCCCCAGGTATGGAACATTCAAATAGTTCGTTGGCTGATTTGTTGTCGCGATTGATTGCGCCGAATCATGGTCTTGAGATTGTTTCTTCTGTCAACGATATTCCCAAGGGATCTCGTCTTGCGGTATCGACGAGTTTGCTGGCTGCGCTGATAAGTGTGTGTATGCGTGCTACTGGTCAAACTTCACAACTTGCACATGGATTAACCGAGCCTGAGCGCCGATTAGTGGCTGCAAGAGCTATTCTCGGCGAATGGCTGGCTGGTTCTGGTGGTGGCTGGCAAGATTCTGGTGGTGTGTGGCCAGGCATAAAATTAATCACCGGTGTGACTGCGACGCCTACAGACCCTGAGTACGGTGTAAGCCGTGGGCGTTTGTTGCCGAATCATGTGTTGTTTGATGAAACCCAGATAGACGCTACTGCGAGAGCCAAATTGCAAGAAAGTTTGGTTGTCGTACATGGCGGCATGGCTCAAAACGTCGGCCCTATTTTGGAAATGGTCACTGAAAAGTATCTGTTGCGATCACCGTCAGAATGGCAAGCGCGCATTGAGGCCATCGCCCTCATGCAACAGCTCATTGATGCGCTTACGCACGGGGATATCCGCCGTGTCGGGCAGATTACCACGCAAAACTTTCGCGGTCCCATCCAAACCATCATCCCCTGGGCAACCAATCGTTACACCGAAGGGTTGATTTCAGCCGTCGAACAACGATTTGGTGATAAGTTTTGGGGGTTTTGGATGCTTGGTGGCATGTCTGGTGGTGGTATGGGCTTTATTGTCGATCCCTCCATCAAACGTGAAGCACAGTCAGCGCTCCAAGAAATCATGGACGATCAACGTCAACAACTACAAGATGCCTTGCCATTTGCTATGCGGCCGGTGGTCTATGATTTTGCCATAAATGAACGTGGGACATGGGCAGAGCTTTGTGAAGGTGATGTATTCTTGCTCCCGACGAGTTACTACTCATTGCATATGCCCGCTCTACTACGTGCGAATCCGCGTACACTCAACCAAACACGTCGTGCAGAACTTGATCGTTTTGGGATGGCTTGTGTGACTAATCCCGAATTGGCGCGTGTGGTTCCACGCTTGTTTGACCAAATGTTGCCTCATGCAACGACAGCGGTGTCGCAATCTAGTCAACTCTACGCACTACTTGATTCCAATGGATTTGATCGTGAACTCCACGAACAAATCCGTGTCGATGTGAAAATGGGACGCATTGGACTGATGCAAAACCGGCTTTCAGCTAACAGTGTAATAACCGATGTGCTGCCAGGGGATGTTATTGATGCGACAGGCGCGGTTGATGCATCAATCGTCCGCTATGGTGTATCAGCGATGCATGCCGGTGAGGTAGCGGTCGTTTCGTTAGCGGGTGGTGCAGGGAGTCGATGGACCCAAGGTGCTGGTGTGGTCAAAGCACTTCATCCATTTGCTAAATTTGCAGGTAAGCATCGGACGTTCGTAGATGTCCATATTGCCAAAAGCCGACAAGTTGCACGCCAGTATGGCGTTGCTCCCGTACATATCTTTACGACCAGCTTCTTGACGAATCAACCAATGCAGTCGGCGTATCGTGCTCAGTATCAACGCGGTAAACCGTGGGGATATGATGGGCAAATAGTCTTGTCTGAGGGAAAGTCTGTTGGGTTGCGTATGATACCGACTGCTCGTGATTTGCGTTTTCTGTGGGACGAAATGCCACATCAAGTACTTGATGAGCAAGCGCAGAAAATGCGTGATAGTGTGCATGCGGCATTGATTGGTTGGGCACTGCATCATGGTGAAGCAACTGATTACACCGATAATTTGCCGCACCAGTGCATGCATCCTGTTGGTCACTGGTTTGAGTTTGCGAATATGCTTCGCAACGGAGTAATGGCAACGTTGCTCCAAACACAACCCCAACTCAAATACATGATGATGCATAATGTTGACACACTCGGTGCGACTCTCGATCCTTCGATGCTTGGACTGCATATCGTAAGTGGGAATGCGTTGTCGTTTGAAGTTACGACTCGTCGTATTGATGACCGTGGTGGTGGCTTAGCGCGCGTCGATGATCAGTTGCGTCTTGTCGAGGGGCTGGCTTTTCCACGTGCAGAATCAGAGTTTGGGTTGCGTTACTACAATACACTGACGAATTGGATTTCGCTTGATGCCGTCTTTGGTGTGTTTGAACTTTCTCGTGAGGATGTCATCAACCATCCCGATCGTGTTCATGCGGCAGTCCGTGCACTTGCCCATCGAATGCCTACCTATGTCACCATCAAGGACGTCAAAAAACGTTGGGGGAATGGACAAGAGGATGTGTTCCCTGTCATGCAATTTGAAAAGCTCTGGGGCGATATGTCGATGTTGCCCGAACTTCAATCAGGGTTTATTCATGTCCCTCGCTTACGTGGCCAACAACTCAAAGATCAAGCACAACTTGATAGCTGGCTCCGTGATGGGAGTGCCCATAGAATCGCTACTTTATGTGATTGGATAGACTAATGACTGTATATTCATATGCTTTTTGGACCGAGTTAACGGGAGCGCAGCAGTCGTCAGTGATGACACAGTTCGGTGGACTTGATGTCTGGATGACCATGCAGCGATTCCGGCCGAGTAGTATTGCTGTTGCATGGTCAAGCGACACACCCGTGGCGCTTTCTGTTGTGAGTCATGATCGTGTGCGAGTTGGTGTTGCACTGATTGATGTTGCAACGGTCCGATATACAACCAAAGCGTCAACGCAATCTGATGAGGTAATCGTTGAATTATTGATGTATCAAGCCCAATCACTTCTTGATGAAGGAATTGGAATTGTGCTTGTGCATGGGGATGTGGCGTTTTGGTCCAAATATGGGTTTGCACCTATTTGTATGGACGTCGAAACGCGCTGGCTTCATGCCGGTACTTCACGTGCGATTGAGCCTGGTCGTACACGGATAGGTCTGTTGTCGCTTGCGGACGTTGAAATCATCCGTGGCATTGCACGTACTCAACTTGATAATGATGTGTCGTTTGTAGAAGAAGCAGTTGTGAATACATCAGAGTGGTTACAGCTCTATGGACGCGATGGACAATTGCGAGCGGCAGCACAATTAACGCCACAATCTCATGGCATGTTTGTGAAACGTGCTGTTGCCACTGATGATGGCGCTGCCTACGAGCTCGTTTCCGCTTTGATTGCGCATGTTGGTGATGCCACGAAGTTGGGATTGCAGTTATCCCAACATCATGCAGTAACTCGGATGGCACAAGAACAACGTGCGCATACACGTGTTGCATCTGCTTCAACCACCACTATGCTTGCCGGTGTAATTGATTTGCCAAAGATGCTTGAAGCGTTGAAACCGGCGTTCCGAAATCGGATTTTGGCGTCGGAATATGCAGATTGGCAAGGTGGTGTGCGTGTCGAAATTAGCGATGAACGAGCCATGATTATGTTTGATCGGGGTGCGGTGAGTGTTATTGATGGAACACGTGAAGCTTCACTCCGCATCAAACAAGTTGAGGTGCATGCACTTGCGCAAATGGCGTTTGGGTATCGCTCTATTGGTGCGTTGCGACGTGCTGGCATGTTGTATTGCGATGATACTGAGCTGCGTTTATGCGAGACGATTTTTCCGTATCTAGCACCGGTGCTCGAGATTTAGCGTAATTGTTTGAGTCGTACATCGTGGTACGCAGTATGTTTGGCGTGAGAGGAAACTGATTATGCCAATGGTTACAGTCCATGACGCTATACGACTCGCACTGCCTGTTTCGACGCGTGTAGTTGCAGGTCATGCAGGCCTACATCGCCATGTTTCATGGCCAGCGGTAGCACGTGCAGTTGCGCCTCTCTTTAGTGATTTGCGTGGCGGCGAGTTTGCATTGGTGTCGATTCTTGCGTTGCGTGACATCGATCCGCCGCTTTCATTAGCTATGTTAGTTGAGCGTCTTGCCGGAGTGCCGGTAGCTGCGGTTGCTGTTGTGGGAGCAATTGAACCTCGTGCAATCGAAATTGCAGATAAGCACCAAATACCACTCGTTCAATGCGTCAGTGATGTCGATATTCGTGAAATTGACCGCGAGTTGCAACGCCTAATAAGCGACTACGATGCGCAACTTGAGCGCCGTGCAGCCCAAATCGCCCTCGAACTCGGTGAGCAGTCGCTCGCTGGTGCTGGCATTGGTGTCATGGCTACCACGCTTGCCACTCGTACTGGACGGAGTGTGGCGATTTATTCTGGTAAAGGTGATCTGCTTGTAACCGATGAGCACAACGCTCACCTTGATGTATTGATGCAATACATGCCACGCGCTGGTTCAACCCAGTTAGCCGGGCTCGAGTTTTGGTGCCATGTGTTAGTTGCTGGTGACCAAGCACTGGGGTATACCGTGCTGATTGGTCAAGCATTGTCTGAATCAGATCGCCAAACCGTCCGGCGTGCATCAATGGCGTTAGCGCTTGAACTTACCAAAAGTCATGCGCTGAACGCAGTCGAAGCGCGCTATCGTGGTAATTTGGTCGAACAGGTATTGAGTGGTCAACTCACTGACCCCATGATTATTCAGCAACGTGCCCGTGAACTCGGTTTCGATATGCGTGTGCCGCATTGTGCCGCAATCGTTGCAGTGCCTCCCGTGCATGTCGCACCATTGCAATCACAGTTTGCTACGATGCTTCAATCACTTTCATTGAATATTCCTTGGATTGTGCATATGCACGGGGTGCTTTGTTTTTTGCCAATCCAACAACAAGTACAATCTGTTTCGAGTGAGGTATGGCGCGCGCTTCACACCAAATTCCCCCAAATGCGTATGACGGTAGGGCGTGTTGCGCTAGCGACCACCGAATGGCATCGGTCGGTACATGATGCAGAGCAAGTGTTGCGTCTACCTCGCCTCACTATGCCTATGCCTCACCTGTATGACGATATTGGGGTGTATCAGCTCCTCTTACCTATGATTGAAACCTCCGAAACACAAGCGTTTTATCGACATCACCTCGGGGCATTGCTTGACTACGATCGCGAGCAACGCGGTGAATTGTTGCACACGCTTGAAGCGTATTTTGATTGCGCCGGTAATTTGGCGCGTACAGCCGAACACATCCATGTACATCGAAATACTTTGTTATACCGTCTCTCACGCATTGCACAAATTTGTCAGGTTGATTTAGATCACAACGAAACGCGTTTGTCACTCTGGTTGGCACTAAAACTCCACCATGTACTTGCAACTGGTGAAGACATCTAACGAAATACAGTATGATGAGATCATAGGTATATCTGGTTGACATATTGAGAGGGATAATATGACGCAATCCGAAACAATCATGGTTGTCACAGGTGCAACAAACGGTATTGGCTTGGTATCTGCGCATGAGTTGGCTCGTACAGGGGCTACCGTTGTGCTAGTGGGCCGAGATGGCCATCGTGTTGAATCTGCCTTATCAATGATCCGCGCCGATATCCCAGATGCACATCTTGATGCATTTGTTGCCGATCTCAGCCGTATTAGCGAAGTGCAACTGTTAGCCAACTACATAGCCCAAAAATATACACGCGTTGATGTGTTGCTTAATAACGCAGGAGCGTTTTTTCAAACACATCAACTCAGTGCCGATGGTATCGAAATGACGTTTGCGCTGAATCACATGGCACCGTTTGTGCTGACTAATTTATTGTTACGCACGCTGCGTGCATCAGCTCCAGCGCGTGTGATCAATGTGTCGTCTGCAGCTCACCAAGGTGCGCGGATTGATTTCGCGGATATTCATGTTGCTAAGCGCTATAGCGGCTGGAAGGCATATGCGCAATCTAAACTCTGCAATTGGCTCTTCACGTACGAGCTGGCCGACCGACTCCAGGACTCTGATGTGACAGTCAATGCACTACATCCGGGATTTGTCAAAACTGGGTTTGCACAAAATACGCAGTCAACATTCGCAACCGTTTTTGGCTTTTTGCAACGCTATGTGGCAATTACCCCTGCGCAAGGCGCAGAGACGTCAATTCATCTTGCCAATAGTAATGCAGTTGCGAATGTGACCGGACGGTATTTTGTAAATAAGCAAGCGGCTGCGTCGTCACGTGCGTCGTATGACTATACCGCGCGGAGAAAACTGTGGGAGTTGAGCACCCAACTCATGAATGCCCATTTGCGTTAATCACATCCACCTCACGCAGTTAACTGCGTGAGGTGGATGTTGTGTGTTAGTCAGCTTTGGGTGGTGTGGTATTGGTGTCGTTGAATTTGTCGTCAGCCAGCGTGTTTGCCATTTTACGCAATTCATCGTTGAGACTGCTCAATCCTTTAATCACTTTTGCATGTGCCTCTGTGACTGCGGGATTTTCAAACGCTTTCTCGACAAGCTGCTTCCCTTTTTCGCTCGCCTCAACAACAGGCTCACTTGTGGTGGCGTTCTGCAGCTTCTGTACGAGTTCGTTAACACCATTCTGTAACTCTTGTTGCAGACTGTGTGCTTTGTTGCTCTGCAAAAACGCACGTACGACGGATTCGAGTTGACTTCCGAGTGTGCGAAGTTCGTGTACCAATGAACCGCTCTCTGCATTCTGCTCCGCCTGTGGCGTGTTTTGTTGCTCTGGGCTGGTCATGATGTCCTCCTTTATATTACTCCCCCTCTCTGACGTACTTTGTGCCTATTTAGTTGCATGTGCTTGCATTCATTTTCAAAAATACGTATAATAAATGAGTAATTTGAGTGTATAACTCAACAATAAGGAATCAAGCGATGACAATTTATAACAGCATTGTTGAATTGATTGGGAACACGCCGCTTGTCCGGGTGCGTGCGACTGGAGCCACAGTGGTAGCCAAGCTTGAGTGGTTTAATCCGGGTGGAAGCGTCAAGGATCGTATTGGGTTTGCGATGATTGATGCAGCTGAGAAGGCGGGGATTATTGCACCTGAAAAAACCGTTATCATCGAGCCCACGAGTGGGAACACGGGTATTGGTTTGGCGATGGTGGCTGCTGCTCGTGGCTACCGCATGATTTTGACGATGCCAGAGTCAATGAGTATTGAGCGCCGTAAGTTGCTTAAGGGGTATGGTGCTGAGTTAGTCTTAACGCCAGCAAGCGAAGGAATGCGCGGTGCGATTGCGCGTGCAGTAGCAATTGCTGCAGAGACACCAGGTGGTTGGATCCCACAGCAGTTCCAAAATCTGGCAAACCCAGAGGTGCATCGTCGTACTACTGCTGAGGAGATTTGGCGCGATACCGGTGGCAATATAGATATTTTTGTGGCTGGCGTTGGTACGGGTGGTACGGTGACTGGTGTCGGCGAGGTATTACGTGGATTTAATCCCAACATCAAAATCGTTGCTGTCGAACCCGAAGCATCGCCTGTTTTGTCAGGGGGCCAACCTGGGCCACATAAGATTCAAGGTATCGGCGCTGGGTTTGTGCCAGAAGTGTTAAATACTGGTATTTATGATGAAGTCATCAAAGTTGCGAATGATGATGCGTTTGCAACCGCCCGACGTTTGGCCAAAGAAGAAGGACTGATGGTTGGCATCAGTTCAGGTGCTGCAGCATTTGCATCATTGCAACTTGCAGAACGCCCTGAGAATGCAGGCAAGACGAGTGGCTGTATTTCTGCGAGTAACGGTGAGCGCGATCTCAGTGCTGCGCTCTTCCCCGAAGAATAACGCGCTCCTGTTCTCGGAATCGCCCCCCACCCTCACGGCTACACTACTATGTAGTCGTGAGGGTTATCGTTCTGTGCTATGCTATGGGAAAGTGTTATGTGGGGATGTGTCCGTGTTTGGTCATACCGATGAAGTATACGATAAGCTTCAAGCAGAAGCAGACTTGGCGATGTTGGATGCGCAGATTGCAAGTGACTTTAATCGGCCAATTCTAAATCGGTTAAAAGATTTTGTAACTGTAGCAATATCCTCAATGAAGTTGTATCCCAGCGCAATGATGCTACAACTAGTGGTGCCAGACCGTATTGAAATAAAAGTATCAGGCTTATCAACGGCGGTAGTGGTGTTTGCGAGTGTTGAGCAACTTTGTGCGGAAGTGTATCTCAACAAAATGGCAGATTCGAAACATTTGCCTTTCCCGCGGGTTCTCAAACAAGATCTGTCGTTTACGGCATTACCGGTTGCGTATGCTGTGTATTCATTTGTTGCTGGAGTCGCACTCGAGAGTGTGCTCGATGAGCCGATGCAACGTGTTGCCGCTAGACAAGTAGGCCGTGTGATACGTAGCCTGCATCTACTACCTGCGCACGGTTTAGGCGCGCCACAACCAAGTGGTAAGTGGTCGACGCGCACATGGGGATCGCTGATACAGCAGTGGTTATCTGATCGTGGTGATGCTGTTCGTCTCGAAGAGTTGCTTGGTAAACAATTACTAGGCTCATTAGTGAGACAAACAATCACCCATCCACTGTTACAACATTTTGCTCCTGTGGTGCTATTTGGAGACATCCATAGCCGGAGTATACTCGTGTTGGTGCACGGCAACATTCAACTCGAAGGGTTAACGAGATCGGGTGTGATTGTCGCTGGTGATCCGATGTTTGATGTTGCTGCAAGTATGCGCACATCATTAGGTACCGCGTTCCGACAAGGGTTCTTCGAGGGCTACACGATGCATGCTCCGATTACGAGCGATGAAATTGCTCGTGTGAAGCGTTATTCTTTGTTGTGGCGAGTTGTTGATTCGATGGCACAACTAACGACGCCGCATGCAAAGACGACGTTTGTGCACAGCGTGAAACATGTTGTGTCCGAACTTGAATCTGCTGCTTCTTAGCGCACGGTTTTGCCACGATGGAGCGGGATATCAATAAACGATGCTGGGTCATCTTTGGGTTCGAGATGGGTCAATACATGCAAGCCCGGCATGACTGCATGTAAGGCGTCTTCGATTGTCTCTGAGAGTTCGTGCCCGCGCTGTACACTCCAATCGCCGGGAACGAGCAGATGCAGCGATACAAATCTGCGGATGCCCGATTTGCGTGTGCGGATTGCATGAAACGAAACATCATCTGATGCGAATGACTCGAGTACGCTGTGCAGGGTTGCTTGTTCTGCGGCACTTAATGCTGGATCGAGCAACCCATCGAGCGACCGGCGAATAAGTTGCCATCCCATGCGAATAATATTAAGTCCCACCACGAATGCCATCAACGGGTCCAACCAGCTCCATTGCGTGATTCCCACCAGTATTACGCCTGCGACAACCACAATCGACGTAATCACATCGCTCATGAGATGGTGAGCATCCGCTTCAAGTGCGATAGATTCGTGTTTTTTTGCTGCAGAAAACAACCAGCGCGCTAGCGCAAAGTTTATGAGAGAAGTGGCTATCGCCAAACTTATACCAATCACATCCACATCAACTTGTGCAGGATAGATAAGTCGCCAGATCGCTGTGCCACTAATACCAATCGCGGCCATCATAATGAGGGCCCCTTCGAATCCACTACTAAAAAACTCCGCTTTGTCATGGCCATATGCGTGTTCGTCATCGGGCGGACGCTCAGCTACTGCAAGTGCCCACATCGCTGCTGTGGCACCGAGTACATTTACGATGGATTCTAGTGCATCTGATAACAAACTAATCGAATTGGTGAGGAGATACGCACTGACTTTGAGGACAATCACACCAACGGCGACTAATAATGATATCCATGCATATCGACGTAATTGCATGCTGCCCTCAGAGTAACGAAACCGGATCCACGTCTACTATAGCATGATGCGTATGTGCAATGTGGTCGAGTATGTTGCGCATTTGCGGAGCAACGATGACTGCCTGCCAACGAAACATGCCGCGTATGCGCATGAAGAAAGCTGGTGTAGGCCCAATAATTCGTGCTTGCGGGTAATCATTTTTTAGAATCCCCATTATCGTATTGCTTTCGTTGCGTGCTATTTGCTCGCATTTGACTGGATTGCTATGAGTCCAGATAAGTTTGACCATTCGTTGAAATGGTGGGTAATTGACGTGCTTGCGATATGCAAGTTCTTCCGCATAAAACGTTTGACTTTGATATCGCGCGGCGGCTTGAATGGCATAATTATCTGGCTGATAACTCTGAAAGATAACATGTGCATCTCCGTGCCGTCGTCCTGCTCGCCCTGCGACTTGAGTCAAGAGTTGATATGTGCGTTCTGCAGCGCGAAAATCGGGCAGATGCAGCGCTATATCTGTATTGATTACACCAACTAAGCGTATTTTTGGTAAATCAAGCCCCTTTGCAATCATCTGCGTACCAACGATGATGACTTTCTCGGCGGTTTCAACCTGTGCTAACAACGCACGATGATCGTGAGCGCTGTCTGCTGTGTCGCGATCCCACTGAACAACGGTAGCATCAGGATGAAGAGTCTGTACTATTTCTACAACACGTTGCGTTCCACTACCATATTCGACAAACTCACTATGAAAGCACTCACGACAGTGCGAGTCTGGGTGGCGTTGTGCGCCACATGTGTGACAGATACTCCGTGATTTGCCTGCTGCAAGATGCAATGACATTGGTGTACTACACTGAAAGCATCGCGAAACTGCACCACATGCACGACACATGCGTGTCCCGCTGTTGCCACGCCGATTAAGCAAAAGTAACACATGGTGTTGTGCGTCGATGGTAGTAGCGATGTGTGTGGCCAGCGTGTGACCCAGAACGCCATATGAGTCAACACATTGTTCGCTTCGCATATCAATGATGCGCACAGACGGCCTGTCGATGCGTATACCATGAGTATCGAGTCGTTCAGGTAGTGTCAAATGCGTTATGCGTTGTTGACTAATCGCGTGCATAACCTCAATAGATGGTGTAGCACTCCCTAGTACGACAGGAATATTTGCGATTTTGGCATACATCACTGCGGCATCACGCGCATTGATATATGGGGTGAATTCGCTTTTGTACGAAGCATCATGCTCTTCATCAACCACGATGAGTCCCAGAGATGGTTGTGGTACATAAAGTGCCGATCGTGGGCCGATGATAATTGGCATGGTGTTGGTCAAACTTTGATACCACTGTTGGCGTCGCTGTTTTGCGGTTATTTGACCGTGGATAACACCGACGCGCCCAGGAAACCGATTCGAGAAGCGTGCTGCAAGTTGAGTGGTTAATGCAATTTCTGGCACAAGTACCAAGACTTGCTTCCCTTGTTTCAAACATTCATCAATTAACGCAAAATAGACTTCTGTTTTGCCGCTGCCCGTCACGCCATCCAGCAAAAAAGTGCGATGTGTATCAAATGCTGAAAGAATTTCTTGGGCTGCATGCTGTTGGTCTGCTGAGAGCAACACTGGATTACGCACAGTTGCAAGCGCGACTGGTACGTCAATGATTTCGCATGAGCCAGCGTCAATTAAGCGCTTCACGATTGTCGGTTTCCCCACGTCGCGCACCGGTAATTGTTGATTGGGAGCATTGATAATTTGTGTAAGCAGTGCTTGCTGCGTGGCAGTGAGTGCGATGTGATGGTTGTTATTTACATAACGAATCATCTTTATTGTTGGCAACGCTGGCTCTGGAATTTCGACGTGATACGAAACCTGTATATGCCCCCGAGCTACCAGCCATTTGCGGAGTTGTGCTAGTGTTGCTCTGCTGAAAACAGCCTGTGACGCAATGTCACGCTCGCTCATGACATGATGTTGTCGCACCAGATAAAGCAGGCCTCGCTCATCTTCGGGCAAGGTGTGTAAGTCCACATTTAACCCTGCAGTGGTTACTTGCCAGCGACGCTCTGGTGCCGGTACGACGGCCGTTGTCACAAATAGGCCAAATACCGTGGCAAGTGATGCGAGGTAGTGCCGCGACATCCATGTGGCTAATGCGAGTTGAGCGTCGGTCAAACGAAACGGTGTACGGCTTGTGATTGACTTTGTCGTAAATGCTGGGACAAATGACGTAGTTTCGATGACAATACCTATGACGATTTGGTTTGAGAATGGTACATAGACAATAGCGCCAGGTACTACAGGTATCTCGCTATCAGTATGATATGTGAAAGGCGATTGACTACCTTTTTGTTTTTCTGAGGCAATAATAATAATATTCAGGTAGAGGCGATTCATTACGCTGTCCTTTATTCGCATATCTATCATACCATCACTCACCGCTGTGGTTAAGGAGGGGTTGTGACATATGCTACTCCACACATAATCGAAATCACTTCAGATGTTACGAATATCGATATATTGCCTGCACAGATGTATGTGATAAACGCACTTGGTGCAGTGACAGTAACGGTGCAAAACCATCAGCTTGCGCCACTAGATCGTGCATCATTTTGCTGGCTATGGCAACGCTCGCATACGTGTTGGTGGGCGATGCTTATTGTCGATTGGGGCGAGATGGTGCAGTATGTGAACTTAAACATAATCAAAGATGAAAAACGTCAATCAGACCTTTCACAGGTGATTGCACAATTAGTTGCAATAGATCCACGCTTGTGCGTTGGGCAAAGCGAATGGTCCCGTATGATGCAACAACGGGATTCATTCGAGTCACGTATGGGGGCATCGTGCATACAGATTTGTCATACACTGGTACGTCTCATCGCGCAGTCGACTCAAAATAGCGTGCAAGAGTGGCGGGGTGGGGATGACGCTACACTTCGATTTGACAGAATAGGCGTATATACACCTACATTGCAACCAATTCCAATGGCAGAAGAACCACGCATTGGCGTGTTACTCAGTAGGCACGAGCAGATGCAATTGGCAGCATTTATGCAATTCTGTGCGTTGCATTATGAGGTAACTGCCGA
>CAYXXK010000003.1:52908-57251 GCA_964469045.1 uncultured Klebsiella sp.
CGTCTGCGCCAGCGTTTGATGCAACCAGTGGGGTGGAATCAGTCATTAGCGTATAAGATTACGCAGATTAGCCAAGCGCTTGCCCAAAGTCGAAAATTAGATACTACGGGAAGTACCTTTCACACAGCGGATGCGTCCGTACTCTACGAGCGCTGGGTATGGGTTACGGCGTTGTGTGCATGCGGCGTCACGGCGCCCCAAATTACTGCATCGATTGACGCTGGGGCTACCGATGCAATGAGTATAGACAGCGATACGTGGTGTGGCTATCAACGTCGTTTGTTGCCGCAACAACACACATCTGCATGGTCTCGTGACGGGCGTGTGGCGATACCCGATGTGATAATTTGGCACCGTTGTGGTCCCGATGATGAGTGTGGTTTTGTGATTGATGCGAAATATTCAACCGTACATGAAACGCCGTCTGCGCAGGCATGCAATGATGTTACTGCATATATACGGAGAATAGGAATAGGAGTGCACGATCCTATTGCGGCGCTCTTGGTTCATCCTGGAGTGCAAAGTGAAGTTTGGCCGAGCGGACTTGTCATTGTTGGGACTGGTGGGATTAACTCAGCACCCATCGAAGGTGCTATTCATCATTGGCGTCAATTCATAATTTGATTTGCATCAGTGGTGCTAGGTTTGGTATAATCTTCACTTGGAATTGTTTTCTTCTGCTCCACCATCTTTGGTTCTGCGCAGAGTCAAAGCACTGAGTGGGGCAACTCCAGAGGAGTCATCATGCGCGATCGTAAACGTGACTATGACCTGCTGTTCATTGTATCTCCGATGCGTTCATCGGAAGAAGAGATTGGCGCCACCATTGAGCGCGTCTCACAGCAGATTGCCGCTGTCGGCGGTGCTGTCAATTCGGTATCTCAATCAGCACCATGGGGCCGACGCAAGTTTGCCTACCCAATGCGTGAGTACGCTGAAGGCGAGTCAAGCCGCCGTGTGTTCACCGAGGGTTATTATGTGCTGATCAACTGTTCATTGCCAACCTTGCAGATTCGTGAGTTGGAGCGCACCTTGAAGCTCAACGAATCAGTATTGCGCTACATGTTGACCCAAATTGAAGTTGCAGCCGCTCCAGCCGACGCATCCAGCGCCGAAGCCTAATCAATTCAAGAGGATTTATCATGACTGAAGATAATCGCAAAGCTGCTGGTCAGCGACGTAAGTTTGGTGGCCGTCGTAAGGTTTGTATTTTCTGTGCCGATCAAATCGGTACCGTCGATTACAAAGATTTGAAGCGTTTGCAGCGTTTCGTTTCAGAGCGTGGCAAAATTTTGCCACGTCGCCGAACCGGCACATGTGCCAAGCATCAGCGTTCGCTCACGTTGGCCGTAAAACGCGCTCGCCATATGGCGTTGATGGCGTTCGTCGGCGCTACGGTCCGTAACTAAACCGTGAAGACATGAGCGGTGCGTCTCTGAACAAGGGCGCACCGCTATCATTATTATTGGGCGTATGACATGCAGAAAGGTCTAGCATGACACAACCACCACACGATGCACGCGAGCAAGCACGTCGCGTTGCCGCAAATCGTCAGAACACCCGTCGCGACCGTGATGAGCGTCGCCGTCGTACGGTAATGTGGACTACATTATCTGCCATCGGTGTTTCGCTGGTGGCTCTTGCAGCCGGTGCGGTATATGACTTGGTATATGTGCCAAATCAACAGATTGCCAGCGTCGGTGACGCAGTGTTGAGCCGCAATCAGTATGTTCAAGAAAAACGTATTGCATTGACGTCTGGTATGGCACAAAACGTCTTATTGGCAACATTTGGTGGTACATTTGGAACCAATTACGCACAACAAAATCCATTCATCGAAGAAGAAATTTCTAAGATTTCGATTGGAGCACCTGTCGATGATTTGGTTGTGCAAGACTGGGTTAACCGCGAGTTGATTAAGCTTGGTGCGGCCAAAGAGTTTAATATATCGCCTGACAAAGGTCGTATGGATCAGCTTTTTGTGGCTGACTTCAGCTTTGCGTTCCCTGTAGTTGATCCGAATGCACCAACAGCAACGCCGATTCCAGAACCAACTGCGACGAGCCAAGCTGGTACAACTGAGGAGGTTGCTGAACCAACTGCTGTGCCGCCTACTGCGACACCCGATGCCGCCAAAGCGCAAACTATCGCGCCAAACATTATTGACCAACTCTTCACCAGCTATCAAACGTCACAAAATCAACAAGGTGTAACACCTAAGTTGACGCGCGAAGATTTTGTGGCGGCTCTTGAAGCGCAATACACGCGCACCATGTTGATTGAGAAGGTCAAGGAGCAGTTGATCCCAGCTGACGGATTTACTGCTTCAACGACACCAAGTGGCTACGAAACAAGTCATATTTTGGTGCGTGTTGATGTGCCCGAAGGTGCGACGGATGCAGATCGTGAGAAGCTTTTTGCAGATGCGAAGCCACGCGCTGAGGCAATCATCAAAAAGCTTGATGACGGAGCTGATTTTGTGTCGCTCGTGAATAGTGATTCTGATGATTTCACCAGTAAATCACGTGACGGTGCGATGGATAAATTTGATGCAACCGGTAAGTCAATTGCAGGTACGCAGTACGATCCAAGCTATGTTGACGCAACACTTGCGCTGGAAGAAGGTACATATACTCAATCGCCGGTACAAACGGCTTTTGGGTGGCATATTATTCAACTTGATCGTATAGAGGTGCCGTCTTTCGATGAACAGTTGTCGGATGCGCGTACACGTGCATACGAGACATGGTTTAATGGGCTTGCTGCCAAGTACACTGTGACATATGCAGTTGAGCCGTCACCAACTGTGGTGCCCCAACCAACCGATGCAGCTCCTGTGCTGCCGACTGCCCCGTTGGCTGGCTATCCAACCGACACTCCAACCGCAATTCCTACGGTAACTGTGACGGTAACCCCAACCGCCAAGCCGTAATGTTCATCACCGAGTGGCAACAGTGGTACACTGTTGCCACTGTTGTTTTTACATGGAGGGAAGCATGCGTCGTTGGAAGCCATTTCCTTCAATTGGGCGTTGGTTAGCGTTTGCTATTGCGCTTATATTTTCAATAGGTTTCATCGCATTTGCGTGGTTGATTTCGCGTTCATTCAATGGCGAACCCGCGTCATGGCAATTAGATTTTGGGTTTTTCCTCCAATTTGTTGCGATGTTGCTTATGTTGCTGTTGGCAGGATTTACTTGGCTACGTTGGCTACAAACAATCTCACTATGGTATGGTCTTGATCGCAATGCGGTATTTATTGGTGCACTTGGTGATGTTGAAGCAGTGCAGCTCGATCAGATAGAGCGCATTGATTTTGGTATGCAGGTTGACAATCTACCACAACCAATGACACAGGGTATTGGCTGCTATTGGGGTGAAGGTACCGCAAGCGGGCACGATAGTGTATTCATACGTAGTACACTTCCGGCTAGTCGATGTTTGTTTATTGTGACATCGCGTGGAACTTTCGCAATCTCTCCTTCAGAGATGGAGATGTTTGTGCAAGAGCTAGAGCAACTCCGCAATCTCGGTGGAACCAAGCGTATCATTCCGGATTATGAAGCAGGGCCATGGTTTAATTCGTCATTTTGGAATGATGCGAGCAGTAAATTACTCTTGATGATTGCACTTCTTGTGAATGTAATTGCAGTTGGTGTAATTGCGTGGCACTATCCCGATTTGTCGCCAGAAGTTGAGATGCGTTTTGATGCGGTTGGGAGCGTACTTGAGCTTCGGCCACGTCACCAAACATTATTTCTGCCGCTTGCAGCTTTGGCGCTCACTCTTGCAAATTTTATTGGATCAATTGTCTTTTTTCGCTACGAAAAACTCATCGCTCGTATGCTCCAGGGTGCGTCAGTTGTCATTCAAATCCTCTTTTGTGTGGCAGTATTGACGGTAGTGCGTTAATTAAACTGCCCCCATCGTGCATATGCACGATGGGGGCAGTGTTTTTTGCTCTTTCATATGTCTTATGGTTGAGTTCGTTATGGGCGCTTATTGGCCAATTCCTCGAGGCGCGCGATGCGTTCTGCGGTGGGCGGATGTGTGCTGAACCAACTCAACAGCCCTCCACCACTAGATGGATTAATGATATACAACGAAGCAGTTGCAGGGCTCGTGTGGAGTTGTGACAGTTGTGCACCTTGCTCAAGTTTACGTAACGCATTAGCAAGCGCCAACGGGTTCCCTTGTATTTCGGCGCCACCCGCATCCGCAATGAATTCTCGTGAACGTGAAATTCCCATGTGGATTAATGTTGCGGCGAGCGGTGTGATAATTGAGAGCGCAATCATTGCGATTGGGTTTGGTGCATCTTCATCGTTACTGCCGAAACTCGAC
>CAYXXK010000003.1:57261-111281 GCA_964469045.1 uncultured Klebsiella sp.
CTCACGAAAATACACACCCAGCGAAACATGTCTGCAATCATCGAGATTGCACCAGCCATGGTTGCACTAATTGCACTTATCAATGTGTCGCGGTTTTTGATATGTGCAAGCTCATGAGCAATTACACCGGCGAGTTCGTCTTTTGAGAGGATGTGTGTAATGCCTGTCGTCACAGCTACTACGCCGTTTTCGGGATTGCGACCGGTGGCGAATGCGTTTGGTGTGGCATCTTCGATGATGTAGACTTTGGGCATCGGGAGCTGTGCACGTTGCGCTAGCTGTGCAACCATGTTGCGCAACTCGACGCCTTCATTGTCGCCGAGCTCGCGCGCTCGTGTCATGCGCAAAATGAGTTTGTCTGAGAACCAATATGCGCCGAAGTTCATTGCAAAAGCGAAGATGAAAGCCATGAACATCCCACCTCGCCCGCCCATCAGGGATCCCACCATCATCAAGAGAATTGTCAACGCAGCCATCAACATGGTGGTTCGTAACGAATTCATCCGTATTCCTTTCAAAGCCATGCGGTATTTTGAAGTTTGTGTTATCCACACACTCCTATAATACGAGGAAAAGTTTATGTGTTGATGAGAAATCTGCCAAAAAATACGGTATGTTATAATTGCGCACGTACAGAAAGAGGATGTGTGATTGCTGATTTCTTGATAACCCTGAATAGATTAGTTACCAATCTCACGCTGGTTGTGACGTTTTCACTCTGGGCGTACCTGATTATTCGAGCGCGTGGAATAGCGGTGGCTCGCGCATTAATGGTGTTGCTGTTTGGCGTGGTTACAACGGTTACTGCGGATGTACTAGTGCGTCAAGCCAAAGATAGTATGATTTTGGAGTTGATTCTCCGTGGTTCTTGGCTAGGGATAATGCTTGTGCCAGCTGGTATGCTTGATATGGCATTGGCATTAGCTGCACAACTGCGTGTGGCCGCTGCGCGATTCTGGGTTGTGACGATTAACTATGTGGTGGCAGTCGCCATCGCATTGATCGCGATGACCACAGACTATGTTGTATCCATGCCATTACGTGCAGTGTTAGTACCGACGCTTTCCCCGCAGTTGTTCTTTGCCGTCATTGCTGTGTATGTCTTCACAGTTGTGACGATTGGCTGGATCCTATTGTGGCGTGTGCGTGCGGCTGCGTTGACTCCTGCGCTTCGACGTCGTCTGGCATACATGATTGCAGGCTGGTATGGCTCTCTTCTGCTGAGCTTCCCTGTATTGTCATTATTGCCGTCAGCATATATGCTGCCTGATCGCGTGAGTCTTGGTTTGGCTACACTGGCAGCACCAATAGCGGCAATATTTATGCTTATGACCGCGTATAGTGCTACTTTTGTGGGATCTGCGCAACCTGACCGGATCATAAAGCATGATTTCATGCGGTGGTGGTTATATGGGCCGTTTGTTGGGGTTACGATCGTTTTATTCTTGCAAGTTGTGCCTATCTTTGCACGGATCTCGCGCATCCCTGAAGAGACTTGGGCAGTGTTTGGGATTATGACGATGACCGTTATTATGCCATTATTGATTAACGTGATTCGCCCCTACATTGATATGTTGGTCTATGCTGGTGATGAAGAGGAGATGGCCTCACTACGCTCATTGCCACGGAATACGTTTACGCAGAACGATTTGCGGCGCTTGCTTGAAAACAGTCTGACCGTGATATGTGGTGCCGTACGTAGTGAATCTGCGTTCGTAGCTGCTCCCGATGAATTTGGTGGATACGCTGTCAAAATGTCTGTAGGACCGCGTCGCCGTTTGCGGCGCTTTTTTGAATACATGCCCCTTGAGCGCTTGTTCCAGGAAGTTGAAGCACCCGGTCAAGCTCAGCCACTCTATCGCGATGAATACACCCTGTATCAACTCAAAGACCCGGATCAACGAATCGTTGGTGTGCTTGGGATTCAGCATCATGCTATTGATTTGAGCGAAGATGTCCAAAAACTGATTCATACCCTTACTAACCAGATTGAGCATGCGCTCGTGATGGTGTTAATGCAACAACGTCTTCTTGATACGTTGCGTACCATGGGACCCGAAATGAGTACCTTACGTCAGTTGAGTTCACGCATTGAGCAGGCAACCCCTGAAGCCTTGCAACAGCTCGAGGATGATGTTGCATTGATGCCAGAATTTACCCATCTGGTGCGCGATGCGTTGGCACATTATTGGGGTGGCCCAAAACTCGCCGATAGCCCACTGGTAGGGTTGCGCTCTGTCAAAAGCGTCATCGATGCACAAGGCGGGAGTTCTACCAAGGCGCTCCAAAGCGTGCTACGTCAAGCCATCGATAAGATGCGCCCAGATGAATCATTGCCGAGTACCGCAAATGAATGGATGCTCTATAACATTCTTGAGCTGCGCTTTTTACAGGGGCGGAAAATCCGCGATACGGCAAATCGATTGGCATTGAGTGAGTCTGATTTGTATCGGAAACAGCGTGTGGCAATAGACGAAGTAGCCCGACAATTAGCTATTATGGAAGAACACATCAACAAATAAATCTAGTGTTGTGAAGCATATAGTAATCAGTGGTAGAATAAAGCCGGTTTGCTAGTGAAACAGAAGGACCTACCGTGAGTGATCAAGTTTATGATGTTGTCGTCGTTGGTGCTGGCCCTGGTGGCTATGTAGCTGCGATTCGCGCTGCGCAACTCGGTTTGAAAACTGCAATCGTTGAACGCCAGATGATGGGTGGCGTTTGTTTAAATGTTGGTTGTATTCCAACCAAAGCACTGCTACACACCGCCGACTTGCTCGAAGACATACACACGAGCGCCAAGTTTGGCGTTAAGGTCTCAGGGGCCGAATTAGATTGGCCAGCAACCATTGCGAACAAAGATGGCGTTGTGAAACAAATGACGCAGGGTGTGTCGTTTTTGTTGAAAAAAAACAAAGTCGATGTCATCAATGGCTCCGGTCGTCTTGGTGGCCGTGGTGCAGTGGTAGTGACGGGTGCTGACGGTAGTTCATCTACCGTTTCTGCCAAAAATACCATTTTGGCTACCGGTGCTAAACCCCGTGAACTTCCGGCAGTAGGAGTTGTTTTTGATGGTGAATACATTTTGTCATCTTGGCAGGCATTAAGCATGAAATCTGTCCCGCAAACGTTATTAGTGGTAGGGGCAGGTGCTATTGGTGTTGAATTTGCTTCAATGTTTGCAACCTTTGGTTCAAAAGTCACCTTGATTGAGGCTTTGCCACGCATCGTTCCCAATGAAGACGAAGAAATAAGCGCCGAGTTGGCCAAAGCCCTAAGCAAACGTGGTATTACCATCATGACTGGTGCCAAGCTGAACGCTATCAGCAAAACTGGTGCTGGCGTCAAGGCGAATATAACTGATGCCTCTGGCAAAGAATTGGTCATAGAGACCGAGCGTGCGGTAGTAGGTGTCGGGATTGTGGCCAACACCAAGGACATCGGGCTTGAGTCGGCCGGCGTTACCCTTGATGCACGTGGGTTTGTGTCTGTTGATTCGATGATGCGTACATCTGCGGAGGGTGTATACGCTATTGGTGACTGTGCGGTCACAACTCCATGGTTGGCGCATAAATCGTCAGCAGAAGGTATTTTGGCTGCCGAGGCGATTGCCGGGCATCACCCAACACCAATTAACTATGGCATCATCGCTGCTTGTACCTACTGCACGCCAGAAATTGCCAGTGTTGGTTTGTCTGAGACCAAAGCTCGAGAACAAGGCTACGATGTCAAGGTTGGCAAGTTCTCATTCGCTGGAAACGGCAAAGCCACGATTCTTGGTCAGCGCACCGGGTTTGTCAAGATCGTGTCAGAGAAGAAGTATGATGCCGTTCTCGGCATGCACATTATTGGCCCACGTGTGACTGAGTTGATCGCGGAGGGTGGCATTGCGCTATCGCATGAAGCAACCTCAGAGTCACTGATGAAGACCATTCATGCACACCCCACATTGTATGAAGCCTTAGGTGAAGCGGCTCATGCTGCCGCTACTGGTGCTCCCATTCATATGTAAGGTAGTTCCGGGGCATATGTCCATGACATATGCCCCGGCAAAGGACGATGTAGATGCCGGTAACTGTTCGATTGACGAGCGCACAACACGGTGGCACAAATATGTCGTGTGGCACTGGTGACCATAGTAATTGTGGCCCAAACTGTGATTGTGGATGTCCGTACACTGGAATGGAACAACGTGGCGTTGTCGAAGATGTGACCTTAATCGAGGCACGTTATCCAGATCAATGGCTTGCGATGGTCATACCGCCTGGTGAAGATGAATATCACCCTGATCGTGCTATGCTCGTGGCGTATGGTGACAACGAAGACGAAGTGTTTGACGCAGCGCAGCGGGTGACCTTTAATCAGGTGCTGCACATATACTTTAATGGATCATTCGATGCGTATATGAAATGGTTAGAGGCAGAATAGCCCCCTAATGCATTTTGCATTAGGGGGAATACTATAGATCGAGCGCACCACGATGCTGTTGAGAAACAGCATGCCAAATACCTTCGGCTACGTATGAGGCTTGATGTGCTCCACGCGGTAGCTTAAATGGTGCAGCGTTCCATAATGGCGTGTCAATCGCACCCATCCGCACGTTTACAATACGCTTGGTGCGTTCTTCTTTGCCGAGTACCGTCACGTATGCTTCAAGCCCCGCTTTCGCAACAGCATAGGCACCAATACCTGGGAGTTGTATTTTGTCGGCGTATGCGGTGAGATAGTACATGGACGCATGTTGACTCAGTAGAGCGAGACTATGCGACGTGGCAATGTGTGCAGCGCTCAAATTGTCACCAAGTATGGTATGCCACTCTGATGTGCTGGTATCTGCAAGTTTGCGCCCAAACATGGTCCCCGCCGCATACAGCATCATATCGATTTCTGTACCATACTCTTGTGCTATCATTAACGCAGTTTGGCTGACCGCGTGTGTATCGGCTACATCGCATTCATACACGGTAGTAAACACTGGAGCGTGTTGACGACCTGGACGTTGAACGCCTACTACAGCCCAGCCGTTTTGTGCGAAAAGTGTCGCGGTTGCTACACCGATTACACTATTGGATCCCCAGATGAGTAAAGTTGACATACTACGACTTCTTGGCTTTGCCGCGTGGCACTCGTGTCATTGGTGTGCCTTTGACTGTGAGGTCGCGATCCATGGTGAACCATAACTCTGGAGGAATCACAAAGTGGAAGAAGGATTGATTCGCCATCGCGTACCAGTACTCCCATTCTTCAACGGTTTCGCCTTGATAGGTAAGCACAATTAACCACTTGCCGACGTACATCGCCCAAACTTTGCGTTTGCGAATGATTCCATTGTCGTTGAATGTATAAAAACGTTCGAGTTTGATGAGGTTACCGATGACAACATTATCGCCTTCGACAAGGGTGTATTCAGCAAGTTGATTCAGCCCTTCATCAAAGGCCTGTGCAATATCGTCGGCATCGCGCGCTTCAGCAGCGAATTCCAGACCTTGGCACCACACTGCGACGTAGGTGTTAGTGTTGGTTGCAGATGGCGAAAACAATGCCCCTTCAAGACCAAAGTCAAGATCAAACTTGTGCCAATCTGAGGGATAGCGCACGGTATAACGCCCTTGTACGTCGGCGTATGTGTCAATGCCTGTAAATTTTGGCGTTGGTCGATTGGTCATTTTTTCCTCTTCACACTTCAGACGAAATCAAAATGCGACATACCCGAAGTCAATATACCATAGTTACGCCGTCTCTCCAATTGTTTGTTAGACTGCTTCTCCAAGCTTGACTGCTTCGCCGATGCGCATGCGTTGGATGACATACAACTCCAATGCAATGATTAATCCCATCAATGCAAGTGCCGTCAAAGCAATCAATCCTGTATCAAGGCCAGCAAATATCACCATGAATGGCGGTGTATCTGGATAGACGCCTTGACTGACTTTGAGAAACGGCAAGTACAAGATACTGGTAATTGCGCCAATTGTCAGGCCGACCAAGGTACTAAATCCTATCGTAATGAGTTGTTCAAGTGCCAAAGTCAACCGCAACGATGTGTGACTGATGCCGATTGCGCGCAGTACGCCAAATTCGACGCTACGTCGTCTCAATGTCAATAAGATGTATGCCAACATTCCAATCATTGACATAACACCTGTGGCAATAAACCCAATTGATAACAAGCCAAACAATCCTTGACGTTGTGGTTGAAGAATTTCTGCATCAACAAATGCTTGTGGCGTGTATGGGAGCACGCGCAGCGAATTGCGAAATGCCATTGCTTGGACTGCTTGACGATTATCACTGCCATCGCTTCGGAGCCAGATTTCGTACATGTATCTGCCTCCAAGCTCATTGGTGATGTGTTCGTAGTTTGTCAGAATAAAGTAAGGCCCTTCGTTATAGAGCGTTGGCATATATTGAACGATGTTTGCAACTGCAACTGTTATACTGCGTCGACTCCCCAAACTATCTACCACAATTTCAAAGCGATCGCCTATTTTTATATTTAACTCATCAGCAAGGCGTTGCGAAACTACAGCGTCATCGATGTTCACGTTCATGCTATTGATGAGTTCTCCAAGCGATTGTTGTGCATAATCTGCACGCCAGGTATCTGCAACAACACTCGCAAATGTGGTGGGGTCGATAGCATACATGACTCCTGATTTGGCAGCTCCATTTATTGTCATATCGACTTTGCTTGGGGCAACCAGTGTTGCTGCTTGTATGCCGTTGACTTCCGCAAAATCACTCACTGGCACGTACAGGTATTCGAGCGATACGATTGGTGACTGTTCGCCAGTGACACTTGATAACTGTGTACGCCCCATTAACAAATCGGGATCGGGTAGATTCGGTACGTCACCAGCAATGTCGACACTCGTGCCGATCATCGTGCTAGGCAAAAGCCGATAGTCTGCGCCGCTTCGGTAATTTGCACGGTCTACACTGTACTGATCAAGCGTGCGCGCCATTGATGCAGTAAATGTTGCCAAACTTATCGTCAAAATCAGTAACAACGTTGGGCCACGTAAGCTTCCCGGATTACGCGCCAGTTGTCGTAAGGCAGAGATGCCTACTACGCCGGGGAGACGTTGAATCAACATTGCAACAAACGTGATGATTCTTGGGAAGAGGCGAATGATAAAGAGCGTTGCTGCGCCAATAAATAGCGCTGGCGCAAGTAGTAACAGTGGGTTGCGAAACGGATCATCGAGTCCTCCTTGGCTATCGAGTCCTGGAACTGCTAAGGATCCACCCACTGAAAGCTGTTGATACCCATACCAGGCAGGAATGAACAAGAGGATGTCAATGAAATAGCGCTCGATCCATGGGGGGAGGTTCTGTCGTGCTTGTGATTGCCGTAATGTTACGATTGAATTGCGGGTCAAGCGTAATGCAGGGAACACGACTGCCGGTATGGCAAAAGCCGCAATAAGCCCACCATGGAGCCAACTTTGGGCTACAAGCTGTGGCGCAGGGATATTCAGCTCGCCAAACCGCAAGAACGACTGCGTTAACCCAATTGCTCGCGCCACCAGTAACGAGAGTGGAATCCCGGCGAGGAGTGCAAATAGCGCAATAAACCCTCCCTCAACAACAGACATACCAAGGAGCTGTAATCGTGTGACACCACGACTGCGTAAGACTGCAATCTCAAGCTCTTGTCGCGCTACGAGCAGTCCTGCAATTTGCCACACGAACGCGAGTAGTAGGCTAATCAGTGGTACACCAAACAATAAAAGAGTTACAGTCAATTGACGAACTTCCGTTTGTTGTTTTTCAAGTTGACTGAGAGGAGATCGATATAGCTCAACACCAGGTAGGAGTTGGCTCATCTCGCTATTTACCGTGGTCATACCGGCTGTGATTTGAGGGGTATTGCTACTTTGTACACCTGACCCGTCATACGCTGCGTACCAACTTGCTTGCTCCACAAAGGCCGCTGGTGGTCGGTTGACGAGTAGTTGCCACGTGGCTTCGGGCACAAACAAGACATCACTATAGGCTGCTGCTGGAGTAAACCAGTAGAGATCGTTGTCATTGCGTGGCTGCCAGATACCAACGATTTTTATATTGGCCTCAAGTGCATATTTGCCACCACGTTTTTGCGCAAAAAACACATCGTCAAGTAACACGGTGTTTTTATCTGAAGTGCTTTGTGCAACAAGAACCTCGATCGGACCCGTTCCATCCCAGGTTTTTGGCATTGCGCCACTACTCAAGCGAATGTGTTGTTCAATATCACTGAGAAAACCAATTCGTGCACGTACTACTGATGGGGTCGTTGGTTTTGAGTCAGGAAAGCGGATTTCGAGCTTTTCGCTAGCGCCATAGCGTACGAGCGGTGGTGATGGTAGATCAATTCCATAGGCAGGCAAATTGCGCATGGCGTTATCAGCTGATTGCCACTGGTCGTAGGCTACCGGTCGTGTTGATGCGCCACCGAACTTAAATATCAATGCAAATGGTGGTAACCGTGTGCCTGGCTGTTGATTCTCACTAATCGAGTTAATCAGCAAACGATATCCAGCTGATTCGGCATACACAGGGATACTCACGGTGAGTGCAACGGCCATTGTAAAGCCGATCCATACCACAAAAAGTAAAAACGGCTGCGCCGAGACGCGACGAGCAATCGCGAGATATAGTGCGCGTGATTGCCACGGTGATGAGTTTTTCTTTGTCATTTGCGTCCGTACATAATAAATGATTCTGTCGCTGTACACGCACATTATAAGCGATGATTGCGTGCAAATTGCCGTCAATCGATATGTATCGCATTGTAATATGTGCCAAGAACATGCTTGCACACGGTGGTATACTATGCGTGCATCATGCATAGACAAATTAGGAGGAATCAGATGCGTTTCGATTTCGACACAGTCGTCGATCGTCGTGGTGGTGACAGCATTAAGTGGAACTTGTACGGGGACAATGTGCTACCAATGTGGGTGGCCGACGCCGATCTGAAATCTCCTCAGGGTGTGATTGACGCGCTTGTAAAACGTGCCGAGCATGGAATTTATGGGTATGCAGGTGCGCCAGCCGAATTAGCGAAGCTGTTGATTGCGCGCATGAAAGAGCTCTACGACTGGACGATTACTGCCGATGATCTTGTCTATGTGCCTGGTGTGGTGACAGGGTTCAACATTGCGTGTCGTGCGGTTGGTCAGCCAGGCGACGGTGTATTGGTGCAAACGCCCAATTACCCGCCGATTCTTGGGGCTGCCGCAAATCACGAGATGATTACCCAAACCGCTGAATTAAAGATGTCGGTAGACAAGGGAATTATCGATTACCATCTCGACATGGATGCCTTTACTGGAGCTATGACTGACGCCACTAAGATTTTCATTTTGTGTCATCCTCACAACCCAACCGGTCGTTTGATGGGTCGCGAAGAGCTGATGCAGATGGCACAAGCGTGTGTTGATCGTGGTGTGGTGATATGCTCAGACGAAATCCACTGCGATATTGTGCTCGATGGTCGCAAACATATTCCTACGGCATCACTATCAGCAGAAATCGCCCAGCATACGATTACGTTGATGGCACCGAGCAAGACATTTAATATCCCTGGGCTGGGCTTTAGTTTTGCGATTATTCAAAATCCTGAGCTCCGTGCGAAGTACAAAAAGGTGATGGCCGGTCTTGTACCACACGCATCAATTTTTGGGTATGTTGGTGCCTTAGCTGCGTATCAACATGGTCAAGAGTGGCTCGATGCAACGCTGGCGTATTATGAGTCCAATCGCAATTTTGCGATAGAATACGTCAAAAAGTATATGCCACAGCTAACAATCACCAATCCCGAGTCAACCTATTTGGCTTGGATTGATTGTAGTCAAGCGGGTATCGAGGGGAATCCCAAAGAGTACTTCCAAAAGTTTGGCGTGGCACTCGGTGATGGGCGTAATTTTGGTGCACATACTGCAAACTTTGTCCGCATGACAATGGCTTGTCCACGGGCATTACTTGAAGAAGGACTTGATGCAATGCGTCGTGCGCTTGAGCCTTTAAGCTAGCGTTACGGGAGCGGGGCAGAATGTGTGATACATATTCTGCCCTTCTTTTGTGCCATAATCATCCTACGATATGTCGTAATTTGTATACATTTGCTTGCAATCGTCATATATAATACACAACAATCATATTGAATTGAGGTACAGTATGCACGACTTTGATCACTACCATGAACGTCGAAATACCGATAGTGTCAAATGGAATATCTACGATCGTGATGTTGTACCGCTTTGGATTGCTGAAGCAGATTTTGCTCCTCCGCCTGCAGTGACCGCAGCCCTTGCTGATCGAGTCAATCACGGGTTGTTTGGTTATACGGCTGCGATTCGCCATGCATCTCATCCTGGCGCGAATTGGGAGTTGCCAGAAATCGGTGATATTGTGCGTGCGCGCCTCAAGCGCTTATACGACTGGGATATCGCACCCGAAGACTTAGTCTATCTCCCTGGAGTGGTGCAGGGATTCAATCTGGCATGTCGTATTGCTGGAAGACCCGGCGATAAGGTGTTGATGCACGCTCCTTGTTACGGACCTATCGCAAAAGGGCCAACGAATCAAGATCGCATCGGTGTGTATGCAAATTTGCGTTATTCGGTGAGTGATGATGGATATATTACGTATCTCCATGATGATGAAGCATTTCGTGACGCAATTGACGGGCAAACTCGCTTGTTTTTACTTTGTAACCCCCATAACCCTACTGGGCGTGCGTTCAGCCGTGCAGAGCTATTAGAGATGGCCCATGCATGTATTGAACACGATATGTTGATTTGTGCCGATGAAATTCACGCGGAAATCTTGTTAGGTGATACGGTGCATACCCCTATTGCGACACTGTCACCTGAGGTTGCCGCACGTACGATTACATTGGTCAGTCCTAGCAAGACGTTTAACATCCCTGGGCTTGGGTTTTGTGTGGCAGTCATCCAAAATCGTGAAATTCGTGAGCGCTACATCAAAGCGATGCAAGGATTAGTAACCAGTCCGCAGATTTTTGGGTACGCCGGTGCCAAAGCGGCGTATCTATATGGTGATGAATGGCTTCGCGATGTGCGTGCATACTATTTGGCCAATCAGCAGTTGGTTAACGAAACATTGCGTAGATTTGCGCCGCAGCTCAAAGTTAACAAAGCAGAGGCAACATTTTTGAGTTGGATTGATTGTCGCGATGCGCAACTTCCAGTGTCCCCGCGTGAGTTCTTTTTTGAAAAGGCGCATGTTGCACTCGGTGATGGTGCTGCATTTGGTGAAGTCGGCGAGGGATTCGTGCGCCTCACCTTTGCAACTCAACGGAACGTACTTGAAAAAGCCCTCCATGCGATGATTGGCGCACTTGCTCCATATAGTTAGGATGGTATGGCAAAAATGTAAGGTTTGTATCGTTCGTGCAATCAGGATTCAGTACCGCTTGCACAAAACTTGCTTTTGTGAAATGAAAGAGTGAGTTGACACATCATAAAATATATCTATACTTTGTATTAAGCGCGAGTTAACACAACGATGCACTGACGCATCTTCTATGTTCGCCCCGGACAAGGTCGACGAAAGTCGGCCTTTTTATATTTTGGGGAATGTATCTGCCAACAAAAGGTAAGAGGAGTAGCATGAAGCAGCAGATGGACGGAAAGCGCATGACACGGATGGCATTTGTCATGATGGTGACATTGTTGTCATTGATTATCAGTGCCTGTGCAGCCGCACCCAGTGCCCCCGCAGAGAATGCAGTAGAGCCCACCGCCGCCCCAGCCGCTGAGCAACCCGCCGCTGAAGAGCCTGCCGCTGAAGAGCCGGCAACCGCAGTTGACGAGGGTGCCGCCCCAGCCGAAGAATTCGTGTTTGGTATGGTTTTGGTCGGTCCGTACAACGATGGTGGTTGGAGTCAGGCCCACTACGAGGCCGCCAAGCACCTCGAGGCGAAAATTCCTGGCGCCAAGTTTGTCTACGTAGACAAAGTCAATCCGGCAGATCGCCCCAATGTCAAAGTAGAGCAAGTTGTTGACGAGTTGGTTGCGCAAGGCGCCAAGTTGGTCATCACAAATTCAGACGATTTCAAGGATGGCACGCGCGAAGCTGCCAAGGCACATCCTGATGTGACCTTTATTCATGCTTCAGGCGACGATGTGTTGACGGGTAAGGGCCCAGCCAACCTCGGCAACGTCATGGGCCGCATGGAGTATGGCAAGATGATTGCTGGTTGCGCAGCTGCGTTGACCAGTGCAGACGGCAAGATTGCCTTCGTTGGTCCATTGATCAACGACGAGACCCGCCGCTTGACCAACTCAGCCTACCTCGGTGCCAAGCACTGCTGGACCAAAGTCCGTGGCGAGGATGCTGCTAAGTTGCAGTTCAAGGTCACTTGGATCGGCTTCTGGTTCAACATCCCAGGTGTCACGCTTGACCCAACCAAGGTTGTCAACGACTTCTTTGCGGAAGGGTACAATGTCGTCATCTCAGGTATCGATACACCTGAGGCAATCGTTGAGGCCGGTAAGGCTCGTGCTGCCGGTAAGGACGTATATGCCGTCCCATACGACTTTGCTGCAGCCTGTGAGAAGGGCGCTGATGCCTGTCTTGGCGTACCGTATTTCAACTGGATTCCCGCATACGGCAAAATTATTGCTGATGTGCAGGCCGGTACCTGGAAGCCAGAGTGGGTCTGGTATGCTCCAGACTGGAAAGATATCAATAACCTTGAGACCAGCAGTATCGGTTTTGTGAAGGGTAACGCGTTGAACGCCGACAATTCAGCAAAACTTGACGCATTCATTGCTGAGCTCGCAGGTGGGCTCAACCTCTGGACCGGTCCGTTGAATCTCCAAGACGGCACCAACTACCTTGCCGATGGTGTTGTAGCTACTGACGAGCAAGTTTGGTACATGCCACAATTGCTTGAAGGTATCGATGGTCAAAGCGCCGCCGAATAACATTTCTTGAATGACCAGGCTCCGATTTTCGGAGCCTGGTTTTTTCGTTAGTGTTCACGATAAATATGCGACTAGTTTGATTTTATCGGGTACACTATCACTATCATGTCAGTACAAAAGGAGCTTGGATGCAGGTTCGCATACGCAATTTATGCAAATCGTTTGGATCATTGAAAGCAAACAGTGATATAAACGTCGATTTTGCGGCTGGCCAAATCCACGGGATACTTGGTGAAAACGGCGCAGGCAAGAGCACGTTGATGAAGATCTTGTCAGGTGTGTATGTGGCTGATAGCGGCATCATCGAAATCGACAACCGACCGATTACACTTGGAAATCCAGCGACATCGATCAATGCTGGTATAGGAATGGTTGGTCAAGACCCGTTGGATGTCCCGGTGTTTCGCGTCATTGATAATATTGCTTGTGGCCGAAACATGCCATCTGATTCAACGTTACTGTCTGAGTTTGTGCAATGGAGTCAACAACTCGGATTTAGTGTCGATCCATATCAACAAATTCACTCGTTGACGGTTGGTCAACGTCAACAGGTAGAGATAATCCGACTTTTAATTGCTGGATCGCAGCTCCTCATTCTTGATGAGCCAACCACTGGCATCACTGCTGAACAGGTTACATCTTTGTTTGTTGCATTACGGACGATTGCACAACGCGGCAAAACTGTCTTGTTTGTAACACACAAGCTCGATGAACTCATGGCGCTGTGTGATACTGCAACTGTGTTGCGGGCAGGGCAAATTGTTGGTAGCCAATATCCTATGCCTATCTCCAAAGATACGATTTTACATGCGATGTTTGGTGAACTCAACCAAGATATTGCTGAAACTGATCGTACAAGTGTCGATGCCCCCACCCGCTGGCAGATGAATGACGTGGTGATGCGCGAAGCGACGTTTAGTCTTGGTCCGTTCACCAAATCGCTTCCGCAAGGTGCAGTTATCGGACTGGCTGGCCTAGAAGGATCGGGACAGCGTACATTTCTCTATCATTTGGCTGGCCTGCAAACTGCATTTCGTGGTCAAATTACCTGCGATAACCAGGTGTTGCGTGGCCATCAATCCGATGTTGTCTTTTTGCCTGCAGATCGTTTACATGAAGGTATCGTGGCAGAAATGAATCTGGTTGATCATGTGCGACTCCTCAAAGATCAACTGCTTACACGTGATCAAGATGCTCGTGCGAAAGCGCACGCACTTATCACTGAGTACGACATAAAAGCACAACCTGATACTCCGCTTAGCCTCCTTTCGGGTGGTAATCAACAACGCGCAATGTTGGCACTTATCCCTGATAAGGTCCGAGGTATATTGCTCGAACATCCAACTCGTGGACTCGATGCACGTTCGGCGGTGGCGATCTGGCAACGTTTACAACGTCGGCGTGATGATGGCACCACCGTCGTGTTTTTTTCTGCGGATCTTGAAGAAGTGATGAATTACAGTGATTACATTGTGGTGTTCTTTGGTGGACAACTTTCTAGACTTCTTGCACGACACGAGATTACTGAGCAGCGTCTTGCTGAGTTAATTGGCGGTGTTGGATTTAGCGAGGTGAGTGCATGAAATCTATGCAGTCAATCGTTGCGCCAGTTGTGGCTATTGTGGGGGCAGTGATCATCACGTCATTGTTGTTGGTACTCTACCAAGTACCACCCATTGACGCACTGCGTGTGTTGTTTTCAGGCGCATTGACCACGCCTAGTCGTATTGCTGATATGCTGATGCTTGCTGCGCCGCTCTTATTGTGTGCAGTCGGATTGACAATTAGCTTCGCTGCAGGCCAGTATAATCTTGGTGTGGAAGGCCAAATGACCATTGGTGGTGTAGCGTCGATGTGGGTACTGCGTGCATATAGCGTAGGTGACCAACCTGTGCTGTATTGGCTTGGTGCAATAGTTATCGGTGCAATTGCAGGGGTGCTCTGGTCGTTGCTCGTAGCCTTTCTCAAGCAATATACGCGGGTCAGCGAAATATTTGCGGGGCTAGGGCTTAATTTTGTTGCGCTCGGTACATCACTCTACTTTGTGTTTGGTCCGTGGAAACGTCCAGGTGTCGCCTCAATGTCAGGTACTGAACCGCTCGACGAAACGCTCTGGTTGCCTACAATCGATCCTACTCGCTTGGCATGGCCAACTCCCGTTATAACGTTGTTGATTCTCGTCGGTGTGTGGTGGGTGATACGCCATACGCATTGGGGCTTGCAGGTGCGTGCGAGCGGTTTGAGCCCGTTGTCAAGTATGCGACTGGGTGTCCCCGCTGTGCGCCGCATGTTCGAAGCGATGGCACTTTGTGGTGCTATCGCTGGAATTGCTGGAGCGTTACAAGTGCTTGGCGTGTATCATGCACTTGTGCCGAATGTGGCGAGTGGAATTGGTTTCTTGGGCTTACTAGTTGCGCTGCTTGCACGCGCAGACATCCGCTTCGTAGCCCCTCTGGCAATCTTTTTTGCGGTTATCACTGCTGGCAGTATTCAATTGCCGCTTGCATTGTCTACAGATAGTAGTATCTCAGGCGTGCTTCAAGGCATGTTAGTGTTAGCGATGATTATTGCGCGCTCTCTGCAGCGTCGAGGTGATGCATGAACCAAGCTGTCATTGATATTGCCGCAGTGGTTGCAATGAGTGCTCCTATGCTGCTTGCAACTATGGGGATTTTGTTGAGTGAACGTGTAGGCGTCATTAATCTCTCCGTTGATGGCGCACTGCTGCTTGCTGGTATGGCGGGATTTGCGGCGGCATTTAGTACCGGTAATGTTGTATATGGCTTTTTGGCTGCGGCTATTGTGGGTGGGTGTGTTGCTGCAGTTGTTGCGTATCTTGGTGTGACGCTAAAGCTTTCACAAACAGCGGTTGGGTTTGTGCTGGCATTACTGTGTACAGATTTGTCGTCGTTTTTAGGGAATCCGTTTGTGCAAAAACAAGGTCCCGCAGTTACTGCATGGCCAGTCCCTGGACTCTCATCACTGCCAATTCTTGGTCCTGTGTTGTTCCAGCATGATGTGGTTATCTATGCAAGTTTGTTAATTGTGCCGATTATTGCATTTATCTTGTATAGGACGCGCATCGGATTGATATTGCGCGGTGTTGGTGAACGCCCTGAAGCGCTATATGCACGAGGCATTAATGTTACGGCTGTGCGTTACGCTGCTGTGATTATCGGTGGAATTCTGATTGGACTTGCAGGTGCAGCCTATACACTCGATCTAAAACAAGGGTGGACATATCGTCACGTTGCTGGTACAGGCTGGATTGCATTGGCAATTGTCATCTTTGGTGCCTGGCGACCGTGGCGCATAGCGCTTGGGTGTTACTTATTTGCGGTGCTTCAGACAGTATCCACCCGCATGCAAGATAACGATTGGGGTGTGCCGACACAAGTGCTTCAAGTTGCGCCATTTGTGGTGATGATTGTTGTGCTTGCGCTGGTCAATAGTATCGCGTCACCACGATTTCAAATGTGGATGTTGGATATGCCTGCACCTGTGCAACGGTTTTTTCGATTTATTGCAAGCCCGGCTCCTGCAGGTTTGGGGAAATAAGAGCACAGACCGAGGAGACAATATGTTGTCTCCTCGGTCTGTGTCTCGTGGTTAGTCGATACAAGTGCCCTTGAATGTTGCCCCAGGTGCCACGGTAAGCACAGCAGTTTTTATGTCGCACCATGCCTTTGCTGTAGGTTCGATGCTCACCTGTTGCGTGGCGGTAATTGTGCCACTTATTGATCCTGCAACTACGCATGCAGCTGCGTTCACGTCTGCACGAACGCGACCCGTTGGATGAATATTCAAGATGCCGTTCACTGCGATTTCACCTTCGACAACGCCGTTCACTGCCATGTTACCTTGCCCAGAAAATGTGCCAATGAAAATGCTGCTGGTTCCAATAACCGTGTCAATCACTGATGCAGATTGCACTCGCTGTGGTTGGTTTGTGGTCACCATTGTTGCCTCGCATATACATAGTAAGTAGTACTATTGATAATAGTATATATGACTATTACAATTGCTCGAGTGTTTTAGATTACAAAATGATTGCGCATATGGATCAAAAGTTCGGCTTGGCAGTATCATCGACGGATGCGCCTTTGAATGTTGCACCGCGGGCAACACTCAAGTTTGGCGCATGAATTTCGCAATATGCTTTGGCTGTCTCTTCTATTTTCACAATTTCGAATGCGGTAATTCGTCCTGTTATTGATCCACTTATAGTACATATCAGCGCAGTAATATTTGCTCTGATTCGCCCGGAGACTCCTACTGACACTTCACCGTCAGCATGTATATCACCTTCTACCAGGCCATCTATTTGAATGTTGTTTTTGCTGTTCAATACGCCAACGAGCATACACTCCCGTCCAATAATTGTCTCAATTGCGCCGTTATTCATGTACGACATTTTTGGTACAGCCATCGTATTCACCTGCATATTAGTTTAATTTAATTAACTTAATCATAGCACGAATTGTGCAAAAAGTGAAATAAATGTAAGAATAATATTCTCGAGATTGAATGGAGCAGGTGAACGTCGAAAGACGCCGAAGCGGGTGAACACTTCGACGTCTAAAATGCGGATTCGTATAGCGAACGACTATCACTGTGAGATTTCGTGGAGATCATCCCAGCGTGTGCCAGCTTCTACGTCAACGTTCAGTGGCACAGAAAGTTGTGCATATGCTTGACTCATCTCGGTACGGAGGAGGTGAGCTATGGTGTGTTGATGTGCTAGTGGAGTTTCGACGATTAATTCGTCGTGAACTTGAAGCAGAAGTTTGGTGTCATTCCCATAGGTGTGAATTGCACGATGAACGCGGAGCATTGCGAGTTTCATGATGTCTGCAGCAGTGGCCTGGATCGGATGATTGATTGCTTCGCGTTCTGCGGCTTGTTGTCGTGGTCCTTTGTTATGAATATCAGGAGTATTGCGACGACGTCCAAACAATGAAGTGACGTAGCCGTTAGATTTTGCGAGTTGGATGGTTGAATCAATGTAACTACGAATGCCTGGAAATCGCGCAAATAATCCATCAATCAGTGCTTGTGCCTCACTTCGACTCAAATTGGTGCGTTGCGAGAGTCCAAATGCACTGATGCCATAAATTACCCCGAAGACTGTAGTTTTGGCAAGCCGACGTTGGTGTTTGTCAACGGCGTCTATTGGAATGCCAAATAGTTGTGCGGCGGTGGCTGCATGAATGTCTTGATTTTCACGGAATGCAGTCATCAGGTTGGGATCTTGCGTGATATGTGCTAAGACACGAAGTTCAATTTGTGAATAATCAGCTGCCACAAGTACGCACCCTGGGGCAGCCACAAATGCACGTCGAACTTCACGACCTTCTTCCGTACGTGTCGGAATATTTTGTAGATTTGGGTCAACTGAGCTCAAGCGTCCAGTGGCTGCACCGAGTTGATTGTACGAGGTATGAATGCGTTTGGTTTGAGGATTAACCAAGAGCGGTAATGCGTCAATATACGTGGATTTCAACTTACTGAGTTGTCGGTGCTGAAGTATACGCTCAATAATTAACGTCTGGTCGTGCTCACGTAAGCGCTCCAAAGCATCAGCATTGAGCGACCAACGACCTGTTTTTGTTTTTTCGAGGCCCGCGGTAGGGAGACCAAGTTTGCCAAACAAGACATCACTGAGTTGATCACCTGACGCGATATTAAAGGTACTGCCTGCAATTTGGTAAATATCTTGTTCAAGGGTGGCAAGCCGTTGTCCGGTGCGTGTAGAGAGCTCAGACAGATACGCTGTATCGACCGTGATTCCGTGTCGTTCCATCGTGACTAATACATCCACGAGTGGGAGTTCGAGATTATAAAACAATTCTGCCAAGCTGGTATGTTGCCCAAGAGTTTCGCGTAAACGCGTTGTTAGTTGCAATGTGTAGTCTGCATCACTGGCCGCATAATTAGTGACCGCAGTAATATCAATTTTGTCGAGCGTGGTTTGTTGTTTACCTTTGCCAATCAATTCATCAATGTTTGTAGGTTCGTCATTGAGTTGTAACTCATAAAACGCCAAATCTTTGAGTCCGCGACGTTTGTCGAGCAAACTTGCAGCGAGCATAGTATCAAACGTAAGACCGTGTACGGCAATGTCGAGTTGTAATAACGCCTCGATATCAAACTTTGCATTGTGTGCGTATTTTTGTATCGTAGGCGATGAAAAAAGCGGTGCTAGTGCGTTGCGTATTGTATCTCGAGGGAGCACAGAAACGCCATCGTGTTGAATGGGTACATACCACGCTTGATGTGCAGTACAGGCAATCGAAATACCAATTAGCATATCTGTGAATACAGAAGTACCGGTTGTTTCAGTATCGAATGCAAATGAGCCAATTGAGGTGCACGCATCTACTAGTTGCAGCAAATCAGATTCAGATATGACGGTGACGTAGCCAGGAGTGAGTGACATTTCAAAGCTCGGTGTTGTTTCATGCATGCCAAACATGTCAAGTTGGTGATTGTTGGTCACCACCCTCATTTGGGTGGTATCTGGGAGCGATACCGACATTGGTGTTGCTGATTTACTCGTAGGAAGGCGAGTGATCAGCGTCTTACCGATTTCAAACATTTGAAAGAAGCGTATGACTTCTTGCTTGTCATAATCAGAAATATCACAATCTGCCAATTGAAGCGTAACCGGCGCATCGGTCACAATGGTAGCCAGTTTTTTGCTGAACAGAGCAGCCTCACGTTGCCCATCGAGGATTTTTTTATATCGATTGGGCACCTCATCGAAATGGTCGTACAGGTGTTCAATCGTGCCAAAGAGATTGAGCAACGTAATTGCACCTTTTTCGCCGATGCCTTTCACCCCGGGGATATTATCAGAGCTATCGCCTTTAAGTCCACGCAAATCGGCTAATTGGTACGGTTTGAGTCCATCATAACGCTCAACTACCTTGGTATAGTCATATTCAATCGATGTCATGCGTTGGCCGAACGGATTGGCCAGAAGTACATGGACATGATCATCAACGAGTTGAAGTGTGTCACTGTCTCCGGTCAAAATAAGTGTCTCAATTCCTTGTGCAGTTGCCTGACGCGCGATGGTGCCCAGAACATCATCTGCTTCAAACCCCTCTGCGACATAGATTGGAATACTAAACGCACGCATCATTTGCTTGATGTGTTCGAGTTGTGGATGAAACTCTGCAGGAGTTTCACCACGCCCTGCTTTATAGTCTGCATACAAATCATCACGGAAGGTGCGGCCGATATCAAATGATACCGCTATGTGGCTTGGTTGATGTTCCTTGATAGCGTTTAGCATGATTGATGCAAATCCGAAGATTGCGTAGGTGGGTTCGCCAGTTGAGGTGCGCAACCCTTGTTCTGCGAGTGCATAAAATGCACGAAACGCAAGGGCATGACCATCAATCACCATAATTCGTTGGCGTATACTCATCTGCCATGCTCCATCTACGATTTCATGTCAACAAACCACCAAACAATCATACGCCCAAGTGCGGTAAATACGACCAAATAAAAAATGCCACTGCCCCAACGATATAGAAGTGACTGGGGGGTAGGTCGTTTGAGTAGCCAGCGTCCAGTCATTGTAAGTGCGTATGCACAACCAATCATCAGCACCATCACGGCTACGATAATCCCTAGACGGATGCTCGATACTGCGAAATATCGTTCAATAATCGCAGTACATGTGACTCGCCACACAAGCAGGAGCGATGCGATCCAACCAATCAGGAGTGTCCATTCATAAAACAGAAACGTGAGGCGATCGCTGATGCTCTCGAGTTCGGTTCGCTCATCTTGATCATCAACGTACGAATATGTTTCCATCATGCAATCCTTTGATTAGCGCGCAAAACCCTCGACGAGCGCCCACACAATGCCTCGCCCAATGAGCGCCGCTGCTCCAAGCCACATGATGCCACGCACCCATCGTGTAAAGGTGTGCTCTCGATAGGCGTTGCGCCGTAGCCAGTATCCACTCAACGCCATTGCACTGACACTACCAATTGTTAAAATTAGTATGCCAAATATTACTGCGAGGCGTACTGCCCTCAATGGTAAAAACCGCTCTGCAAGTGTTATGAGTGTGACGCGCCAGATCAGTAGTAGCGTGGCGATCCATCCGAGGGCTAATGACCATTCCATGGCCAAAAAGCGCAGACGCATTTGTATTGTTTCAACGCGATCGTTTCGATTTTGTGGTTCTGTTGCTGTAGGTGTTGCCATGATCTGCTCCTTAAATGTGCCCTACACAGTCTACCATACTCTTTTCGATGTATCACTTCGATTTGCCATCCACGTGCATTGAACGCCATGCTTGACATTGTTTTTAGAATGCATATAATTTTATTTAGGTTATCCTAAATAAATAATTACTTGAGAGGTAAAGAATGAAGCGTAGGCAACTTATCACAATTATTGGCACTTTGCCGATTGTAGTTGCATGCGGGTCGACGCTCACGCTGAGTGGGCAAAGTATATTAGCGACAACAAGTCAAATAGGTGATATTGTCGGTCATCTCATCGGTGACGAAGTCGCATACTCCACATTGATACGGACGGGACTTGATCCACATACATACAAAGCGACTGCAAGTGACTTACTGCGATTTAATGAAGCGCGTGTTGTGCTCTACAACGGCCTTAATCTTGAAGCATCTCTCGAACGTGTAATTACGCAGATGCCAGCGTCAATTCAGGTGGTATCGCTGTCTGATGCCTATGTGGAAACTGATTTGATACGGCACGGCAATAATCATATTGACCCACATATATGGTTTGATATTGCCCTCTGGCGCAAAGCAGTGCGTCATATAGCACGCGTGTTGAGTGAAGTGTACCCAAACTCTTCAGTGCATATTCAGAATGAGTTGGTTAGGTATGAGGATGCGCTGCATATTCTTGAACAGGACGTACAAGCGCAAATCAATACAATACCGCGTGAACGACGCATTTTGATTACCGCGCATGATGCATTTGGGTATTTTGGGCGAGCATATGGTTTTGAGGTGCTCGGTATTCAAGGGATAAGTACTGCAACTGAGGCAGGTATTCAGGATATGAGTGCCTTGGCGGATATCATTGTGCAGCGTGAGATTCCTGCAATATTTGTTGAGAGCACCGTTTCACCCAAAACCATCGAAGCGCTGCAGTATGCAGTCGCTGCGCGAGGTGGGCGAGTGCAACTGGGTGGGCAACTCTACTCAGATTCGCTTGGTGATCCCGGTACAGATGCGGTGACGTATATTGGTATGATTCGACATAACGTAAAGACAATTGTAACCGCATTACAAGGAGTATCGTCATGACGATGGCATTAACCGTGCGCGATTTAACAGTCGCCTATAACGCAATTCCTGTCTTGTGGGACGTTGATGCTGACATACCTGTGGGGTGTATGGCGGCAATTGTGGGGCCGAATGGGGCAGGTAAATCGACCTTCATCAAAGCAGCACTTGACCTAATCCCACGTCTTACTGGCAACGTGCAATTTTTTGGAACATCGTTACGAGAGGTGCGACAACAAATTGCATATGTCCCTCAACGTGCAGCAATCGATTGGGATTTTCCAATTACTGTCGAAGAAGTTGCATTAATGGGATGCTACGGCCAACGAGGGTGGTTTCGTGGGCCGCGCAAAGAAGATTATCTGCGGGTAACCGCAGCACTTGAGGTAGTGGGACTATCAGGGTATCGACAACGTCCGATTGCGCAGCTGTCAGGTGGGCAACAGCAACGTACGTTTCTTGCTCGTGCCCTCGTGCAACAGGCGAATTTATGGATTCTTGATGAGCCATTTCAAGGAGTTGATGCTGAGACAGAACGTGCACTTGTGCATGTATTGCATGATCTAAAAGCACAGGGCAAGACAATTATTGCAGTACATCACGATTTACAGACTTTGCCACAGTATTTTGATTACTTATTTGCCATAAATGCACGGCGTATTGCTGAGGGTTACATCAAAGATATCGCGCTCGATGATGTTGTGAATCGCACATTCTCATTTAGTGGAGTGCCAGCATGATTGATAGTGTCCTGTTGATTATCATGATTGGGGCCTTGTTAATTGGTGCAATCTCCGGCGCACTAGGCGTGGTTATGGTGTTGCGCAAACGAAGTTTGCTAGGCGATGCGATTGCACATGCAACGTTGCCTGGTGTGGCAATTGCGTATCTGATTTTTGGTAAAGATCCGCTGATGTTGATTGTTGGTGCGAGTATGGCAGGTGTGTTGGGTGTTGCACTTGTGGTACTTGTCATGAATACCACCCGCCTACGTGCTGATGTGGTTATGGGTATGATGTTGTCTGTTTTTTTTGGTGTGGGTATGCTTTTGTTGACCTTCATTCAAAAGTTACCTACCAATGGGCAAGCCGGCTTGACTGCGTTTATTTTTGGCCAAGCTGCAGCTGTGGTTTGGGATGATGTCGCGCTTCTGTGTATAATCGGAGTTCCACTCATCCTGTTGCTCGGCTATTTTTGGCCCATCATCCATGCGTTTTGTTTTGATCCCGCCTGGTTGCACGCACGTGGGTTACCAGCGATTGTAGTCGATATTGGGGTGATGTGTGGCGTAAGTATTGTGATTGCGTTAGGATTGCCCATGGTTGGCGCATTACTCATGAGTGCACTGTTAATTGCGCCTGCGGTTGCGGCACGTCAATGGAGCAAAAGTATGAGGGGGATGATGCTACTCGCATCTGCGATTGGTGGCATAAGCGGCGTAACAGGGACACTGGTGTCTGCATCGTTTGATCGTATTCCCACCGGTCCAATGATTGTGTTGGTTTGTGTGACTTTCGCATTACTTTCGCTCTGGATAGCGCCGAATCTTCGGCAACGTGATGTGCGGGAGGTGTGATGATTATTATTGATCTGTTGATTACAGGGATTGTGGTTTCTATTGCTTGTGCGTTACCAGGTTTGTGGCTTATGCTCCGTGGAATGTCAATGTTGTCTGATGCATTAACACATTCTATTTTGTTGGGGATTGTATTGACATTTTTGGTTGTTGCGGATATTCATTCGCCATGGATGTTTGTTGGTGCAGTCACAAGCGGCGTCGTAACTGCGTTGTTGATTGATCAGTTACAACGTCTTCGATTGAGTGCTGACGCCGCTGTAGGTCTTGTGTTTGCTGGCATGTTTAGTTTGGCAATCGTGCTACTTACTCTTTTTGCTGGAGATACACATCTTGATATCGACGCTGTGTTATTGGGTGAAATCATCTTCGCTCCATTTGATCGCATGATTATTGGCGGAGTTGATATTGGACCACGCGCATTGGTACTCAACATGATTGCGTTGATGAGTAGTATTGTGTTTATGCGTCTTTTTTGGAAGGAACTGCTTTATACCACGTTTGATGCAACCAGTGCGTTGCTTGTCGGATTCACACCGACAATCATCTCGACGGGACTTGTGATTATCTCATCAATTACCGTTGTGACTGCATTTGATGCGGTGGGCGCTATTTTGGTGGTGGCGTTTATGACTGCTGCGCCTGCGAGTGCGTTTTTGTTGACATATCGACTTGTGCCAATGGTGTGGTTGACAGTGATCTTTGCTATTACTTCGGCAATTCTGGGCATAGTAACCGCATTGTGGCTGGATGTATCTGTTTCGGGAGCTATGGCATCGGTGGCAGGCGTGCTATTTGTGATTGTCTGGCTGTGGGCGCCGAGGCGAGGAGTGATTGCGTATGCGCTCGAACGCAATAAACTTCGTCATGAAGTGCTGTTAATGGCGCACTTGATGCATCTCGCAAGCCATCAACAAACCGACCAGCCACTCGATTCTTTTGTTGCACCAGGTATTGCGCAAGAATTGATTCGCCGTGGCTGGTTAGATCATCAGTTTGTCATAACGCCTGCTGGGTATGACCGATTAGCGACAACAGGCCGACGTTTATAATTATGCTTGTGTGATTCCAGCAAATTGACGTTGGTACAACTCTGCGTATTTGCCGTTTAGCGCCATTAGTTCGTCATGTGATCCAATTTCGACTATTTCACCATGGTCGAGCACGATTATGCGTGTCGCTCCACGTACCGTTGAAAGTCTGTGGGCAATTACGAAGCTCGTGCGACCATGTAGTAAGCGTTCGAGCGCTTGTTGGATGAGCACCTCGGTACGTGTATCAACGCTGCTAGTGGCCTCGTCGAGAATCAGTATCTGTGGTTTGGCGAGAATTGCACGTGCGATACCAATGAGCTGGCGTTGGCCTTGGCTCAACGATACGCCACGTGGTCCGAGAATCGTGTTGTAACCATCTGGCAGGGATAGTATAAACTCATGCGCATTTGCGTCCTGCGCTGCGTGTTCGATTTCTTCATCCGTAGCCGACAACTTTCCATAACGGATATTTTCGCGCACAGATTCCGAAATCAAAAACGTCTCCTGGAGCACCATACTCATTTGATGACGGAGCGCAGTGTGTGGGTATTGGTCAATATTGACACCGTCTATGCGGATTTCACCTTGACTGACCTGATATAGACGCGGTAATAACGAGACAAATGACGTTTTGCCCGAACCGGTATGACCAACGAGTGCAATCATCTCGCCAGGTGCAATTGAAATGGAGATGTCCTTTAGGACCCAGTCGCCATCGCCACTCTGCCCATGACGTGCTCCATAGCGGAACCACACATGATCAAATTCAACGGCTCCTTGGATGGCAGTGATTGCTGTGGGATTTGGCACATCTTGAATGTCAATAGGTGTGTCAATAAGGCCGAAAGTCCGTTCTGCGGCGGCCAATGCGGATTGTGCCGTCGTATAGAACTGTGATAATGCTTGTATGGGACGAAAGAAAAACTGCGAATAAGTAATAAACGCGATGACCAATCCAGGGGTTGCTTGATCGTGTACGACTAAGTAACCACCATACCCGGCCACAATTGCTAATCCGAGAGCCGCTAGCACATCAACGAGTGGACCAAAGGCGCTCGTTATTGCTGTGGCAGTAATATTTGCATCGCGATTTACAGCGTTGCGTTCTGAGAAGCGTTGTCGATTGACGTCAGTACGTGTGAAGGCTTGTGCGACTTTGACCCCGGCAATTTCTTCTTGGATATCTGATGATACGTTCCCGATGGCTTCACGGGTTTTGCGATATGCGTTGCGTGCAGATTTGGCAAACAACTGAGTTAATAGAAAAAGCACAGGAATCATCACAATGCTTGCCAGTGACATTCGCACATCGAGGACCAGCATTGCAATGATAATTCCCACGAGCGTGAACAAGTTCCCGATAACAACCGTCAGACCTTGTCCCATCAGTTGGGTAATTACATCAATGTCATTGACGATGCGTGACATCAAATCACCAGCTGGATTGCGATCGAAAAAACGCATGGACAGACGTTGCAAATGCGCAAATAATTCGGCACGCATTTTGGCGATGGTTTGTTGCCCGAGAACGCCCATCTGTTGGAACTGAAAGCGTGCAGTCAGTGCGCCAATGCCGTAGAGCAACGCAAGAACGATCATATATTGCCACAGTAACGTGCTGTTATTTTGCAGGATGGCATCATCAACGGTGCGGCCGATAAGTACTGGTGCCGCTGCTTGGACTGCTGCATTGACAATCGACAACAGCAAAATGATGAACAGAGCACGAGAGTGTGGTGCAAGATATTTCCACAAACGACGTATAGTTTCACTGCTATTTGCAGCTTTACCTTCTGGTAATTCGGCCATGCCTTGGATTCCACGCCACATATATTTGTCTCCTATACGGCACGTGCGCCGCGAAGTTGGGCGCCGAATTGCGAATCGATGATTTCGCCATAAATCGGGTTGTCGCGTAACAACACATCATGTGTGCCTTGACCAACGATTTTGCCCTTGTCAAGAATCAAGATCACGTCCGCATTGCGGACAGTGCTTATCCGTTGTGCAATCACAAATGAGGTACGATGGTGCATCAGCTGATCTAGCGCTTGTTGAATCTTAAACTCGGTTTCGGTGTCAACTGCTGATGTGCTATCGTCAAGGATGAGAATTTTTGGATCGAGTAACAACGCTCGTGCGATGGCAATGCGCTGACGTTGTCCACCTGATAGCCCTACTCCGCGTTCTCCAACAATAGTCATATACCCTTGCGGTAATTCTTGGATAAAACTATCCGCTTGTGCTTGTGTGGCTGCGCGTACGACATCTTCGTCATTGGCATCAGGTCTTCCATATGCGATGTTATCGCGAATCGTACCGCTAAATAACGTCGTGTCTTGGAGGACAATGCCGATTTGGCTGCGTAGAGAGTCGAGTGTGACTGTGCGAACATCATGATTATCGATGTATACTGTGCCTTCATTGACGTCATAAAATCGTGGAATTACATTAATAAGTGAGCTCTTGCCACTCCCTGTTGTGCCAAGGATTGCTACCGTGGTTCCAGCGGGAATATGAAAGCTGACATCATTGAGTACTTTGGTTTCTGCTCCAGCATAGCGCAAGGAGACATGGTCAAAGGTAACACTGCCAGAAATTGGCGGAAGTAGGGTTGCATTTGGGGCATCATGAATATCAGAATCGGTGTCAATCAGCTCGAATATACGCTCGTTACTTACGCTCGCTCGAGTAATCTGAGCGGCGATCATGCCAAGCATAAATAATGGTTGAAACAACAAAGACAGGTATGTGTTAAATGCCAGTAGTTCACCAATCGTCAACTCACCACCGATAACCTGCGCACCGCCAGCCCACATAATCGCCCAGGTGCCGAGATTGTTAATGAGAAAGATAATTGGAAACGAGCTTGACATGGCAACGACTGATTTGAGATTCATTTCAAGTAGCGCGTCGTTTTTTTGCCCAAATCGTTGGAGTTCATATGACTCACGACCGAAGGCCTTGACAAGTCGTGCGCCATTGATGTTTTCTTGTAAAACAGAGTTGAGTGCACCGAGTCGCTCTTGTATGGTTGCGAACATCGGGCGCACTACTTTCATGAAAAAACCAAGCACAATCATCGCTGGCGGAATAATAAGGATTGCAATTAATGCCAACTGCCAATTCATGCTAAAAAGCGCAACTACACTTCCAATTAACATAATGAGTGCGCTAATAAACTGTAGAAGTGCGGATGCAATAAAACTTCTGACTTGCTCCACATCGCTGGTCAAACGCGTCATGAGCTGTCCGGCCTGCATTCGATCGTGGTATGCAAAGCTGAGCGATTGGATTTTTTCAAAGAGTATATTTCGCATATCGAAGGCAAATGATTGTGAGAGCTTTTCTGACCAATATGCTTGTGTGAAGCTAAAAGCGCCACGGATGATTGCTAATCCGATGAGTAATGCAGTTCCGTACCAGACACGTTCGAGATTTACGGCAGCGATGCCTTCATCTAGGATGACGCGCAAAAACATCGGACTCACAAGATTTGCTGCGTTATTTAATAGCAGGCTGATCCATGCGCCGACAAACAACAACCAGTACGGTTTGATGAATGTATACATGCGCAAAAATTGTTTCATGATGCCTCCTGAGCAATCATGCAGAAAAGTATGAGTATTATGACGGATATCGACTGAGATTTAATTAGAATAGTGTATGAATTTTAGACGATCGTTTGAGCCAAATACCACCGATTCAGCAAGTGAAGGTTTGTGCGGTACAAACGTGCGTTGATACCATGCGTCGTGTTGAGGTTGTGTTGGAAATATAGGTGTATAGCAACGCGTGGTGTAGATACGATGAAATTGTGCGCGATTTAGTGTTCGATTACCAGGATAGTCTTCTGCAATGCCATCACCGTCGCGATCGACGTTGTTATCTTCGGAGTTGAATACACCTAGTCTTGGCCATTCGCTGTCAATAAGATAATACTCCTCACGGTGTTGTCCCTGTGCGTCGGTATATGCGTCGCTGTAGCCTACGAGGACAACGGAGTGTTGCCCATAAATGCGAGTAAATCCTACTTGTGCTGCAGTATATATATCGATAAGCACGGGGATGCGCATATCAATTAGTTGCCGTAAAACATATTCACAATCAGTAAAGCGAAGATTACCAAAATGCGCCCCGTACCCTAAACGGCGCAATAAGTATGATTTTAATGAGGGAAATGTGCCACCTAAACGTGCTTGAAAGAGTGGCCCCACCGCGTGTTTGAATTGTTTTGCATCGTACTTCCAGGTCTGATGTTGAGTGTTCAGTGCATTTGCGAGTGAATAGAAATTACATTCATTTATGCCCTGTCCGCAAATTGGCCAGGTATTGGTTGGATGTGGAAATACTGAGTGCACATATGGTGGAAACATAATCGCCTCATCAATAATTGACATATACAATCATATCATCTATACTCTGCCTTGCAGCTACGGCTGTGACAAGTACATATGGTAAGGTGACTCGTTAGCCCGGATGCTAGAGCATAAAGGTGGAAGACGGTGAAAGTCCGTCGCTGTGCCGCAACTGTAAGCGTCGTAAGACGTGAGCCAGGAATCCTGCCTTGCCGAATGTGTGGAATCGACCTCTTCGAGCCAAGGAGGTGCCATGGCGACACGACGTATTTGATTACCCGTCTGTCCATAGCCCTTCGCATCTTTGCGAAGGTTTTTTGTTACTTGTGATGAGTTGGAGGTTTGTATGAAAAAGTATCTACTCCTACTGATGAGTAGTATTGCGTTGATGATTGCTGCTTGTGGAGCTTCCCCTGCTGTCGAACCGACACCGTCTCAGCCACTCGTTGCGACTGCGATAGCGACCGATGTGCCTGCGGTCGAGCCTTCCGTTGTGCCGACTGAAGCTGCGACGGAAGTGTTGAAAATCACAGATAGCGCTGGTCGAGTTGTAGAGTTTCCCGAAGCAGTAACATCTATTATCTCTTTGGCACCGAGTACAACCGAAATTATCTATGCGCTCGGGGCAGGTGATCAGGTCGTAGCGGTCGACATGTACAGCGACTTTCCTGCTGAAGTCGCCGATTTGACCAAAATCACGAACCCAGATATGAGCGTGAACTACGAGCAAATCAGTGCCCTCAATCCTGACGTCGTGTTTGCTGCGGCAATTACGGCACCGGACGTGATTAGCCAATTAGAAACTCTCGGAGTGACGGTAGTGGTAGTCGGAACGTACAATAGCACATTTAATGGCGTGCTTTCTGACATTCAACTGGTTGGTGCGGTGCTTGGACGCAATGACCAAGCAGTTGAATTAACAAGTGCAATGCAAGTGGAATGGGATGCGCTTGTTGCAAAAGTCGCAGAACAAGAAGTGCGTCCACGTGTATTTTGGGAACTCGACGCCACTGATCCGTCGAAGCCGTATTCAATTGGTGCAGGTACATTTGTGAATGAATTGCTCAATGCTGCTGGTGGTGTAAATATTTTCGGGCAATCAGAAAATCCTTACCCACAAGTAAGTCTCGAGCAAATTGTTGCTGAAGCTCCAGAGATTATCCTGTTGGCTGATTCGATTTGGGGAGTGACGCCTGAGATGGTATATGGGCGCGCAGGTTGGGAAGAAATCCCTGCCGTAAAAAATAAGGCAGTGTTTCCAATTAACGATAACCTTGTGAGTCGCCCAGGTCCTCGTATTGTAGAGGGTCTCAATGAGGTAGTTTCTGTGTTGCACCCTAACTTGCCATAACGAGTATTACATGATGATCAATGCCCAGCACTTCCAAAAAATGCGGCACAGTCTCTGGTTTGCGCTCGCCGGAGCGGGGCTGGTGCTGGGTATTGTCATCGTGATAGCAGTTGTAGTGGGCAATGTCGCAATCCCTGTGCCTGTCATCTTCACAATTATTCTCAACTCAGTTGGACTTGGGCAAGGAGACGTTGCTGATACATTTCAAAGTATCATCATGTCCATTCGACTTCCTCGCGTGTTATTGGTTGCGCTTACTGGTGCTGCGCTCAGTGCAAGCGGAGCTGCGTATCAAGGGCTATTTCGCAACCCGCTTGCAGATCCGTACATTGTCGGCGTCGCATCTGGCGCTGGATTTGGTGCAATTGGGATGGTGGTCATAGGCGGTGTTGCAGTTTTGGGTGCAATAGCACTCCCGTTGGGAGCCTTTGTAGGCGCATTCGGTGTCGTTGTTTTCGTCTATGTAATTGCTTCTCGACGTAATAATTATAGTAACAACGATCTTGTATTGGCAGGAATTGCAATTGGTACCTTATCAAGTGCATTAACAACATACTTAATGATACGCGCAGGTCGACAAGCGAGTCAGTTGTTAGCATTTCTTTTGGGGAGTTTTTCGACGGTTGGCTGGAGTGCGGTATGGATTGTGGGCGGTGCTGTTCTTATGGGTGTCACGTTGTTGATGATCGTTTCCCGTGACTTGAATGTACTTCTATTCACCGAAGAGCAAGCGCGCTTTCTTGGTATTAACGTTCCTATGATTCGATGGACAATTATTACTGGAGCGACGTTGATGACTGCCACTGCAGTGGCATTTCATGGGCTGATAGGGTTTGTCGGGATCATCGTGCCTCATTCTGTGCGTTTTGTATTTGGTGGGGACCATCGCCGATTGATACCCTTATCTGCATTGTACGGGGCAGTCTTTTTAGTGGTGGCTGATATGGTGGCACGCACCGTAACCGCTCCGCAAGAATTGCCGCTGGGGATTGTGACCGCATGTTGTGGTGCGCCATTCTTTTTGTGGCAATTACTTACCAATAAACGTTCATTGTGAGGTTATGATGCTACAAATCGATTCTGCTGTTGTTCGCTATCAAGATAAAACCGTATTGCATGACATAACAATAAATATACATCCTGGAACGTTCACTGTACTTATTGGTCCAAATGGTGCGGGCAAAAGCTCGCTCCTGCGTACTATTGCGGGCGTAACGCCAATTGCGTCTGGCGAAATTCGCTGGAATTCTCATGCGGTGCACTCGTTTAGTGCATTGGAGCGTGCACGGAGTATTGCTGTTGTCCCGCAAGTAGTAGTCATGCCTACTGGATTTACCGTGCGCGAGGTGGTGCGGATGGCACGGTATGCATTTACTCCTTGGTATCGTGCACTATCCGCAAATGACGAGGAGATTGTTGAGTACGCACTGACACAAAGTGGGATGCAGTCGTTTGCTGACAAACCGGCTGATCAGCTCTCGGGCGGTGAGCAACAGCGTGTTGCGTTTGCGCGTGCGTTAGCACAACAACCACAAGTTTTATTACTTGATGAAACTACAGCACATCTTGATTTGCACCACCAACATGCAATCTTGCGCTGTGCACGTGAGCTTACGCGCTGTGGTGTTGTGGTAATTGCGGCAATGCACGATATTAATTTAGCTGCAAGTATGGCTGACGACATTGTGCTATTAAACCATGGTCGAATTGTACGGTGTGGTCCGCCAAATGTCGTATTGACACAACCTGTACTTGAATCTATCTATCAAACGGAATTGCACGCAGTCGCACGAAACGATTCAGCAATTCCGTTTTTTGTGGTACGTCCATAAGAAATCTATGCCGAATACACACACTGACCATCAAGCCAGGTTTGAAGTACGTTAATGGTGTTGATCTCACTCGTTGAAAAGTGCTTGTCAAGAATTACAATATCTGCCGCAAGTCCTGGCTGAAAGTCACCAAAAATCGATTCACGCTGTAACGACCATGCTCCTACCGAAGTATATGCATCCACGGCCTGTTGCCATGTTACAGCTTGTGAGGGATTTATTATTTGACCCTTATAGTTGTGTCGTTGGACTGCGGCTGCGATGCCTTTGACTGGAGTAAAATCAGGAACAACCGGATTATCACTGCCAAATGCAAGTGGGACGCTATGGTCTGCAAGGTGTTTCCACGCATGTGCGTACGGCAAGAGTGCATCCGGGAGCTGTGCTACGTCACTTTCTTCAAACCATGTAAATAATGGTTGTACCGCTGCCACCACCCCAAGTGCTGCGAAGCGCGATGCAAGTCCATCACGCAGTACTTCGACGTGTTCAATTCGATGACGATGATTTGTTCGTGGTTGGCTGTTTAGTGCATACTCATATGCATCGAGTACTTGCGAGACTGCTAGATCGCCGATGGCATGGACGGCAATTTGATACCCTGCGCGGTGTGCGCGAGTGATGACGTGACATAACGTTTCATTTGAATATAATGAATATCCACTATTAAGTGAATTATAGCGATAGGGATGCGAAAGCCAAGCAGATTCACCACCGAGTGTTCCATCCACAAAGAACTTGATAATTGGTGCATTGTACCAATCTGTGGTCATTACTTGGTGTTCACCACGAAGCCACGCATCTGCGACCGCTCCATACCCCATATAACTGACGCGCAGCGGTAATCTACCTGCATGCGATGCTGTTTGCATCTGTTCAAGGTCACTCACTCCATTAATATGTCCGATTGCAGCTTCGCCAATTGAAGTAATACCACGTTTGTGATATTCGTGGACTGCAGCTGGAATATGATATTGCCAGTCGATGGATGGCAGGGTGATTTTTGATGTGACGAGTGTGCGAGCTGACTCTTCGAGGATCCCATTCAATTCCCCATCAGCACGTTTGCCTATACGTCCTCCGACTGGATGTGGCGTAGTTGATGTGATTGACGCGATTTCGAGGGCTAGGCTATTCGCAATTGCAATATGATGACACGCGCGGTGAATTAACACTGGGTGTGCAGGTGAAATGTGATCGAGTTCTTCACGGAGTGGATGGCGTTGTTCGTGATAACGTCCTTGGTCGTGGCCATCGGCAATAATCCACGTTCCTTTTGGGAGTGATGCTGCACGTTGTGCAATCCGATGAAACACTTGCTCGAGGGATGTTGCATCCCAAAGCGATAAGCGTTCAACGCGTCCACGAATATAGCTCAAAAAATGTTGGTGACTATCACAAAACGCTGGTATCATCAGTGAGTCATCGTCATGGTTGATTATTCTCGTTGATGCGGTCCCTAGCATGCGGATTTCTGCCTGAGAGCCCACGGCCAAGATGCGTCCTTGCGCAACCGCAATAGCACCGCGTGCGATGTACCCGGTAGATCGAGAATAGAGTGGTGCACAAATGATGGTTTCAATCATGTTCAGCCTCGGAGGTGGTATGTATCGTGCTCTTTGGTTTGGCTCCTTGGTTGCAATTATAACGTCGATTATCGTAGGGATGATATTTTTGCCATCGTTCCCTGCGCAGATCCCGAGTCATTGGAATAGTGCTGGTGTCGCTGATAGTTGGCAAACTCCAGAGATGTATGTCTGGAGTTTGCCGCTAATGACGTTCGTAGTGGTAGGTATACTTGGTGGTGTATCGTTGCTCCAGGCAAATGTGCAGGTGCGACCCTATGTGGCGATGAGTGCAGGGCTATTAACTGCCTTTATGCTAGGGATGCATGCGCTGATTGGTTATTACACTGTTGTACAAAGCGAAATGTCGATTGTGATTTTCCTGCGATTAGTTGCAGTTTTATTTATAGGATTAGCATTTGTTATCCGCAACGTACCGCCAAATCAGGTGGTGGGATTTCGGTTGCCATGGACGCTCGATAATCTAGAGGTGTGGCGCAAAACGCATCAGCTTGGTTTCTGGTGGATGTGTATTGGTGGTATCACAGTAGTGTTGATGACGTGCTTACCGGTGCGTGAAGAGATGATATTTGGGCTGGGGATGGCAGTGCTGATTAGTGCAATACTCATCCCCAGTGTATATTCATTGTGCTACCAGAAACGCAGGTAACACTAACGAAAACTTTCAGTCAGCCCATGTTGACGCAGATGTGACTTCTTGATTTTGCACGCTACCGTAAATGCGGGGTCAAACACATTGCCGATGTCGTATTCTACTGCTTGACTCATGAGGACCGCTGCAGTAGTGGCATCAGCACCGCATTCAATAAGCATCCGGTGAAGTTCGCTTGTTGCATGTTGAAGCGCTTGATCGAGTGGTCGTGCGTTACCTACTGCGTAGATGTACATCGAATCTTCAGCGCGGGGCCAAGTTATTGATTTCATTGAGGCTTTAGTGATGTGGCATGTCACAGCAATTGCAGATTCAACGCCTGTTCCACCGATTTCGCCACATCCTTGGACCAAATGTCCGTCACCAATAAAGAATAGTGCTCCATCAACGGCAACTGGGAAATATACGGTGCATCCCGAGGTGAAGTGCTTGTAATCCATGTTCCCACCGTTGCGACTAGACGTAGCAGTTGAAATTGCTTCACCACGCGCTGGCGCAACGCCAAAACAGCCTACCATAGGCGCATACGGCACGCTAATTGGTTGGCCATGGGTGCCACGACTTGTGACAAGTTGGGTTGTCGGGTTGTAATCCCAGTATTCTTTTGGAAGCGCAGTCCCCGGTGCAAACGGGAGTGCAGGGATATATTCGGGATCAACAACATTGCCTGCCAATGTTGGATAACTCCATCCGTGTGAACGCAATGGGGTTATTGACATAAAAGTTATCGCCAAAACATCACCCGCAACAACTCCATGTATAGCAATTGGACCGCTCATCGGGTTGCCTGGAGATGTAATTTGGTTGTTGTGGCCATCAATTCCATGTGCGTCAACACAATCGATTGTGATGGTGTCCCCTTGTGTGATGGTATACACGGCGGGATGGGTGCCTATTGTACGAAAGTACTGTTCTGGCACAAAGTGATGATGCATACGACGACTCCTTTTCTTAACATGGATTTATTTTGACATACTTTCACATTCATCGGTATACTGCGCATATGGACGATGACCATCATTCGCAAGACATGCATTTATATCGCTGACTTATTCATGACATCGCCTCGTGTGTCGTGGATGTGAGGCTTGTCGAATGGGGAGGAGCCGGTATGTTGTTTGTCGCACAATTACTTGGTCTTACCATTAGTGCACATGACGGCGCAATCATTGGCCGCTTGCGTGATATTTTGGTGCGCATTGAAGATCGTGAATTTCCTGCGATAAACGGTATCGTGATTCAAGATCGCGGTCGGCTGTTTTTTATGCCTGCGCACGTCATAACAGAAATCACCTATTCTCGATTACAAATAAACACAACTAAAATCAACCTCCAACAGTTCCATCGACGAGATGGTGAGGTTATGCTGAGCAAAGATGTGATTGATCATCAAATTATTGATATCAACGGGCGACGGGTAGTGCGTGTCAATGATGTGCAAATTACACGTATAGAGCATGAGTACTGTGTGATTGGTGTTGATATCAGTCCACAGGCGCTACTGCGACGGATAGCGCCGCGGATGATGGCCCCACATGTAGTTGGTCGCCAGATTATCAGTTGGGCAGATGCACAATACTTGGCAAGTGCCGCGCCTGTGCAATTGAAAGTGTCATACAACCGTTTATCAGAAATTAATGCAGTTGATTTAGCGCGTATTGTGGATGCGCTTTCGTACAAAGAGAGTGCCGAAATCGTCGCAGCCCTCGATGACGAAACAGCTGCTGAGACGCTCGAAGAGGTGTCCGACGAGCGTGTAATTGATCTCCTTGAAGGTATGGATCAAGAACGAGCGGCAGATATTCTCGAAGAAATGACGCCAAGCGCCGCAGCAGACTTGCTTGAAGATCTTGGTGACGAAATTGCAGCGCAACTGCTTGAACGAATGGAGCCTGAAGAGGCAGAAGACGTCAAAGAATTATTGGCATATGACGGCGATACAGTCGGACGCAACATGACGACAGATGTTGTGTTGGTATACCCGCACGAGCAAATCGGCGCAGTCATTGCGTCGCTCCGATTGCGCGACGAATTACCTGATCCTTTCACAGAAATATATGTGGTTTCACCAGATCCTGATGGGGGTGAGTCACCTGAGCTTGGCCAAACATTTCTCGGCGTCGTACCACTTCACACATTATTACTTACACAACACGATGCGATAGTTGCAGAACTCATGAACGAAGTTCCAGTTGTGTCTGCAGACGCACCTGCAGAATCGGCGGCACGTGTCCTCGGCGAGTACAATCTAACGGCAGTTCCTGTTGTAGATGATACTAACGGTCTGCTTGGTGCGGTCAGTGTGGATGACGCATTAGCAGTCATTTTGCCTGATATTTGGACGCGTCGTGGTACGCGTAATTTTGGTTAGAAATGGACGTGCGATGGGGCAGACACGTGATGCTTTAGCAGCTATTGGGCAACGGATGCGCACGATGAAGCGACGATGGTGGCCATACTTAGCCGCCATTGGTCCGGGCTTGTTGGCTGCAAACGCCGGAAATGATGCTGGTGGTATTGCAACGTACGCCACGGCTGGTGCGCTCTATGGATATGAATTGTTATGGGTTGTTGTACTGGTCTTTTTGGGAGTTGCTGTTGTACAAGAAATGGCAGCACGACTCGGTGCGGTAACAGGGAAGGGATTTGCTGATCTTGTCCGAGAGAACTTTCCGATTCGTATCACTGCCGTAATTATGCTGACATTATTGATCGCAAACACGGGTATCATTATTTCTGAGTTTGTCGGTATAGCCGCTGCCGCTGAGTTGTTTGGAGTGAGTCGCTATATTGCAGTGCCTATTGCAGCATTTTTGGTCTGGTTTATGATTACGGCGGGATCGTATAGTCGTGTCGAGAAAATTCTCATTGCGCTCAGTACTGTGTTTCTAGCATATATCGCATCAGCAATTATCGTACAACCTCATTCTGAAGATGTGGTATCGGGATTAATTCCCCAAATCCCCACTAATTCAGACGAAATCATGCTCGTGATTGCGCTCGTAGGTACAACCATTTCGCCGTATATGCAACTCTATGTACAATCATCAGTTGTTGAAAAAGGAACGACCCCGCAAGAGTTGCGATACACCAAAGTGGATGTATATGCTGGGACGATTTTGTCAGGTATTGTGGCGGCGTGTATTTTGATTGCCACTGCCACTACACTGCATCCGGCTGGAATTACCATTACAAGCGCTGAAGACGCTGCATTAGCGCTTGCGCCTATTGCAGGTGATTATGCTAAATATTTGTTTGCAATTGGGTTGCTAGGCGCATCCTTGTTAGCCGCGGGTGTGTTGCCGTTATCAACTACGTATATGCTGAGTGAGTCATTGGGATTTGAGCGAGGCGTTTCTCGAAGCTGGCAAGAAGCGCCTGTGTTCATGGGTATTTTCACCGTCTTGATTGTAATTGGGGCGGTGGTATCTCTTATACCTGGTCTACCATTAATCGATGTGCTGGTTGGTGTGTATGTGTTAAATGGTCTGTTATTGCCGGTTGCACTCATCGCAATTATGAAACTCATCAACAATCGTGAACTGATGGGTGAATACAGCAATTCTCCCGTACAACAGGTATTTGCTTGGTTGATTGTTATACTTGTCAGTGCATTATCATTGATCTATATTTTTTCGACAATCTTTTTACGCTAAGCCATGAGCTCGTGACACTACGTTCACGAGCTCATCTTCGTTGAGTTATGCCAACGTCTGTTTGTCAACGAACACTGCGTCGGGCTCTACCTCTTCACCGCACCGAGGTCCCGTGTCTGTCCAATCAGGCATTGTGTCGAGAGTGACATGAGCGGTGACGCTCATATCATGTGTAACGAGAATCTGGCACGCCAGCCGATATTGTCCGAGCATCTCGCGCTCTTTGAGTTTGGCGTGCTCTGCTGCGGTCATGGTGGCGGGTTCACCTGCAGTAAACGTGACACGACAGGTTGTGCAACGCGCTTTGCCACCACATCGATGACCTATTGATACTGATGCATCTTCAATGACATTGACCAGACGAGCACCGTGAGCAACTGTAATTGAGCGATTTCCAATTGTAACTTGAGGCATTAGATTTCCTTTCGTAGTGCACGGAGATGGAGTGGAAGGTAGACAATTAACGCCAGAACGCCGATGAAAAGCGGTATCATGAATGCACTTTGATAACCAGCAACTTGATAGAATCCTTGGTCATCGCGACCAAACGCATTGATAACGAGTCCCATTAACCACTGTACCACAAAGCCGCCGAGAAAACCGAAAATATTCAACGCCACTGCAGCGCGCCCGCTCATCTGCGGCGTAAACATACGTCGTGCTTGTGGCAACATAACGACGTTTGCTGCTGCTCCAAATCCAAATAACGCGTATACCACAGCGATGACGCTAGGAGAAGGTGGAACAGGTAACAGTACAAAATAACCAAGCATAGTTAACATAATGATTTGCGCAAAAACAATAACGTAGGTTGTACCCCATTTATCAGCAAGAGGTCCACTTACCGCATAGCCAGCCACGGTGCCAAGCCCCATGATTAACAGCGCAAACCCTGTTTGCGTGGGTGTGTAGCGGGCAACATCAAATGCAAATGGCCCGGCCCACAGCGTTTGTACCGCCAACAGGGTTCCGAGTTGTGAGAAGTAGATTGGGGTGAGGCGTAGAAAGTCACGCGTGCGATATATTTGGCCATACCCATCGAAAGGATTGCCTATAGTTCGCGTGGGTGTAACACCCTCCGGTGTATCACGCGTTATGGACCATATCAAGAGTGCGGTAATTGCTACAAAGACACTACTACCAATGAAAATGATACGCCAACCATATGCGGCATTTATCATGGCCATTGGAGTGGTTGAAAGGAGGCCGCCGATCGAGCCAATGGCAACGAGCGATGTGGTTGTGGTTGCAAGTCGATTACTCGGCACCCAGTTACCAAATGTTTTGACTGCGCCCATCAACCCGCCAGCAGTGCCGATACCAATGAGTAAACGTCCCACAGCTACTTGCCAGAACACTTCAGCATTTGCATAAATGAGTGTACCGATAACAGTGGGAATGAGTAAGATTGGAATCACAATACGTGAGCCGTACCGATCAAGTGCTGCGCCCATGGGCAGTTGCACTGCAGCGAAAGTGATATAGTACAAACTAGTCATTAGCCCTAACTGATCCGCAGTCAGACCGATATCTTGCATCAAATTCGGTGAAATGACTGCATTCGCAGAGCGCAAAAAATTCGAAGTGATATACCCACACACAAATGCAACAAATACCCAACCAAACGTAGGATAGCGCACAACAATCCTTTCAGTAGGCTACTTATGGAACTACAGCAACACAGCGCAAAATGGCAACACTTTGTTCTGGTTCGCGACTCAAGTCCTTGCCACTCGCCGTAATGCCACAGCCAATTGTGCCTTCGCCGAGATTCTCGACGAGCACCTCAAGTTGACGGCCTTGGCGGGCACGAAAGCCGAATCGCCATGGAGGTTCCCCCTCACGTGTGGCGTCGAATGCCATGTCATTAAGATATTGAATCCGCACTAATTTGCTTGTGCCAGTCACTTGATATTCAACTCTCTGACTAGATGGTTCAGACTCGGGCTTCATGCCTTTGTCGGCGTTTTGTGCTCCAATAATACCTACTGTGAGTACTGCACATACCAGAATTATAGCCATCCAGCGCGCACGGCCAATACCCTTTTCGTAGTGTTGTTTTTCTGTGTTTGGATCCATATCGAAGTATCCTTGACTAGATTGTTGAGAAGAATGTTGCCACACAGGTGTGACATTTGTGTATCATATGAGTATTATGAGTCCACGTCAAAAAGAGCCACTAACATATGAACATGCACTTCTCGGCTTTCTTGTAGAAACGCCGCAGCATGCTTATGCGGTGCACCAACAAATGATTCACTCGCCACTTGGGCAGGTGTGGCACATCAAACAAAGCGCCTTGTATGCGATGATTACACGTCTCCACGACGATGCGTATCTTACCGTTACTGCAGATATAGACGATGCACGTGGTAAGCGCTATCTAACTATTACTACTGCAGGTCAGCGTGTCTTTGCGAAATGGTGTCAAACACCGGTGTCACATCCTCGTGATATTCGGATAGAATTTTTGGCAAAGCTCTACTTTACCATTCGGTGTTTCCCAGATGCTACAGCGCATTTGCTGTCGCAACAACATGCACTGTGCCAAGAATGGTTAAATCAGCTCGATGAACAGCCGTGTCATGACCAGTACCAACTGCTTGTGCATGCGTATCGCCGTGGGCAAATAGAGGCAGCGGTGCGTTGGACATCAGAATGCCAACGGCTACTCGCTGAATAGCGTACAATATCCTTGCACGATTCAATAGGGAGACATTGCATGATTCCGCATCAAACTCGTACACTTGATCAGTTATTCGCCAAGCGCGCCTTTGAATTTGATCACGCCAATCCAATATTGGCAGATTTGCCCCGTGAAACACATGACACCATTAGCCTGGCATATGGTGACGCAGATCCACGCTTATTCCCTATTCAAGAGCTTATAGCATCGGTTGGTGGTTTGCTCCGTGAGAATACAGATGCCGTGCTCAATTATGCACCGGTAGACTATGCATTGACAAAACTCGTTGCCACACGGCTTCAGCGACGAGGTGTGCCAGTTGATGAACATAATATTCTTATCACCTATGGGTCAAGTCAGATTCTCGGGTTGCTACCACAAATCATGCTCAATCAAGGGGATATCGTAATTGTTGAGGGTCCAACCTTTCTTGGTGGTATCGAATACTTTGTTACACAAGGCGCCACCATTGAGACGGTGCCCGTCGGACCGAATGGTATGGATATTGATGCGCTTGAGTCAACACTCAAGCGACTTGCCGCACAAGGAACACAGGCCAAGTTCATCTATACCATTCCGACACATCACAACCCAACAGGGACGATGATGCCATTCGCGAATCGAGTGCGACTATTGGCACTTGCTGCAACCTATGGCGTGTTAGTGCTTGAAGACGATGCGTATGGCGATCTTGACTTTCAAGGCGAAATGGCCGCATCACTGTTGACGTTGCCAGGGAGTGAGTGGGTGCTTCATATTGGTACCTTCTCCAAAATCCTTGCCCCTGGGGTTCGTATGGCGTGGGCATATGGGCCTACGTCGGTGATGCAGCGCCTTCGCAAGTTTAAGACCGATCAAGGTGCCGGCCCATTTATTACGCGGCTTGTTTCATTTATTGCGCAGGATGGATGGCTTGATGCACATATCAAGATTCTAAATGCGGCATATAAGCACAAATATGGTGTGATGCGGGATGCGATGGCACAGCATTTTCCGGCAGATGTACGAGTGAGTACTCCTGGTGGTGGCTTTTTTGTGTATGGATACTTACCACAGGACATGCCAGCACGAGAGCTAATCGCGGTTGCACTCGCACATGGGGTATCGTTTTTGCCAGGAACCGTTGGCTATGCAAATGGTGGTGGCACGCATGAAATGCGGCTTGCGTTTAGCTTCCAAAATGAAGCACAAATCGCCGATGGCATTGCACGTCTCGGTACGGCAATGCAAACATATCGAAGTCGACAATAAGTGGGCAGTTGTCCGACATCTGCTACAATGGTCTCACAGGAATCATCGCATGGTGCATCAAGGTAGGAGCAGGCAATGAGCAGCACAGAGCAACGAACGCTCGACTCACTCTTTGCGGACCGCGCAAAGAAGTATGTAGCTGGCCCGGAGTGGGGTGCAGAACCCGAAGGTACGATTAGTTTGGCGTATGGATTTGCAGATCCTGCTCATTTCCCTGTCAATGCATTAGTTGAGGCAACTGCTGAAGTTTTAGCAGAGGACGTGAATGGCGCATTGAACTACGGTCCAACGTATGCAGGGTTGATTCAGCTGGTGGCCAAGCGCCTACAAGGGCGTGGTGTTGCACAGGCAAGTTCAAGTAATGTGCTTATTTCATACGGTTCAAGTCAAATTTTGGCGTTGTTGCCACAAATCATGATTGATCCAGGTGATACCGTCATCGTCGAGGCTCCCTGTTTCATCGGCGCGGTGCGCTCGTTCCAAGAAGTTGGTGCCAAGATCGAGTCAGTACCCGTGCGTGAGGACGGGATGGACATCGATGCGCTCGAGGCCATGTTGGTTGACTTGACGCAGAAGGGAATTCGCCCCAAGTTCATCTATGTGACACCAACCTACCAAAACCCAACCGGCACCATGATGCCACTAGCCAATCGCAAGCGTTTGCTGGCTCTGGCTGAGCAATACGGCGTACTTATTTTTGAAGATGATGCGTACGGTGATTTGCGATTTGAAGGTGAGGCGATTCCCCCAATCGTGGCGCTCGATACAAACGGCTGGGTCCTCCACATCGGCACATTCTCAAAGATCCTTGCACCTGGTGTGCGCATGGCATGGGCATGTGGACCTGAGGCGATTATTCAGCGCCTGGCCAAATTCAAAGTTGAGGGTAGTAGCGGGCCATTTCTTACCCGATTGGTCGAGCGATTTGCGGCTGATGGTCGGCTTGAATCACATATTAGTGAGCTCAATCAAACCTACCGGCGCAAGCGCGATGTGATGGTCGAGGCAATAAAGGCCAACTTCCCTGCCGACGTAAAGTACCTCGTGCCACAAGGTGGTTTCTTTGTGTATTGCTACTTGCCAGCTGACATGCCAACGACGGCGGTCATGGCCAAGGCTCGTGAGCACAAGGTGTCGTTCTTGCCCGGTATGGGTTGCTATGCCAATGGTCAAGGGACGCACGAGATCCGCTTGGCGTTTAGTTATCAGAACGACGACAATATTGTTGAGGGTATTCGTCGCCTCGGTGCGGCCATGAAAGCAGCTCGTTCCTAATGTCATCCCCTTCTTCGCATAATATTTTTGAGGCAGTGTTGCATCGGGTCGAGCGAATCATGCTCGGCCCGATGCGTGGTGATTTGCGCTATAACGTGTGGGTTGAGACGATTGCCTCAATCTTATTTGGCATATTCTGGGCAACTACAGTCGGCTTCTTTCCAGTGATCTTGCGTAACATGGGAGCCAGCGAGGATCAACTCGCCATCTATGTGGTGTTCATGTCGCTCGGATTGATTTTGACGCCAATTAGCGTGGCAATCTTTCAGCGCTATCGTATCGTCAAAATTGCGAGTTTTGTGTGGATGTTTGGCCGCGGAACATTGCTCCTCGTGCCGTTTGTCGGCAACAACGTCACCCTCTTCATGGTGATTATTGGCGTATTTTGGGTCTGTGAGCTCGTACCGTCACCTGGGTACGTGCGACTTCTTGAGCGTTTATACCCAGACAACCTGCGTGGACGCATCATGAGCTTTGTGCGCATTGGTATGACGCTGGCGATTCTCGTGATGACGCCGATTGCTGGATGGTTACTTGATGTATTCGATCACACGATTGTGCTGCCGTGTATTGCAGTGTTTGGAATCATCTCTACGCTCGTATTCATGCGGCTCAGAGTTGACGATACGCCAATGCAGATTGATGCGTCACAGCCTAAATCGAGCATTGGCGAGATTTTGCGTGAAATTGGCCAAAACCGCTCGTTTATGCTCTTTTTGGTTCTCAACACACTCTTTGGCGTTGGCACGTTGATAGGTGCACCGCTTTATGCAGTCGTGCAGGTCAATCGGCTGGGTTTGAGCTATACCGAGGTCGGCTATCTCGGGTTATTGCAATCCATTACCTGGTTGTTGGGCTACTTTTTTTGGGGAAGTCTGGTCGACAAAAAAGGACCAGTATTTGTACTCCTTATAAGCATGTTATGCGGTGCATTGATGCCACTTGGCTTCATGCTGGCTGACTCATTTTGGTGGCTTGTACCAGCGTTCATTGCACAGGGATTGCTGCTTGGCGGGTTTGATTTGGGATTCACCAACACGGCCATGAATCTGGCGAACCGCAATCGCCTTGAAGCATATTTTGCCTCTATCCACCTTGTTGGTGGCATTCGTGGAATCATCGTGCCACTCGCCACTCCGGTGCTTGTCTCGATGCAGGTCAGTGAATCAACGATTTTTGGTTTGGGTGTTGGCTTTATTCTTATCTCAATGCTCCTTGCAATTGGCATAAAAATAAAGCCTGCTACTCTTGAAACAGTGTGAGGTGTATTGTGAGTCTGGTTGATGATGTTCGTGTACGAGAAATGGGTGCGATGCCAACGCCGCGTGAATTAAAAACAAAGTATCCGCTTACCGCGAGCATGACTACGGCGATTTATGAGTCGCGTCAAGCAGTACGTCGGATTATCCGCGGCGAAGACTCGCGAATGCTGGTCGTCGTCGGGCCGTGTTCTGTGCATGATGTCGCTGCTACGCATGACTATGCACAACGCCTCAGCAGTGTGGCGGCACGTATGCGCGATCGCTTGCTGATTATCATGCGCGTCTATCTCGAAAAACCGCGCACCACGGTTGGTTGGCGTGGCATGATGAACGACCCGTTCCTTGACGGATCATTTGATATGGCGGCCGGGCTCGACGTCTCACGCAAATTACTCTGTGACATCACGGCCATGGGATTACCGACTGCCACCGAAATGCTTGACCCAATCAGTGCCCAATACACGGCAGATGTCGTCGTCCTCGCAGCTATCGGTGCCCGCACAACAGAGTCGCAAATGCACCGCGCCCTTGCGAGCGGTCTCTCAATGCCTGTCGGATTCAAGAACGGCACCGATGGCGGCATTGATGTGGCGGTTCATGCCTGTATTTCAGGGGCAGCCCAACATAGCTTCTTGGGGATTACTCAAGACGGCGTCGGCGCAGTAGTCAAAACCGCCGGCAATCCCGATGGATTTGTGATTTTGCGTGGGAGTCGTCAAGGCCCAAATTATGATGAAGCAAGTGTCAATAAGTCACTTGACTTGATGCGTGCTGCCAAAATTCCACCTGCCGTAATGATTGACTGCTCACATGCTAATTCAGGCTCTGATTATCGCCGCCAGCGTGCCGTGTGGCGCGAGGGTTTAGCGATGCGCAAGAATGGCAACACACAAATGATTGGGATGATGGTCGAGAGCAACATTTCTGAGGGCAAACAACCACTCGTTGCCGACCACAGTGCGTTGCAATATGGAGTATCGATTACCGATGCCTGTGTTGGTTGGGATGAGACCGTTGAAATGTTAGAGGAGGCCTACAATGACGTTTAGCCCCCCTGATGCCAAGGCTGGGCTGTCGGCAGCCATCGCGGCCGATGTGCACGATCCGCTGGCACATTACCGCACCCAATTTGTGATTACCGATCCACAGGTGGTCTATTTCGACGGCAATTCACTCGGGCGCATGCCCGCTGTCACCGCCGAGCGCGTTCATCACGTCGTTCATCACGAGTGGGCCGATGGCTTGATTCGAGGATGGGGACGCGGATGGTACGAAGCGCCAGGGCGCATCGGTGACAAAATCGGCCAATTGATTGGTGCCGGTCCTGGTCAAGTCATTGCGTGTGACTCAACATCAGTTAATCTCTCCAAGTGCGTGATGGCGGCGCTCAAGGCCCGACCTGGACGTACCGAGATTGTCAGTGACGCCCTCAACTTCCCTTCTGACCTGTACATCATGCAAGGGGCAATCGCGCATTTTGGCAATCAGCACACACTCAAATTGGTGCAATCGCGCGACAATGAAGTGACCGTCAATACGGAAGACTTGTTGGCGTTGATTAGGCCGAATACGGCGTTTGTCAGTTTGTCGCATGTCACCTTCAAAAGTGGCTTCGTCTACGACATGCAGTTAATCACCGCCAAAGCCCACGAAGTTGGGGCGCTCGTGATTTGGGACTTGAGTCACTCGGTTGGTTCGGTACCGATGCAGCTTGATGCATGGAACGTCGATATGGTGATTGGCTGCGGCTACAAGTACCTCAATGGTGGTCCTGGTGCACCAGCGTTCTTGTATATCAACAAGGCCATCCAAGAATCACTCGAGTCGCCGATTTGGGGTTGGTTTGGCCAAAAGGCGCCGTTTGCATTCGACCTTGATTACGCACCAGCGCCGGGAATTGGCCGATTCTTGGCTGGCACACCGCCGATGATTTCGTTGTCAGCGCTTGAGACTTCAGTCGATATGATTGTGGGCGTCGGTATGGATGCCATCCGCGCAAAATCCGTGCTGATTACCGAGTACATGATTCAACTGTATGATCTCCACCTTGCTGAACTCGGGTTTACGCTTGGCTCACCGCGTGATGCGGCCATTCGTGGCTCGCACGTGAGTATTCGGCATCCGCTGGGGTATCAGATTAATCAGGCCTTGATTGCCGAGCAAAATGTCATCCCTGACTTCCGCGAACCCGATAACTTGCGATTAGGGCTTAGCCCGCTCACGACGTCGTATGCCGAGATCTGGCACGGCGTGGATCGCATTCGTGATACGGTGGTCCGAGGCTTGCATCTCAAGTACCCGGCCACCCGCAAAGCCGTCACCTAGGCGATACCCTCAATTCATACGAAAACAGCCGCACATGCAAGAGCATGTGCGGCTGTTTATTTGAGCATACATAGGGAGTTAACGCTTTTGGACGACCATCATTTGGGCTTTGCGTCCAAGAATAATTACTGTGTGCTGTTGATCGAGGTACATCCCTGACGTGCGCTCAAGCGCACGATTAATCGCACGCATATCATTGGTGAGTAGCGCGGCTCGCGCACCGATTTGCATCACGCGCTTCAGTTCTTTCATCACCGCCGGATAGAGACGCCGATTCTCCTCGGGCGTGCTGATTTGCACACCAAACGGCAGATTACACGTCACCGCAGTCACTGAGCCCTCGTCGAGCGGCAACGCACGTGCATCCCACTCTTGGATGGTGATGGGCTTGTAGCGCGGTCCGACATTTGCTAAGGCCGTCTCAACAGCCACAGGATTGATGTCGCCGCCCAGTAGTTGTTGATAGCGACCAAACAACGCGCGTTCGATGAGCGTCGTCCCTGCACCACACATCGGGTCAAGAAAGACGTCCATCGGCTTGGGCTTGGTCAACATCACCATGGCAGCTGCCGCAGTTGGCCGGAGCGAGGCCTCAATGTGATTGATTTTGTAGGTACGGTGCCGCATCGTCTCATCGCTTACGCGCAAGCCGATGATGGCCACTTCGTGCGATTGCGTCACCCAAAACTCAAGCCCGTCTTCGGCGAGGCGCCAACGAAAGTCTTGGCGTTGGCCGATACCTTTGCCCACGGTCTCTTGCAAATCGACGCGGCGATACGGCATCTCGCCTTGCTGGCGGGCGATGACGCGGTAGCGAATTTTGCCCTCTCCGCCACGTTTGGGGAAGAGTGCACGGACACTGCGAGTGGCACTACCGACCACTGGTGAAACGAGCAGGCGCTCTTTGATGGCTTTGAGCGCGGCGTATTTTGGCGGCAAATCGTTGTAGTATGCGACGAGTATGAATACATCGTCGACGGTGCGCAGTTTAAGGAGGTCGGCAATATCGCCGTGATATTCCACAATCAACATGCCGTTACGGCCTGCATGCACCAGTTGCTCTTGGATGACCGCCCGTTCAGGGAGTGTCTTGAGCTCTTCAGTGACAATTGCATCAAAGCCTGGTAAGGCATGCAAAATATACATATTCTCCGGGTTTCGCATTTCGACCTACTTTCCACTGCCACACGAACGCCGACGGACTACTCCGTCGGCGCTCTGGATCATTCGACGATTCGTTAGGCGGGTTGTAACGCCTTCTCGATAGCGGCCATTACTTCTGATGTTAATAATGGTACCACATCGAGTGCCTTCATGTTCTCGTGCACTTGATTGGCACGACTTGCACCGGTAATGACGGTGCTGACGTTGGGGTTCTTAAGACACCATGCCAGTGACATCTGAGCCAGGCTGACGCCAAGTTGATTGGCCACCTCTTGCAATCGAGCAACCTTGGCGAGCCGCTCAGTGTTGGTCACACTGTCCTTGAGCCACTCATAACCCTTGACTGATGCGCGGCTCTCATCGGGGATACCCTGCTGGTACTTGCCCGTCAACAAACCTGAGGCGAGCGGACTGAAAATGGTGGTACCGAGACCGATATCGCGGTAGAGCAACGCATATTCTTTCTCGAAGCGCTCGCGGTGGAGCAAGTTGTACTGTGGTTGCTCCATCAGCGGTGGCGTTAGACCAAACTCGCGGGCAATCCCATAGGCAGCGCGAATTTCGTCCGCTGACCACTCTGATGTGCCCCAATAAAAGGCTTTGCCCTGCTTGATTACAATGTCCATCGCACGCACGGTCTCTTCGATTGGCGTGTTTGGATCGGGACGGTGGCAGAACACCAAGTCGACGTAATCCATCTGGAAGCGCTTGAGTGCGTTGTTGACACCCTCAATGACATGCTTATGTGACAACCCAGTATCGTTTGGCCCTTTGCCACCCCAGAAAATCTTTGTTGAGATGACGAGGTCTTCACGGCGCCAGCCCGCCCTTTTGATGGCATTGCCCATCACGACCTCAGCCTGCCCACCCGCATACCCTTCGGCGTTATCAAAGAAATTGACACCGTGTTCAATCGCGGCGGACATACACTCGAACGCCACATCATTGGCGATTTGATTGCCGAATGTGACCCATGATCCGAGTGACAACGCGCTCACTTTGAGGCCTGAACGGCCAAGACGTCGGTATTCCATTTATCTTCTCCTACGTGGTGGACTCCACACATCATTGTACCAAGATTACACTTGTTGTGGCTCCATCCCTTTCTTGAAAATCGGGTTCAATACAAAAAGCAACGCACCAAACAAACGCACCCCACCGAGTGCAATCACCAGCGCTTGTGCGCCTATCAGGTCAATCATCGGCGCCACAATCAGGCTACTTCCCATCAATCCGAGGTTCATGATGGTTACAAACACACCCATGGCGAGTGCACGGCGCTGTGGCGAGCAGACCTGGAGCAAAATATTAAAGTGACTGACATCAATCCCTGGGTTAATCATGCCAATCAACAGTGCAAAGACAAGAATTAATGTTAAATCAGGTACTGCACCTATTGCAAAAAAGTAGAGACTACTCAGGAGTGCGGCAATGGTCATCGTCTTCTGAAAACCATGCTTTTCCATCATGCGTGGCCAAATCAGGTTGCCCAAAATCGCGCCGCCATTGGTAATTGCAAACCAAATCCCGAGCCATTGATCGGTTGCGCCGAGCTCGCGGACAAAATAAATCGGTTGTAACGCCACCGCCGCCCATGGCGCAATATTAAAGATGAGCGTGTTCCAGGTAATTGCACTATACGATTTACTCTCGGTAAAGAGGGAGAGCATCCCTTTGACCGAGCGATCGATCTGTACGCTGTGATCGATGGGCGTATCGGGAATATTGAGTTTCATAACATAGAACGTACTCAACATGCTTGTGACGAGCGATACCGTGAAGAGGAGTTGGTAGTTCAGTGGGAACATGTCGTGGCTGTTTTCGAGCCAGAGCCCAAACAAATACGTGCCTGCCATCATGGTTGCCCCAAGCGTGACGTTCCGCGCTGAGAAAAGTCGGGCACGCCGGTGGATCGGCACAATATCGGCAAACATTGGTAGCCATCCAGCATTAAAGAGCGCTACTGGAAGATTGGCCACCAGCAAAATGACGACGATGGCCTCAGCTCGATATGCCGGTAAAAACGGTACAAAAATCAAAAAAATGTGCAACATGCGAAACGCGATTAGACTGCCAAAAATCCACGGCCGCCGCTTCTCAGTGCGCTCCATCATGGCCGCAAATGGGATAGTCGTGACCGCATTGACCACTGCCGCGGCCGTAGTAATCAAACTCACAATAAAGTTTGACCCGCCGAGGCGAATCACATATGCTGCTGCAAATGAATATCCTGCAGACGCAATCGCAGCCCAAAATAACTCGATAATCAAATACCGGACATTGCGCTCAACATGTGCATTGCTGGTCATATAGTCCCTCGTCGAGATGTCACCATACATTAGCATATTTTTATGCTGTGTAGTTTGACAGCTACTGCGTCTGTCGATATCATGTGACTAATCGGTCATATATCTAGGAAACGTCCATGCCAAGCGAAACCTGGTGGAATCTCGAAGAACGAAAGCGACTTGCAATCATTCAAGCGAGTATCACTGAATTTGCACAATCAAATTATGCTCAGGCCTCGTTATCACAGATTGTCAAAGAAGTTGGCATCGCAAAAGGCAGTATGTACCAATACTTTGCGGACAAAGAAGAGTTGTATCTGTACATCGTGCAACTCGCTAGTGATCACATGATGGCAGAGTTGCAACAACGCATTCCACTCGCTGTCTTTGCCACCGGGGATCTTTTCAAGATCCTCCGCGAATATTTTGCGATTACGGTAACGGTCGCACAAGAGTACCCCTACGAATCGGCACTGATTCAACGGGCGTTCCAAGATAGTGGGCCACAACTCGTCAAAGTACAGGCAATTGGTACATCGATACAGCGTGCATTTGTAGTGGATCTAGTGAATACGGCGATTGCCAACAAATCGGTTCGCGATGATATTGATCCTGAGGTATTTGTTTATCTGATTCAAACGATTCTATCGACAGCGGGATCCTACATGGTAAACCTGTTGAGTGTACATAATGTTTCTGTCGAATCAGAAGACTTTCGCATATTCTTCGATCAAATCATCGCCGTGCTCGATCAAGGCATGCGGTATCGTATAAAACGTTAGTCTATAATAGGTACATGCCAAATACACCTGTACATGACTTTTTAACGGTTGCTAGCGGTATCGTCATTGCTCCTGGGATCTACGGAGTGTTGTACGAAGCGAATGTGACCAACCAAACAGCAGTCTTAGTCACTGCGCTAATTTTTGTGGCACATCTTGTCTCTGGTGTACTGTTTTCACCTGATCTTGATTTGGATTCGCGCATTCATAAACGATGGGGAGTGTTTTTCTATATTTGGTTACCCTACAAATGGATTATTCCACATCGTCATTTCTGGAGTCACGGGTTGCTGTTACCACCGATACTTCGACTTGGCTACTTTTTTGGCATGATTGTACTAACGATCTATGCGATAGAACGCATAGCGGCCGCAGCAGGTGTTGATTTGCCGATTGTTCACACGTCTGTCGCTTGGGCGATTATTGAATGGATTTTCCAAAACCAAATGATGAGTGTGAGTGTTGCTATTGGGTTTGTCACCGGTGGAGCCGTCCACTCGATAGCTGATTGGTTACATTCTGGTGGGAAGAAATTACTCCGCACTCTCTTTATCCCACGAAGAGGATCGTCAGTTGCACGAAAAGGCATCGATTTTAGTTATGCACGGATACGCTGGATGATCGACCCCTTTACTGATGATCACCCGCATCACTATTAGTCAACACACTACACAACCGCCCACAGAGATGAATTGCAGTGGGCGGTTGTGTGATTGGGTATGTTGGTTATAACGTGGTTTCGAAAATATGAATTTTGCTGCCTGCGTCATCGAGCTCGCGAAACCCGAGTGTGTGATTCAGTTGAATAATTGGTTGATTACTCAACTCCATCCAGGTGCGTAGATGGTGCGCCCCACGGTGTGACGCTCGCTGAATTGCTGCCAATTTAAGGCGGGTCGCTATATGTTGGCCACGAAACGCCGGAAGTACACCGGTGGCATGTTGCCAGTACACCGACGCATCATCGTCGTCGCGCATCAAAATTGACTCTCCAACATACATCCCGTTGCGTAGTGCAATCAAAAAATCTGCGGGATCGACAGATTCACCAAGCAACCGCCTAAACTTGCTGAGTGTCACAATCGGCTCATCGGGCATTGGGACGTCGAGCGATACTGCTGCGTGCAATACACAGGCGCGTTCGACGGCATCGTGATGGGTCCGCATCAAATCTGCAAGTGTGGTTATTTCGAGATTGTCAGTATATTGCTGATATTGTGGCAACGGGTGCGCACCTATCGTCAATCCAAAGAGTTGCTCGGTACCAATCCGTTGATAGGAATGATGCTCCAAAAAACGCACAGTGTCACCATCAGGATGGCTCATCACACGGACACGTTGCGCACCCGCACTGGCGGCCCACTGATGAATATTGCGCAACATATCGCGACCAATCCCTTGTCCACGATAGTTGGGTGCAACGCGCACATGTGCCCAAAATGTATGGCGTGGAGTATTCCAGGTAGCCCGAAAACAAAATCCAACAGCTATCGGGCGGTTTGCATCACCGACAAGCCACCGTCGAAACGGAATGCCCGCATCGGTGAGATCTGCATCAAAATGGAGGATTTCTTGGGGAGTGTCGTACTCGTAATCACAATGGAGGGTATCAGGGGTTAATTGGGTCATCGTTGCGTGGGCGATTGCTGCGATTTGGCCACGCACGACCTGTATTGGCGGACTCGACAACGTACTCATACACAAGCCTTTCACTCGAGCAGAACTGTGCAGGCCGCTCCCGTCCGCCGACAACGGATTCCATTACCGTCACGTGCGGGAACCAACATCCATGTTGGGCTCATACACACAGGCTACTCACGATTCCACTATAATCATACCAGAGTCTGTCAAGTTTGCCGAAAGAATCGTATTGTGGATGCCATTCAACTCGAAGTTTTTCGTCACCGCTGTAATGCAATTGCCGAAGAAATGGGCGCTGCACTCGAGCGCAGCGCGTTTTCTGCAAATATTCAAGAACGTCGCGACTATTCGTGTGCGCTATTTGACGCACATGGTGACATGATTGCCCAAGCCGCTCATATCCCTGTACACCTCGGCGCAATGCCCCGATCTGTTGAGGCCGCTATCCGCGAATGTGGACCACTCAATCCTGGTGATGTGGTGCTTCTCAACGATCCATTTTGTGGCGGTACGCACTTGCCCGATTTCACCAGTGTTTCACCAATCTTCATCAACGATACACTCATCGCTTATAGTGCGACACGAGCACACCATGCGGATGTTGGGGGTATTACGCCAGGCTCAATGCCGCTGAGTCAGTCTATTTATCAAGAGGGAATCATCATTCCGCCGGTACGCCTCGTTGATCGTGGTGTCCGCAACGAGGCCGTATTCGCCTTGATTGTACGTAACTCACGTACGAGCGATGAACGTACAGGTGACTTAGCAGCGCAGCTCGCCTGTCATACAATTGCGAACGAACGCGTGCGGGATCTGGTATCCAGTATGTCACCTGCTACATTTCTGGCATCTACCGATTCACTCATTGCCTATGGCGAACGCCGGATGCGTCAAGTAATTGCCGCCATCCCAGATGGTGTCTATCAGGCTGAGGATATCCTCGATAGCGATGGGATAACGGATCAGCCTATTCGGATAGCTGTCACGTTGACAGTGACCCACGACACGCTTCATGTTGATTTCACCGGAACTGATGCACAATGTCGTGGCCCACTCAATGCGCCAATGGC
>CAYXXK010000003.1:111291-119860 GCA_964469045.1 uncultured Klebsiella sp.
TGGCAGTTACTGAATCAGCGGTACTCTATGCCTTGAGGTTGCTAGATGGCGATGATTTGCCGGCATCAGCAGGGTTGTACCGCCCACTGCAGTGGACAATCCCATTTCGCAGTGTGCTCAATCCTGCGCCGCCCGCCGCAGTCGCCGGTGGAAATGTCGAGACATCCCAACGTGTAGTTGACGTAATATTGCGCGCACTCTCACTCGCACTCCCCGATATCATCCCTGCACAATCCGCAGGTACCATGAACAACTGGACGATGGGTGGCACCCGCCACGACGGCACACCATTTGCCTATTATGAGACTCTCGGAGGTGGGATGGGGGCCCGGGCAACTGCGCCCGGCCTCGATGCAGTTCAGGTCCATATGACCAATACGCGCAATACACCGGTAGAGGCATTTGAACGACTTTACCCCGTTCGAGTTGAATCGCTCGCAATACGTTCGGGAAGCGGTGGCCATGGACGTCATCGGGGCGGCCACGGCTTGCGCAAGGCGGTGCGCTTCTTGGTGCCGGTTACGCTGACCGTGCTTACCGAACGACGCACTCATGCGCCAGCAGGAGTACAAGGTGGGCAAGCAGGTGCACTTGGGGTAAATACATTAGTCAATGAAGAAGCTATACTGCTCCCCGGTAAAGGGAGTGTTGAGGTTGCTGCAGGGTCACTTTTTGTCATCGAAACACCAGCAGGTGGGGGATTTGGCCATGAATAACGCGTGGAATCAGTATATTTGGCACCATCCGGAGCGCTGGAGCCGCCTCGTCATGTTGGTGTATGCAATGGTCTTTCCTGGGACACTTGTGACCATCTTTCTTGATGCAATCCCTGAGAATGCTCGGTGGTTTGGTGGACTGTTGATGACGATTCAGGGGCTTGCGGTCAGTGCATGGCTCTTGCATCATCAAGGACGCAAGGCCTTTGTGCCCATCATTGCGGTCTTGCTTGGATCGTTTAGCGTTGAATACATTGGTGCCACTACAGGCTTTCCATTTGGTGCCTATACATATACGACCGTACTTGCGCCGCGAATTTTGGACACGGTGCCAGTCGCGATTTTGTTTGCCTGGTTAATGGTCATTGCCGGTGCTTGGTATACCGGTCGGCTGGTGTTTGACTCACAGAGTCGCATAATCCGGGCTGTGTTAACGGGATTGTTCGTTATGATTATTGACATCCAGATTGAGCCGGTTGCAACGCACATCAATCACTACTGGGAGTGGTATGATACTGGCCCATATTATGGGGTGCCGACAGTGAATTTTGCCGGCTGGTGGGCAGTCGGTTTCATTCTCGGGTATATCTGTGACCCATATTTTGCAGTGATTCGGGATCCCCAGTCACACATCATCCCACTGAGCGCAGTCATGGGATCGTACATCATGTTTGCAGCCATGACGGCGATGAATGGGTATCTGATTGCAACTGGGGTAGCGCTGGTGATGATTGCTATGACTGTTGTGCGCCTACGCACCTTTCGGCCGTGATTGGCTCAGCAGAAGCGGTTGAAAATCTGCTTCATCGGTTATTGCATCAATAAGTGTGTATAAATTCTGTGTGGCTGCATGCTGGTAGTCCCAGTAGTCAGCTACATTGCTCGCAGTGATGCAGACATGACCGTTGGTTTGGCCACGGGTGATGAGCTCTGCGTGACGTCCGTTTTCGCTGATTTCGGACGAAAGATACAGTGGGAAGCGGTTAAACAGGCGGTGTGCCGGATCAGTCGTGACCGGTGTGTCAATAACACCATGAGTTTCCATAATATTTGTGTCGTCTTCGGGCCAGACAGTGCCGATTTGCGCAAGTTGTGCACCTGGCAACCGAATTGATGTGTGGGTAAAGTTATGCTTTTGGCAGATTTGAAAGAATGCTGGCGTGCCTGAGTGCAGTCCGGTGCGGAGCAGCGTCGGCCGGTACCCCATGTATTCCTGAAAGAGCGCCTTGGCCTGAACCAGCGTCGCCTCTTGTTGCGCCGCATCGAGCGCACCGATATGCTTCGTAGCACTGAGAAGTGGCGATTGAGGGGGCGTGAGTAACAATCCTAGCTGGCAGCCACGGTCAATGAATTCTTCAAACATCGGGGTGTGCGCGCGCACCGCTTCGGGCGTGGCAAAAATTGTGACAGGTATGCCAGCACCGAGTACAATGTTCACAAATGAGTCAATCGAACGGCCGGCGCTCTCCCAATCAGTTGGAGTCTCTTTGCCTTGACCCACAGTGAGCGCATTCATGGTAAAAAACACAGGTGTACGCATGATATCCTCTTCAGTTACTGCAGATGTGGTGATTATTGGTGGTGGTTTGGGTGGCGTCGCTGCTGCCCTCCGCCTGTGCGCGCATGATCGATCGGTCATCATCGTTGAGCCCACTGCGTGGCTTGGTGGCCAAGCCACAAGCCAAGGGGTGAGTGCCCTCGACGAACACCGATACATTGAAACATTTGGTGGTACGCCGGATTATATGCATTGGCGCACACTCATTCGTCAGCATATGGCTACATTGTACGGCATCACGCCACCTGAGTGGGCAACATTCAATCCGGGGAATGCCTGGGTGAGTAATTTGTGCTTCTTACCAGCCGTGGCAGCTCAAGTGATTGACGAGTTGCTTGCGCCACATGTTGCAAGTGGGCGCTGTCGCATCATGCGTAATGCAATACCAACCGCAATCACGCGAATTGGCACACAAATCCGCTACATAACGATTCGTACTCAAACTGGAGATGTGTCGGTTGCGGGTTCGATGTATATCGATGCAAGTGAACTCGGTGATGTGCTCGCATTGGCCAACTTGACATATGTAACGGGAGCAGAATCGCAGGCCGCTACCGGCGAAGCGAGTGCACCCATGGTCGCACGCCCCGACGAAATCCAAGGATTTACCTACTGCTTTGCCGTCTCGTACCACCCGGGCGAATCACACGTCATTGCAAAGCCCGAGGGGTATGAGCATCTGCGCAATTACCAGCCATTTACACTGACGTTGACCAGCGACGCCGGTGAGCCGCGGCCGTTCATGGTGTTTGGCCAAGGACCAACCGGCTTACCGCCGTTTTGGACTTATCGACGATTATGGGATGGCGGTCATACAAACCCGGCAGGCATTGATATCGCCATGATTAATTGGAATAGCAACGATTATCATCACGGCACCATCATCGATGTGCCTGATGACGTCATCGCAACTCGGCTTGATGAAGCCAAACGTTTGTCGCTGGCGTTTTTGTACTGGATGCAAACTGAGATGCCCCGCGATGATGGAGGGTTTGGCTACCCAGAGCTCAAGTTGGTCCACGAGGTGATGGGCAGTGCAGATGGGCTATCAATGGCACCATACATCCGCGAATCGCGCCGCACACCCGGGTTGAAACGTGTTCTCGCCCAGGATTTACTGGTGGTCACCCAACCACATGCGCGCGCGATGCGCTATGACGACAGTATAGGAGTTGGCTGGTATTTCATGGATCTGCATCCTGCACCAGGTAACCCGAAGAGCATGTTTGCACCGACACGACCCTTTCAGATCCCACTCGGTGCGCTTATCCCACCTGATTGCACCAATCTGGTGATGGGCAACAAGAATATCGCCACAACGCATCTCAGCAACGGCTCGTATCGATTGCACCCGGTTGAATGGAATATCGGTGCGGTTGCAGGTGAATTGTGTGATGTTGTACTTGAAAGAAACACCACACCGGCAGATATCTGGCATCATGACGCCGGATTACGGGCGTTTCAGACGCGATTACTCGCCCAAAACCACCCAATTGCATGGAGCATTGATGTGCCAATTGGCCATACATGCTTCGCTGTAACCCAGTACCTGCTTGCACGGGGGATTCTTGCTGACACCTCATGGCGTGCACATCAGCTTGACATAGATATCACACAGCCGCTGACTGATGATGAATGGCTGGCACTTACGCACATTCTGGCTGCAGAAGGCCACGTAATCGATGATCAGCACCGCAATGCATCGTGGCATGATGTATGCATGATTGTGCATCCAATGGTATTTGGTGCATCGGCGTAGAATAGGGCATATATTTCAAAGCAACATTAGGGATGTAATGTTGCTTTGGATGGCAAAATATGCCTTTTTGGAGTACTTTTTACTAATTGTTGGATAACCATGATATGCAACGACCATCACACGTACAAACCATAGCAACATGTAGGTCACACGCACTACGCACCTGGATATATCTGATGTCCCTGCTCGTATGCTGTGGCTTTCTTATGTCAGCCTGTGGACTGACGAAGAGCTATGATTACCCGCAAGGCCAACTGCGTGAGTGCGGACCAACACTGCGATTGGACATTGTGGCCACCGAGGCTGCCCGCCAGAAAGGACTCATGGGCGTAGACGCACTGCCCGATAACTACGGGATGCTCTTTGTGTTTGCAGAGACGGTACAACCAGCCTTTTGGATGAAAGATACACTCATCCCACTTGAGGTTGTTTTTATGTCAAAATCAGGGCAAATCAAGGCAATAACTGCAATGGATCCACTGAGCGAAGCGATTCATGCGGCACCTGAGCCGTTACCGTATGCTCTTGAGTTGCCACAAGGCTGGATGGCCAAGCATAACGTGAATGTTGGCGACACCTGTCAACTCGAGGTGCCAGCAGACCTTGTGGTTGAATGATACTCGAGCCGCGAGATACCGTACACCACATAGCTGGTGTCTGCGAGACGTGGAGGTGGATCAATCTGCCGAAACCCTGCTGATACCACAACCCCGATTGAGGCCACGTTGTCAGGGAGAATCACTGCATACACGAGATTGATGTCTGGTATGGCAAAACAAATACCAAGGAGCTGTGGTAACATCTCACGGGCGTACCCCTGTCGCCAGTAGTCTTTCCAGATATCGTAGCCAATCTCAACACTCTGCTGCTCACGATTCAAAAAATGATACCCACACGTCCCCACAAAGGCGCCAGTGAGCCGATGAATCAGTGCAAATCGACGGTAGCGCGCTGAATCAGGCGCTAAGGCATAATGGGTGATGATATCTTGGGCCTCAGCCAAGGTACACGGTGGTTCATCAAAGTACCGACACATCTCAGCGTCGGAGAATTGGCGATAGATCGCCGCTTGGTCAAGTGGCATTGATAGTACGCGCCAGTTAAGGCGAGCAGTATGATAGAGCCATTCAGGCATACCAGAATCCTCGTACAATGATTACATGGTAGTATAAATGAAAGTTACCCCAGATGAATCAACACACAACCCCCAATAGACTGATTCACGCCAAGAGCCCATATTTGCTCCAACACGCATACAATCCAGTCGATTGGCACGAATGGAACGACGAAGCGCGCACATTGGCCAAAACGACGCATCGTCCCATCTTGTTGAGTATCGGCTACTCAGCCTGTCACTGGTGTCACGTGATGGAGCACGAGACATTTAGTGACCCGAGCATGGCAGAGCTGATGAATGCACATTTTGTGTGTATCAAGGTAGACCGTGAGGAGCGCCCCGATCTTGATGCGGTGTATATGACTGCAGTCCAACGCATGACGGGACAGGGTGGGTGGCCAATGACCATGTTCTTGACGCCTGAGGGCAATCCGTTCTACGGCGGCACCTACTATCCACCAGAGGATCGTGGCCGTATGCCAGGGTTCCGGCGTGTCCTCCAGTCGGTCCATACTGCCTGGGTTGATCGTGAGTCGCAATTACGTCAAGCAGCTGACGATTTGCGGGGCGAAATTACCACAATGCTTGGGGTGCCAACGGCAAGTCAACCCATATCAACGGAGTTAATTGACCGGGCACTTGCACAACTCACCACCGAGTTTGATGCGACCTATGGCGGATTCGGCGGTGCACCCAAGTTCCCACCGAGCATGACGATTGGCCATTTGATGCGGGCGTATCAGCGGACCGATGACACACAACTACTCCATATGGCCACCTATACGTTGGACACGATGGCGAATAGTGGGTTGTATGATCAGATTGGCGGTGGGTTCCATCGGTATTGCGTGGATGGGCAGTGGCTTGTCCCGCACTTCGAAAAAATGTTGTACGACAATGGATTGTTGCTCAGCGCCTACGCCGAAGGCTTTCAGCTGACACGCAATCACGAATATGCACGTATCTGTAGTGAGACCATCGATTGGGCGGTGCGCGAGATGCGCCACGAATGCGGTGGGTTTTATTCGGCACTTGATGCAGATAGCGAAGGCGAAGAGGGCAAGTATTATGCATGGAGTGCAGATGAGCTCGATACGATTTTGGGCGATGATGCTGCCCTGATACGGAGCTTTTTTAAGGTAGATAAATCACCCAACTTTGAGCATCAATACGTACTGCAACGGCGCATCAAATGGCAGGAGTTCGCCCAGCAGATGCAACTCACACCATCAGAACTACTACAAAAAACAGAGCGAGCAATCGGTCTGCTGAATGCCTATCGCAATCAGCGCGTTCGGCCGCACTGCGACACCAAAATCATTGCATCGTGGAACGGGCTGATGATTACCGGGCTTGCCAAGGCAGGCCAATACGTAGGGCAATCCGCATGGGTGTTGCTTGCGCAAACAGCGCTCGACTTTGTACGAACCGAGATGATGGCCAATAATTTGCTCTATCGTATTTGGAAAGACGGCGAGCGCGGGCATACGATTGGATTTCTAGAGGATTATGCCAATGTGGCTGAGGCAGCGCTGACGCTGTACCAGGCCAATGGCGAAGCACGCAATCTGACGTATGCCATTGAATTGGTGCATCAAATCATGCAGCGCTTTTATGATGGCGCTGAACAACGCATGTATGACACCTCTGATCTGCACGAGCAACTGATTGTTAGACCAGCAGAGCGCACAGATAATGCAACCCCAAGTGGTACTGCGACGGCAATTGATTTGTTGGTACGAATAAGCATGATTACCAATGAACCGTATTACAGCATGATTGCTGAGCAACTCTTGGCAACGTATACTGCCCTCATCGACCGTTGGCCACACGGGTTTGGCAAAGTGCTCCAGGCGATGGAACGAGCTGCGTCACCAAGCATGGAGATCGTGATTGCAGGAAGCGGTCGTTTAACACAATTTGTCCATGCACATGCACCGCTTCAAGCATTGATTGTATATGCAGAACAGAATCCAGAATTATCATTATGTCAAAACAAAGAACGAATTGATCAACAAGAGACAGTGTACGTGTGCCAGAACTATCATTGTGAACGGCCGGTCACAAACGAAACAGATTTGCGTGCCGTACTACACCGCAAATGATACTCACATAGAGACTTGTGTGGCCTATGATGTGATGACCATAGGCCACACAAACGATACGTTGAAGCGTGATTTCCATGACACAGTGAAATACTGTTGCCGGAGAATTTCATCTACATCAGTCTGAAAGACGTGTGACACGATGTCGGCGCAGATACCGAGTCCAAGCCCGCTACCCGTAGTGGTCAGCGGCAACAATATCAAACGCTCAGGGCGATTCGCGGTCAACACAGACAATTGATCGGCCTGAGCGGTCGTCAATGAATTACTGACCGTAAACCGTACGAACTCTCGCGATTCGTCGATGTAGGAGATATCGATGTCTACGTCCTCGTGCGCTGTATGGCGTACCGCATTATTGACGAGGTTGTAGAGCACGCGTTCGAGCGCAGCCAGTTCAATCACCGAATCAGCAATATACCCATACACCTGTGATTTGCAGGTAACGTGCGCTGATTGGCCACTATCAATGCGATATAACACGCTCCGCCAATGCTGAACAACTGCATCGATAGGTTGTGGCATAAATAGCTCATCATGCGTATAGCGTATGCGGTCGAGATCCGAAATCGCAGTACGGAGCATTTTGGCGTGATCGTTGGCAAGGAGCACCATGTGCGGGATGTCTTGCGCATGCAAATCACCAGATTCAGCGAGTTGCAAATAAAGACTCAGCGACGAGAGTGCGCCACCACGTAGGTCATGAATAACACGATGGACACGTTCGCTATCAATCTGGGTCTGTGTAGGTGTGACATCTTTGAGGGCACCAATCATGTGACTCCATTTGGCAGTCAAAACAAAGGTGCGCAAGCGCTGTTCGGCCATGGTCGTCGGGAACTCGGGGTTGTCGAGCCATGGGCGGAGCAGGTAGGTAAGCTCAACGAGATGCCGATAGAGTTTGCGAATAGCACGCCGTGCTCGGAGTGGGACATCATACAACGTTAATTCGATGTCTTGGGCGTGATAACGGCTACGGCGTAGCACCGAAAGATGACGTGGAGATTGTTGGTTTGATACCGTAGGCAGATATGGCTGCATATCACCTCATGTGGTAAAGTGCGCCACTGCCTCGGTGATATCAGAGAAACAATAATCTACATAGGGTGGGATGATGTCGGAGGTGGCGTGGGTCTTGAGATAGACCGTCGTCATACCGATTGCTTTCGCATAGCTAAGATTATGTAATGTATCCTCGAAGAGCACAGCATCGTGAGCACTACTTGATACTACATCTAACGCAATTCGGTATGCTTCTGGATGTGGTTTTGGGTGAAACTGCATTGCACGGATATCAATAATCGGAACAGACAG
>CAYXXK010000004.1:0-27303 GCA_964469045.1 uncultured Klebsiella sp.
ACTACGTAGATGGAGACATTCAGGACTTAGCTTTATCTACTGGCGGCTATGTTGCCGACTCCTTAGAGATGGCACGCTTTGGAAAAAATCACGCTGCCAAGAATTTAATCGTTGCGTCGTCAGGTGGGTACAGGCCAGCTTCTTGATATGAGTATGCAAGCAATGCTGCACCTGCGAGCACACCGACAAATAATCCTGCCACAAAACTGAATAGGTTAATAAACGTACGCATATGCTCACTCTCCATAGTAGCGTATCACCACAATTTTGGCAAAATTATTGTGGCTCTTGCACAAATACCAACTCAAAATACCAATCATTACTCGGCTCCGTTGGCCGCTCGGTTTGTTCTTGCGTGACTATAACATTGCAACGTGTACACATCAACGAAATCTGTGCACGGAGCCAGGCCACACCCTGCGTATCAGGCGTCATACTCCCTAACTGTGTGGCACCTATGTCATCAATCAACCACACAACATACGGTGTTCGATCGGTAAGTCCATGCGCTACAAATATCGCTTGGTTCGTTGTGCGATTATGATACATCCGCATAACTGCTGTTGTATCTGCACGTTTTGCAATCAAATCATGACTCGTAACGAACGGTTGTGCGAGAAATTTCACTAATTCCGCGTTAACATCACTCGTGGTAAGTACTTCAACCTGATTATTGGCTAACTGCTCGCGCTGTTGCATACCACTCCACATTAACAATGATGCCACGATTGATCCGGAGACCAACAAAAAAGCCCCCCAGATCCAGCGTAGCGATGTACGTCGCGCACCCTCTCGGAGTGCTTCACGCATATCCATATCGAAATTAATATGCGCAAATAACTGTCGGCGTACGCGTGTACGCGGGCCATCGAGCGCAGCATCACCAAACTCGTTGATGATCTGTTGTAATTCGTGTTGACATTCAACACATTCGTGCACGTGTGCGCGCACTGAAGCAGCATCAGCTTCGTCAAGAACAGCTAATGCATAGCCAGGCAATAGATCAACTGGGTGTTGATTATTCATTATCACAACCACTAAGTATCTAGACGCTGAGTGCGACGGTCTGCCACAAAGTGGCGAAAAGATGGAGCGAAGACGAGACCAGATATTCAGTATTGTTCTATTGGTAGATACGCAACACATCGGTGAGTAGATGCATCACACCGTACAGCGCACTCACAATGGCACATTTATCGTATGCAAAACTTGTCAGATAATATAGCGTATTTTTTGAGGAACATCCAATAAATGTGCGCCAAACGAATGTCCCATGGGACATTCGTTTGGCGCAACCAACCGCTCGATTTAGACAATAACAAGCTCAGTCTGTCGCAAAAATTGTTGTATAATCGGCGTTTGCATAGCATGTTCAATCAAAAATGCATCATGCCCAGCAGGCGACGAAAGTTCTACACAGGTAGCATCATCACCAATAGCTGTCGCAATAGCCTGCGCATCACGCGTTGGATATAACCAATCTGAATCAAATGAGATAATAAGTGTCGGTTTTCGCCACCTCGATAATGCATCATATAAATGCGCATACCCGTGCGTTGCATTCCAATAATCCATCGCTTTTGTAATGTACAAGTAGCTGTTGGCATCAAATCGTTCATTAAAACGATCTGCCTGATAATTAAGATATGATTCTATAGTAAATTCGTTTGCCAATGTATATGCAGGGTCACACCCCTCACGAAAACGCTGTGGAAACTTGCGTGTTAATGCATCGTCACTGACATACGTGATGTGTCCAATCATGCGCGCCACACTCAAGCCATCGACTGGTGCATCATCGAGAGGATAATGACCGTTGCGCCATTTGGGATCGCGGACAATCGCCTGGCGGCCGATCGCATTCCATGCAATTGCATGGGCTGACGAACTCGCCGTCGTTGCCAACAACATCGCACTGTTTACCCGATTGCCATGTGCAATCATCCACTGTAAAGCCTGGAATCCTCCCATAGACCCACCAGCAACCGCAAATAACCGTTGGATGCCCAGATAATCAATGAGCCGCACCTGCGCTGCAACCATGTCGGCAATCGTTATTACCGGAAAATCACTCGCCCAGCGCTTGCCCGTCAATGGATTAACACTGTTTGGCCCAGTACTTCCCTTGCATCCGCCCAACACATTACTACAGATGAAGAAGTATTTGTCGGTGTCAAACGCACGTCCAGGGCCAATCATATCATCCCACCACCCCGGTTTGCGATCAGTAGGCGAGTGGTAGCCAGCAGCATGTGCATCACCCGATAATGCATGTAATAGCAGAATCGCATTATCCCGGTTGGCATTGAGTTGACCATAGGTCTCATATGCCAATCGAAAGCCAGGAAGCACACGCCCAGACATCAGTGGCAATTCGGCTTCACACTCAAAATATTGCGTTTCCACTATACCTACACCATGGTGGTTCTGTGACATAGCTACGACTCCACTCGCCTTATTTATCCGATTACAATGCGGCTAGTGCTTGATCAATGTCAGCCAAAATATCATCAATGGTTTCAAGACCAATTGAAAGACGAATAAAGTCCTCGGTGACACCAGTCAGCGTCAGCTCTTCGGCAGTCAACTGACTGTGCGTCGTTGACGCAGGGTGAATCGCCAAGCTCCGCGCGTCACCGATGTTGGCCACATGCGAAAAGAGCTTCAAGTTATTGATGAACGCAGTACCAGCCGCACGGCCACCCTTCACTCCAAAGCCCAAAATACCGCTCTGCCCCTTCGGCATGTATTTCTGCGCCAAATGATAGCTCGAATGATCGCTCAAGCCTGGATAGCGCACCCATGATACTTTGGGGTGATTTTGCAGATGTTTGGCTACAGCGAGCGCATTGCTACAATGGCGCTCCATGCGCAAGCCCAGCGTTTCAATACCTTGCAAAATCAAGAACGAGTTGAACGGACTAATGCTGGCGCCAATATCGCGCAAACCTTGCACACGAGCCTTGAGGATGTACGCCGGTGCTCCCAATGTGTGGTAAACCAACCCGTGGTATGACGCATCAGGTGTGGTCATCTCTGGGAAGCGTGGGCTGTTCCAATTGAACTTACCACTATCAACCAACACACCACCTATTGACGTACCATGTCCGCCAATATACTTCGTCACCGAATGCAACACGATGTCTGCGCCCCACTCAATAGGTCGGCACAAGAACGGCGTAGCCGTGGTTGCATCGACCATCACAGGTACGCCCTTTTCGTGGGCAATCTTGGCAATCGTCTCGAGATCAACAATATCGAGCCGTGGATTACCTACCAACTCGAGGTATACCAACTTGGTACGGTCATCGATTGCATTGCGGAATCCTTCGTGATCGCGTGCATCTACGAACTTGGTCGTGATGCCCATTTTGGGCAAGGTGTGACGAAACAAGTTGTAGGTCCCACCATACAAGTCACTTGATGAAATGATGTTGTCACCAGCACTTGCAATGTTAAGGACTCCAAGCGTTTGGGCGGCTTGACCTGAGGCCAATGCTAACGCCGCTACACCGCCTTCAAGCGCAGCAATACGCTGCTCGAGGACGTCGGTGGTCGGATTCATGATACGCGTGTAGATGTTGCCGAACTCTTGCAAGCCGAACAACCGTGCCGCATGATCCGTGTCTTTGAATTGGTATGAGGTCGTCTGATAAATGGGCACTGCACGTGAGCCGGTGGTTGGATCTGGGGTCTGACCAGCGTGCAACGACAAGGTCTCAAAGCCCTTGAAATCTGAGGAATTCGTCATGGAAGATGCACTCCTACAATAAAAAAATCACCCTTGTCTGGTATACAAGAGCAACATTCGTGGGTACATCTCCCTGCTGTGCACCAGCAGTTCGCACGCGCGTTGCTCTCATCGTCCAGATATACTGCCGGATTTGGCACCGTGTGATGTGTTATGGCTGCGAACATCATTGTTGCAATGCACGCATAACACTCTGGTTGCCGAGGTTTCGTAGGGCCGGTCCCTCCACCTCTCTGGATAAGAGTTGCGCTATTCACTTGTGACAGGATTATATAGAGATTATTTCACCTTGTCAAGCATGGTAGAATGTGTGGGCACTGTCATGTATGAATACCAGTGAGTTCGTACGATGTTATCAGCATATCAACCGACCAAAATAAGCGAACGCATCAGTTATAATCCACCATGGCCTGCACTCTATCTCACTCCGACAGGCGTTGTTGTCCATGCCACACAAGCGGCCATAGCAGTATTTGATGCGCCACTCGAACAACTCTGTAATACGCATGTTTCGCAACTTGTCACATCAGATAGTCACAATCTCGATGCGATATTCGCACAAACACTCGCCGATAAATCGGTCTTTCGTGATGCAGTAGATGTACAACTTGGCAATCGTCGTGTCACTTGTAATGTAATGATTCGTTATTTCGAACGCGTCAATTTGTTTATTTTTATCATCATAGAACCATCTCCGCTGAACCGAAAAGATGCACTAGAACGCGCAATCGAAAAGTTTTTGGGGAGTATTGTTGGTGACACAAGCCTGCGTCACTTAATCTTCCAACTTCAAGAACATTTCGCAAAAGTCAATATTGGCGTCATTATGTCTTTACTTGAGACGCCTGTCGATGCACAGGTGTCATATCCGGTAATCACACACGAATTCGCGGGATTTTGGGTTTTTGGCCGTCAACACTCCATCAATGTCCTTCCAGACCCCAAAGCACTTTCATATGTGGCCAACCAAACATCAATCTTTCAGTCGTTTGATGACCTACAAAAAATCATGGCAGAAGACGGGCGTGACAATACCTTTCACGACTTGATGCACCGGTTCTCAATTACCGGTATGTACAAGTTTATTGGTGTACCAATTATTAGCAGTAACAAAACCATTGGATTTGCGTTGTTTGGCGGTCCATTTTTCGATGAGTATGAAATTCATCAAATTCACTTATCTCTCCACTACCTCCAAGGGAGCATCACGCAATTCCATGCACGTGCATACTTGGCACATCAACTAACACGTCTCGAACGACTCAACAGCGAGATCAACAAGATAGCCTCTATACAATATGAGCATCAAGTCTTCACCGAAGTATGTCGAGCATGCCAACATATTTTCGATACTGAACACGTATTATTCGCACTCCATGCAAACGACAATATACGCCTCGTACATAGCTCTTTTTTGCCCGAACAATGTGAATTACCATTGGATAGTGAGGCACGCAGGGCAATTACGAATAATTTTTATACGACATCACTCTCTACACACCCATCGCCTATTTTCCAAAAAATCGCCTCGGCTACACACAATGAAACGATTATCGTGGTACCCCTTACCGAAAATCAACGCGTCTTCGGTTATATCGGTATTTGCCATGCATTTAGTGAAATGCTCACCGAGCGCGATGTGATTTATGCCCGGCAGTTTGCCGATTTTGTTGCCTCGCATTATTCACGCATACGACTAACGACTGCCTTAAACGAATCCGAACAGCGCTACCGTTTCTTGCTTAATGAGACCAGCATGCCACTCTTAGTCACCGATACCACATTCCGGGTGACACATATGAATCATGCAGCACGGCGCATGATTGGAATCGATGACGACCGTAGTTTTGCCTTAACACATGTACTTGACGAGCGCGAAAACGCACAAACTCAAACCTGGGAGTATCATGCACAACGCCTGAACATGATGCTTGTTGACAAAATCATCTACCAAACCACAGTCATCAATTATGTGCGGAATATAAGCATCCCGGTTGAACTGGAAGCGCAACTCCTTCGTCAAGATAATCAAGTCGAATATATGATTATGCTCCACGATATTCAAGAGCGCATTACCATTGAACAAGAGTTTCAGCTACGCGAACGCGAACTTGATTTGTTTCAACATATCACCAGTGTGGTGAACAGCTCGCTTGACCTCCAAGAGTTACTCAATCGCGCGCTCGATATTCTCGATGTCGCTGAATTCGGCAGTATGACTGCCATCATCCTGATGCATGAAGACGGTTATCCCTACATTGCCGCGCACAGACGGGTCCCGCCCATGATACTTGAGGCTTCACGGAATAATCCAAATTTGTTGTGGTCCGCATTTGATCAAATATTACCCGACCACGAAAAAAGCATTATTCCCAATGATTTGCCTATGGACAGTGTACTCACCAACCAAATGATGATCTACATCGGCCATATCATCGGCGGCAAGTTAACTGCCGACGAAAAAATCATCGGCTTGATTCTTGCCGCACATCCATACAAATCACAACACAACTTTACCCCGCGCGATTTACAGATTCTGAACGCCGTGAGTAATCAGCTCTCGCGCGCCGTTACAAATGCCAAGCTTCATACGTCGCTCCAAAAAGCAGCAGATAGATACATTAGTTTGTACGAAGAAGCCGAGCGCATCCGCGCCAATTTGGCATTGATTATCAATAGCTCGCCCGACGTCTTCATGCTCGTCAATCGACATACTTGGCAGATGCGCCTCCTCAATGAAACACCGTTGGCAGCATTAGCCTATACAACTCAAGAACTGACTGGCGTGTCGTTTGACATCTTGTGCACACCTGATTCTCTTAGCGTTATGCAAAAACACTACACCACCATTCGTGAGCAAAACGCATATAGCTTTGAAATAGAACTATTGCGTGGTGATGGCCAACGCTTTCATGCACTCGTATCTACGAATGTCATGAATAGTGATGAACTGTTATTTGTGGTCAAAGACATCACCCCGATGCGACAACTCGAAAATCGCATCAAACAACGTGAAAAACTCGCCCTCATCGGCCAGATGATTGCTAGCGTGGCCCATGAACTCAACAATCCAATTGGCGTGATTCGTGGAATTGCCCAACTCCAACTTCTCAATCAACATGACCCCCAAACTCATAATGACTTTGAGGTCATCGAACAGACATCGCAACGCGCTGGGCGCATTGTGCAACAGTTGCGCTCGTTACTCCAGCCTCAACAATTCCCTACCAGTACGGTCAATTTATACCAGTGTATTATGCGCATCATTGCACCGTATGTTCAACGGAGCCAGTCCCACCACATTACGATTGACTTTGCAGTTGCACCTGACGATTATTTGGTGATTGGCGTTGAGACACAACTCGAACAAGTCTTTATCAATTTGATCGACAATGCAATTCGCGCGATGCAACAAGTAGAAACGGAACGAAAACTGACCATATCAATGCACAAAGTAAATCAAAATATTGTTGTCAACATCGATGACAGCGGCCCTGGTATTGCACCGCACATCCGTAAAACGATTTTTGAGCCGTTTGTGACCACACGCTCGGTTGGTGAAGGTATGGGTCTTGGGTTGGCAATTGTGCATGCAATTGTCATCCAACACTACGGCAAAATCGAAAACTACGGTGTACTGCCGCGCGGGACGAGATTTACACTGACATTACCAAGTGCAACCGCACCGCGCATTCGCGTTGCCAAACATACCCACGAAAACGATATCTACGCCGCAATCATTGAAATCATGCGTGAAATCAGTGAAAAACCGATTGTAGAGGTCGATAATTACAACGATGACCATGATGTCGTCATCATCGATGAGAGCGCATTGCCCAGCTTGTCACACATCAAACAATACACAAAACCGATGTGTATCATCAGTCGTAGCGGTATTCTACATCCAAGTCACACGTCAATTGTCATCGATCCGTTGCATACTGCAACACAGATTCGTCAACAAATAAACACACTGTTACCACACATTGTTGTGCAGGAATACTAGTCACAGAAAGGGTGCATCGATGCACATTTCACTTCAAGAGACAGCAGTCATTCACCTCCATCCCGATGACAATTTGGTAATCGCACTAATCCCACTAAGCGCAGGGCGCACAATTACGATTGCAAATCGTCAAATTAAGACGACATCCGCAATCAACGCTGGGCACAAAGTCGCCATTGCGCTCATTAAGAGCGGTGAAATCGTGCGTCGTTATGGTCAAATTATCGGGTTTGCGCAACACGACATCAATCCTGGCGATCACATTCACAGCCACAACTTGAGCGTCGGCAGCATGCAACTTGACTATGCAGTTGCCAGCGATATCAAACCTGTAGAGTACGTGCCCGAGGCAGCGCGCCGAACGTTTTTGGGGTATCACCGTGCAGACGGCACGGTTGGCACACGCAATACCGTCGCCGTCATCGGCACCGTGAACTGCTCATCACACACACTCAAACGCATCGTCGCTCGTGCCAAAACCGAATTGTTGCCACACTACCCGAACGTGACGGATATCATTGCACTCGCCCACAAACATGGCTGTGCCACCCGCGACGGTAGCCCCGAGCTCGGCATGCTACAACGCACGTTGGCCGGATTTGCCCGCAACCCAAACGTCGCCGGCTATCTATTCGTTGGCCTCGGTTGCGAAACAAATCAATTCGAGGGGTTGTTTATGGCCCATCGAGCTCGCTTTGGAGCCATGGATCTCCCACCATACCTCGCCGTGCAAGACGAGGGCGGCGTCGCTGCCACCATCGAAGCTGGTCTCGAGGCGCTCAAGCCGATCCTTGCACACGCCAACACCTTTACCCGCTCACCTGCATCTGTAGAACACATCAATGTAGGACTGCAGTGCGGTGGGAGCGATGGATTTAGTGGAATCAGCGCCAACCCAGCCCTCGGCTATGCCGTCGATTTGCTTGTAGCACACGGCGGAACAGCCGTCCTTGCCGAAACACCTGAGATTTATGGTGCCGAACACATGCTCACGCGCCGCGCCATCAATCAAGCAGTTGCCGACAAGCTGATTGCCCGCATTCACTGGTGGGAGGAGTACACGCGCACCCATGGCTTCGAAATCGACAATAACCCGAGCCACGGTAACAAAGCCGGCGGTTTAACGACAATTTACGAAAAATCTCTCGGCGCTGTTGCCAAAGGCGGGAGTCTGCCGTTATCTGCCGTCTATGAATACGCCGAGCAGGTGACCGAACGTGGATTTGTGTTCATGGACACACCTGGTTACGACCCAGTTTCGGCCACTGGTCAAGTTGCAGGTGGCAGCAACATGATTGTGTTCACCACAGGCCGTGGCAGTTGTTTCGGATTCAAACCAGTGCCAAGCATCAAAATCTCTACCAATACCACCACCTATGAGCGAATGCGCGGTGATATGGATATCAACGCCGGCACGATTATCACCGGTGAGGAAAGCATTGCACAGGTTGGCCAACGGATTTTCGATTACCTGATTGATGTCGCATCAGGCAAACCGAGTCTAAGTGAAGCCCAAGATATCGGTGAAGAAGAATTCAACCCATGGATGCTCGGCGCAACCATGTAACCAACAACATCTGCACCGGCCCACATCAATGATGTGGGCCGGTGTTACATTTAGCCAACATGTACAGCGCCGGGCGTTTTCATATATTTGACGAAAAGCAACGCTCCTGCAGTAATTCCCAACGGTACAGCCACAAAATTCACTACGGGGATAGTCGACAGCGGCACCATGATGAGTGAGAATCCAAGTATTTCGGGCAGATATTGACGAAACAACGCAAACCGTTGTCGAAACAAGATGCCGCGTCGACTGAATGGCACATCCGTGTAGTCAAGAAGCGTCACCACTGTCAGACTGCCAAACACAAATGCTGATCCAATAAACACACCAATACCAGGTATAAACTCAAGAATGAACCCTACCAGTGAGATTATTGCGACCAACACTAACTTGCGCCCTTCATACCAGAGTGCGTTACGGATACTCTGCCAGATCGTCACATGTAGTACAACTTCGCCTGACAGGTACTTATCGTCAATACGTTCTGCCACAATTCCATAAAATGGACTGCCGATGATTGTCCCAATACGGACTGCAACAACCGACACCAAGAAGAACGCAATGACAGTGAAAATGGCGTTAGCGACCCCAACTAACCACTGCCAACCGGCATCAAGACGCGCATCAAGCAAATCGACCAAAAGCTGTACTATCCAACCACTCAAACCATAGCGAAAAATCAACAGAGCGAGGAGGATATTAAGTAAAATCGGAATCACTACGAAACGTCGCCCACGTATATCTTTTAGTTCACCCCATGCTTCGAACGGCAAGCGTACACCAGCCCAAAAACGTTGCACAATACTCACGTGTTGTCCCCTACATACAAACACCTGCTCATTGACTATACGCCAAAAACATCTTTCTTGATGCATCAAATAAACTTGACGACAACAACGCTCTCATCTACACTAGCGGTATCACGCTCAATGAACCGCACAGTGATGATGCTGTAAGCACGGAGCAAAACGTATGTCAATTCTCTTTCATCATGTGAGTGTGCCTCGCCCCCCTGGACCCGAAAGTGCATCTACTGCCCGCCACTTCTACATTGACCTCATTGGACTGCGTGAAGTACCCGTGCCTGAATCGTTGCGCGAGCTCGATTTGGTCTGGTTTGGTGTCGGCGATGGCGAACTTCACCTCTATGCAGAGGCCCAGAGCGTTGGGCACGGGCGCCACTTTTGTTTGCGCGTCGATGATCAGGCAGCCTTGCGCGCACGCCTCACGGCCGCAGGAGTCAGCTGTACTGATACGATCGCCATTCCGGGTCGCCCGCGCTTTTTTTGCACGGATCCGTTTGGCAACAGCATCGAAATCACCACAATTCAGTCGCCCAATTAGTTGGAGGTATTCATCATGAGCAAATCAATTGGTGTAGGGTTGGTCGGCTATAAGTTCATGGGCAAATCCCACTCGAACGCCTACCGCCAGGTTGGTCACTTCTTTCCAGACATGCCATTCACACCCGAGTTGACGGCTCTGTGTGGTCGCGACGAAGCTGCCGTCAAACAAGCAGCTCACGACATGGGCTGGAAAGGCTATGAGACCGATTGGCGCAAGCTGGTCACTCGCAAAGACATCGGCCTCGTCGACGTGTCTACCCCAGGCGATTCACATGCCGAAATCGCCATTGCAGCCGCCAACGAAGGCAAGCACGTCTTCTGCGAAAAGCCTCTTGCCAACACCTTACCCGAAGCGCGCGCCATGGCCGAGGCTGTCAAGAAGAACGGCGTCGTCGGCATGGTCAACTTCAACTACCGCCGCGTCCCAGCGGTACAATTGGCCAAGCGCTTGATTCAAGATGGCCGCATCGGGCGCATCTACCACTGGCGCGCGGTCTATTTGCAAGACTGGATCATGGATCCTAACTTCCCACTCGTGTGGCGCTTGCAAAAGAATCTCGCCGGCTCAGGTACATTAGGCGACCTCGGTGCACATAGCATCGACCTAGCCCGCATGCTCGTCGGTGAGATTACCGAAGTCACCGGTTTGACCGAAACCTTCATCAAGAAGCGCCCGTTGTTGTCAGGCACCACCGGCGGTCTCGGCGCAGCGGCTTCAGCCGAATACGGAGAAGTCACCGTCGATGACGCAGCCTTGTTCATGACCCGATTCGATAATGGCGCTGTCGGTACATTCGAAGTCACCCGCTTCGCCAACGGGCGTCGCAATTACAACTCGTTCGAAATCAACGGCTCAAAGGGGAGCATCGTCTTCAACCTCGAGCGTATGAACGAACTCAACGTGTTGTTCAACGACGATGCCGCAGATGCGACCGGATTCCGCAACATTCTTGTCACCGAGGGTGCACACCCCTACATGAACGCCTGGTGGCCAGCCGGACATATCATTGGTTGGGAGCACACCTTCACCCATGGTGTGCGTGACCTGATGCACGGCATCGCCGACGGCGTCTCACCAGATCCAACCTTCGACGACGGCGTACGCTGTCAAGCAGTCCTCGATGCCATCGAGAAGTCAGCCGGCAGCAAGCAGTGGGTCAGCCCAGAGTATTAAGCCATGTCTGATGCGTGATGCACACAAGTGTTGCATCACGCATCCCCGATGCATCAAACGAAAGGAACACATCAACCATGGCACGTCCAGTAACGTTGTTCACCGGTCAATGGGCTGATTTGCCCTTTGAGACGCTATGTGCCAAGGCCAAGAGCTTCGGCTACGATGGTCTTGAGCTCGCCTGTTGGGGCGACCACTTCGAGGTCAGCAAAGCCCTCAACGACCCAAATTACATCCCTGCCAAGAAGGCCACTCTCGAGAAGTACGGCCTCAAGTGCTTTGCTATCAGCAACCACTTGGTCGGCCAAGCCGTCTGTGACAACATCGACGAGCGCCACAAGTCAATCGTGCCACCACATGTGTGGGGCGACGGCAATCCTGAGGGTGTGCGCCAGCGTGCCGCCAAGGAGATGATGGATACCGCCCGGGCCGCTGCTAAGTTCGGCGTCAAGGTCGTCAACGGCTTCACCGGCTCATCAATCTGGCACTTGATCTACTCGTTCCCACCCAACAGCCCAGCCATGATTGAGGCAGGCTACAAGGATTTCGCTGACCGCTGGAATCCCATCATCGACGTCTTCGACGAAGTCGGTGTCAAGTTCGCTCTCGAGGTGCACCCCACCGAGATTGCCTACGACATTTACACCACCGAGATTGCGTTGAACGCCATCGGCAACCGCCCTGGCTTCGGCATCAATTTCGACCCCAGCCACTTGTATCATCAGTTCGTTGATTCAGTGGCTTTCATCGAGCGCTTCAGCGATCGCATCTACCACGTGCACGTCAAAGAGAGCGCCCGCAATCTCAATGGTCACACCAGCATTCTGGCATCGCACCTCAACTTCGGCGATGCCCGCCGCGGTTGGGACTTTGTGTCACCAGGGCGTGGTGAGCAGATGCAGTGGGGGCCAATCTTCCGCGCACTCAACCGCATCGGCTACCAAGGGCCATTGTCAGTCGAATGGGAGGATGTCGGTATGGAGCGCGAATACGGCGCCACTGATGCCTGCGCATTCGTCCGCCGCAATGACTTCACGCCGTCAAATGTGCAGTTTGACGCCGCATTCGCACGCGACTAAATCAACGCATCAAGGGGTGGCACGCTGTGCCACCCCTTTTGTGTAGGGAGCAACGATGCAACTACCCAACCCACCGCTCTCACTAGCTAATCAACGCGCTGTTGTCACTGGTATTAATCGCGAAATCGGCGCTACCATCGCCACTACGCTCGCCATGGCTGGTTGCCACGTCATTGGCGTCTACTACAACGAATACGAACGCGTTACCCCTATCGTTGAAGCAGTCACGGCAGCTGGAGGAACAATCCATGCAATCCAAGCCGATTTGCGCCATGTCAGCGAAAACCAACGCATTGTTGACGAAGCCGTCCGCATCCTTGGCGGCATCGACATCTTTGTGGCCAACTCTGGCATTACCGTATTCGGGCCAATCGAACAGATGAACGAACAAGCCTGGGACGATGTCTTTGACCTCAACGTCAAAGGTGCGTACTTCGGCGCTCGTGCTGCCGCACTCCAGATAAAAGCCCAAGGCACCCCTGGCGCCATTGTCTTCTCATCATCGGTTACCGGTATCACCGCAATGTCTGGAGGGTCGATCTATGGCACAAGTAAGGCCGCCTTGCGCCATATCGCCGCCACGCTCGCCGTTGAGTTGGCACCCGCTCAGATTCGCGTCAATGCAGTCGCCATTGGCGCCACACTCAACGAACGCAATCTGGTTGATGACCCCAATTATGCACAAACCTGGGCCCAACTCGCCCCAATTGGTCGCGTCGGTCAGCCCCAAGATGTCGCTGATACTGTGCTCTATCTGTGCTCGCCTCTCGCCGGCATGCTCGTCGGCCAAACATTGATTATCGACGGTGGTTGGACTTGGACCAGCCCGCTTGTACCACAGGGTCGTGCCGAATGATCGAATTGCTCCGCACGCCTACCAACAAATTTACTCTCGCAGCAGTTGATTTTGATGGCACGATGTCACTCATTCGCATCGGCTGGCAACAAATCATGCATAGCGTCATGAAAGCAGCGTTACAAGACTTCCATCCCAATCCAGCCCGAATCGATACCGACATTCGCACCTATATCGCCCACTCGACTGGGCAACCTAGCATCATCCAGATGGCCTGGGTTGACGAGCAAGTCATGTTATACGGTGGACCACATCACGGCGCCCAATACTATCTCGATCAGTTCAGCAATGCCATGAAAGGGCAAATCGACGCACGCGTCGCCTCAATCACTGACGACAACAGCGCCGATGCGTTTATGATTCAAGGCGCACGACAGTTTTTGCAGACGCTGGCCCAACACGATATCCGCATTGCACTTGTGAGTGGCACCGAGCACCATCATCTCGTGCGTGAAAGTGCCGCCCTCAAGATTGATACATACTTCGATGCTGGTATTTATGGGCCAGGTGCACATGCCCCCGGCTTCACCAAACATGACGCCATTGCCCAGTTGGTCGAGCGCTACAACGTTACACCAGGTGCGCTCATCTCAATCGGCGATGGCCCCGTCGAAATCAAAGCCGGCAAGGCTCTCGGCGGTTATTCATTGGCAGTTGCATCCGATGAACACGGTGGCGGGCTAGACGCCGATAAACGCCAGCATCTCCTTGATGCCGGCGCCGATGCCGTAGTAGCAAATTTTGGTCGGATTGATTTGATCACGCAGGCACTTTTTTCGCACTAAAGGACTCCTATGCCACTGCCACGATTCGACCGCAGTCAACTCAAAGTCTTGCCACTGAACCAACGCGTGCATGATATGGCCCTCGATTATGTATTGCCGCTCACACCACCGGCACAGCCGTATATTAATCCCAAGCTCGATGCCGTGTGCGATGCCATCGTCACCGCCCGCGCCAATGCCCGCCCTGTCATTCTCATCATGGGTGCACATGTCATCAAACAAGGGGCGTCGCGGTTTGTAATTGATTTGATGGAACGCAGGTTAATCACCCATGTAGCCATGAATGGCGCCGGCTTGATTCATGACTACGAGCTCGCACTGATTGGCGCCACCACAGAGAGCGTTGCCACCTACATCTCACAAGGGCAGTTTGGTCTCTGGAGTGAGACCGGTGACCTCAATACACTTATTTCGCAGGCCGCAGCTAACGACATGGGTATGGGCGAATACGTCGGCAGTGTCATCGAGCAACATAACTTCCCCCACAAGGCACTTTCGATTGCTGCAGCGGGACATCGACTGGGCATCCCGGTCACGGTGCATGTCAGCATCGGCCAAGACATCATCCACGAGCACCCGAATTGTGATGGGGCAGCGCTTGGCAAAGCGAGTTACAACGACTTCCTTATCCTCACCCATACCGTCAGCCAACTCGAAGGCGGTGTGATGCTCAATGTCGGCAGTGCCGTCATGGGTCCCGAGGTCTATCTCAAAGCCCTCGCCATGGCACGCAACGTGGCACATCAACGCAACGAACAAATTGCCCATTTCACCACTGCGGTCTTCGATATGGTAAGCCTGCCAGATGACTTATCCACCGAGGCCAGCAAAAGCGACCCCGCCTATTACTACCGCCCTTTTAAGACAATTTTGGTGCGCACAGTGCGCGATGGTGGCACGAGTTACTATATTCAAGGTGATCACCGCATTACTATCCCCACGATGTGGCACACGTTATGTAACGCAATCAATGAATAGAGCCAGTTATGCAGTACGAACGATTATCACAAATCACCAGTCAATTCAAAGGCAAACGCGTCGTCGTCTGTGGCGATTTCTTCCTTGATCGCTATCTCTGGATTGACCCCAGTCGTGCCGAAATCTCGGTTGAGACTGGTAGCACGGCCCATCAGGTCGTCGCCCAAACATGCGCCCCTGGTGCCGCAGGCACTGTCGTCGCCAATCTCGCCGCGCTCGGCGCCGAAGTCATCTGTTTGGGCGTCATCGGTGATGATGGCGACGGGTATATGCTCCGCCGTGGCCTCACCGATATTGGGGCCGATGACCATTTGCTCGTCGTCACACCAAATCGGCCAACCCCGACCTACACCAAACCGTCTATCCGCCAGGCCGATGGACAGGTCAAAGAACTCGAGCGCCTCGACATCCGCAGTCGCGAAGCGCTTGATGATGCGATTATGGAACAAATCGCCAATCATCTAGATACGCTCGCTGATACCGTTGATGCCATCGTGTTTGCCGACCAAATGCCTGAGGCCGGCTGTGGCGTGATAGGGCGTGCTATTCATGAAACCATTCAGCGAATTGCCACGACGCACCCAAATCTGCCGATGTTTGCAGACTCACGGCAACGTATCAATCAGTTTGACAATGTCATCATCAAACCCAATATCTACGAAGCCAGTCAGGCCTGTGACTGTGATGCCGATATCACCCAAGCTGGCCAGGTCGCAACGACCCTCTCTGCGCGTACCAAGCAACCAGTGGTGGTTACACTCGGGGCAAATGGCGTGCTTGTCTGTGAAAACAATACATGCCAACAGATTGATGCAATCGAGGTTGATCAAATCATTGATGTGGTGGGTGCAGGTGATAGCGTCATGGCCGCACTCACACTTAGCCGTGCAAGTGGCGCAACACTGGCCGAAGCCGCCGAAATTGCCATGTTTGTCGCTGGCGTCACCGTGCGCCAAATCGGCACCACCGGCACAGCCACAGTGCAACAGATTTTTGAGATTGCGCAACGCTACAAACGCATTGAGGCATAACAGTACCGCTACCGCACGATGTTGTAATAGACTCGTGCGGATACGCGATAAATTACCAAATAGATTAGGCTAAACACCATGAATGTCACCAATGCAGCTGATATCATCAGTTGCATGTTTTCGATGCGGAATAGTTCGAGCAGATAACGTATGAGATGTAACGAAACACCAAAATGCATTCCCGCAACTATCAATGGAATACTAAAAAACACCACAATCTGCTTATCAACGCTGTTGCGTACCTCTGATTGCGTCATACCTATGCGTTGCAATATATCAAACCGAGTTTTATCTTCATACCCTTCTGAAAGTTGTTTGTAATAAATGAGCAAGGCTGTACTCATCACAAATAACATACCCAAAAACAATCCAAGGAACAAAAATGTGCCGTACACGCCCTCGAACAAGATCTTCTCTGCCTGCCGACTTTGGATATTTACCACTTCAATAACCTCATTAGGAAAACGCTGCATATGGCTAATCACATCTGTCGTTTCCAATGCATCCTTTAGCGCCTTAAACGTAGCTAACTTTTGCGCCTCAGTTCCGATCATATCTAATCCAAAACGATAGCGTATTGGCGATGGATTTTCACGACTCTGTAAGAACTTATTCAGTTCATGTGTATTGAGTATAGACGCATCATGGACCACTACGTAGTGCGCATTCACAAGCTGTTCTAAATCATAATGAGCAACTGAAAGCTGTGAAAGGCGTTTCACCACATGATACGTATTGCCTTGCAACACAAACGTATCTGGTAACTGCGTATAGCTGCTATATACTGCCACTTCATCCGTTGCCAATTCCAGCGATTCACCATAGATACGATTGTATTCGTCGAGCGTAAAAAGCACAAAGTAATGACTTGTAGACGACCCCACAAAGACTTGATTTCGCATTTGGTACGTAAACACATTTCCCGTTTGATTCGTAGCGACACTTACAAACGTGTACGGCACGATGGGCGTAGCCGTTACGCCATGCTCACGGGCTATCTTCATCACGAATTCTTGTAATTGTGTTTTTGAACGAATATTGTGGTTTTGTACGGTGACAATCACATCAGCAGCATAAATTTTTTGAACAGATTCATTCGCCCCAAAATAAACTACAACCGACAACGAAACCATTATCAAAATGACAAGTGCAAACATACTGACATTTGCTAGACCAATCGCATTCATGCGTATTCGACTCAATAATCCGTTAATTGTTATCAAAATATCGGTTTGATAGTAGACACTTGGGCGTTGTGCAACAATATGCACAATCGACTCGCTCAACGACACAAACAAACAATATGTACCAATAACAATTGTAAGTATAATTATCGCAAGTGACTCATACGCCTTTTGTGACGAATCAACAGTCAAAATGGCACTATAGGCATACCCAATACTCAATAGACCAATGCCAAGGAGCACATATCGACGTATCTGCTTGGATTTAACGTTGTTCTGTGGTTGCATTAATGACATTGGTTTCGCGAGCATGAGTTGAATGATATTTATTACCAGAACGATGCCCATGGTACCAACAAACAATCCACTTGTGTCTCGTACAGCCTCAATATCAACAATTTGTTTCATCATCAATGGCACCTTAATAAGTGCCGACAACACCATACTCATCAAGCGACTCATCACAATCCCTGAGATGAGTCCAAATACAATCGACATCGCATACATCACCATAACTTCGTAGATGGTAATTATTATCAGATGGCGTTGTGATAATCCAAATAAGTAGAGCAACCCAAATTCTTTGGCACGCGGACGCATCAAATATGAATTAGTGAATATCAAAAAGATCACCACAAAAAAACCAAATACATACGCAGCACCTGAAAGTAAATAATCAAATACCACATCATTTATCTCATGCGAGGCGAAGACATTTTTGCGCAAAAACAACAACATATAGAACATCGACACAAAACTACTCACCGCAATCATATACGGCACAAATGTTTGTCGATGTCTATCAATATTTTGAAGTGCTAATCGCGAAAAATACCGACTATTCATGATTAATACCACTCGACGCAATCATTGTTAATGTGTTGAGTATTTTGATATACATTTGTTCATTATTGTTTTGACCGCGATAAATCTGGTGAAATACAATGCCATCCTTGATGAATAACACGCGCATTGCATGACTAGCCACACGCACACTATGCGTCGCCATTAATACGGTTTGACCATCGTTATTGACTTTCCGGAACGTCGCTAATAATTGTTCGGTCGCTCGTGAATCAAGTGCTCCGGTCGGCTCATCTGCCAAGATTAACTTGGGTCGCGTAATAAGGGCACGTGCGATCGCAGCGCGTTGTTTTTGGCCGCCAGAAATTTCGTAGGGATACCGAGAAAGCACATCCGCAAGTTCAAGGTGTTGAGCAATCGCATTGAGTTGCACCAGCATATCGGCATATGACAGGCCGCGGAGCACAAGTGGCAACAAAATATTATCTTGGATCGAAAACGTATCGAGTAATTGGTAATCTTGAAAAACAAATCCGAGGTTCTCACGGCGAAATGTCGCTAATTCACTGTCCTTGAGTGTCGACACCAAACGCCCATCTAGCCACACTTCACCACTTGTTGGTCGATCAATGGCGGCAATCATATTTAGTAGTGTCGTTTTGCCAGAACCTGATTCGCCCATGATTGCAATATATTCACCGGGTTCTACTGAGAATGTAATATTCGCCAATGCCTGAATTGTCAGGCTACCCGAACGATTCGAGTATATCTTACGCAGATTTGTTACGGTCAATAGCGACATATCAACCTCAAGTTTGCCCAATAACGTAGCACATTCATCGTACCGCATTCACATCACAAACCACTTACACTTTTGTAATATATTTTGCACATGCAAACTAATCTGCCGCAATAACCACTCGCTGTAACCCAATGAACACACGAGTGCCAACGCCAACCTGCGACTCAATACGCACGCTATGTCCTAGTTTTGTTACAATGCGCTTGACCAAAAACAAGCCAATTCCTGTTGAAGTTTTTTCGAAACGCCCATTATAGCCAGTAAATCCTTTATCAAACACTCGTGGCAAATCGGCTGCATCAATACCAATTCCGGTATCCGCTATCACTAGTTCATTCGTCGCAGTACGCTGAATCGTGATGGTACCCTGCGATGTATATTTCAATGCATTCGAAATAATTTGTTCAATCACAAATGCCAACCATTTTTCATCCGTAACCACATCAACATCAAGTGGTTCATAGACGAGCGTAAGGTCTTTCACAATAAACATAGTTGCATACTTACGCAGTACTGCCCGGATAATGTCGTCAACTGCGTAACTACGAAACACATAATCAGTGGCAACATGATCGATACGTACGTACTGCAACACCATTTCGACGTATTGTTCGATTTTAAGCAATTCGTTTAGCAACTCACGATGCACTTGACTCGGATTTGTTTGGAGCACCAAACGCATCGCAGCAATTGGATTTTTGATTTGATGCGCCCAAATAGTGTAGTACGACTCTATTTCGCTTTGCATCAAATCAGCACGCGTTGTCACCGCACTCATCTCTGCATAGAGGGTTACTATCAACTGTTGATAACTCTCTTCGATTGCATCCGTAGGCACGGGCAACCCCTCAACTGTCAACGTAATTCGCGTCAGCTGCGTTTGCAATATATGTTGAGACTCTCGATAGCGCCAATAGTCATATAAAACCACTACAAATCCGAGCATACTTGCGAGCAGCACTGCATACCCGATGACATCCCATGCTAACCCGTTCAGACTGCTAATGATGACAAACACCGTGTTCATCATCACCATTAACACAAGCAAACGCCGTTGTTTTTTGAGGTATGGACGTAACATCTATTTCACCATATATCCCACACCTTTTTTGGTTTCGATGAAATCTGGCAATTGAACGGTTTCAAGTTTTTTGCGCAGGCGTGCAATATACACCGACAAGGTGTTTTCATCCACAAAGCAGTCGCTTTGCCAGAGTCGGGTCATTATTGTTTCACGCTCCACATACGTACCGCTGTGTTCCATGAGCAACTGCATGATTTTCATCTCAGTTTTGGTGAGTTCGAGCCGATTGCCCTCGCGAATAAATGTGCATTCCACTAAATCAAGCATTGCATCGGCATGCGTGATAACATGGGATTGAATGCTATAGTCGTATGTACGGCGCAATATAGCCTGCACTTTGGCGTGGAGCACATTCACATCAAACGGCTTCGCAATAAAATCATCGCCGCCTTTTTCGAGGGCCAGCATAATATTAAAATTGTCTGATGCCGAAGAAATAAACAGGATTGGAATTTTGGAGAATTTGCGCACTTCGTTACAAATAACAAACCCGTTTTGTCCTGGCAACATGATATCGAGTAACAACAATTGTGGGCTAAATCTGACAAATTCGACCACAATCGTCGCAAAGTTTGTGACCACCAGCACTTCGTATCCCCAATGAATGAGTTGTTGCTCAAGTGTGCGGGCGATGACAACATCATCTTCGACGATCATAATGCGTTGCATTGGGATACCTCAGATAGCTATTTTGTTGAGATAATTATACAACAAGTCGTTGTTCTCTATGAATTTGACTGATGTACATGCTTTCTAGTGCAACTTTTTTTTTGACATTCACGTCTATCCCATGTATGCTAATTCCATGGGGATGTTTGGTTTCGACAGGGTAGGATCCTGTGTTGCTGCACGTCGAGCCGCCCAGTCTCGTTAAAGGGGCACCGGCATAACTGCCAAAAACATCAGCGCTCCGTCGTTCGCCCGAACGACCGCGTTTGCTGCCTAATATAGGGAGCACGTTCACCACCCCTCGCCCGGCCGGGTGAGTGAACGTCAATGCCGGGACGCTGCGAGAGAGTTGTTTCCGTATCTCGCCTAAGACAAGGAAAATCGCGGGTTAGTTGCTTTGTTCCTCGTGCGAGTAACCTGCTAAATTAATCAAGGAACTACACGTGTAGACGCGCTCAGTCAGCTTATTCTGGACGGGGGTTCGACTCCCCCCATCTCCACCAGTACACATCACGCGCACCGTTTGGTGCGCGTGATGTCGTTTATCTACACGATATTGTTTACGACTTAGCCATAACCACCTACAACTTCCCAACTATTTATCCGTTTCGATAAAGTATAATGTGCATTATTATATTGATGAGGATGTCAAATGCGCATTTTACTGACAACCGCTATTATCTGCCTAAGCCTAGTGGCGTGTGGTATGCCAACACAAGAAGATACGTTGGCCACCCAAGTTGCAACGGCGCTCATTGCGACGTCAGCTGCACAGGGTGCAATTGATACAGCTGTGGCAGCTACCATGACCAGCAATCAATCACAAGAGGCTCCTACAGCGACACCCGGTGACAACACTGCTCCCATTCTGATTACCGCAACAACCGTCCCAGCAACTGCGGTGAACCAGTCAAACCCATCGCCAACCACGCAAGTAGCAGCGCCTCCTGCGACGGCCACTGCATCACCCGAAGCGGTAGTAGCAAGCGAAACACCACCTCCAAGCGAAACAGTTATAGTTCCACCAACCGACACTGCGGTTATTCTTCCTACCGAGACGATACTTGTTGAGCCGAGCATTACCGCAACACCACGATTAGTGCTGACCCTTGTACTTCAGCCAACATCAACCATTTCGTTGGTTATCCCAACCCTCAAACCACTCACGCCTATTATTCTACCGACTATCCGATTACCGTAGTATCATTCGCACTCGACACTATGAAGGTGTGGTATTTATCAGTTGCACCGTCTCTTCAACGAGGCGGTGCAATTCGTTGCACGCTGATATAGGATCGGTACCGACACTACGGACAATTTCATCAACTCGATCACGGTAGCGCACAGGAGTATGTGCAAACATACTTGCCCGAGCAACCGCATGTTTCTCGTTCAGACAATAGTGGCGATTACGCGCAAAAATCACTTGGTTCATTGCTGATATCGCACGTACCACATGCGCCACGATATAGTAGCTATCATTGCGCTCGATTGTTTTGTGCGCCAAATCAGCAGAAAATCGCGCCTCAAAAGCAAACCGTGCATATACTGCGTGTTGCATCACATCTGAATACTGCTCGGCACGTTGCTTGAGCGGCGTAATTATACTTGTCGCATCCCACAACAAACGACTGACGGCTAACTCACCCATATACATCATGTTGATATATGCATGTGGGTGCCCAGGTTGATAATGCGCTTCGATAATACCTACTTCACAAGCGGCGATTTCTCGTGATACGCGTGTGGTATCACGCAAAATCAGATCGACTGGTAGCCCATCCACAGACATCCATGCGCCAGCATTTACCCATGGCCCCCAGCCCCCTGGCGCCGTCACTAAATCTGCACGATGCATGTCGTCAAGCGCTTGTGCTACTTGATTCAGTTGCACCAAATCAAGCGGTTGCACTCCAGCATAATACACACCAATATCAATATCCGAGTGTGCTGATGCATGGCCACTTGCGCGCGATCCGCCAAGCACCACCGCATCAAGACACGCTACTGCCTTGAGTGCATCGGCGATACGCAGCACCGTCTTTTCTATGGTCATTGCGTTGCATCCTCGTCTACTGTATGTGTATTGACAGTGATGTGCATCCGGCTCAGGACATCTGCATAGGTGTCAATATCACGCTGATAAACATCAATCTGCTCAATTACGCTACAATCGGTTTCATCTATGGGACGCTTCATAACGAGCTTGGTCGCATAGATGAGCGCCATCGGATAAGAACCAAGCTATGCGCTACGCCATTGCGTCTGGATCACGTATTCAGAGCAGAGAAGATCTGGAATCATGACACTCAACCGCACATCTACACTCCTTAGCCTCGAATAGGTGGCGTTCCGTTGCACAATACCTGCAGTGACACACTCAAATGGCGCAATATTTAGTGAGACCGCAGCAAGCATCACTTCAAAACCATAATAATCTCGATAACTGCGCGCCGACACACCTGCGTCGGTCTGCACATCATAATATCCTATCTTCTGCATCAGACTACTAACTAATTCTATCGTTGATGCATGCACCACAATGTCGATGTAACTATGAAGACGATTTGAATCACGATCGGCCAATAACCATGGCACCGCACCACCAGCAATACAGTAACGACCCGATAACACAGACGAGTGTTGGAGCATCAACACAACCTTCTCTATCTCCGCAAATCGCACATCCATGACACACCTTTCACTCCACCACCACATCACATCATGTTTATTGACAAGTTACTACGCAACATGGTAAATTACAAATAGATGACAAATAGTTACGAGGTATCCGAATGAAAATGCTTCGCCATGGTGTGATAGGAATCATAACGCTGGCACTGGTTGCATGTGGCAATCAACCAACCGATGAACAGCTGGTTGCGACACGCGTTGCCGAGGAGTTCGCCAAAGCTGCCACTGCCACACAATTGGTGCTCGACAGCGCAGCAACCGCTCAAGCAGCCACAAACCCTGAGGCAGTAACCCCATTAATCGTGTTTGCGACGGCAACAAGTGCAGCAAATCAAGCGCAACCTGCTGCTACTGCGCGCCCAAGCACCAACAATAACAATAACAACACCCAAGCTCCTGCTGCGACGGCAACATATGCACCAGTCGCAACGCTGACCCCAGAGAACGAAATGACCGCAACAGCTGATGCACTTGCGTTGGCAACCGCCACCACTGAATCAACAGCCGACACAACCGCAACAACTGATGCCACGACCGTAGCAACAACTGATGCCACAACTGCAACAGTTGGCACCACAACCGCAGCAACCGCAACGAGTGCGGTGGTGGCTGCGACTGCGACTACGGTCCCAGCTACAGCGACCATTGCAGCATCTGCCACTGCAATCCCACCAACTGCAACTACATTTGTCGTGGCAACGCTTACTCCTGCAGTTGCAACTGCAACGCCATAACATCCATCTATGTACACGACCGCCGTATACATGGCGGTCGTGTGCGCATTGGCAAAGGACATACGATGGACGCACTGTTTCAAGTTAGCAATTTGTTGGTATTACCCATTTGGCTATTGATGATAGTCGCACCTCAATGGCTCCCCACAAAGCGCATCGTAGGTTCATCACTCATCTTTGTACCTATTACACTGCTCTATAGCACGCTTGTGTTGCCGAGTTTTCTCGGGTTACTGCCAGCTCTGATGAACCCTCAATTAGCAGTCATTCAAACTCTGTTAGGCACGCCGAGCGGCGCAACAATTGGCTGGATACATTTTTTGGCTTTTGATCTCTTTGTTGGTCGGTGGATGTATCACGACAGCCACACCATAGGTGTACAACGATGGATCCAAACATCGTGTCTGCGGGCGACTTTCATGGCAGGACCGTTTGGTTGGCTGTGTTACCTGATTATCCGTCGCATCAAGACCGGCACATTTGCGCTATAGAGACTTACCGTTTCCTGAGCCCTTTCGCACTGCAATAGAATCAGTGTGAAAGGGCTGTGTTTTGTTGACAATTTACATATAACATGTTAACGTAAATTTGCTAGATATACATATGGTATCTTAAATGAAAACAGTATCGATCTTACAACGCATCTTTGGGCGCACAGCGAACGACACCCACGCCCAATTACTTACTCAATTACTCGAAGAGCAGCGGCGCACGGCGAATGCACTCGAACGCTTGAGCATTCAACTGCAACAAGGAGCGCTCCGCCAGACCAGCACACAATTACGGCTCCCCAAAATCATAAGTGAACACGAGCTTCAGACGGTACCGATTCTTCATGAATTCTTAGCCAAACGCAGTATCGCCATCAAGACACTACGTCAGTCACAAGAATACGACGCAATTCACGAAGAACTCGCACTGCTCATCGGGAGCAAATACTACCACGTCAGTCCATTGATTGACCACATAAAGCGCACCATGCAATCTGGGCAAAGTTTTACACTTAATTTGTCACAATATAGTCAAGCAGTTATAGCGGATATCACACAATTGGGTCGGAAGCTCCACGAATTAGCATTTCTGACGACATATCACTATCAAAAATCCCCCAAATACATCGTTACTGCACGACCAAACACGCTCCCAGAAATCCAAAATTTCTTTTCGGGACAATGGCTCGAACGCTACATCTTACAGGTTTTTCATGGAATAGGACAAGACGTGCAGGCACAGCTCGGCGAGGCGGTACTAAACCCGCAAATAGTTCTTCCAAATGGGGACGATTTTGAACTCGATTTGCTCGCCACTGCAAATGGGCGCATCTACTGGATAGAATGCAAAACCGGTGCATACCAAGAGCACATTGCGAAGTACAGCCGATTTGCACAAATCCTTAAGTTGCCACACCAGCAAACAATCATGGTACTCCCAGATGCGCATGAGTCGCTTACGCTCAATCTCTCGCGCATGTTTGGGATGCACGTTGTAAATCTGACCGAATTACATGACCATCTCGACCGTGAACTCAGTACGCCCTAGTGAAGCTCAAGCACCATGGCAGTACGTGCCATACACCGTATTGGCGTCGACAGCGAGATAGCATCTGATTGCATCATCGGTTGGCCTTCTTGATACAACCATACATCGGCAGTAGTAACACGAGCCCCGTTGACACGTAATGGCAGGAGTGCATCAGTATCGGATTGATTCACCACATGGCAAATAATACGTCCATCATCAGTTTGCGTGGCCAAAAACGACAGATGTGCAACATCACAATCACTATGCAGAAGTGTAGTACCAAGGCGGGCCATCAGGCGATAGCTTTCAAATATAGGTAACGGAGCAGAATTATATGACACTGGCCCAAACATACCGATGCCTTGTGCTTGAATGGCACCCAGACAAAAATGAGCGATGATTTCACATCGAGCACGAATCAGGCGTGCTAACACATCGCTCCACCAGAGTGCGTTTGCGTATGAGTTCGTACCCGTATCGCGATCGACGCGGCCACTCCAATCTGAATTGGCCTCTGTAATAGCGATTGGCACCTCGCGTCCGAGGTATTCCTGCATCAATGCACGCGTTTTATTCACACTGTCAAGCCACGCAACCGGGTCACGTTGAAGCTGAGCACGCGTCACTGGCTGCGCCCCAAATGGATAGCGATGCCACGAGACCATCTCGATATCACGCACACGTTGCAAAAATCCACGCAACCACGGCTCACCGGTTGCATCAACTGGATATTGTTCATTTGAATCAAACTGGCTGATTTCTGGTCCCATCACGATAATTGAGCTGTCAACGGCTTTCATTGCTTGCCGATATTCAATAAATTCACGCGCATAATCTTCTACCGTGTACTGCGTTGCGCCGCGCTTCTTGACAAACAAATCAGGTTCATTGCCGATTGCCCAATATTTGACTGCATATTGCTTGGTGATATTCGCATATCGCACCAGTTGTGCCGCTTCAGATGTCGAGCCACCAAACAAGCGCACATGGATTGAAGGTTCTGCACCAATAGTGCGACACAACGCAATATATTCATCAACCATCCACTCAGTTACACTGTTTTCGTCACCCCAATTCCCACCAGGCCAACGAATCATTGAAAGATTGATTTGACGACTATACTCTCGGTGTTCAAGCGCCAGTGTTTGCCACGGCCCAGTGTTACTTGCCCGTACAAATGGTGATATCTGGCCATAGTTGTATGTTGCGTCCACATAGAGTCCTGGTTGCGCAACTGG
>CAYXXK010000004.1:27313-57474 GCA_964469045.1 uncultured Klebsiella sp.
TTGTGGCGTGCACGCCACCACTGGTAGCAGTGCAAGTGCAGACAGTGCATTACGACGTCGCATACACCCTCCATGTAATTTTCATATTAGACGCACGATGGATGTATAATATCATCAACGCACAATCAATTGGGGGAACTATGGTACATCTTGACACCTACATCACTACTGAGCAGGCTCGCGGCACCTTACCTGGCGTCGTAATAGCCAGTCAATACGGCTTTGCTGAGCCACGCATACAGGCCTGGGGAGTTGATGGCGCAAGTCACGCACTCACGCCATCGAGTGTCTTTCCTGTCGCATCAATCACAAAACTCGCATTAGCGCTTGCCGTCCATCGTCTCATCGATCGTGGCGCAATGTTGGTAGATGCGCGCATTGGCACGTATATACATGATATTCATCCAGAAAGTGCCGATCGCACCATTACTGAGATTCTGGCACATACCAGCGGTTTTGGTTTTGATTTACCCAACAAAGAAGGGCGCTATGCGCACGGCCTTACTTGGCCTGCACTTGCCCGCGAATGCCTCGATACTCCACCAGAGGCACCAAGTGGTATGCGCGTTCAGTACAGTAATCTTGGATATGGAATCCTAGGGGTACTGATTGAACGCATCACACACATGTCGTGCGCTGATGCACTGAATGATTTGGTCATCCGTCCGCTCGGGATTCGCGCCTGGCTTGGTGATAATCCAGCAGTTCATTGTGCGGTCATCGGTGATGTCCGGGGTCGACACCGCGGCACCGATCTCGAAACATACAACTCCACGTTTTGGCGATCATTGGCGTTGCCTTGGGGAGGATTATGTACCGACGCCTTTGGCGCACTTAGCCTTGTCCTAGCACTCAGTGACCAAAGTGATTTTTTGGCACCAGCACGGCGTAGCTCGGCAACGAGTGACCACACAATGCACCTCCCAGGTGGATTCATGAAACCGTTGATGTGGCCGACATCACCATGGGGGCTTGGACCAGAATTACGTGGCTCCAAACACCCCCACTGGATCGCCACATCATTCCCTGCACGTTCGTTTGGTCACAGCGGTGCATCTGGCATGCTCGCATGGTATGACCCTGATGCAATGTTTGGCTTTGCACTGCTTGGTGCGCGTGCGGCTGATGGCGGTTGGTTGCTCCGACATGGCCCCGAAATCAGCCATCGCCTGCGCTTGGATTATGGTCTATGATAGATGTCCGTGCTATTCACACCACACCAGCTGAGATCGAAACCGTAGCAACTGTGCTGATGTGTGGATTTGCAAATCGGTCTGCTGCATGGCCAACTATTGCCGATGCAATCACGGAGGTCACTACATGTAGCACACCCACTCACATCAGTCTCGTAGCAGTACGCCAACACGAAATCGTTGGTTGGGTCAGTGCTGCACCTCAATATCGCACTACCGGATGGGAGTTGCATCCAATCGTTGTGGCCCCAGCATACCAACGTATCGGAGTCGGTCGAGCGTTGATACATAATCTTTGTACAATCCTCCAATCACGTGGCGCTTGTGTGTTATATGCATGGTCAGATGATGAATCAATGAGTACTTCACTCGGTGGCATAAATATCATCGACCAACCTCTCCATCATCTGATACATTTTTGTGCATCGTCACAGCATGCAGGTGGGTTCTACCTAAAACAACAGTTTCAATTGTGCGGGGTGATCCCTGATGCAAATGGACCTGGTAAACCAGATATATTGTTTGCTCGACACATTTCGTAAGCACACAGTCGATGCGTCATATTTGACTTTTTAATGAAAGTGACTATCATTATATTTGGTAGTCACTTTCATTTAGGAGTTTATATGCGACGTGCATTCATGGCATTCATAGGAATTGTCAGCATCAGTCTCAGTAGTTGCGGTGCACTCCCTACGGCACCAGTATCTCCTGCGAGCAATAACGCATCTGAGTATTCAATTATTACGTCAACCAGCATCTTAGCTGATATGACATCAAACATTGTGGGCGATGTGGCGAGTGTCACAAGTCTAGTGGGCGCAGATAGCGACGCGCATGTGTACGAGCCAACACCAGAAGATGGCGTACGCATTGCAAAAGCGACGGCGCTGGTCGCAAACGGTCTTGAGTTTGAGCCGTGGTTCGAAGAGTTGTATACAGCATCAGGCTCAAAGGCGCCGTATATCGAAGCAAGTGTGGGTATTACACCGCTCGCAGCCGCAAAGGAGCATGATGCGCACGCCGATGAAGCCACTGATGCGCACGCCGACGAAGCCACTGATGTGCACGCCGACGAAGCCACTGATGCGCACGCACACGAGCATGGGGAGTTTGATCCACACGTATGGCAAGACGTCAAACTTGCAATTGCGATGGTGACACAAATAAGTACTGAGCTCATCACCGTGATGCCAGAACACACCGCAACAATTCAAGCCAACACTGCCGAATATGTGCGCACACTCGAAGCACTCGATGCGGAGATTGCGTCACAAATTGCACAGATTCCCGCCGAAAAACGCGTGCTTGTAACGAATCATGACACGATGTCATACTTTGCACAGCGCTATGGACTCACAGTCGTAGGTACGGTCTTAGGATCAGTGAGTACCGAATCTAGTGACCCGGCTGCAAGCGATATCACGCAACTCGTAGCCGAGATAAAAGCATCGGGAGCGCCTGCAATATTCGTCGAGGCGTTTGGAAACGAGGCTATCATTGAAACAATTGCCAACGAAGCCGGTGTGGTCGTGGCTCCTGCATTGTACACAGATGCTTTAGGCTCAACTGGCAGTGCAGGACAAACATACGTCGAGATGATGCGGTATAATAGCGAGACGATTTATCAGGCGCTTGGAGCAACAGCAAACGAATGATCAATTACAGTGGGCGCACCCATGTAGCATCCGTACCGGGTGCGCCAGCCGTACACATTCAGGGCTTACACGTAAGTTATGACGCTAGTCAAGGTGATGCACTCTCCGGAATTGCGATGACGATTCCAGCGCAGAGTCGTGTTGCCTTGATTGGGCACAATGGTGCGGGCAAAAGCACACTCCTCAAAACCCTCGTGGGATTACAATCATACCGTGCCGGAACGATAGAAGTATATGGTCGCAAAGTGCGTGCATGCCATCACCGTGTAGCCTATTTGCCACAACGCGGCGAAATAGATTGGAAGTTTCCAATTACTGTTCGGCGCTTTGTCATGACTGGGCGCTATGTACACATTGGCTGGTTACGTCAACCTAACGCACACGACCAACAACTTGTCGAGCATACCCTCGAGCGCCTCAATCTGATGCACGTTGCGGATCGTGTCATCAGCGATTTGTCGGGTGGCCAACAACAACGGGCATTGTTAGCACGGGCCATCGTACAAGAGGCAGAACTCCTCCTCCTCGATGAACCATTTAATAATATCGACCCTGAAACGCGCACGCTCATCAACACAATCCTCTTCGAACTAAAACAACTCGGACGCACTGCAATTGTCGCCACGCATGAAACAAGTCGCATACGCGATGAATTCGATTACATCGCAGTCCTTCACGAAGGTCGTATGGTAACTTTACATCCAGCCCACCAGTATCCGCAGATGACATTGGCAGAATCGTATGAATAACGTGTGGCAATGGCTCGTTGCACCATTTGAATTTCAATTCATGCAAAACGCATTTTGGGCGTCAGTGTTTATTGCAATGACGTGCGGTGTCATTGGAAGTTATGTCGTGTTACGCAGACTTGCATTCATCGGCGATGCACTGGCACACACCGCACTCCCTGGCGTGGTAGTTGCCTATCTCAACGGGTGGAGTTTGATTGGTGGTGCACTTGTTGCAGGTGTCATGACTGCACTCGGTATTGGATGGCTTGCCAAGAAAAGCAGTTTGCGTGAAGATACCGCAATTGGTGTCATCTTTACAGCAATGTTTGCGCTTGGCATCGTACTCATGAGTAGCACGCAATCGTTCCGCGATTTAAATCATATTTTATTTGGCAATGTACTTGGCGTACAAAAGCATGAACTATGGATGATTCTCGGTGTGGCTATTGCAGTCATTACGATTCTCCTACTTCTTCACAAAGAGCTCGAACTCGCATCATTCGACGCCATCCACGCCGAAGTCGCCGGGATTCAAACTGACCATTTGCGAACCGTGCTGTTGGTGTTATTGGCGTTTACTATTGTCACCGGCATCCAAGTCGTAGGCGTCATTTTGACAAGTGCATTACTTGTAACACCGGCAGCGGCAGCTTCGCTCTTGACGCGCAATTTACGAACCATGATGTGGGTCGCAGGGAGTATCGGTGCACTTTCTGCGATTCTTGGACTGATTATTTCGTATCATTTTTCTGTATCAACTGGTGCAACAATCGTCCTCGTGTGTACAGGGATGTTTGCCATTGCAGTGATTATCAAACAACTCATAAAGAGATAACACGTATGGATGAGCAACGTGGCATTACGGTGACTGCAGAGCAACTCCCGCTCTTGCGCGATATTATCGTCGCACAGCGCCTCGATGTATTCATCCGTGACCCACATGACACCGACCTCCTCGATGATCAATGGAAACCATGGGTACGCCGCATCCGTCCACAAATTGCGCATTGCACTGCAGCAATTTGGATTTGGACGCCGTGTTATAGTTGGCCCGATCATCATACGCATCCACGTATCCGTACAATCATTGCGCAACAACTTCACACCTGCATTCAGATTGCCGTAATGCTCGGTGCTCATGGTATCGTGCTCCCCATCGAACATGCTTCGCCGCCGTTTGGCGAACGCATCGCATATTACATCGGCGTGTTGCAAGAACAACTTACAAGCAATAATCTACAGTTGATGCTCGCGGTTGAACCAAGTGCAAAGGTTGTTGATGTGCTACATGTTGTTGAGACGTATGCAATCGAATGCACTATACTTATGCCGTATGACACCCATATCCCTGACCAATTCACAGATACAACATTTGCATATGCTGCAGTAGTGCCAGTGAGCCATACAGATGACACCTTTGTACGCCCATTGTGGACGAACTGTTTTGTCTTAAGCGGAGACGATACAGTATCATCATTGCGCAAACAAATCCAATGGCTTGGTGACCGTCTCAAAACCATCATTCCCACAGATGAGATCGTGGGCGATGCACATGAAGACACCGATGATGCAACACAATCACGCGTCATCAGTGATGACGAGGTCACGTAGTTCGAACGCAACGCGTACGCCTTCTATATGCAACGCCAATGGCGCCTGCAAATTGTAGTCGAGTGTACGCCGCCAGACATCGGTGTATTTTTGTTGCAATTGCGCACGTCGCTCACGCTTGCGTTCTCGAGACAATGTCGGCCACACAGCAAGTAATTGATCGCGTTCTTGATGGATTTGGGCGTGATCGCGCATAAGTTGACTGCGCTCTTCAATAAACGGCGGTGCAAACCCATTGCTTTTGAGCAGATGATACCCTACGCGATCTTCAGGCGGAATAAGTGCGTCATCTTCGAGGTCAAGCGGGCGCTCACCCTTTTGGTTAGGCTGATAAATACCGCGTTTCTTAGCCTCGTCGAGCAAGATGTCAATCAATGATTTGCGTTCAGTCATGAAACTTTCAGCCTATTACCATATGCATAACCTCAGTTACACGCTATTGTATATGCATATTCTGCCGTGAATTGTGCATCTATTGTTGTATAATACGCTCGATTCGATTAAAAGTGGGAACAAACGTGCCTAAAACCACGCGACGACGTTCGCTACGACCCGCAAAATTATTGCGTCGCCCAGTCAAAGCGGTTCCGCTCAAAGCTTCGCCATCACATCTTGCGTCTGCCCGTATCGGTGGTCAGGTGAATTCTTGGCGTACATATATCATTGTGTTGGTGGTTATTCTCCTGGTGGGGGCAGCTGGATCAGCAATTGCCGTTTTGCGACGTACCGATCAAGCACTAGGGGCAATACAACAGGTGGATCCACGCCTCAATACAAACACCCAAACCGACAATACAGCACCTGATGCCACAAATCAAGATGAAGTAAATCAAATAGACACGAGTCAACCATTCACACCAGCAACACTCAAAGAGCCGTTCACCGTACTTTTGATCGGCGTTGACAAACGTGCAGAGGCCGTTAATGAGGGCGTGCGCAGTGACACGCTCATACTGGTCCGCGTCAACCCATTACAAAATTGGGCCACGATGCTGTCAATACCGCGTGATTCTGTCGTCCCACTACCAGATGGAGCATTCGGCAAGGTTAATCGTGCGTTTTCATATGGCTACTACAACGCTGATTCGTTATACGGCAGTGGTACAGAGCCTGATGCTGGTGGTGGTGCGGCTGCAGCGGAAACACTCGAGCGCTTTCTCAAAATCAAAGTCGATTACATCGCCCAGGTCGATTTCCAAGGATTTGAACGTGTTGTGGATAGTATTGGTGGCATCACGGTTGATGTCAAACAGACACTAATCGACCCTGAGTACCCCACAGAAAATCACGGTGTAGAGCGTATTTATATCCCTGCTGGCCTACAAATCATGGACGGTCGCACTTCACTCATTTATGCGCGTTCACGACACGGGTCGAACGACTTTGATCGTAGTAAACGTCAACAACAAGTACTCAAAGACGTACTAAATCAAGTGCGGAGTCGCGGACTTGCAGCCAATATGTCGTTATTACCCAAATGGATTAGCGTGCTCGAACAAAATGTGCGCACTACATTACCAATCGGGGATATCAGTACTATGACGGATCTAGCCGGCATCGCTACACGCCTAGATAGTAATCGCATCGCACAATTTGCCATAAACCCGAGTGCCGTTGGCGTAGACAGCGTCTCAGGTTCAGATATTTATTGGAATGAGTACGATATAAGTGTATTGGTTAACAAATGGCAAAGTGGCGCCGAGGTGCCCGGTATCATCAATGTGCAAGTCCTAAACGGCACACAAATTGATGGCGTTGCGAGTAAAGTCACTGCATATTTAACGTCGCAAGGATATGCCACTGTTTCCCCAAATGATGGGACTCCATCGACGACAACCGTACTCTATGATATTGGTGATCACCCCGAAGAACGCGCCAAATTAGTTGAAGCACTCTCGTTGAGTACGAATCAAGTCGTTATCAACAGCGCACGCCCACAAGGTGCAAACAGCAGCGCCAATATGATTTTGGTGATTGGTAGTGATTATAAAGAAGCGTGGACAGGAACAACCCCATGACCATCGACCCTTATCGTGATCAACTTACACAGCGTTGGGACCGCGAAAGCGACCCAAGTGTATTAGTATATGACCGCCTTATGCGTTGGAAAGGCCAACCACGCTTCCGGTACGGAGCACGCCCCAAACAAGGCGCAGAGGGAATCAATCAGGCAATTTCGACCAACTTTACGATTTGTGCCTATCAACAAAATCCACTGTTTAATGTGTTTTGTACGGTTGGAGCCGCATACTCTGTCATCCCCAAAAGCAAGCTCTCAAGCGGTGACCCACGCGGAATCCGTCATGAGTATTTGATGCATGCACCGGCGGATCATGACAAAGTTGCCTGTGAAATGTTGTTGATGATTGCTGAGTTCCCGCATGTACACAACATCGAAATTGGGCCTGGGTATGTCATTCCTATTGGCGAGCCGATTGTACCTGGGTCACGCTTGGAATACTTGTACTTGACGTATCCATTCCTTGATGATGCACACATCTACGACTCAAATCCAGCCGGCGAAATCGACCACCCACAAGCGTATATTCAGACATTGTGGGTCGTACCGTTGACACGTGGTGAGCGGCAATACTTACAACAACACGGTGTTGAGAAGTTTGAAGAGTTCTTACACAGCAAACATGCCGAACGCTATGATGCAGACTTTGGACGGGCAAGTTTAGTCGACAAGCGATAAATACTCATGCACGAATACCGGCAAAGCGCCGAGTAGGGTGCCATTGACTTTGCCGGTGTGGACGTCGGTGGGGGCTGTTATAGTTCATTCGCACAACATACCCGTGGTCCAATTATTGAATTCATGTGTGGCACTGGGCGTGTGTGTGTGCCACTAGCTGCGGATGGAAACACAGTAATTGGTGTGGATACGTCCGCAGAGATGTTAGCAATTGCGCAGCGAACTCGTGATACTAATCAGATTGAACGATTGACACTACATCACGGTGATGTGCGTACCTGGCAGAGCGATACCAAATTCGGTCTTGCCGTTGTAGCATTGAATTCGTTTATGCATCTCACGAGCGTCGATGATCAAGTGCAAGCACTTCACAATATTCATCGGAATTTGCAACCAGGCGGACATTTAGTGCTTGATTTGTTCCACCCTGATATGCGCGCACTCCCTGATTACAAGGGTGATGTGGTCCTCGACAAACGATTTTCCCTACCAGATGGACGTATGGTGCATAAATTCGTCTCACAGTGGAGTGATATTGCTCAACAACTCATCCACGTGGTGTTTATGTACGACATCAGCGATGCGGTAAGCGGGATTCAGCGCCGCAGTGCTAGCTTCGCTATGCGCTATTTTTGGCGCTACGAGATCGAGCACCTCCTCGCACGCACTGGGTTCACGTTACAACATTGCTATGGATCATACGAACTTGATCCTTTTGGCAGTGAGAGTGAACAGATGCTGATTGTAGCAAAACGAAACAGTAAATCACGTACATAATCGGAGTGCTATAATACTCTTTAGCATCTGCCATCAGGCGCACTGCATGAGGAGTATATGTACCGTACGCATACTTGTGGTGAATTACGCGCACACCACGATTCACAAAGCGTTACCTTGGCCGGTTGGGTGCATCGCCGCCGCGACCACGGGCCCTTGATTTTTATCGATTTACGCGATCGTTATGGACTAACCCAAGTCGTCTTTGATGCAGCCAACGATGCTGCGGTGCACGCCGTTGCCAGCGAAGCTCGCAGTGAATTTGTCTTGCAAGTAACCGGGACCGTGCGCACTCGTCCGGCTGAAGCCATCAACCCAGAGCTTGGCACCGGTGAAATTGAGTTGGTAGCAACGGCGATCAATGTTCTCAACCCTGCAAAACAGACACCACTCATGATTAATCGTGACGGCAACGAAGAGGAGCCATTGCGCCTCAAGTATCGCTATCTCGACTTACGTCGTGAGCGCATGCAACGCAACCTCATTTTGCGCCACCGCTTTGTCAAGTTCATTCGCGACTTCCTCGACAAAGAGAACTTCGTCGAGATCGAAACGCCGATTTTGACCAAGTCAACGCCCGAAGGTGCACGTGACTATCTCGTCCCGAGCCGCGTGCACGACGGCGAGTTCTTTGCGTTACCACAGTCACCACAACAAATGAAGCAGTTGTTGATGGTGGCAGGGTATGACCGCTACTTCCAAATCGCCCGCTGTTTCCGCGACGAGGACCTACGCGCCGATCGCCAACCTGAGTTCACACAGCTCGACATGGAGATGGCGTTTGTGGACATGGAGGACGTACTCGACGTCGTCGAGCGCTTGTTTACCGCCATGGTACCAGCCGTCATCCCGCACAAGCGAACTATCTCACCATTTATGCGCTTGACATACGCCGAGGCGCTTGATCGCTTTGGCTCAGATAAGCCAGATTTGCGCTATGGGCTAGAGTTAATCAAACTCAACGACATCGTGGCCAACTCGGCATTCACCGTGCTTAGCAGTGCAGTTGCCAGTGGCGGTCAAGTCAAAGGTATCTGTGTACCAGGCGTAGCCAACTACTCACGCAAACAAATCGACGAAGTCACAGACATCGCCCGCCAAAACGGCGCCAAGGGCTTGATGTGGGCGGCCATCCCTACAGATGGCGGCGAGTTGCGATCGTCATTCGCCAAGCAAGTTAGCGCTGAAGAGATGCAGGCTATTTTGGCCGCCATGAACGCCCAACCAGGCGACATGGTCTTGATTGTCGCCGACACCACTAAGGTTGTCACGGCTGTTCTCGACAAACTCCGTCGCGAGTTTGCCAGCCGGCTCAACTTAGCAGATCCTAATTTGTTGGCGTTCGCATGGGTCATCGACTTCCCACTCCTCGAATGGGATGCAGAGGACAACCGTTGGAACGCTGCGCACCATCCATTCACGGCACCGCTCGACAGCGATGTGGCCTTGATGGACACCGATCCAGGCAGCGTACGCGCCAAGGCCTATGACCTTGTGCTCAACGGCTACGAAGTCGCCAGTGGCTCGGTGCGTATTCACCGCCGCGAAGTACAGCAGAAGTTGTTTGACTTGCTGGGCATCAGCCGCGAGACGTCGCTCGAGCAGTTCGGTCACATGCTCGAGGCCTTCGAGTTTGGTGCACCACCGCACGCCGGCATTGCTCCAGGCATCGACCGTATTGCAATGATTTTGGCCGACGAGGCCACCATCCGTGAGGTTGTGGCGTTCCCCAAGACCCAACAAGCCCAAGATTTGATGATGGGCGCCCCATCACCTGTCGACGAGAAGCAATTGCGCGATTTGCACATCAAGTTGCGTTAATCACTGAGTCGCCGTGTGCGTCATGACGCACACGGCGGCTTTTTGTTAGGAGAAACCCATGAAGATTTATACCAAAACCGGCGACGAAGGCGAGACGGGACTGTGGGGCGGATTGCGCGTCGCCAAAGACACTATTCGCGTCCATGCGTACGGCACCGTCGATGAGTGCAATGCCACGATTGGACTTGCCCGGGCCCATGGATTGCCTGAAACAATTGATTCTTTGCTGGCATCCATTCAAAATCAACTCTTTGTGGTTGGAGCCGACCTCGCCACCCCTGGCGACGCAGTCAACATCCCCCGCGTGCAAGAGAGCGATGTCAACATGCTCGAGCAGGCGATTGACACGCTTGAGCAACAACTCCCCGCTTTGACTCAGTTTATTTTGCCCGGTGGGAGCATCGCCGCAGCCCAACTGCACCTCGCACGGACTGTCTGCCGTCGTGCGGAGCGCTACGTGGTTACATTGGCGCGCGAAGAGGCCTGTAATGCAGTCATTGGTGTCTACCTCAATCGATTATCAGACTTTTTGTTCGTGGCAGCGCGTGCCGCAAATCATCTAACCGGCGTCGCTGATGTACCCTGGGTCAGCCCTCGACAACAAGCCAAGCAAGGGTAACTCTCGTTCAGCGTGCACTTACGCTGGCATCCGCTTCGAGGAAAAGCGCAAGAATGTGCCCCGCTGCACCGGGGGAATCACGGTAGTATATACAAAGTGCATAGGAGGAATATATACAAATGCTTACCGTAAGTGGCTTGTTTATTTATCCCGTTAAAGGATGTCGCGGTATTTCACTCCAAGAAGCCGTGGTCGAAGATATCGGCCTCGCTCATGATCGTCGGTTGCTCGTCGTTGACCAAGACGGAACGTTTTTGTCTCAACGTGAAGTCGCCACAATGGCGTTGATTGAGGTTGCCACACATGCACGTGGCTGGCAACTGTCGGCTCCCAATCACCCGAGCATCGTCATCACGCCCACGACCACCGGCCCCACCCGACTCGTCACTGTATGGCGCGATACCTGCATGGTCGTTGACCAAGGCGAGGACATCGCATCATGGTTGAGTGTAGTGCTTGGTCAGTCGTGCCGTATGGTCGTGATGGCACCGTCGTATCGCCGCTTGGTGAGCGCTGATTTTGCCTTGAAAGCCGACGACGCCGTGAGTTTTGCGGATGGCTACGCCAGCCTCATCACCAATACGGGCTCCCTCGATGACCTCAACACCAAGCTGAGCGCATCGATTGGCATGGAGCGCTTTCGCCCGAATATCATTGTGAGCGGTGCGCCAGCCTGGGACGAAGACACCTGGCACGAGATTCGCATCGGAGACGTCACCGTCACCGCCGTCAAACCGTGTGCCCGCTGTGTGGTCACTACCACCGACCAGCTCACAGGCGAACGCTCTCATGAGCCACTCGCAACGATGTCAACGTTTCGCAAAATCGGCCACGGAGTTATTTTTGGTCAGAACCTGATACACAACACACTCGGCACCATCCGAGTTGGTGACGAAGTAACAATCACGCGGCGCAAGTAACATGCATATTGCCCTCATGTGACAACTGAGTCATATGGGGGCTATTCTTTGTTGGTATCTTTGTAGTAGACGCGCATGTATCCGAGCGTCATCGGCATCTCCACAATAAAATATGTCACAAGCGTGAATACAAACCAGTTCGATTGCATCACTATTAAATTAAACTGATGTCCACTCTCAGCATACAACCACCAGGCAATCGACAGTGGCACGAGTGTAAGTAACAAATCATAAAAGACTAGCTTGTTCATGTCTGAGCCGGCAAACCGAGGATAAATCAATGTATACGCAACGGCAATTACCGCGGCATTTATGAACAACATTGTCGTCTCAGGGTTCATACGCTGCACCTCATTCAATCATCACAGGTATTTCAATCATATCAGTAAACGACTGATACTCAATCGTGACCTGCATCTGCCACTCGCCACTCATGTCTAAATTCACCTCAGGGAAAAGGTATACGCCTGGTTCTGCTGACTGTATAGTCATCGGCGGTGCCAACATACCGTGTTGGCGCATGACAGGCAACAATGTCACCGTAGCACCACGAATCGGGTTACCATCAAGGTCATGCACCGTAAGCGTGACCGGACGCTTACCAAGCCCAACTAACTCAAGTGACATAGCGAGCTTGAAATGCGCAGATTGTGCAGTGATAGGTGACGTACAAGCCACAAGTATCATTCCGATGACCATTAGGAGCACAACGAGTCGCCAACGCATATCCAACTCCTTATTCTGCTACTGCAATGTGAGCAGGTACCGTCAGAATACGTCCATCGACTTGGACTTGGATCCAGAGTTGATAGGTTTGGGCCTGTGGGAACGCATAGACAAAGTTAACCGTATGACCAGGGCTTGCCACTGGTTGAAAATCTTCGTTCATCGCACCTGCTGCATGTACATGGCCAAACATACTCCCTGTCGGGTCGCGCACAATCATGTGCCCACGCATACCCAACCAGTATTCAAGTGCACCCACGGGTTGGCCATCTTTAGAGACTGCAACCTGCAATGTCGTAGGCTCACCCGCTACCACCTCACTTTGTGCACTGATTGCCACGGCATACCCGTCAACCATCGTCTCAAACGGCAGTATTGGTGTAGCAACTGAAGAGTGGATCTGCGCCACTGTGCCACCTTGCCATGTCACGGTACTGCGCAATACCTGCGAGCCACTTCCAAGGCGCTCGACTTCAACCGCCACATCGTACTCGCCATTCGGCACACGATTTATGTCAATTTCGTAGACGCCAGGTGCAACACGGACGGGATGCGCATGTACAAAATACTGCGTCGATTGTTCAATCATCACCAGGTGCATTAACGCTTGATGGTGCGGTACGAGATCATCAGCCGGCAACCCGGTTGAGCCATCGAAGAGTTGAATGGTGAGTTTTTGATTGTCTGTACGCATCAACGCAGTTGCATACGGCCGTGACTGAATGGTTGGCGTGTTCCACTCAACATTAACCGACGGCCACGCATATAAACCGCCTAGAATCAACACGGCAACAAGGGTTGCGGTGAATGCTTGGCCATACAATGCCCGCACCCAAGGGCGTGGCGTCGGCCACATAATCGTTGCGGTCAAGATGAGTGCAAGTGCGCCAAACGCCACGAATAACGGAATGGTCAAAATTGGCGTTGAAGTTGGCAAAATCGTAATTGGCACCATGAACTTTCCACTCGATCCACGTGCATCTTGGACCTCAATGCCAAGATCCCACGGACCAATTTCGGTAATTTCCACATCAATCACCACAATCGTTTGTTGATTTGCTGGGACATCTACCTGATGTGTCGATGTTGTCTGTGAATTACGATGGATCGCGGTAAGTGACACCTTCGCCCCACCCTCAAAGGGTTGAACGGGCCAGATGCGCGCTGTCAATACGGTTGGAGCGCCCGTTGGAGCAACAACCTCTATCCGTAGTGGATAATTTCCGGCATCAACCTCAATGACTTGCGCTCCACCTGCCACAATGCCGTGAGCAGTCACCGATTGTGGGGAAATCAACACAAAGCCGACCAACATCACAAGAATATACACAAAAGAAATGGTTTTTTTCATAGTATTACCAGTGCTCACCATGCATCGAAATGCTCACTAATGCATCATACCATGTGAAGTATGGTATGATATTTTAGGTTTAGCCTAGACGAATATACATATTCATGATTGACATTATCTTGCATCCCGTCACTGTGCACGTGCCAATCGGAGCAATTGTTGCCGCCTTTGTGTTTGCCATGTGGGCACGGTACAAGCAACACACACACCTCGAGCTTAGTAGCTTTTACTTGGTCATCTTTGCGTGGATTACGATGATCCCAAGTCTGATTACAGGGACCGTCGATGCTGTAGGTCACCTCAACAATCCTGCCACACCCGAAGAAGCTCTCAATTGGATTAACCTGCATGCATTCAGTGCAATCGCATTGTTCGTAGTGATGTGGCGTGCGTGGCAAATCCGCCGCAAAATCACAGACACCCCGGTATGGAGCGATGATACATATCGCAACTATGCAATTATGCTTACGTTGGCAATGGTATTGGTTGCCATATCAGGGTGGAGCGGCGGTCACATGGTCTACGAGCTTCAGCTCGGTCGTTCATCATAATTGGCAGAGGAATACATGCTCAGTATTATCAACTTTGTTGCGATTACATCGTTCATTGGGCTGTGCAACGCACTTCGTCTGATTAAATGGCGCGTCACCGGCGTAGAGAACTTGCCACCTCGCCCACAAGGCATGGTACTCGTGTGCAATCATATCCAATGGCATGATATTCCATTAATTGGTTGGGGCCTGCCGCTTTCGCATCGACCATGGTGGTTGGCCAAAGTTGAGATTGTCAACAGCTTATTCGGTCGCTGGTTCACCATGATGCAGGTCATTCCTGTCAAACGTGGTCAGCGCGATATTCAAGCAATTGACCGAGCTGCAGATTGTGCTCGCAACGGAGGAGTGGTCGTCATATTCCCTGAGGGCACACGAAACCACAACGGTGAGATGCTTCAGGGGCGTGGTGGCACTGCACGCATTGCATTGCGCGGCGGAGTACCCATTGTCCCGATGGCAATCGTGGGCACCCAACGCAAATTCTGGTTTAGCGAGCGCACCTTGATCATCGGCAAACCCTACTACCCCGAAGTCCGCGATGGTGATGCAAACAGCGAAAAAATCCCCGCCAACGAGATGAGTCGTTTGACCAACGAAATCATGTTCAAAATGTGTGAGCTGTTACCCGTTGAATATCATGGGTACTACCGCGAAATGATGCAAGAATATCAAAAACAAGGATCACACTAATGTTTGCCTACCGACATTTCGTCTTTCTTCAGACGGTTACTGGCATATTACGCCGACTTGGTATTCTCAAGTGGACTGTTGTGGGCCGCGAGAATCTGCCCCCCAAAGGCCAGCCGTTTGTACTCATTGTCAACCACGTCAAGTGGCACGACATCCTAGTAGTCGCCGGTACCATCCCACTGACCCATATCCCGTACTGGTTAGCAAAATCCGAGCTATTCAAACCAGTGCTTGGCTGGTGGTTGCGCTCAATGCAAGCCATCGCGGTCAAGCGTGGCCAAAGCGATACTGCAGCGCTTGATGCGGCAGTTGAGACGCTCAAGCAAAACCACATCATGATTGTCTTCCCTGAAGGACACCGCAGTGGGACAGGCAAACTCCAAAAGGGTCGTGGAGGCGCCGTACGCATGGCGCTACGCGCTGGTGTACCAATTATTCCGGTGGCGATTCATGGTGTCGAGAAAGGCATCGGTGCACCGATTACCATTGCCTACGGCAAAGCATGGCAACCAGTATCACAAAGTGGTGTAATCAACATCGATCCCGACGAAATGACAACGCTTACTGACGAAATGATGTGCCATATCGCAGAGATGCTCCCAGTTGCATATCACGGCTACTACGCTGACATGATGCAGCAGCGCAAGGGGCAGGCTTAATTATTATCACCCATAATTTTATCAACAAGCCATACAGCTAGTCGGGCAGCAAGAATCGCTAAGACTGCGCTGACGAGCTGTTGGATGGCTTTGCGTTGGGCTTTAGAATCCATGGTGACTCTCGTTCAATTGATTTCAGAATTACATCAGTTTGGGTGGCAGCGCGGACAACAACATCAGGAGTAGGAGTCACATGATGACGCGGTGCCGATGCGACAGCCGGTTGTCGTCGCGCCCATACTCCCAACAAAAACGCCATCACCAAACCAGTGACTAATCCGCGTATCATAGACCCTCAATCACATATCTACCGTCCTGATTATAGCACGCATAACAAAAGCAGCGTGCTATAATTCTTTGCAAAGGAGAGCACACAATGCCAGAGCTTCATGCAGCAATCGCCACCCCGCTTGATACGTCAGGTCATCTCAACAAGGTCGCATTCACCCAACTTATTCAGCATCTTGCAGCCCAAGGACTTGATGGTGTGGTACCATGTGGCACCACAGGCGAAGGGCCATCGTTTAGTGTTGCAGAGCGTCTCAATATCATCGAAACAGCAATTGCCGCTCGCGGCAACCTATCGATTATCGCTGGCACAGGATGTCAGTCACTGCACGAAACGATCTCACTCACGAATGCAGCAATCGACGCAGGTGCAGACGCCGCATTGGTACTCCCACCGTTCTTTTTTAAGCAATCGGGCGAAGCTGGGGTGTTGGCCTGGTACCGAGCGGTATGTGACCAACTCCCAGCTCATGGTAAGCTCGTGCTTTACCACATCCCACCGATGACGGGCGTTGCCGTCTCGCCCGCCATCATTGACGGGTTGCTTGAGAGTCACCCCCATGCGATTCTGGGTATCAAAGACAGTGCCGTCGACGCAGCGCATACCAAGATGCTCTGTACACGTTACCCACAACTCAAAATTTATACGGGCAACGCGCCATTGCTTGGCCAAGCGGTGAGTGACGGCGCAGCTGGGTCAATTCTCGCCATTGCGAATATTGTGCCACGTGCGCTGCGCCACTTGACTGATAATCCACTCGATGCCGAGGTTCAACAACAGGTCGCCCAAGTGGACGCCTACGTCCGCAAAGTCGGCGCAGTCAGCACAATTAAAGCGATACTAAACCAGGCTGGAATCGCCACAATGGGCAATCCGCTCTTGCCACAATTAGCACATCCTGATGCACCACGCGCCTATTCCGAATTCAAAGCAATTGGGCACCATACGAATTAATCATGATAGCGATTTATTTCGGTCCAGATGAATACATACGAAGCGAAGCAATCAAGCAGTTAGTGGCTGCGATTCCCGATGCAGCGCGTTCACTCAATATGACGCGCATCGATGGCAAACGCTTCAAACTCGAGGCATTGATGAATGCTTGCGAGGCGTTTCCGTTTTTGCACGATCGCAGACTTGTCATCGTGGACGATTTGCTCAAACACCAAAAGGCTGGCAAAGAACGCGACGAACTCAAAATATACCTCGACAAGTTGCCAGCCTGGGCCGATGTGCTATTCAATGAAAACGAAGAATTCGACAAACGCAACGCCATCTTTAATCACATCAGCAAGATTGGCCAAGTACAGGAGTTTGTACATCCCAAAGAGACTGAGCTCATCCGTTGGATAGGCGAGCAGGCACGTGCTCGACAAGTAGTGATTGATAATCCTGCAACGGCCCGACTGATTGCACTTGTCGGCAACAATGGGCGCACGCTCATCAACGAACTCGACAAATTAGCAAGCTATGTGCGCCCTGGCGGGAGCATCAACGAGGCCGTCGTACAACTGATGGTAGCTGATGATACTGAACAGAATTTGTTTACGTTCATTGACGAGATGGCGGCGCGACGCAAAGGTGCAGCCCTATCAAAGTTACGCAAATTGATTGCGGATGGTCAGGCGCCACAATATATCATCTTCATGATTGCACGCCAGATTCGCATCTTGCTTCAGGTGCGAGAGCTTGATTTGGCGCGTCAGCGCCCAAACGACATTGCCGCAAAAGTGGGCTTACGTCCTGGTTTTTTGACAGACAAAGCAATCCAGCAAGCGCGCGGATTTCGTGCCGACGAACTTGAGCGCTTGCATGAGCGGCTACTCACACTTGACCACAAAAGCAAAACCGGTGGAGTTGATGTACTCGCTGGGCTCGATTTGTTGGTTATGGAAGCCTAAAACTAAAAGCCCAATGGGGCGTTTGCTCCATTGGGCTCTAGTTACAACGGTTGCGCACTATTACTAGGCTACAGCGTTGACCTTCTTCATCAAACGTGACTTGCGGCGTGCAGCGTTGTTCTTGTGAATAACGCCCTTGTTTGCAGCCTTGTCGAGGGTGCTAATAGCGGCACTGATAGCAGCGGCATCAGCGGTACCGCTGGCAATCGTCTGCTCGGCCTTCTTCAGCATGGTCTTGACGCGTGAGTTGTAGGAGGTGTTGCGCTCGCGGCGCTTTTCCGCAATACGGATGCGCTTGAGGGCTGATTTCGTGTTCGCCAAGGTGACGGTTCTCCCGTATAATTCAAACTACATGGGCTCATCAGAGTCTCTGACATCTGATTATAGCAAAAGATACCAGGCTCTGCAACAGAAGCGATTCAGATGTTCCGTTCACGTACAATTCTCAACACGCTCATCGTAGCATTCGGTTACTTGCTCAGTCGACTACTCGGTGTCATCCGCGACATTTTCGTCACTGCTCAGTTTGGCACAAGCAATGTCGTCGATGCATATCGTGCAGCATTTGCGGTACCCGATCTAATCTACCTCGTGGTAGCTGGTGGCGCACTAGGCACTGCACTCATCCCTATTTATCAGCAACAAAAACAAACGAGCACTGCCGCAGGCTGGCAACTAATCAACGCAGTCCTGAATCTCACATTACCGCTACTTGTGTGCATTTCAGTCGCAGCCTGGGTCTGGGCTGAACCGCTGTTGTTACTGACCACAGCCCGCGGATTTGATCGCGACACACAACTATTGAGCGTTGATTTGATGCGGTTACTGCTCCTGCAGCCTATCTTGCTTGGAATCGGTGGCATCCTCAAGGCAACCCTTGAGGCACACGACAACTTTCGGATTCCTACCCTCGGATCGAATTTGTACAATGTCGGTATCATCATCGGTGTCGCCTTATTTGCACCAATCTGGGGCATCTATGGCGTAGTGTATGGCGTCATCATCGGTGCTGCGGTGTTTTTGATGATTCAGATTCCCAGCATATGGCGACTGGGGTGGCGTTGGCAGGCGTCAGGGCGGACCACCGCGGGAATCCACGAGGTATGGAACCTACTGTTGCCACGCCTATTTGGACAGTCAGTCTGGCAAATCAATCTTGCCGTGATGATAAGCATTACGTCAACTTTTGGGATAGGGGCCGTCGCTGCCACCGGGTTTGGCATGCAAATTATGCTATTACCCCATGGATTAATTGGCCTGAGCATCGGCACGGTTATCTTTCCGCTATTAGCACGCCTGGCAGTCGAACACCACTTTGGGCAGTTTGCGCAACACGCCAACACCGCGCTCCAAAGCGTCTTGGCTGTCACGCTACCTGCATCGGTTGCGCTTTATTTAGGAGCAGAAAGCATTGTAGGCGTGCTCTATCAACGAGGGTCATTCGACAGCACATCGGCGCTCCTGACTGTCAATGCGGTACGGGGCTACGCACTCGGTATCGCCGGCTTTAGTTTGGCCGAGATTGCCGTGCGCATCTGGTATTCACTCCAAAACACGAGGCTACCAGTGATTGTTGGCGTCATCACGGTCGCGATTAACCTTACGCTCGGGTGGATACTCACACAAGACGGGACAATGGCTGAAAAGATCTTTCGGATTACCACAGTATTTAGCATCACGAACACGCTCGAAGCAGTAATCTTGATTGCATTGCTCAAACGTCACATTCGTGACGTTGTACTGATGACCAAACCGCTCAATTGGCTGTTGAGTATCGGCGGGATGGTGGTAATATGGCTAGGTAGCCGATTCGCTGTACCGATATTGCCTGTACAAGGCGCTACTACCATGGCCGATTGGTTCGTGTATGCCGCACACATCGGCATCTTGGCCATCATCTTCGGTTGGGGCGTTGCGTGGGGCAGTAATGGATTTGCGCTTATTCGTGCCGCACGCCAGCGGCCACAGGTCGAATAGCAAGGAGAACCGTCGTCATGAACCGTGTACTTGCACTGATTCTCGCAGGTGGTGAACATCCCGCACTCAGCATTCTCACTGCCGAACGCGCCGAAGCCGCGGTACCGTTTGCCGGCAAATATCGCATCGTCGACTTTACGCTCTCTAATTGCGTTAATTCGGGTATTACCAACGTCGGCGTGCTCACCCAATATCGTCCGCGCTCGCTCCAAGAGCATATCGGCGTCGGCAAACCATGGGATCTCGACCGGCGTATAGGCGGCGTGCATATTCTTCACCCTTACATGGGTGCAAGCATCGGCTGGCAAAAAGGGAATGCCGATGCACTACGTGCGAATATTGACTTTATAGCAGAACAGCCCGAAGAGCTGGTGCTGGTGCTTGCAGGTGACCATATCTACAAAATGGACTACCGGCCAATGATCCAAGCACATATCGCACGCAATGCCGATGTCACCGTTGCCGTTCATGCGGTGGGGAGTCACGAAGTCCATCGATTCGGCATTGTCACAGTCGATCACGATAGCACCGTATCGCGCTTCGAAGAAAAACCAAAACGGAGCACTTCAACACTCGCGTCAATGGGTATTTATCTCTTCCGCAAAGACTATTTGCTCCACGTATTACGGACCACCACCGACGAGAATATCGGCCGTGATTTGATGCCAAAGTTTGTGCGTGAGACAAACGTGCATGCGTACCACTTCCAAGGGTATTGGGCAGATGTTGGTACGGTACAAGCGTACTATGAGGCCAGCATGGCGCTGCTCACCGAAACGCCCGCACTCGACATTAGCGACCCAAATTGGGTGATTCACACAAAGAGTGCAGAAATGCCAGCCGCCGAAATTGGCACCACTGCCACCATCAGCAATAGCATGATTTGTGATGGGAGTCGGATTAATGGCGTAGTGAGTGGTTCAATCATTGGACCAGGCGTCACTATCCCTGCCGATACGCATATTGTCGACAGCATTATTTTTCCTGATGTCGTCATCGAGCCCGGTTGCAGAATTGAACGCGCAATTATTGATCGTGCTACGCACATCCTTGGTCATGCACAGATTGGTCACAAACAAAACGCAATTCCCAATCAGTCAGCATCAAATTTACTCAACACCGGGCTAACGCTTATTGGCGCACATAATACAATACCATCACACACAATCATCGGTAGTAATGTCATCATCAAACCACGAACCAACGCATCAGACTTTGCCGCACATCGTGTTATCGCAGACGGAACAACGCTCTAACACCCAAAGGCGTAGGTGTCTTCGGGGCTGAAGACACCTACGCACACGCAAAAATTATGTTAATACACGCACAATTCGCTGCCCTGCGTCAGTCAAATGTGCTTCATCGAAAAGGCTAAACGCAAAACGCACCGCTTGATACGGCAACGGCAACTGACTAAACAAAGTACTAGGCAGTGCATCAACTTGTGTACTGCGGATATGCGTCAGCACATCAGCAGCCGTACGGTCAGACGGGACTTTCATCCATAGAAAATAGCCACCCGACGGCAATTGCCATTGATACCCATGTTGCTGAAGTGGCAACAATGTAGCGTGGAGCGCATCGCGACGTTGCGCATAACGCACGCGATAGTCAGCCACGATCGATGCATACTCCCCGCTTGCAATTAACTCAGCAACCATCAAACCGGGATAATGCGCCATGCCACCACCACTATCAAGCAAACCGCACCCAGATAAACGATCAATGATGGAGGCGCTTGCGGTAATATAGCCAATACGCAAACCAGGGGCCAGCGATTTGGCGAATGATCCAAGTCGAATCACGCTCCCACGTACAAACGTCTGCCATAATGACGGCAAAGGCTTATCTGCGTAGTACAGTTCCCGATATACATCGTCCTCAACCACCAATAAATCATTCACCTCCACGAGGGTTTTGAGCGCATCACGACGCGCTTGCGACAAGCTCGCGCCGGTCGGATTTTGGCAAGTAGGAATCGTATAAATAAACGCTATGCGCTGATGTTGCGCACGACATTCAGCGACCTGAGCCGCAAGATCATCGACAACCAACCCTTGTTCGTCACATGCGACCGGACGTAATTGAATCGGCATATCGCGCAAAATGCGTAAGGCCAAATGATATGTCGGATTCTCCACAAATACTACATCGCCAGGTTGGGCATACAACGCGCCAACTAACGCAAGCGCATGTGAGTTACCAGCACTAATCATAATCTCGTTATCGTGTGGTGCTACCCCTTCATGCGTCGATAACCACTCTTGCACCGCATGACGCAAGGGCATAACACCTCTATCAATACCATACGTAAGCATGGCTCCTGCATAACGGCTCAATGCACGGTCAGATGCGCGTCGAATCGCCTCGACTGGAAGGAGTTGCATATCTGGATGCCCCCAACCCAAATCAATCACACCAGGTTGCAACTGCAATTGTAAAATATTTGGCAAATCAATCATGGTCACTTCCATTGTTTCAAGAGTGGGGGACGATTAGATCAAAAAGTGGAATCGTTACATCGAAAGTTTCAGTAGGAGGTTGAAAAAACGTATAGTATCCAGACATAGAGCCACGCGATGATTTGAGCACGCAGAAGCTGCGATACTCGTGGACGTCGCCGATACCTAAATACGGTTGTTGACCAACCACACCATCGCCAGAGACTGTATATTGCTCTCCGATAGAATCACTAATGACCCAGTGTCGACGCAACAGTTGTGCTGACACGCGACTGCAGTTCTCGATGCGCACCAGATACGCAAACACAAAACGGCCTGCATCTTCGTCTGATTCCTCGGCGAGATACTCCGGAAGCACAGAAATGCGAAACCCGCGTGTTTCTTTGTAGAAGAATGGCCGTTTTGGCATATTTACCCTAACTGATGGCGTGTTTCATCATCATAACACGCTCAATTGCGACTATCAAAATCACCAATGCAACAAGTTGTGGTAATACAATACCTCCAGCCAACAGCATCGCATGCTCGCGAAACGCAGACACAGATAGTACAACAAACGCCATACAACCAACAACATGCCACCACCCACCTGGGATACGTTGTCGTTCTACCCACCAACACCAAGCAACACTCAACAAATAGGCGACAGTCTCATAAAGTTGCACTGGATGACGCGTGGTACCAAGCATTTCAACCGCCCATGGCCCATTCCAGCTACGGCCGGCATCTGCGCCTGACCAATAGCTCCCAAATGCCGTTAATGCACATGCAAGCATGATTGGCTGTGCCAATACATCCAGCCAGTCGCGCCAATCGGTTTTCAGTTTGCGAGCACTCCACCACAATCCAAGCCAACCACCAATCATAGCTCCTGGCCAAGCAAAGTCGAGTATGCGCAAAGAGGACAATTGAACCCACATCAGCGCAACTGGCGTCTGCGCATCGACGACTGCCCATAATCGGGCACCCGCCCACGTCGTCACAATCGTAAGCATGAACACCCAGTCCGGTAATACCATGCTACGCGCTACCAAACGTCGCTCACCCCACCACCACCACAGTGCAAGTGCCGCCAGAGTCAATAATCCGGCAGTACTCATTCGCAATGGCCCCAACGAAACTAACGGCATCATCGTGCTCACCGCTCCACTTCTACTGCAAGCACATCAACCATCGAGCGCACCACCTCTGGCGTTACAGGCCCACGATATAACAAACGTACAACGCCACGATGGTCAACGCGCAACGATACGCCAAACTGACGCTGCGGATCTTGCCAGATTTCGAAGTCAACTGGCGCAGTTGCAAGATAATTGGCGATTGTCTCTGTGTCTTCACCTTGATTGATAGCAATCAAACGAATACCACGTGCGTGAAGCTCCGGATAAAGCTGATTGAGTATCGGCATTTCTGCGATGCACGGCGGACACCAACTAGCCCATAAGGTGTACATGACCGGTTGCCCACGCACATCTTGAGTAGTTGTGGGATTGGCTTGCATGTCTACCAACTGGAGATTAGGTAGTTGACTACCTGTCGTCATGGTCGGCACCTCTACGCTAGCATGCCGTGTCAACACAATCCAAATGAATCCAATCACAAATATTACGAGCACGCGCGGATGCAGAGATATATTCATGGATGCGCCACCACTATTTGATTATGTATGCATGCATAGTATTCATCAAAACGACGAGAAATGACACGTCCAGGTATTGAATCCTCAAATGCAGGCATATACAGATACTCTTGATTCCACACAAAGCACGGTACCGTGGTTGCTAATGCACGCTCAGTTGGCACGAGTAGACACGGATGAAGATGCGCACACATCGTAAATGTCCGCATTTGTCTTGGCTCGTGCAAAAATGTCACCCCGGCTTCGGCATACCCGGGGTCATGACAATCAAGCAGCAGGTGTGTTGGCGGGTCTCCCATGGCTCGCTCGTGATTGCCACGAATCAGTAACATCTCGATAGCTGCAAATTTGGCCCGCCATTGCGAAAACAACTGCACCACATCATGATGATATTGGTTCCGCATATGAAATACATCGCCAAGAAAAAGCAGTCTGTTTGTATTCGTTTGCGTAATAACCGCACTCAAGCGGTGTAGCGTTTGTTCAACCCCGTCAATCACTTTGGGAGCGCGTGGCACCACTCGCCCCAAATGTAAATCAGCCACGACAAGCAAGTTGCGACTCGGCCAAAACAAAGCTCGGCTGGGCAACAACAAAAACTCAAGATGTGGCAAGGGGCTAATCATCATTGTGTTAGTACCGCTCGCACCGTTTCATAATGGATGTCAACAGTATCTCGAATATCAATTCCATATCCTCCAGCCATCGTTACTGCAAGCGGTATTCCTTCTTGGTGGGCGCGCTGAATAACCATATGGTCACGCATACGTAAGCCAGCTTTTGACAATGCTAATCGCCCTAACCCATCGCCAACGAACGGATCTGCACCAGCTAAGTAGAACACAATATCCGGTCGGGCGGCTGCCCATACATAGTCGAGTGCAGTATGTAGGGTATCTAAATACTCATCATCTGATACTCCATCCGCAAATTCTATATCACAATCGCTCGCGATTTTGCGAAAAGGATAATTCTTTGCAGCGTGCATAGAAAAGGTATAACACCATTCTTGCTCTTGCATAATATCTGCTGTGCCGTTTCCTTGATGGACATCTAGGTCGACCACCAATGCACGTTGGATTAGACCATGTGCACGCAACCGCATTGCCGCGACTGCACAGTCATTAAAAACACAATATCCTTCACCATGATCACGACATGCATGATGAGTTCCACCAGCTAACGTGACTGCCCGCCCGTCTTGCATGGCAGCATGCGCCGCCATCGTGGTTGCCCCTGTTGCACGTAATGAGCGTTCACGCATGGCGGGTGACCAAGGAAATCCGATGCGACGCACCTCTGCAGCCGAAAGCGTCCCCTCCATGACACGCATCACGTAATCTGCATCATGAACTCGCACCAAGTCATCATATGTAATCACATCTGGTTCGACGAGTTCGTGCGCCACCATCCACGCAGATGCGGACACTCGTTCACGCAACATGCGATACTTCTGTGTCGGAAAGCGATGGCCGGGTGGTAGTGGAAGCGCGAATCGATCAGTATAAAAAACCTTCATTTTTTCCTCAGCCTGATTATACCACTGCTCATTCATCTCTCAATGCTACTCATTCGTTGATTTTTGTTAAGAAAATGTGGTGTATAATCACTTTACACATATCATAAGGAACCTATCATGAGTAACTCCTACACCAAAACGACGCGAAACAGCTGGGGGTCACGCATTGCCAACTCATTCATGGGAGTGTTGTTTGGGCTATTGCTCATCCCGCTATCAATTTGGGGACTCTGGTGGAACGAAGGTGAACCCGATCTGTCAAAACTTGCTCAAGCCTCGATTGCGGTTGATGCACAACAAGTAAACACAGACACCGAAGGCAAATTTGTGGCAGTTACCGGTACCATATCCGCTGTTGGCACACTCGCCGATGAACCGTGGATGCAGGCAGGTGATTACATCTCACTCTACCGTCGAGTAGAAATGTATGCGTGGCAAGAAAACACAAGCACCACCGAAACCGAAGATACGATCGGCGGAGGGTCAACAACGAAAACCACCTATACCTACACGCAAGGCTGGACTGAATCTCCGGCAAACTCAAACGGATTTGAATATCCCAGTGGTCACGAAAATCCAACTAAGCCGTTTGAGAGCCAAAGCAAATCTGTCGATCGCGCCAACATTGGAGCATATACAATCACAGCACAACAAATTGCACTCCCGAGTGGCGAAACCATCACCCCACAACCCGTCAATCTCCCTGAAGGGTATGTGGTCAACGGAATGTATATCTTTAGTCGTGCAGGGGCCGAGAGTAACCCCAAAATCGGTGATGTGCGAATTTCGATTGATGCACTCAACAGTGGTATAGTGGTCACTGCACTAGGGAAACAACAAGGAAATACCATCACCAAACATACTGAACAGAAGCAGGATTTCTATCGTGTGTTTATTGGTAGTCGTGATGATGCGCTTGCAACGCTGCATACCGAATACCTTGTTCGCATCTGGATGATTCGTATTATTGGTATGCTCGGCATCTTCATTGGACTCCAGTTAATTGTAGGACCAGTTGGGCGCATTCTTGGCGTCATTGGCATTCTTGGTCGTGCAGTCGACGGCATTTTCGGCATCATTAATGCCATTCTAGCGTTCGCAATTGGAACGACCGTCATCATCATCAGTCAGATTTTCCACAATATTTGGTTACTACTCATCGCCATTGCAATTATTGTGGGGGTCACGGTGTACTACTTGCGTAAACGCAGTAACAAGTTAGGCCCCGATACCACCGACAAAGATCAAAGCACCACCGACAACTCACCACCACAAATGACATAGCCCACAAATCCCTCGGAGTGCGCAATGCACTCCGAGGGATTTTTATGGGTCGGCGTCAACTATTTTTCCTTGTTCACGTTTGATGCGTTGATGAATCCCTTGGAGGGCAATAAATGCCGGACGCGGACTCCAATCCGGATTCAAGATACCGAATGCGGCTTGCTCATGAAGCGGATTACCCTCCTCATTCCACAAAACCGCAAAATTCATATTCCACAAAAACATGACTCCAATCCACGATCGACCAGTTTCATCTCGATATTGCTCATAAACCATCTGTGCCGCATCGCCAATAAACTTGGCTTGGTCTTCCATTGATACAACATTGCCGTATTCATATCCTGGTGTGTTGTTTTGTGTGGCCCACCCATACTCCGTCAGCCAGATTTGCTTATCAGCGAGCCCATTCTCCACCATCAACGCACGAATCGTCTCAACATGACGAAAGTAATGTGTCGGATGATCGTTCCAACCTACAGGATTACCTGGTTTCTCAGGCCACATCGTATCTGGTGGATTCGCAGCAGCACCAGGGTGGACACCTTGTGCATCAAAATAATCTTTTACGATTCCGCCTTTGTAGTCATACAGCTTATTGAGAAACCGTTGATCATCCATAGCAAGATTGACATCATTAACACCGGTAGATGATGGCGCTGCCGCCACAACATAGGTATATGGACGAATTTCCTTGATTCGACGATATCCTTCCATTAGCATTTCAGCATAATGGGCAACCGCTTCATCATCAATTTTGCCGCCGTTTTCAATGGCCAGATTCGGTTCATTCCAAATTTCGACAGCCGTCACAAGGCCACCATATCGCGTAATCATGTCCGCCACAAAATCACCAAACGGTTTAGGATCCACCGGAATACCGTGCGTTTCGTCATAAAACGCAGGAGATTGCACGATGCTTATCAATAGTTTTACATTTGTACCCGAGGTATCTGCGATGATTTTGTCGACCTCATCCCAATAATAGACCCCAGGTGACGCCTCAATATCTTTCCAATGAATTTGCTGACGTACCCACTCAAACCCTGCAATCTCAGTCAACGTCAATACACGGGGTCGATCTGTGTAAAACAAGTGACTGACGACACCAAACTCAACTTCGTCAATACGTGGAAAGTTACCGAGCGTCACTAATTCTGAGTCTATCTGGTCAGATGTGCCGGCATCAACAATCATGCCGCTTTCTAGTGTTGGTACGGGCGGGGGCGTTGGCACAGGCGGTGATGTGACTAATAGACTGCTACTCGAGCAACCTACTAGAAACACCATCACTATACTCAAAACGCTCATCAACTTCATATCTTACAAGTTCTCATCATCTATTATGGTTGACGATGCACGACGGCAAGTTCAACGAATCCATCTGCGGGTATCGTCACAACTTGTGTGGTTGCGTTATTTGATGCAAAGCTCCATGCATCTTCTAAACGCAGCTGTAGCTGTGTGATTCCGTGTTTGCTTGAATTATGTAAACGAAATATACCACGTTCGCCATCATTTACAAAACGCACATCGATAGCATCCACCACTTGTTGTCGCAATGCGATATCTTTCAGCGCTGCAACCCAGACATCGCCGGCGGCGGCCGTTGCATCAACCACACGTCGCCACGCTGCAATTTGATCAGGGGTATAGACTTCTTCGGTATGTGCCCAGTAATCAATCATGCCATCTGTCTGACGTATACGCGCAAGAATATCCATTGCAGCATCTTGCGATTTTACGGTCAAATAGAAATCTGGACACACCATGATTGACTCATGTCCCGGTAGTGCACGACAACGCGCTTCGGCAGCTGAAACAATATGATACTGTGGCAATTTAGGATTCCAAGAGGTACGCGTCAACGAGGTAATACCAGCATCGACCAATGTTTGCCATGTGTCGTAGCGCATTCCCGCACTACTACTCCACGGAAAAGCCAACGATGTTGCCGGCAACACATTACGTTCGGCTGCAATGGTATTCCAAGCTAATACATCGCGTTGCCACTCTTCCGGAGATGCTAACCCGCCATAAAAATGACTAAACGTGTGACTTTGCACGTCATGCCCAGCACGCACTACTGGCACAATCAAATCGCCGAAATACCATGCCGGATGCGACTTATAATCACCATATGGATCCACACTAAACCACGGCTGTTGCACCCACGCATCACCGCGCCAGCCGTTATGTTGGCTTGCCCACGCAAACGTCGGATTACCCATAAACAACCGACGTTCACTGTTGCCCCACAAAAAGTTGTATCCATTCACATAGTAAGTTGCTGGGTAATGGTGCGGCGCAAAGAGTGCAAGCGTGTTAGTCAACCCTTCGCGCATCCGCATACCACGAATCAACGGATCTTGCCCAGCGTTTGGGTCATCAATAGAGCGCGAGTGCACAAGGCCGCCCATGGTTGTCTCCCAATCATATGAAAACGAGACTGCTGCATTGTAACCTGCTGGCCACGGACGAATAGTAAGCGGTGTGGTTTGGGTAGCCACGTCTGGCAACCGACGTGCGAGCACAGAAGTGCGGAACTCAATCATGTCGAGATAGAGGCGATCATCGGATGCTGGCTCGATACGCACCTCGAGATGGGTTGCCCCAATCGGCGCTGTATCATGGTCAACAATCGTGCTCCACGGTCGTGCATCATCACGACCAGCCCATGCACGCACCGCCTGCCATGAACCAAGTCGCTCTACTCGCAACCCGTTTGCACCAGTCCAGATCCAGCGACTGCGGACTGCGGTCATGGATGGGCTATCAGCAAGTGCAACCATGCGCACACAGTATGCCTGACCAGGAACAACGTCTTGTGTCGGCAAACCAAGCCAAGTAGCAATCCCGAGCATATGCACTGATGCACCAATTCCATCAGCACTAAACGAGCCAATCCGCACGCCTGGCGCACCAGCACTCCAGCCATCAGGCAACGCAGAGGTCGATGTATCAAGTGCAGCATCATTGAGAGTTATCGATTGCAATGGAGTGCGACACGCGTGAAGCTGTTGGACTCCTACGAATAATCCAATCACCACAACGACACCGACAAAACCGAACTCTTCACCGATCA
>CAYXXK010000004.1:57484-105117 GCA_964469045.1 uncultured Klebsiella sp.
GCATTGGGATGTAATATCGCTTCATCATAGTCGTTATCGTAATTGCAATGGTTGACGATCGGCGACAAAATTTGCTTGCGACATAGCCTGCCATACGACCGGCAAATGCACAAACGTATTCAGTTGTTCATCATACTGGATGACACCATACAAGAATTGCTGGATGTAGACATCAGCGTCATCACGCACCACACGATACTCGGGGGACGTTGGCCACCCAAGCATGGTCTGACCATCGATACGTTGATAGTATTCAGCAAATGCATCATGTACGATATATCGAGATTGCGAGAAGGTGATAACCGTGCTTTCGTCGACTACATCAACGATATCACCTGTTAACTCTGGCAAATCAAGCGCCAGCGGCTGCACATTCGCATGCCATGACGCTGTATCGTATTGGACGCTCATATTCGTAAAATGTTGCGTATAAACGCCGTTTTCTAGGACATAGTCACCAAGTGGTTGGCCAATTTTATCGACGCCATAGGCTTTCCAAAAGCGCCAAATCGGCATTATAAAGCGCACCTCACCATCTTGACGATCACTTATCGGTGGCAACAGTTGTGCTGCCTGTCGCATCACTGCAATCACACCGGCGAGATTTTGGGCAAACTCTGGCTCATCGCCACTCTCTAACTCTGGAATAATCGCCGGCAAATCAACGCCCCTAGCCCAATCATGCATGCCACCGGTAATTGCATAGAGCTCCCAGTACCGTGCATACTTATAATTTGCTGCTTTCGCATAGACTTTGGCCATATCGATTGCAATAGGATCATCACATTTCGGTGGAAAAACCAAACCAGCCGCAGAATGCAAAAATATCACACCTGACGCATCTAACAAAAAATTACGAATCACACGACTCTCAATCTCAGAATCAGCATACGCCCCACCGGTATTTGAGGTGATACCATATGCGCCAAAGACCGATTCAGACCAATCATTGTCACGACATGCATCAAGATTGGTATTCATATTACGATTCAGGTCAACACCACGACCGTTTTGGCGCACCTCAAGCACATCACCATCAGGATTCAACAACGGGATGATGATAAGCTCAATCCCTGTCGGAATATCCTCAGGATGATTACGAAACCAATCAATCAGTTGACGACTGAGTACCTGTGTGTTCCGCTCTGGTGCACCATGAGTTGCACCCACCACGACGAGTTTGTGTGGACCACTACCAAATCGATGCGCAAGAATTGGACGACCCTGAAAACTCTGCCCAATCTCAACAACCTCTATCGCCTGCGCCAATGTTGTCGACACACAGAGTAACAACAGACAAATCAAGATGCTCACACGAACGAATAGGCGCATGCACTCTCCTCATTTACATCTCTTGGTATTATACTCTGCGCATCAGACTTCTGACACCTCGGTTATTGAAAAAAACCTGATATTTCTATTTGACATTGCCATCTCAACATGCTATACTCCCTTTCGTTGCAAATGAGTTGGGGCGTATAGCTCAGCAGGTTAGAGCGCGATCCTGATAAGATCGAGGTCGGTGGTTCGAGTCCACCTACGCCCACCAATGCAACGTTGTTTTGTAAGGGGCAATAGCTCAGTTGGGAGAGCGCCTGCTTTGCACGCAGGAGGTCCGGGGTTCGAATCCCCGTTGCTCCACCACTCCTACCTCATGTACCACACCACACTCTCAACACACATCAAACTCAACGCCACGCGTTTTTACAAGGGTACGCTCTTTCAAAGTGAGCATATGCTTGTTGGTATTGATTGTGTCGATGTAGGTCAAACACAACCACCCCATCTCCATCGTGGCCACGACAAGATGTACTATATTCAATCCGGTAGTGGTCTGTTTGTTGTCGGTGATCAGACCTTTACAGCAGTGGTCGGCGATGTCGTGTGGGCGCCAGCAGATGTGATGCATAGTGTCACAAATACCGGTTCTGAGCCGTTAATTATGCTAATAACGATGGCACCGGAGCCACGCTGATATGACGTTGTTTCACCTTTTCCAAAAACTCGATCGCACCATGCGCAATCGTCCAGATGCACATCGATGGCGCGTAACCATGAGCGATACCCGCGTCGAAATCTTCCGACGCCCAGTGCTTACGAGTGCCGTCACTTTAGGCGCATTGGGTATTGGCAATGCACCGATGCCAGTGCCAGTGTGTGTGTGCTACGCGGTCGAACAACCGACAACTCCAAATCAGGTAGACATCTACGACCATCAACAACACCTCACCTTCTCAACCACAACTCATGCAGCATATCACCACATGACCAGTATGGTTGATGCGTTTGTTGCGCAGCTCGCACCAGAACACCCTTAAATTCACTCTCAAGCAATCATTTGTAGTTCTGCCATTCTCGTAGGTAGAATGCTACGAACACAAGCCAATACGCCCACTGTCATGTTGAGCATGTTGATGACTGGCGTATCTTTTTTGTGCAAAAAAACGGTATCTATGCAAATGGCGTATGAGTGAGGAGCGCATGCATGCACCGGAACACGATAGGACTCGCGCTAGGATGGTTCAGCGGAGTACTTGCGGTTGAGGTCCCAGCGCTGCTCTGGTTGGTTGTATTGAGCGTCTGTGCCGGTCTGACACAACGCACATATCACATTGCCTGTGTGGTGGGTGTTATTGCCTGTATCAGCGGAATTATCCGCAATGAATCACATCATCACATCACAATGCCACCGAGACACCAACTCACCAACATGACGCTTCATGTGCGCGATCAAAAGAATACGTGGCAACAACAACAGATAATATTGACAGACCAGCAACATCAACACTATCTCGCAAAATTACCGCTAGAACCTCAATATCCACGTGGGAGCGTAGTAACAATTTCCGCCGGCGTCACTCCTTGGGAACTCCCATATAACGATTATCATGCCCAGCTCAGACGACAGCGTATTATTGGCGAGTTACATACTGTAACCGTACACAACGTCGTCATTCGTGGCACTATAGTGGCAGATATTGAGCGCACACGTCGTTTCTTCTGGAGCGAGATTCATCGCCATTTCCCAGAGCCAGTCGCAAGTGTCGTGGCCGGGATGTTACTTGGAGTGACTGGCGACGTTCAGGATAAGACGGCAGCGGCGTTTCGACTCAGTGGTACGTCGCATATTTTGGTCATCAGCGGATGGAATATCACCATTGTTGCTGCATTATGTTTGGCAATTGTGAAACGCATCAATCCTCACCGGTATGTTGCATTAGGTGCGCCACTTCTCGTTATTGCGCTATACGTGATTTTTACGGGGGCATCAGCAGCCGTCATACGAGCTGGCGTAATGGGGAGCATCATTGTGATTGGCAAATGGATAAACCGGCCGCGAAGCATGGTGAATATCATCGTCATTGCGGTGATTCTTATCAGTTTCGTAGATCCTGCCGCACTATGGGATATTGGTATGCAACTGAGCACCTTAGCCACTGTTGGACTTATCGCTTTTGCGACACCTGTCGAACGCCTATTGAGCAAATCATTGCTTGCTTCACCACACCTAGATTGGGCACGTGAAGGGTTAGCAAGTACAATTGCGGCGCAAATTACAACATTACCAATAATGATATGTCGGCTAGATGTTCCGACGCTTTGGAGTCTCTTCGCAAACACGATTATCACCCCTGTCGTACCACTTGCTATGGCATGTGGTACCGTTTTTTTACTCGCAACACTCATTCATCCGAGCCTTGCATATGGCACAGCCTGGATTGCATATCCGAGTTTTGCGTGGATTGTTACCGGGTCACACGTGATTGCGACATGGCCAACCTTCATGGGTTCAATCCCTGATATTTCGGCACCATGGATCGAGGGATGTTTACATCTGTTGTGGATGTGTGCATGGTATCTGACGCACATACGGAGTAACCATCTTCAACATACCGGCAATAAGATGGTATGATGCTACATATCAACACGACCAATTTGCACCATCACACTCAAGATGAGGAAGTAGTTGAGTGCAGAAGTAAGTATCTAGCAGGACAAGCACATGCGTGAGCAACAACGAAGCATTTACCTACAAATCGCCGGTGTAGGCGTGCACTTGTACACGGCCATGGGTGCGGTATTGGCCCTCCTGACGATTATGGAAGCCATCAATGGCAATACAATTATGGCGTTGTGGTATAGCCTTGCGTCGGTATTTATTGACAGTACCGACGGCATGTTAGCGCGCAAACTCAACGTCAGCAAACACATCCCGTGGTTCGATGGACGACGTCTTGATGATATTGTTGATTATCTTACGTATGTATTCGCTCCCATGGTGTTATTGTGGCAAAACGGTTTTTTGCCGTCAGGAATAACTGGTCAAGTGATTGCTGTATTGCCGCTGTTGGCATCTTCGTATCAGTTTTGTCGGGTCGATGCCAAAACAGACGATTATCATGTGGTCGATGAAGATCATTTCTTCCTTGGGTTCCCAAGCTATTGGAATGTGATTGCATTTTATGCAGTCGTCATGCAACTCGCACCAGAACTTGTGAGTGCGATTATTGTCATCTGCTCAATACTTGTATTCGTGCCAATCCGATACATCTACCCGTCACGAACCGTATTATGGCGTCGTGTCACATTACTCTATACAAGCTTATGTAGTCTAGGGTATGCGGTCATTTTGTGGCAAATGCCTTGGGTAAACAGTGCGATGATCTATTTCACATTATCGTATGTGGTGTACTATTTTGTCATGAGTGGAGTCCTTACTATTCGTTTGTGGCAGCCCAAAGTGGCTAATGCAAATCTCTAATCAATCATGGAAGAACAATCAGGACTGCGTACACTTTTGCCGTATGGACGACCATATCGATGGTTGTTGGCACTTGGCACCTTATATGCATTAATCGGATCAGCAGCAAGCGCATTTAGCCCCGTTGTACTCGGCTATGCGATAGATGCATTAATTAAGCAAATCGATCAACAGACCTTGTTGTTTTATACCGTGGTTATTATAGGACTCACGATTGTCCTGGCTGTCTTTCGCTATTTGTTGCGGATGCTCACCGGCACGATGGCTGCTGGCGTCAGTTATACGATGGCACAAGATTTATATCGCCACATATTAACGTTTGATCGCACAACCCAAGCTTCATTCGGCACCGGCGATTTGTTATCGCGCGCATCAAGCGATTTTATCTACATTTGGCGCTTTTATAGTGCCGGCTTCCAAATGGCTATCCACGCAATATTTTTATTGTTGATTGGCTGTGCACTCATGGCCCTTACAAGTGTGCCATTAGCAGTACTCACTGTCAGTATGCTCATCATTAGTTTGGTTGCACAAGCGCGTTTAGGACGCATCGTTGAGGATGCGTTTAATGTAGTTCAGCAACGACTCGCACGTATTTCCGCGTTTTCGCAAGAACACATCTCCGCCCAACGGACGCTCGCCGCATACACACAAGAAGCTGCAAGCCGCGATGCATTTAATCAATTAAGTGATCAATACGCCAAAGAATCAATTCGTTTTGTATTGTTTTCGAGCGCCATCTCGCCACTTCCACAGCTCGTAGTCCGCCTTGCTGCAACGGCAGTTGTGGCATACGGTGCAGTGCTCATTATCAACGACCAACTCACCATTGGTCAGTATGTACAATTCATCGTCTACTTAGGTTTGCTAAGTAATGCCGCCAATGCATTAAGTCATGCGTTTGAACGACTCCAACAAGGAAGTGCGGCCGCAGCCCGTATCGGCACGGTACTCAAGCGCATCCCGCAGGTCATTAATCAACCAGACGCACAGACACATACGCCAGCCGGTGATATACGCATCGAAAACGCAAGTTGGATACAAGATGGGCATGCTATTTTGCGCGATATCACGGTGCATATCCCGCGCGGACAACACATTGGAATTGTTGGCGCAACTGGTGCAGGCAAAAGCAGTTTGCTGAGTCTATTGTTACGGCTACGCGATCCCGATCATGGCGCAATTTTGTTTGACGGGATTGATGCACGGCATGTCGATTTGTATACATTACGCGCAGGACTCGCATATGTCCCTCAAGAACACATGCTCTTCAGCATGACATTGCGCGAGAATGTGATGCTTGGAACCCCACATGCACATGATTCAGCGCTTGAGCATGCGCTTGCCATGTCATGCCTTGACCGCGATATCGCACAACTCGCCAACGGTCTCGATACGATTGTTGGTGAGCGAGGCACGATGCTTTCAGGTGGCCAAAAGCAGCGACTCGGGATAGCGCGTGCCATTATTACCGATGCCCCAATCATGATCTTTGATGATGCGTTATCAAATATCGATGCTCATACAGCCAATGACATTGTGCACAACCTCAGTAGTGCGCGCCACGGCAAAACCACCATCATGGTCAGTCAAAAGATATCAGCTGTGCGCCATCTTGATGCCATCATCGTGCTTGACCAAGGCAAATTAGTTGAGTACGGCACCCACGAACAATTGTTGGCGCGCAACGGCATTTATGCGCAACTCTATCAGCGCGAACTCAGTGCGCACTAGATAATCATCAGGAGGCCCTGTGCGGCTGTTGTCACGAATCATGCCATATCTTGCAATAGTGATGAGTGTGGCAACAGTCGTCATCGCCGGGAGCATGCGCCCAGCTCCAGTGATAGTCGCAGTCGGTGGAGATCAAGTCACGCAATTACGCTATCTTGATGAGCCATTCCTCAGCAACTTTAATCCACCAGAACCTGATACATGGCCAACTGATGAACAACCACGACGCTGGAGCAAATCAGTATGGCGAATCAGTTGGCCAAACGCCGGCCACGGTTGGTGGATTAGCCATATGAGCATTAACACGACACCGCGCCCAAACGATAACCCAGCCCAACTTGAGTTTGTCACACCACACATGAGCGGTGTAGTGCTCCCAAATGCAACTCGGCATATCCAATTACTTACACAAAGCATCAACGAAACCCCTGTTGTTTCAGCGCGCATGACCCCACTCAACATTACCGGTGACAATCGTGATTTGGGTATTGTGATGACGCAAATAGGCCTAACTCCCCTCGGCAGCATCATACGTGTGCAACTGATGATTGCTGTACTTGCACTATGTCTCATCGTGGGACTCACCAGCCGAATCATGGTGCCCGACTTTTGGTGGATAGGTCTAGTTATATGCAATACTCTCGTGTTGCTGACGTTGAACACCCATGCAGAGTGGTGGCTCATCCACACGCATACCGTGATTGCGAGTAGTCTGATTGGCATGCTCTTTTTGGTCATTCCTTTCAGCAAAAAACGCATCGGCCAACATGCATCGATATGGGGCATGATTGGAATTGGGGTCGCAGCGCAACTCACGATCCTTAACAGTCCGTGGTTACGATCATCAGATGTGGCGATGCACATCCGCATGCTCAATCACGTACTCCAAGGCGATCTGCTGTTTACGGCACAACTGCCGTGCGAGGCTGGTGGCCAACTCGCTCCATACCCCATCATCAGCTACTTGATGGCAGCACCGCTCGCAATCATCAGCGACGAGCGCTGGTGGCATCTTGCGTTGCTCCAGAGCGGAGCAATTATTGCGCATGCCGTTGCCATATTCTATGCCGCGCGCGTCTTACATCACTACCGGCTCTCTCCACTACAACTCATGTTTTGGAGTGGGCTTGCCTTCAGTAGTCCGTTTTTGCTCAGGGCACTCCATATCGGCGAGATAAGCAACGCCTGGGCGCATGCGTTGTATATCACGGCGGTTATGAGCTGGTTTGACCCGGCACGTCACTGGCGCAGTCGGTTGTTACTCAGCACGCTGGTCATCTTGAGTCATACTGGTATCACCATCACCTATCTTACGACCATGGCGACCTACGTAGTGTGGCAATGGGCGAGCACTCGCACGCCCCCACGCACAACGGTGATGGTGATGATTGCCAGCGTGGCCATCGGGGGCGTGCTCTACTACAGTCAATTTGTCACTACGGTCCTCGGCAGCCCAATCATCGCTGGATGCCCGCCACAGTATCCGCTGGCCGTGCGCTACAGTACAATCGGTGATGGCTGGGAGTGGGCAATCGTCATCAGTGCGCTGGGCGGAATTGGGCTATCAAATCGAGGATTGATACGCCAAATAATTGGCATTGGCTGCGGTGCGGCCGTCATTGCATTGGCGATGTTGCTCATCCGCGATCAAACAGTACGCTGGGCGCTCGCGCTTGTACCGTTTGTGGCACTAAGTGCGAGTTTCTGGCTTATGCAGATCGCCAAAAAACAAGTTGCTGGCCGTATTTTCGCCATAAGTACGTTGCTGTTTAGCGTGTGGATTGTATATGCCGAGCGCTGGGAGCAGGTAGTTCGTTATCTACATGACTAGTGGCTTGTGTATAATGTCTCAAGCGTAGTACATCTAGGTAACGCCCAGTACGCACAAGCACACGTTCAATGAGTGGGAAAGTTCGTTCATGCGATATTTTCGAGTTATTCAGTGGCAATCACTCGCCGTTGTAGCGGTGATTAGTAGTATCTTGTTTGCTGCATTCAATATTGTGCGCATCCCCGAACATGTTAATATGCTCTATCCACGGTCAATTCTGCACATCAATGACTTTCATGCGCGTGAATATGCCGTACGCGAGCCGATTGTCAGCCTGCCATACACACAAATCAGCAGTACCGAAGCACGCGCTACGATTGGTGTGAATCCTGATACCGTACGCGTAATCGAGTTTGACGTTGACCCCAAACCAGATACAATCCATCGGCGACTAATGGCCTTGTTTGTTGATAATAATCGCATTCTCGAGGTCAATGATCGGGGCAAGCAAACCACGTATGGCGTGATAATCCCGCCGAGTGTCAAATTTGATGCCAACAGCGTGATTCGGGTAGTGACCATCCCCGATGACAAAATCACTCCTCCGCCGTTTGAGGTCAAAGCGATTCGCGTCAGCGATGCAGTGATTTTTCGCTGGAGTCAAGCACGCTCGCAATTGCACTTTCATGGTGTCGCCGGTGGCTGGTGGAGTGTTACCGCACATGCCTACCCCAATCACCCAGATGACCAGCCATTTGAGGCAACAATTAGTGTCGGCGAGCGTACGCTCGGCCCAATCCCTCACAACGTGATTAGCTTTCGCAAATACAGCTACCTTGTGCCCCCAAGTGCGGTCGACAAGGGTGATATCCATGTGACGATTAACAGCCAAACCTGGGCGAACAACGTCGATGAACTGCGCAGTATCGGCATCGCAGTCGCAGATGTCGCCGTACGTCCGCTCGCCACCTCATGGTGGGACATCGGACTCTCCGCGCGCCTCGCCACGCTCATCGCGATTGCACTTGTTGCTGCTATCAGTGCGCAGCTCGTAGGCGTGTCAGCAATTGGTATGGGTACGGTCGTGGCAGTGGTGCTCAGCGCCATCATGACACTTAATCGCAGTTATCTAGCCGAATGGTATCCACAACTGTTGTTGCTGATGAGCATCGGCGTGCTTACGGTGCCGCTGTGGTATCGGGTACTCGATTGGTTGGCCGGGGATAGTCCTTTTAGTGAGCGCACAAAGCACTTGCTGGTTGGTGTTGTGTTGCTGTCGGTATGGGTCAAGGGTGGCGGTATTTTGTATCCCATCATGCGCCCAATTGACATCGAATGGCACATGGACAAAGTACGCGAGATATTGACGACGTGGGACATCGCCAAATTCTATCAGCCTGGGGCATTCTCAGAGTCAGTAATGCCAATTACCGAGTGGGGCGAGGAGCGACCAATGATCCCCTACTCGCCGTTCTATCACTTGTTTAGCTTGTTGTACGCCATCTTTCCATGGAGCATGGAGAAGACCGCTACGATATTTAATGCGTTTTTGGATGCCTCACGCGTCATCATCATCGCCGTCATGTTCCGCCGTGTCGGCATGAGTGAACGAGTTTCGTGGTTCGCTGCACTCGGCTACGCAACGGCACCGGTAACGTTCTTGCTCCATGCGTGGGGCAATGCACCAACCACCACTGGATTGTGGTGGACATTGGTGACCACGGTCGCACTCCTCATCGTAGGCAAATCAATCAATGATCGCAGAGTGTTTTGGAGTATCCTCGCACTTACCACCATGACCATGCTCATTTACACTGTCACTGCAGTCTTCCACGTGCTGTTTGTTAGTGTATTGGCGCTATTGTTATGGATTATGCCAAGCAACAAAGACAAATCCACCATTAAGCCGATTTTGTTGGCAACATACGGTGGTCTCGGGATTGCGACATTGATTTACTATGGGCAATACATTCCACCAATTATCGAACGCACAATTCCATACTTCTTGCAAATCAGTGTAGCAAGCCCGGCAAGCGTCGGTGTAGAGCGCCCACCGTGGAGCGAGTATCTATGGGCGTTTATTCCTACATTGCGTTACGACTTCGTTGACAACCCCTATTTGTACTACGGCATCTTTATCCCGATGTTGATGGTCATCCCCGGGGTGGCGTTTTTGCGCCAGCGGCAACCACTCTGGGCGTATATGGCAGCCATGTTTGTCATTGCGTTGTTGTTCATGGTGGCTGGATATCGGATATCGATGGTAGATAAACAGATTTTCTACATACTACCGATTGTGATGCTGTGCTGGGCGGTACTCGCCGACAAATTTTGGCGTCGGGGCATTGCCGGACAACTGATGATTTCGGTCATTATGCTCTTTACAACGTATAGCGCCATGTATCTATGGATGATTCGCATCGATCGGGCACCGGTGGTACTACCATGACACAACTCAACCTACCTGAGGCAACACACGACATTGCAGAGTTAGCAGCAGCCATCGACCCTTGGTTGCAACACATGACATGGCGTCGCGATTTCGTCAAATGGCGCGAGCGACGACTCTACCAAGAGCACCATCAGCACGAGCGCATCGCCCAAATCGAGCGTCATGCTGGTGCGATTGCCGGGCGATCGCTACTTGACTTGGGGGCCGGCATGGGGGGATTTGCAGTCGCATCGGCGTTGCATGGTGCGCATGTCACTGTCTCTGAGTACAACTTGCCGTATTGCCAAATCACGCGCTTGCGCGCCGAGCGTTATGGGTTACAGTTGCCGATTATCAACGGCGCCGGGGAGCATTTGCCGTTCCGTGACGCATCGTACGACATCGTCGTCTGTTGGGATGTGATTGAGCATGTACAAGACCCACAAGCCATGTTGCGTGAGATCCATCGGGTACTCAAACCCAACGGCCACTTGTTGCTTACGGTCATCAATCGTCGGGCGTGGGTCGACCCACACTACCACATACGCGGCCTCAATTGGGTGCCGCGCGGATTGGCAGAGTGGTATATCGGTTATCGCGGTCGCACCAAGCAGAATACCAACTTCCGTGATATGCAACGCTTAAGCGCCATGCACTACTACGATTATCCCGAGTTTGTTGCGCTCGCACGCCAGCACGGGTTTAATACGGTCGATATGAACGAAGTCGCCTTGCGCGAGGGACGTTTTGTCAGTCAAAAAGCCAGCCGGCAGCAGATTCGTCAGGCGCTGCGCCAACTCGGGCTCGAACACATCGCCTACCAAGCCCAACGCGCCTGGTATACCGGCATGTTCGAATTGGCCTTGACGAAGGTTGGCCGATGAGCACCGAAAAACCAGCCCCGAGTCTGTCGCATCAGGTATCGCGGGCCGTGATTTGGAACACGTTGTTTGTACCATTGCGCATGCTAGCCGAAGTGGCCGCCACCGCACTCAAACTGACCGTGTTGCCGATTGCAGCCTACGGATTATTAGCCCTCGTCAGCGGTGCAGCCTCGGCGTTCGGGACCTGGATCGATATGGGCACAACCCGCGCTTTGCCCAAATTCATCCCTGAAACCATGCGATCGCGTGGCGCCGCTGGCGTCTTGCGACTGCTGTTGGTCGTTTTTTTTGCTCAGGCAGTCATCCTCATCGGCATAGCCTCAACACTCGCATGGCAACAGCAGAGCTATCTTGACAGTTTGGCAGACCGCATACGTGACGACAATCGTATCGATCAAACAGCCCAAACATTACTGCAGAGCATTCTCGACACACAGGGGTGGATGTTTATTGGCGTCATTATCGTCATGCTCATCATGGGCGTGGCATATGACATGCTGATGGCTTATCTTAATAGCTTTTTTAAGCAACGCGCGTGGAACGGCATCGCACTTATGGCCGGGCTTTTGCCACAACTACTCGCTGTCGTCGCAATTATCTCCGCTCAACTCACCAGTGAGCCATTGCGTTGGAGCGTTGTCGGGATCTTATTGACCGCAGCACTCGCGCCGACATTTGCCGTGTGTATTGCATTATGGCAAGTTGTCGTCATCTGGCGCGAGGGAAGTCAGGCGCCGACGGCGATTGATCCTACGCCGAGCACACGCTGGTTGCCGACCGGGTTCCTCAAATACACGGGTGTATCGTATTTGATGACGATGACCGACTTCATCGCCAGCAAGGGCTTTGCGGTGTACTTGACCAGTAGCATCAGCGATGCAGCCATGCTCTGGGCTGGCGCTTCGCTCGTGGGCATGGTGTTGTCGTATCTCTACACCCCACTGGTCGGCATCACCGTGCCGTTATTCACGCGCGTGCGCTCTGGTGAGGGCGGTACGATTCAAGGAGCATTCGGCTCAATTGTGCGGATTCAGCTGCTGTTACTCGTTCCTGGTGGCGTCGCTTTGATGTTGCTAGCTCAACCGGCGTTGAGCATCCTGACACCACAATATGTTGATGCGGTGTATATTGTCTACGTGCTTGTACCGTGCTTATTCATTGAAAGTTTGTTGACGATGGCACACAATGTGCTAATTGTCTACGAAAAACTGACCATCGTCACAATTGGGCGATTATTGACGCTTGTGGTGATTCCACTCGGATTCATCTTCGCGCCGCTGTACGGCGTCGTTGGACTTGCATTGGCCTATGGACTCGCGCGGGTCATTGCGGGTGCCTGGGCGACGTTTTGGGGCTGGCGCATCATCAAACTCGAATGGCCGTGGCGCTTTAGTTGGCGCGTACTCGCGGCAAGCGCGGTGATGGCTGTGTGTATTTATGGGGCGAGTCAATTTATGCCAACGCTTGGTTCTGACTTGAACACCTGGCAACGCCTCGCTCAACTGCCGGGGTATGGCGTGATTGCAGTAGTCAACGCATTGATTTTCTTTGGCATTCTACGCATCGCCGGTGGCCTTGAGCAGAGTGATCGCGACCAACTGAGTCGGATTAATTTGCCGTTCAAACGCTATTTGATGAAGGTGTTGTGATGCGAATTGCCCTCTACAACCTGACGACAACAACTGCCTATGGCGGTGTCGAGAGCTTTGTGTGGGATTTGGCTAACCAGCTCCATCAACGTGGGCATCAGGTTGATATTATTGCTGGGCACGGGCCACGCCGCGAACAGGTCAGCGGGGTCAACGTATACACCTACCCATTCATCGCGCGCGACAAATTCAGCATCATCCCTGGCTTACGCCGCGCCTATGCCGAGCGCAAGCTCCTCGAGCGCTTGAGTACGGCGCCGTGGGGCATCGCTGCATTGATACGCGGCAAATACGACATTATTCACATCCAAAAGCCGTATGATTTGTTGCCAGCGTTAATCGCCGGGCGACTCAGCGGCGCCAAAGTCGTGCTGGGCTGTCACGGCGAGGATTTTTATCGGGGCGACCGCTGGCTCGCAACCCATGTCGATGGGGCAGTCAGTTGCAGTCAATTCAACGTCGACACCGTCACCAAACGCTACCCGATTGCAATCGACGTGGTCTACAACGGCATTGACACGACGGTGTTCACACCATCGACGACGACACCTCATGAGCCACCTCCGCTCAAGTTTTTGTTTGTGGGGCGCTTACAACCGTGGAAAGGTGTTGACACGGCGATCAAGGCCATCGCTCAGGTTGACAACGCCACCTTGACGATTGCCGGCGATGGAGTCCATCGTCGTGAGCTCGAAGCGCTCGTTGACACACTCAATCTCCGTCAACGTGTGACATTCCTTGGCTCTGTTGAGCGCAATTTGATTGCAAGCGTGATGCATGAACACCATGTATTGGTTGCTACAAGCCACGCCAGTGAGACATTCGGGATTGGCCTGGTTGAGGCACAGTCATGTGGGTTGCCCGTGATTGCCTCGCGGTTTGGTGGCTTTGTCGAGGTTGTCAACGAGGGGCAGACTGGGCTGTTTTATCCTGCCAAAAACGCAGACGCGTTAGCCGAGTGCATGCGCACGCTACGCGACAATCCAACACTCCGCCAGCAGTTTGCCGCCAATGCACCAGCCTGGGCTACCCAATTTGCGTGGCCAGCGGTGACTGACCGTATCGAGGCGCATTACCGCCGTGTGATGGGAACATAAGATGCATATTTTGCAAATTTCAACCTACGGATTCGACCCACGATTCCCGAGTCGCCCTGAGTTCGTGCTCGCACGCACCTTGGCCGAAATGGGGCATCGCGTCGATGCCATCGAGTACTGGCACGACCAAAGTCAACCTCAGCGCGTCGAGTTTGCGCCGAACCTGACCATCCATCGCTGTCGTACGGTAGGCTTTCTCTCAACTGATTTATGGCGGCTCGCTGCGCATATCGGGCGCCCCGACATCATTCATGTGCATCATCTACGTCACTTGTTGGCGTATCAAGCCCAAAAACAATGGCTTAATCAGGTACCGATGGTACTCACGCCACACGGCATCTTGCATGATGGTGATTTGGTCGTCGACCGTGAGCGCCCGCTCGATCATCCGCTCACCCCGCACAAGCTTTTGCGCGAGCGCCAACAACTCATCGGCGCACTCCTCAAAGGGCAACATCCACGCCGGGCGATCCGCAATTACTTGATTCATGCACCACTGCTCCGGTATCGCGGCATTTTTGCCTTATCGCATCACGAAAAAGGCATTTTGGCTGATCTTGGTGCCAACGCACAGCATATTGACGTTATCCCCAACGCCGTTGATTTGCGCCAATACGAAACGATTCAGCATGCCAAAGCCAGCTCACCTACCGTGTTATTTATCGGGCAGCTCGTACCACGCAAAGGCTGGGATTTGGCGATTCAAGCATTGCCGTTGATCCGAGCACAAATCCCTGATGTGAAGTTGGTGATGGTAACCCACAATACAAGTCAACTGCAACAACTCGAGCAAATGGCCACTGCGTTGCAGGTGCGCGATGCTATCGATATCCGCACCAAAGTTGACGAAGCTGAGAAGGTCAAACTCTTGCAACAAGCACATGTACTCGTTGCCCCAAGTCGCTACGAAGGATTCGGTATCCCTCCAATCGAGGCTATGGCCGCCGGGTGTGGCGTAGTAACCACCAATTGTGCAGCTGGCAACGAAGTCGTGACACACGAGCAGACCGGGCTCTTGAGTCGCTACAACGATGTGGCTGATTTGGCGACACAGGTTATTCGCCTCATGACTGACCAGTCACTCTACCGCACGTTGACGGCAAACGGACGCACACACGTCTATCAGACATACAGCCCTCAGACAGTCGCCATGCAGTCATTGGCAGGGTATCAGCAGTACATCAGATAGCCACAAGAGCACTGTGCTATAATACGTTTCGCATTGGCATCGGAGGATGAACAAATTATGGTGACTATTTCGAGCATTCGCGCCCTGTTATACGAGATTTCGTTGGACGGATGGCGCATTCTATGGCGCACGGTCAATGATTTCAGCTTGTGGCGGATTATCGAATACCCATGGGTCACTCGCCATCTGAACGCCAAGCGTGGCGACATGATTATTGACATCGGCTCTGGCACGTCGACCTATCCCCACATGTTGAGCAAGGCTGGCCTTGATGTGGTCATCGTCGAGCTCGACGCCGACCGCGTGCGCTGGCAAGCCCAAAAGCGCGCCGAGACAGCCCAACCAGGCGACGGGCGCTTCTTCCCGATTGTGGCCGATGCCACCAAACTGCCGTTTCGTGATGGTACAATCACCCGCATCAGCGCCGTATCATCACTCGAGCACATCCCTGACGACAAAGCGGTGGGTGTCGAGATTGCCCGCGTACTCAAGGATGATGGTTTGGCCGTAATGACGTTGCCGTTCACGAGCACTGAGCGCACCAGCTTTTTTGCGGGGATTCGCAATTTTGCCAAGGTGGCCAAGAACACATTTGATCAGGTCGGCAAGAGCGGGTCGTTCTTCCGCTTTTATACTGACCAAGACATCAAAGAGACCTACCTCGACCCTGCCGATGCAATTGTGACCGCCCGTCATGCGTTCGGTCGTAGCATCTTGAATGGCAGCTACCACGAGACCAAGCTGACCAAGTGGTGGCGAGTGTTCATCCTCAAGGACATGTTGTTGGCCTGGATTATCCACCCACTCGAAGAAGCATTTGACGGCAGCGACCCACTTTATGTCATGTTGGCGTACAAAAAGGGTAAGTCAACGCCACAGGAGTAAGGTGCATGCGACTGTTGTATTGCTTGCCGCGCTATGACGAACACGCACTCGGCAATCAAATCCACACAGAAGTTATCGAACACTGGCGCAATCTCGGCCATACCGTCGAGATTGCGACCATTTCGTCGCAGTCACGCACGCCACAACACAAAGTCGTTGATGGCATTACTGTGCATTACCTGCCGACACGACCCAATCGCGCTATCGCACTCGGTAACAAACTTGCCGAGCCACTGACGGGGTATCCATATCTCGCAGGAGCAATTGCTAGCTTCGGGCAATTCTTTGCCACGACACCGCAGTACGATGTAATCCACGTCGAGACAGCGTTCCCGCTTGGCGTCGCCATCGCACTCACCAAACCCCGCCAAACCAAACTCGCCATCACCTTGCCGGGTGCCGATATTATGCGCGTGCCTGAGTTTGACTATGGCTATGCGCGCTACACCATGGTGCGCTGGCTGTTACGCTGGGTATTGCAGCGTGCCGATTATGTCCGCGCTGACTCACGTCAAATCGAGCAAGTAGCACTTGCGTACGGCGCACTCGCAACCAAACTCCGGGCGATACCCTACAACATCACGCATCACTCGTACCTTGATGATGACGTCGATGTGGCCGAATACCGGGCTCAATCTCAGCGCGATCTCATCGCGACGCATGCGCTCCCTGACGATGCCGTGATTGTCCTGAGCCTCAATCGTCTGCACCCATTCAAGGGCATCGAGTATTTGGTTGAAGCCTTGCCCCATGTGGTAGCTCAAGGCCACAATGCGCATGCACTCATCGTTGGCCCTAACCGCACTACGCCCAAACACGGTGATTATGGCGCCTATTTAACCAAACGCGCCCACGAGTTGGGCGTGAGCGATCGAGTGCATTTGGTGGGCGCAATCCCACATGTCGAGGCACGACGATATTTGGCTGGCAGTAGTGTCACCGTTGTACCATCGATTGCCGAATCGTTTAGTCGCGTCGTCATCGAGGCTGCTGCGGTCGGTACGCCACCAGTAGTGACACGTACTACCGGCGCAAGCGATTATGTGCGTGACGCCGACTGTGGCCGCGTGGTCGATCCCCAAAGTGGCACATCGCTCGCTGAGGGCATTGCAACCGCCATTACGCATCAGGCTGAATTATCGCCGCGTTGTGTGCCGTTTGCGCAGTCGTTTCGGAGTTCAGCGATTGCCCAAGAACTCCTAGAGATATACCAATCATTATGACAACTCAACAACCTTCGATTTGCTACGTGGCCTACCCAACCAGCTTGACACTGGGATCAGCCAATGCCGTACAAACATACTCAACACTCCGCGAGTTACGGGCACAGCACCCGGCGTTACAGATTATCATCCCACGGATGACCAGAGAGGCCAACCCCTTTGATACGCTGAATGTGACGTATATTCCGCGCATCGGTATTGGTCGATTGTCACGGCTCTACAAATCGACGTTGTGGTATTACCTCGAGCGCAGTGTGTTTGCCTGGATCGTATTGATCATGCTGTGGTGGCAACAGCGCAGCGGACGCACCACTGATGTTATTTTTGTGCGCGAAGTGATATGTAGTTTTTGGTTTAGTCAGTATGCGCCCAAACTGCTCGGCGCCAAAGTTGTCTACGAGATTCACCACCTCGAACACACCAACCACTCGCGCCCCAAAGAATCATGGGCGAGTGAACTCGTTACGCGCATCGACGAAGTCACCGTCAAACAACCTGCTCGGATTGTCTCACTGACGCACACCTTCAAAGCGTTGCTGGTGCGCCAACAATGGCGCCGCGCCGATGAGATCGATGTAATGGCTGACGCCTACAATGAGGCCATTTATCAACCACGCGATCAGATGGCTGCGCGACAAGCTCTGAATATCCCGAGTACTATTACCATGATTTGTTATGCGGGGTTGACGTTTGCATACAGACGATTAGATTTGCTCATCTCCGCATTTGCTGAATTACCTGATGAGACCCGGCGTACTACCAAGATTTATTTTGTGGGCGGTCGCCCGCAAGAGATTGCGGAACTAACGAGCCAATGCGAACGTCTAGGTATACAAGAGGCCGTTGTGTTTGTGGGCGTCGTCAATCAACAGACCGTAGCGCAGTATCTTGCAGCCAGTGATATCTTGGCGATTCCAGATACGGTCACAGACGAAACAGCCTCGCCGCTGAAGCTGTTTGAATACATGGCCATGCAACGCGTAGTCGTCTGCCCAGACATGCCGGCACTGCGTGAAATAGTTGGCACTGAGGGTGCCTATCTCTTCGAGCGCGGCAATCAACAATCGTTGAATCACGCATTGCACACGCTGATTGACACGCCGACACTACGGCATGAGATTGGCACACGCGCCCATCAGATTGTCGCACCACACACTTATTCAGCCCGAGCACAGACGCTCATCGGCATCTGCAAGAAAGCATACCAAGAGGGCGCATGAGCAACACCACCCAACGCGCACAACAGATTGTTGCTGAGTACCCGGTGCGCAACCCCCAGAGCAAACCTGATTACTACCGCTATCATCGCTATCGCTTTGTCGCACTGCTCGATCAAATCTTGCAGTTGCCTGGCAAGCGAGTACTCGAAATCGGCGTCAATCCCGGGCAATTTACTGAAATGCTCGTCGATGCCGGCTACGAAGTACACGGCACTGATTTGTTCCCTGAGCATCGTGCTGAATTGTGGCAACGCCTCGGCGTTGAGGTGCGCCGATGGAATATCGACCACGAGCCACCACCCTATGCTGCCGAATCATTTGACTTGATTGTTTTCTCCGAGGTCATTGAGCATCTGGCCAATCCACCACTCGAAGCGCTTGAGACGTTTCGTACGCTCCTCAAACCCGGTGGTCATTTGATTATCAGTACCCCCAATCAGTTCTACTTCAAAAGCCGAATGCGCACGTTGTTTGATGTCCTGATGTGGCAACCATTCGATCATCGTGATGAATTTGAGCGCTGGGTACAGCTTCGCAGCGAAGCACGATATTACACGCATAGTCGCCTTTTTTCACTACCACAATTGTCATGGATGGGCGAACAAAGTTCATTTACAGTATCAGCACGTTCGTACCATAGCGCCTATGAATGGGTCGGGTTAGAATGGCCACGAGTCGTGCAAGTACCACATCGCTGGATTATCAAGGCGTTTATCGCATTGATTTCGGCCATCTTCCCAGGGGCACGATCGATGATTATGATAGCCCTCCGTAAGTAAAACTTACATGGATATAGGTTAATTTTCAGGTTTTCACAAAGATATCAGACGAAATTGAGTTGTTCGATAGTTGTATACTATATATTGTCATACTATAATATGTGTACGCATGTATAGCAAAAGGTGAACGTATGTACCGAAAAGTCATCATATTCTTGTGGATGGCAATCACACTGGCATCAGCCATTATGGTTCCACCGAATACTGCTGAGGCAACACTCGGCAATATTGCTACTACATGTAGAATCTACTCTCGATGGGGTTACACAGTATCAGCTGCAAATCATGCAAATGGATTGATATATGTTGCCATCAGTGATTCAGACGGCAACACGAACGACAGTTTGCGCAACAAAGCACGGATTATTATCCGCGCTATTGATCCAAGCGCCGTTAAGAACGGTGGTGATTGTTCGGCTGCACAATACACGGACACATTGAGTTACACAACGTATTCAGTACTTGTCACGCCTACCTTAGCACGCAGTGATGCAGCTGGAAATGTGTATATCGGCAAAATCAACTCGGGTGGGTATCGCCTAATGTACATTCCATCAACCGCAACGAAAGCAAATCCATTTGCAGGCATGAAGACCACCACGATTAGTGGCGTGCTCGGTGGACCATTTGTCAGCATGGGTGGTTTGGCAGTAACAAACGATCACGTTCTTGTTGGTGCAGCAACATTCGAATCAGGCAAGAAATTTTATGGCTACTACCGCGTCATCACTACTGCACAAGCTGCGCGTGGAGATACCATCAACGGTGGTTGGGAGCAACTCTCAAATTTCCCATTGTATGGCACGCAAAACTCTGCACTTGATTCGTTTGCAGGCATGTCAAACGGCAAATTCTTCATCGGTGGTTCATTTGAATATACGACACCCAAATTCATTGCGCTCGGCGGTATATTAGACCCGACAACCGGCGATATCACGGGTGCAGGTGGCACATCTGGACGATTAGACCCGATGCCATGTACACGAGCGATGTTGGGGTTTGTCCCTTATGGTTGTTTTTATCCATCCGGTCAAATGGGTGATGACGGTAAGCTGTATGTGTCATATGGTGTTGGTGAGGCCGTGGCAAATCGACGGCACAATTTTGTTGTTCAGTTCAACCTCTCAACGAATCGTTGGGAAAATCTCAACGGTGCCCCGGCTCCTGCTCCTGCGACCCGTATGACGCCATTCACTGGAACCGAAGCAAGTGGCGTAGGCAAATACATTGACGGCGATGGAAGCATTTATGCAGCCGGCACTAACGGTGTACGTGGGCCCATTACGCTAGCCGCATATGAGAATAATAGTTGGAGCGACAAAGGATTTAATACACCAATCAGTGAGTTTGGTAAGCCGAGTGTATTAGTGTCACGCTTCGGTAATGAATCACGACTAAGTGTATTCTATGTATCACTCTTCGACGGTGATGTTTACTGGACCACATACAAGGGATCGTTCACTGGATCAACAGCCAGCTGTTCAGAGCGTGTACGCTTCGAAAATGGCGCAACTGCAGTTGATTCAACAACGGCGTCAGGTGTCATCACGGTTGCTAACTCGTGTCAAGCCACAAAATATGTGGCACGAGTCACTGCAAGTGCGGCCAAGCCAACGACAAATCCTACCACTGCAGAGTTTAAGGGATACAGCAAAACGAACCCAATTGTTACTGCGACCGGGATGACTGCTAACGCAACAAACTACATTCACGTACGTTTGTATGACGCAGCAAATCGTCCTGCAAGTGAGTGGATTACGACCAAGATGATTTCGGACACATCAAACACGATTGGTGCGACCACAACATTGACGAGTTCGTTCTCAACACCTCGATATCTCGACGCCATCACCGCCGACGGTTCATCGTACGCCCATGATGACTACACGCGTAATTTGGTGGGTAAGTTCACGGTGACCGGGGTAACTGATCTCTCAGGATTGGCGAGTTTCCAATTCGCCGGTAGCAACGAGCGCACATATACAGCCGCAATGCTCAATCAAGAGCAAACCGTCTTCTTGCAAGCGACTGGAACAGCGAATCAAGTTGGCACCACAGTGCGTCTTACCGATCGCGCCGGCAACGTAGAAGATCGGGCGATGACGCTCATTTACGACACCACACCTCCAACTGTTGCGTCTGATCCTTCGTTGTCATTCACCCCAACAGCAAGTGCTACCGATGTATTCGAAGGTGAGTTCACCATCTCAGGTGGAAGTGTTACTGACGATCTCTATCCAGGCGGCTACTGGGGCGTGTGGGTAGCAGTAGAAAAAGATACCGGCTCAGCCGATGATACCGCAAGTACTCTCAAGTGGGGCACTGCAGAAGTCACCAGTGGCACATTCGATTGGAACTTGCGTAATGGATTGGATGGATTGGTTGAGAGCGGTGCGTACCGCGTCTATGTACGCTTCTTGGATGGTGCAGGTAACCCAAGTAGCACTGGTATCAACACGGTGGTCAACGTCACGTATACCGACAGCGACTTCAAAGTATTCGCACCGTATATCACCGTTCAACGGTAGGTTTTGACCATGCGATTTTGGGCTTCACGCATTCAATCAATCGACGCCGGGCAGCTATTGCTCGGCGTCGTCTTCGCACTCTCGTTATTGGTTGCGCTCCCACGTGTATATGCAACGGACGAAGTACAGTATTACTCTTGGCTACGTTCAGCGTGGTTCGACCATGACGTCGATTTTGCCAACGAATATCGCATGTTTGCACAGTTAAACCCGAAGTCAGGAATCACGGAGAGCATCCTCAAAGAGGATCGTATTCGTGCCAAAACTGGCCTCTACGGTAATATCGCTCCGGTTGGATCCGCTGTGTTATGGGCACCTTGGTTTGTGGCAGCCGACGGTATTTTACGTGGTTTCCATGCCATTGGCATCGGACTACACATTGCGGCAGACGGATATACATGGCCATACCAGCGCGCCATCAGCTATGCCTCCGCGATATATGCGTTTATTGGACTGCTTATCGCACAGCGAATAGCCCTGCAGTGGAGTACTCCATTTGGTGCGCGCACGGCTACATTTGGCATTTGGTTAGCCACTCCGTTGGTCTTTTATATGACCGTACAAATGCCGTTTGCCCATGCGAATGGATTCTTTGTTACTACATGTTTTATCTATAGTTGGCTTCAGACCGTACGCACGCCGCATAAACGCCGTTGGTGGGCAATACTTGGCATTTGTGCTGGTGGAATGTTCTTGGTGCGCGAGCAACTCGTTTTGTTTGCGGTACTTCCAGCAATTACAATCGTCGTCAACAGCATACAGCGCAGACACACACCACACCAAGGTGTTTCATCTACAGATTTCAAGAATTGGCTAGTGGCAGGGGCATGTGCCATCGTTATGTTGGTACCTCAAATTACAGCATATTGGCTCGTCAATGGTGAACCGCGCCCAGCAAGTGAAGTATCAAGCAAACTCAATCTCTGTAGTCCACACGCAATAGACACATTAGTTGACTTTGATACAACACCAGAACCACTCTGTCAAGTAGGGGTTGAACCAGTTACGATTATGCCGTGGAGTCGTGGCGCATTCGTTTGGAGTCCAATATTAGCGGTGGCCAGTATCGGATTAATCATGTTTGCACGTCGACAGCCACTCATAGGTATACCGTTCATCGTCGCTGTCGCACTCCAAGTCTGGATAAATGGCGCATTTGGCACGACGTGGCATCTCAGTGGCGCATTTGGGTTTCGTCGACTCATCGAGTGTTCTGCAATATTCATTATCGGCTTGGCGTATCTAATTGATTGGGCCAAAACGCGCATGCACTGGAGCGTCATTGTGGTGTGTACCGGTGCATTTATCGCATGGAACATGGGACTCATCGTGAATGCCACCGTCTTTAATGCAGAGACCAATTTACGCAGAGGACTAACATGGCCAGATGTATGGCGTTGGCAATTTGAGCTCCCAATGAAATTATGGCACAAGGGGAGTGAGATTTTTGATCGATGCCGATACATAAAAAACAGCTGTTAACTTGCAACAGAGGCGTGTGCATGCTACGATATATCCATAGGGGCCGGTAGCTCAACGGCAGAGCACGTCGCTCATAACGACTTGGTTACTGGTTCGAATCCAGTCCGGCCCACCACTCTATGTTTTAGGCGCAACCAGAGTCTCCATTACAACACGTAAAGCCTGTCGGGTATCCCGGCAGGCTTCGGCAATTAATGCGCCTTCAGGGAGAGTTAACGAACGACGCGCAACCGAAACTGGGTATTGTTGTGTCAACACGCCCAAATAAAACTGTGCGTCAGCGCATGCATCTTGTGCCATAGTTGATATCGGTACAAACGAATGCATTCTGTGTAGCTGGTGCAACAACCATTCAACACGCCATGCGTAACTGTGTAGAATACGTGCGACGTTGTCAGAAACAATCGCCAGTGGCGCAGCGGTTTCGGCAGACAATGCTGCCACGGCAAGTGCATCAATTCCTACATGCCAAACCTGCCAATCACGCAACGGATGCCGTGGCGTATCAAATGCGATTGATGGCATACCGTGTAGGAGCGATTGAAGCCACATGGCATCGTGTATGCTTGCGCGCACAGGTTCACATCGCGTAAACACCAGGCATTGAATACCGGACGGGGCACGGATCGTCGTGGAATCAAGGTCAATAGACGTACCATCAGCCAGCTGACAGCTCATACGATGTTCGTCAGCGTATGATAAATACAGTGTAGGCAAGCCAGTAATGCCATACAGTCCTACTACCGCCCCTTGAAGTACTGCATCATACAAAGCGACACCATTGCCGAATTGATCAACAGACACCCACGTATACTGTACTGAAATCCCACAGACAGTGAGTCGTTTGAGTTGGCGCTGGCGAAACTGCAGCAGTGCAGGGATAGGGGCAACTGCGATGCGTGGATGCATATCACGGATGCTTGGATCCCACCACTCTTCGCTCATAACAAATACCCCAGCAACCCCCATGGCATCGATGACAGTTATTGCATCGCACGTGTTGTCGAGTTTGTGCACACCACCAAGTACAAATGCACTCCATGGGTCGACATGCACGAGAGCGGAATGGTTCATGTGGTGCTACTTTATCACAAGCATGCCAAATTGACTCGGTACATGAAAATCGACTGGCGAACGCCGTGTTGGGGACCATGCGCTCGTTTCGCTCTCAGTCCCATCGCGAGGTCGATCAATACGATAAAAGTTACAGCGCCATGATCCACGACCATCGTCACGTCCAAATATCTGCCACGGTAATGCCCATACGCTCATCCAACCGGCTGCATCAACTTTTGTCCAGCTAGACCAAACAGGATCCCAACTCAAATCGAGTGTCATGGTGTTACGATGCTCATCAGGATTGTGGATAATGCCATCAAATTGTGCGTTAAGTGGATTTGTTTGCAACTCAAAATAATGCGTAGGGGTGTCACCACCCGGTGCGATAAACAACTCAACGACTTCTTCAGTGTACAGTGGCGTGTCATGTTCTGTAAGCGTGGCCCAGGTATCGACATCTGCGCAATCAAAGCGCACCCACAAATTATTGGGTGTTGCTATGAGCCGTACTACTGTTGCTTGTCGTTGCGGATGACCATTGAGAGCGTTTGACAGAACAAGTTGGGTCGCGGCGTCACGCCAATCAGCATGTAGCACCGTTTCATCGTGAACGAGCCACGATGGAGTTGATTGGAGCAGCGATACAGTTATGGAATTGATAGACATGATTTACCACCTCTTGCCACGTGCAATAACAGCGATCGGGGTGCACTCCCCCAACAACGTATCATGCAAAAAAATCTGGTCCGATAAGTTTACGGTTGTGCACACATGAATTGGGCGCAACGCAATACGCGTCCCCACTGGAATATCAACCCCTGGCGCAAGCCGCAGTACACCATGTTCTTCTGACATGCGCACCAAGATTGCATCATAGTCTACCGCGGTTGCATACCCACTCAACCCTGCACGTTCATAGTTAATATCGCCACTGAAGGTTTTGGATCCTGCATCGATAGTCGCAGTCATTGCATCTGGACGACTAATCACGGTACACAGGATTGTTAAGGCAACTTGACTTGGTGTACACGAATGTGCATGAATTTGCATATCATCGCCGAATACATATGTACCAGGACGAATCTCAGTCACACCTGGAACCATGGCGGCTGCCATACCAGTTGGCGTCGACCCTACACTCACGGAACGCACTTCAATGCTACGTTCACGTAGGTGCGTCGCAACTGCCACCAGCATTGCTCCTTCTTCAAGGCCAAGCTCGTGTGGAGTGCGGTGATTTGCGGTCGCAAACCATGCACCACGATACGTAAACAACCCATCAAACCGGAGATGTGACGTGCTCAGCACAGCATCAACCAGCGCATCAACCTGCTCAGGTAATACTCCACAACGATGCAAACCGGTATCCACCTCAATGCGCACATTGAGCACGGTATTCTGTGCTGCCGCAACTGTAGCAAGTTGACTGATGCCAACGAGACTGTCAACCGCGACAATGAGGCGACATCGTTGCGCGAGGTGCACTGCATGAAGACATTTGTCAACGCCAATAATTGGATAGGCCACAAACACATCGTCCCAACCTTCATCAATAAAGCACTCTGCCTCACTGAGTTTGGCGGCAGTAATACCACTGGCGCCTGCATCTCGTTGCATATGTGCTATTTCAATTGTTTTGTGGGTTTTGATGTGTGGTCGAAGTGCCACACCATAATTATTGGCATGCGCTTGCCAGCGTTGTATATTCACAGAAAGTTGATTTGTATCAACAATTAATGACGGCGTCGGTACCACATCAATATGCATAGCTACTCACTTTCGTATCATAGTGCTAACGATTATAAATGGTTTTGTACATCAGTACACAACACACATATGGAGTATGCTATGATGCAATGCATGGTATTCATGCAACATAGGAACATGCGATGAGCAATCAGAATATCCGGATGGTACAGTGTGTTAAACTCGGCAAAGAGCTCCCAGGGCTCAAGGCTCCTCCGTTCCCAGGTATACTTGGCAATCGAATTTATCAGGAAGTATCACAACAAGCATGGGCGCTGTGGCCTGAGCAGGAACGGATTTTGATCAATCACTATGGGCTCTCACTCGTTGATCCACAAGCTCAAAAAGTGTTAATGCAAGCGATGGATACCTTCTTCTTCGGCGAGGGTGCACAACTCCCACCCGAATGGACACCTGAAAAGTAAGGTTACCTACACCCCACGCTATAGATATGTGTGGGGTGTAGTATTTATGGTTGACGTGGACGAATCAGCGTTGCAGTAGGCGCAGGCAGCGTGGTAGGGACCATCGTGTGTGTTGGCTTTGGAAGACGTACGGTAGGCATTGCAGTCGGTTGCTCAATGACTGTTTCGTTGACTTGCATACTCCACAGATCAATCACTGCAACTGGTGCTTTTACATCAGGGTTGTTAGTCACACCAAGTTGCGCGTTTTCGTTTTGCCCCCAACACCACACTTCTTTGTTAGTTTTGGTGATAGCACAACTATGATTGCCCCCTGCCACAATCGCACTGACTTCTGCGAGATTCTGCACATTAGTACGATTCGCAGAAAGATATTCATCTGCTGAAACATTCCCAATGCCTAGTTGCCCGTGATGATTGTTTCCCCAACATGTAACATACAAGCCATCGTATGCACAGGTATGTTCGCTGCCTGTTGCTACTTGACGTACGCCAACTACATCAGGCACAAATGGCGACGACTCATCAGCTTCGTCATCTCTGCCTAACTGCCCAGCGCTGTTACTCCCCCAACATGCCAGCTGCCCATTGGCCGTGACAGCACATGTGTGATCGTCGCCAGCACTAATTTGTATTACATCAGTCACGTTTTGTATAACGCTTGGTGTGGCTGATAATTCGCCACTTATACCACCGAGCTGTGCTTGATTGTTTCTGCCCCAGCAGTAGACGACGCCTGACAGCGACAGTGCACATGCATGGTGTTTCCCTACGACTACCGAACGCATCTCAGAGAGTAGTTCTACTTTGGTTGGTTGTACGCGAAAGTCGCCAATCCCTGTTGTTGTTTGACCAGTTTGTGCGTATTGATTATCTCCCCAACAATAGACATCACCTGCAAGTACCGCACAATTTGTATTGCCACCGCTTGCAAAATCAGTAACTCCGATAAAATTCGTCACAAAATTAGGGATGGCAGTATCAGCGATATCACCAGCAAATCCGTTGCCTATTTGCCCAAACTCATTCCGACCCCAACAAGACAGTTCGAGTGAAGAAAGCAACGCACACGAATGATCAACACCAACAGATGATCCCAAACCAGGGACAGCAAGGGTAACGGTACGTGGCGTCGCCAAGGCTGCGGTATCGCCAAACACGCCGATGCCAAGTTGTCCCGATGCATTATCTCCCCAACACGATACGATACCATTTGTATCGGTAGCACAGAGATGCTTGCTACCAACAGCAAGCGAGATGATTTCCTGTAGGCCAACCACCGGGGATGGATTCACAATATCAACAGCAAAACCGCCACTTCCATTACCTACTTGCCCGTAGCGATTCCACCCCCAACATGCAACATCCCCATCACGAAGTAAACCACACGTATGAGCGCCACCGGCCGCCAAACTCACAAACCGAGCAATACTAGTTACTGGAGTTGGAATTGAGCGTACCGTTTCTTGCAGGCTTGGATTTCCGAGCTGTCCATTAAAATTATCGCCCCAACACAGCGCACTCGCAGACTGTGTCAACACACAATTATGATTGCCCCCTACACGCAACTGCACAACATCACTCAACCCAGCCACTTGTTGAGGACGAGATACAACGGCCTTATCATCGATTTGCATGGCACCAACTTGCCCATAGTTGTTCCATCCCCAACACCACACCGTACCATCTGCGGTGAGCGCGCACGAATGAAAATCACCAAGTCCAAGAGCAACAACATTCGCCAATCCAGGCACTTGTGCCGGAATTGACACACCTGGACCTGCTTCTCCGAGTCCAAGTTGACCGTATGTATTACTCCCCCAGCACCACACAGTACCGTTCTGGCGCACAACACAAACATGATCGGCACCACTTGCAATATCTGTCGCATCATCCACATCAGCTACACGTAACGGCATTGCTGAGTTGGCAGTGCCCCCAACCCCAAGCTGCCCATCTTCGTTTCGCCCCCAACATGCGGCACCACCATCAAGCAAAATGGCACAGGTATGAGAATTCCCGAGTGCCAATTTACGCACATCTTGAACGGCGGAGACGACAGGTGCATTGGCGTTATCAGTGGTTTCATCGCCTAATTGACCAAAATTATTATGTCCCCAACAGCGCACGGTGGCATCACTCACGATGACACAAGTATGCGCCAAACCTGCATCAATTGCGACAAATGATTCAGTACTTCGGACAGATTGCGGTACAGGGGATGAATTAGTAGTAGCATCCCCCAACTGACCGTATTCATTGCCACCCCAACACCGCGCCAATGCTCCACTCAACAAGACGCAACTGTGATTACCGCCTGTTGCAAGGCTAAATCCATCATTGAATGCAGATGATGAAAAATAATGGGCATCACGATCATTCGCACCGAGTTGCGCATATCGATTCGAACCCCAGCACGCTGTTGCACCAATTTGTTGGCGGACACAGGTAAAATCATGCCCGGTTACGACATTCGCAACACCACGTGCTTGCAATTCGGGTTGCAAAAGCGGATCAGAGGGAACGCCATTGACTTGACCTTGGCGATTATCGCCCCAACACCACACATTTTGTTGCGTATCAAGTGCACACGTGTGTTGACCACCAACGGCGACGACACGAATTGCCGGAAGAGTCATAACTTGTTCTGGCGTCGTAGCAAGAGTTGCACCTGGTCGATAATCGCCCCAGCACATCACGCTACCGGTGATTTGTACGGCACATGCGTGTGCAAACCCAACAGCCATCGAAACGACGTCTTTGATGGCTGTGATAGATGCGAACGATGCTTGACCGCCTATTTCTGCGCCCCAACACACCACAATACCGTCATTTTGAAGAGCGCAGGTTGTATTCCCACCAGCAGCAATTTTTACCACGCCACGCAACTGCTCCACCGTCGCAGGATTTGCATGCTGAGATTGCGCAAACGCAGTTTGTCCAAAGCGATTATCCCCCCAACAGGCAACTCGACCATCACGGAGCAACGCACACGTATGATTCATGCCAAGTGCAAGTTGTTTCACGTCAGTCAGCGATGAAATAGTCGTTGGTTCTGATCGTGAAATAGTATCACCACTCCCTAATTGCCCAAATGAATTTTGCCCCCAACAACTGACCCGATGGTCGTATCGAATGACGCAAGAATGATTACCCGAGACGACTACGTCTATCACGCCATTCAATGGCACCTCATGCGGCGCTACCAAAAACGGCACGTCGTCTTGCACGGCCAATCCTAACTGGCCTTCAAGGTTACGCCCCCAACAAATGACATTACCAAGTTGCCAAATCGTACAGAGGTGTGCATAACCAGCACTCATGAGTTGACGTGATGCTCCCAACGATACAAATACAAACTCATCAACTGCCGATGTTTCGGGGGATTGACCAATCTGGCCGAATTTATTATCACCACGACACTGCACAAGGCCCGCACGGAGCAACACACAGACGTATCCTTCGCCACTACTAACCATAGTGGCACCAAGTACCACTTGCGTTGTAGCAGGCACGGTATCGCTCCAGCACGTCATTTCGTAGTCAGCCATCACCGTACAAAACTGTCCTAATGCAGAACTCAACAGTTGTGCATCAGCTGACAAGCGAGCGCGATACTGATTAGCACCTCGACAGCTGAGCGCAAAATCCTGTGCTACGACACACGTACTATTATTCGCCGCCCCGAGCTGTATGCTCGCTTGTTCAACAAATACCTGGCGTGGATTCACGACAAGTACATCACCAGAATCATCTATTTGTTGCGATGCATGATCGCCCCAACACCACACGGTGCGTTGTGCCGTACTAACACAGGTATGATTAGCTCCTGCTTGGAGAGAGACAATATCGGTGGGTAGGCCAAGAATTTGAGTAGGCGCGCGGCCGTTTGTACTCGGTGTTGCGCCGATTTGTGCAAACTGATTATCACCCCAACACCATATTTCATTCGCAATTGTTCTTACGCAGGTATGATGCTCACCGGCAGCAATTTGGGTAGATTCAGGCAAACTAATGACTTGTGTTGGGATTGTTTGGGCAGATTGTGGACCATTTTGACGAGCACCTAATTGACGAAACTGATTATCGCCCCAACACCACACATCACCTTGACCCTGTCGCAGTGCACATGAGTGTAATGCTCCCACAGCTACACTTAATACATCTGTAAGGCCAGCCACAGGGCTCGTCGTAAAGCGCACTGGGCTGACAGCACCGGTGATGCCAACACCAAGTTGACCTGCGGCGTTATCTCCCCAGCATAGTACTGAGGATGCGCTTGTGACCACACACGTATGTCGCAGACCACTTGCGATGGTTGTACGTGCATTACTCGATGGAGCAACAGGCACCTCATCAACTGTGTATGGCAACGCAACATCGCGGGTTCGATCAATCGAGGTTTCAAGCGGTGTGCGATTCACACGTTCTTGCACTTCGATCATGACACGTTGCACAACAAACGACAACGGTGCAACGACCAACAGAAGTATACCCAGTGCAATCAGCACAAACCACATTCGCAATACGATAGCCTGCACAGTAGAACTCCAGACGGAAAACGATGTAGGTAGTAATCTATTTTAGTCGAAAGTAAGCGATATGTGTGCGTTATCGCTGAAATACTTGTACAGTTGCAATACGAGTGCATAGTAATTAATGAAGGTTGAACAATATGGAAAGGATAATTTTGGATATATGCACTAATGCGCATTGTTTTCTTATGATTTTGTAAATGAACATGAAATTTCTTTCGTTGACAGCAAAATACTTAGATGCTATATTGAACATGTTAAGTTGTACTTAACCTACCCTAATGAGTGGCAAAGTTGATACAGTAGGCGTAAAGCGATTGTGACAGGATTACAACGCAAGCGTATTTGTATAACTGAGTTCAGTCACACGTTGATATCAACGTTGATTGATAGATGGTAGTACCATCACAGGTGCTATCGGGTCCGTTTATTGGTTTAGGAGGAAGACAGATGTCCCAGAAACGCTATGCGCGTTGGGCACTTGCCATCGTAGCTGCAATGTTCATTGCCGCTTGTGGTGGCGCCCCAGCCGCAGAACAGCCGGCCGAGGAGCCAACTGCCGTCGCAATCCCGACTCAAGCGTCGGTGATTGACGAGGCACCAACTGCAGCTCCAGAGCCAACTGCAGCCCCAGCCGAAGAAGCTGGTTCAATGGTCGGTGAGTTCAACGGCATTCAATTGCCAGAGGATGCCGCTCCATCAGATCAGCAAGTGTACCGCGCCTACTTCGACAGCACCGCAACGTTCACCTCAGTGGACTTCATGGTCACTGTGTACGAAGGTGGCGGTAACGCTATCCGTGACATGCTCGGCGAGCCATTGATCCGCCTCGACAACAACTTCCGCCCGCAGCCTGCTGCAGCGTTGAGCTGGTCGTCGAACGCCGATGGTACTGAGTGGACCTTCAACCTCGATCCAAACTTGAAGTGGAGCGATGGTACACCAGTAACCGCTGCTGACTATGTCAACACCTTCCAGTATGCTGCTGACAAAGAGCATGCATGGGACTTCGCTTGGTTCTTCGGTGCACCAGGTGAAATCAAGAACTGGAGCAAGGTCAACGCTGGTGAAGTTCCAAACAGTGAGTTGGGTGTTGTCGCTAAGGACGACCTGACCGTTGTGTTCACCACCGAGACCCCAGCACCGTTCTTCCCAGCCAAGGCGCTTTACAGCATGCCTTTGCAGAAGGCCGCATTCGACAAGTATGGTCCGTTGTACAACAACGATCCAGCTACCTCAGTTTCATCAGGTCCATTCATTCTTAAGGAGTGGGTCAAGGGTGAGAAGGTAGTTTGGGAGGCTAACCCAAATTACACCGGTAGCAACAAGCCATACATTCAGCGCATCGAGAACATCGCTGCCAAGCCAGAGACGTTCTTCATCGGTTACCGCAACGGCGACGTTGACATCGTAACTGGTGAGTACATCGGCGCAGCTGAGAACGAGATTATTGCTGGCGATGCAGATTTGCAGAAGCAGAAGTTCACGAACGCCGTCGACTTCCGCACTGACTACCTCTTCTTCGACACCAAGAGCGCTCCGTTCGACAACATCAAGGTCCGTCAGGCCTTCGGTCACATCATTGACCGCGACACAATCATTGCCGACATCATCGGTAAGGATCAGGCCATCCCAGCTTACTCATTCTTGATGCCTGGCTTCCACGCTGCAAACAGCGAGGGCTTGAAGGACATTCAGAGCTACGATCCTGAGAAGGCTCGTGCTTTGTTGGCCGAGGCCGGCTACCCAGAGGGTAAGGACTTCCCGAAGCTTGAGCTTTGGTTGCGCAACGAGCCACAAATTCGTATCGACGCTGCAAACCGCATCGCCGCTACATTGAAGGCTGAGTTGGGTATCGAAGTTGAAGTCTCGAACAAGGAGTTCAAGACCTTCATGGAAGGCATCAACGCCAAGCCAACCCAGATCAAGTTCGGTATGGTTTCATACGGTATCGACTTCTTCGACGCTTCAAACATGCTCGGCGTGTGGAGCTGTGGCGGTCGCCACAACTGGTGTAACGAGACCTTCGACAAGATGGTCGCCGATGCATCAGCCAGCACCGACACCGAGGGTCGCTTGAAGATGTTCCAAGATGCTGAGCGCTTGCTCGTCGAGGAAGCTCCTGGCGCCTACATCGTCCACCGCATCAACACCGGCTTGTTGCACCCATACGTCGTCGGTAAGGCTCTTGAGCCAAACGAGGCTGGTTTCAACGGTATCCAGTGGCCAGGGTTCAACACCTTGAGCACCGTAACCGGTTCGATGTACATCCACAAGAGCGTCGCTGACTACAAGAAGTAAGCACTCTCCGAAACAGGCGTTGGCACGATGTGCCAACGCCTGCCCCATTCACTCTCGTCAATTTGTCATTCATAATATTCAAGGAAAGGCACCCGCATGGTAGCCTATATCATTAACCGCTTAGCGGGACTGATATTCGTATTCTTTCTGGTATCTGTAGTTGCTTTCTTATTGATGCACTCAGTACCTGGTGGTCCATTTGACGAAGTACAAATGCCACTCAGCGAACAACAGAAAGCGAATATTCGCGCGAAATACGGTCTCGATCAGCCGTTGTACGTACAGTACTACAACTACATGAGCAAGGCCTTGCAGGGTGACTTTGGTACTTCGTTTGCGGAGCCAGACAGCACTGTGGCCGAGGTCATCGGTCGCGTATGGCCAGCAAGTTTGCAGCTTGGTGGCGTAACCGTGATTATTGCAATCGGCACTGGCGTCCTTCTCGGCATTCTTGCCGGTGTCCGTCAAAACACATGGATTGATAGTGTTGTGACGTTTATTGCAACACTGGGCTTGACGGTGCCCAACTTTATTATCTCAATTTGGATGTTGCTCATTTTTGTGGTGCAACTCAAACTCCTTCCCATCGCACTCGATAGTTCAAATTGGGGCAACTGGAAAGCATGGATCATGCCGGTCATCGCACTTGGTATGGGCCCTCTGGGTATTGCTGCCCGCTATACTCGCGCCAGTTTGACTGATGTATTTACCCAAGACTACATCCGCACGGCCCGCGCTAAGGGCCTCGGCGAGTCGATGGTTGTGTGGCGCCATGCCATCAAAAACGCGTTGATTCCAATCATCACGGTGCTTGGCCCAATGGTACCCAACCTTATGACCGGTACCATCTTTGTGGAAACGATGTTCCGCGTAAACGGCATCGGCAAATACTTTGTGACAAGTACGCTTGATCGTGATTATCCGATGATTATGGCATTGATGCTTATCATTGCTTCATTGTGGGGTTTGGTCTATCTATTGACCGACCTGCTCTACACGACCCTTGATCCGCGCATTAAGTTTGAGTAGGACATCAACATGACGGCCACAACCACATCAGGCAACGACATCATTCCACAACGCAAACCGGCGAATCTTTGGCGCGATGCTGCGATTCGCTTCAGCAAAAACAAATTGGCCATGGGCGCACTCATCATCGTATTGCTCATGTTTGTGATGGCCATCTTTGCTGAGTTCATTGCTCCGTACAACTACGACGAAATCGTCAAGGGGCGCACCCGCCAGTTCCCTAGTGCTCAGTACTGGTTTGGAACTGATAATGTCGGCCGCGACCAATTCAGTCGAATTGTGTACGGCGCACGCATATCGCTCATCATCGGACTCTCCGTACAGCTGATAGCTATCACCGTAGGCGTAAGCCTTGGCGCAATCGCTGGATTCTTCGGCGGTTGGATCGACTACGTTATTATGCGCATCCTAGAGGTGTTTACGGCCATACCGCAACTCCTTTTTGCGCTCTTCCTGCTCTCAATGTGGGGCGGGGGCTTATTTAACGTGGTGCTTGCGCTCGGTCTTATTGGCTGGATCGAAATTTGCCGTCTGACACGCGCGCAAGTGCTTTCGCTCCGCGAGAAAGAATACATCGAAGCTGCGCGCGCTATCGGCGTCAAACCCTTGTCGATCGCAGCCAAGCACATTCTACCTAACGCCCTTACGCCACTCATCATCTCGTTCACACTCGGTATTCCTGCGGCCATGTTTGCTGAAGCAGGCTTGAGCTTCCTTGGTATCGGTATCAATGACCCGCTTCCGAGCTGGGGTAAGATGGCAGGTAGCTCATATGCCTTCATCGAGGTATACTGGCACCTCGGCGTCTTTCCGACTTTGATGATTGGTCTCACTATGTTGGCATTCTCGTTTGTCGGTGACGGTCTGCGCGATGCCCTTGACCCCCGGCTGAAGAAATAACGTCTACAATACACATACGTACGAAGCTGGTGTCGATACGACACCAGCTTTTTGCGCTACAATGAGCATAATCCAGCAGGCTGAGGTGATTCATGCAACTCTATCTCGTTCGACATGGCGAAACAGACTATAACGCTGCGAATCGATATCAAGGGCACATGCAAATCGAACTAAATCGCAAAGGTCATCTGCAAGCAGCACTTGTATGTCAACGACTCAGACAATACAACAATGCCACGGCAATTTATAGCAGCGATCTAGTGCGTTGCCTGCAGACAATCACACCTCTCGCACAAGCGCTCCAAATGCACGTTACCCCACTCGTAGATCTACGAGAAATAGACGTCGGCTTATGGGAGCATCTCACCATCCCTGAAATCAGCGAGGCTTTCCCCACCAACTACGCATCCTATCAACAATCTCCCGGCGACACGGTACACATGGGGGGCGAATCGTATCGACAATTGCAGACACGTGCCATGCGCGCAATACATCAAATCATGTCACAACACCAAGATGGCGATCACATCGTGATTTCTACACATGGGGGCACCATTCGTGCAATTGTATGTGCCATCATCGGTCTAGACATCAACCTCTACAACAAACTATGGGTGATGAACTGTGCGTTGACAACAATTTCCGTTACGCACGGCATCATGCGTCTCGTGTCGTTCAACGATGTTGCACACATCGAACTAGCACCAGAGGTCGACCGTGAGCAACTTGCAGTATGACACGAACCAACTCGGGTTTAACGCTGACGTCATCGTCGTTGGCGCAGGCCTGTCTGGGTTGTATGCGACGCACCGACTCATCCAAGAGGGGGCAAACGTACTCTTGCTTGAGTCGCGTGACCGCGTCGGTGGGCGCATGGCAACAAGTACATTCAATGGCGAAATCTACGATGTAGGTGCACAGTGGGTTTCTCCACATGCAAACGCCCTACGGTCGCTACTTTCTGAATTGAACATACCGCTACATCAACAATACCAAGTCGGTGAAAGTGCATTTGTGGTAGGCAAACGCACGCGCATCTTTAAACAACGCGCGCCTTGGATTTCGGCATTTGTCACACTTGAGATGCGTCGCATTCAGAACAAACTTAATCGGTTTGTGACAAAACTCCAAATAACAAATCATCACTTCACAAAGAATCTCCAGTACACCGATCGTTTATCGTTTGGTGCATGGCTGCATCAAGAATGTCGCCACAAAGAAACAATTGCAATCTATGAATTACTGTGTAAGATTCACTTTTTTGCACAGGCAAATGAACTCTCGTTGTTCTATGTTCTCGACCAAATAAACTCTCATCAAGGCGCACATAACCTTTTCAATTTGCGCCCGACACACTTACAAGAACGAATCCTTGGTGGCACGCAACTCATAGCAGAGAAACTCGCTACCCGCATCAAACAGCAGGTTTTGGTCGATACACCCATACTAGCGATACGCCAAGACCACGAAAGCATCATCGCATATTCACGTGGTAGCTCATTTCGCGCGCGATATGCGATACTTGCGATTCCTCCTGCTGTCGCCGAACAAATCTACTTTGAGCCAACCCTCCCTGCATATCGTGATACGTTACATCAACGCATGATTATGGGACGTGCAATCAGTGCTACTTTGTGTTTTGACTATCCGTTTTGGCGTGAAAACGGCAAATCTGGTGTGTATATAACAAGTGGCGAACCGGCCACACTTGTGCACGACGTATCACCAGCAAATGGCACTGAAGGTGCGCTTGCATGCTTGATTAGTGGCGACGCAGCAACCCATTGGGGCGCACAACCCAAATCAGAGCGACTCAAGGCACTTATTGCCCAATTACAACCATGGTTTGGCGATGAAATAACTGCCTATCGTGGACTCATTGAGCGTGATTGGAATGCAGAGCGCTGGAGTCGTGGCGCCGCCGGTTTTATGTCAAATGGGAGTGCCAGTTATGTGCAAAGCATTGCACTGCCAATTGGTCGATTGCATTTTGCTGGAAGCGAAACTGCCACGCGTTGGACAAACACGCTTGAAGGCGCTATTGAAGCTGGCGAGCGCACAGCTGCAGAGGTAGTTGCAGAACTCACAAGTGGTGGATTTTTGCGCAAAATGATTGCGAGCGAATAAGGAAGATACAAGACGCCGTTTGCACAAATGAGCAAGTTAGATTATAGTTATCCGCGGATTTCTGTGCATGTTTTGGGAGCTCCTGGCGTGCAACGTGGCATCTGCCGCTCCAACATGTGACGCACAATAGCTAGCTTTTTCTTTGCACAGTAGAGGAGCAATATCGTAATGTCTAAGAAGTGGGTCTACCTCTTTACCGAGGGTAATGCCACCATGCGTGAATTGCTGGGTGGTAAAGGCGCAGGTCTCGGCGAAATGACGCGCACCGGCGTGCCAGTCCCTCCTGGATTCACCATCACCACCGAGGCGTGTAACGCCTACTACGAGTACGGCAAGAAATTGCCAGACGGCCTTTGGGATCAAGCCTTGGCTGCCATGACCGAGGTTGAGCGCCAAGTCGGCCGCAAGTTCGGCGATCCAGCTAACCCATTGTTGGTCTCGGTGCGCTCAGGCGCTCGCGAGTCAATGCCGGGCATGATGGACACCGTGTTGAACCTCGGCTTGAATGCCCAGACCATCAAGGGCCTTGCTGAGCAGACCGGCAACCCACGCTTCGCAGCCGATGCATACCGCCGTTTCGTGCAGTTGTTCGGCAAAATCGTGTTGGGTGCCGATGGTGAGAAGCTCGAGCATGTGATGAACCATGCCAAGGGCAAGAACCGCACCGACAACGACTTGACCACCGAAGAGCTCACGGCTATCGCTGCTGAGTTCAAGAAGATTATCAAAGACGACACCGGCCACGACTTCCCCGAAGATCCACAACAGCAGTTGCAGATGGCCATCATGGCAGTGTTCAACTCGTGGATGGGTCGCCGTGCCATCGACTACCGCCGCATCGAGAAGATTCCCGATAACATCGGTACCGGTGTAAACGTCCAGACCATGGTGTTCGGCAACATGGGCGAGACCAGCGCCACCGGCGTGGCCTTCACCCGCAACCCGGCCACCGGTGAGAACGAAATGTTCGGCGAATACCTCATCAACGCCCAAGGCGAAGACGTCGTCGCCGGTATTCGTACCCCAATGGCAATCTCACAGATGGCCAACGACTTGCCAGAGTCACACAAAGAGTTCTTGGGTATTGCCCGCAAGCTCGAGGCGCACTACAAGGACGTGCAAGACGTTGAGTTCACCATCGAGCGTGGTCGCTTGTGGATGCTCCAGACCCGCAACGGTAAGCGCACCGGTATGGCCGCTGTGCGTATCGCCGTCGACTTGGTCGAAGAAGGCGTTATTGACAAGAAGACGGCCCTCAACCGCGTAAAGCCAGAGATGCTCAACCAATTCCTCTTCCCAATTGTTGACGCCAAGGCTGCTGCCAGCGTCGGCAAGTTGGCTGCAGGATTGGCGGCCGGCCCTGGTGCTGCCAGCGGTAAAGTATGTCTCGACCCAGATCGTGCCGCTGAGTGGGCCGAGAAGGGCGAGAAGGTCATCCTGGTACGCACTGAGACGGCTCCTGAGGACTTCCACGGCATGGTGGCAGCAGATGCCATCTTGACCGCACGTGGTGGTTTGACCAGCCACGCAGCCGTCGTAGCCCGCCAAATGGGTAAGTGCTGTGTTTGTGGTTGTGGCGAAATCGAAATCGACTACAGCAAGGGCCAGTTCAAGGTCGGCGATATGACCATCAAAGAGGGTGAGTACATCACCGTCGACGGTCATAGCGGCTTGGTCTACAACGGCCAGATCCAGACCAGCGAGTCAGAGGTCATCCAGGTCATCCGTGGCACGCTCAAGCCCGAAGAGTCAAAGCTCTACGGCTACTTCTCGAAGTTCCTTAGCTGGGCTGACGAAGTGCGCACCATGGGCGTCCGCGCCAATGCTGACACCCCAACCGATGCACGCGTAGCCCGCATGTTCGGTGCTCAGGGTATCGGTTTGTGCCGCACCGAGCACATGTTCTTCGAGGGCGACCGCATCGACGCCGTACGTCAGATGATTGTCGCCACCTCACTCGCAGAGCGCAAGGCAGCGTTGGCCAAGATTGAGCCACTCCAGCAGGCCGACTTTGAAGGTCTGTTCACCGAGATGGACGGCTACCCAGTCACCATCCGTACACTTGACCCACCGTTGCATGAATTCTTGCCACATGGCGCCGCCGAAATCGACGCCCTAGCACGGAAGATGGGTATCCCAACTGCAACCCTCAAGAGCAAGATTCATGCATTGTCAGAGGCCAACCCGATGCTTGGTTTCCGTGGTTGCCGCTTGGGTATCGAATACCCCGAAATCACCGAGATGCAGGCTCGTGCCATCTTCCGCGCCGTTGTGGCCGTGAAGAAGCGCGGTATCACCGTGTTGCCTGAGGTCATGATCCCACTCGTCGGCGACGTCAGCGAGCTCAAGAAGCAGAAAGAAGTCGTCAACCGCGTGGCAGCCGAAGTCAAGGCCGAAAGTGGCGTTGAATTCGAGTACCTCGTCGGCACCATGATTGAGTTGCCACGTGCCGCCTTGACCGCCGATAAGATCGCACAAGAGGCCGAGTTCTTCTCATTCGGTACCAACGACTTGACCCAAACCACCTTCGGTATGAGCCGTGACGACGCCGGTCGCTTCTTGCCCAAATATGTGGAGAACAAGTTGCTCGCCGACGATCCGTTCCAAGTGCTCGACCAAGAGGGCGTCGGTCAGCTCGTCGAGATGGGCGTCAGCCGCGGCCGCAGCACCCGTGCCAACCTCAAGACTGGTATTTGTGGTGAGCACGGTGGTGAGCCAGCTTCAGTCAAGTTCTGTCATCGCACAGGCCTTAACTACGTCTCGTGCAGCCCGTACCGCGTCGTGATTGCTCGCTTGGCCGCTGCACAAGCAGTCCTCGAAGGAGCCAAGAAGTAGTCATCACACTCCGTTAACCAAACACCCTCCGTCGTGTAACGACGGAGGGTGTTTGGTTTGATGCTGATAGCACACTGCGCATTATGTCATTTAATTACCGCAGTCGAATCACTACGGCGCCCATCAACCAACTTACCAACCCAACATCCCCAATATACCCGAGAATGCGCACATCATGATCAGGGTGAAACAGTTGGGCATACACCTGTGTCGCTGCCGCATACTCTTGCTGCACAGTGCCATCACGCACTTGACGCAGGTTCACCGTCGCACCTGCCAAACAATAGCCTACCGTCAACCACACCCACCAGCGAGCCAGTGTGTCATGCTGAAAGGGAAAACGCAAGAGTGACCAGGCAATCGCAATGCGTGCCGTAATCCCACTGAGCATCGCATACGGGCGTTGTGCCATCAGCAAATAGACAGTCACCATCAACAAACTCGATGCCCGCCAGTATGCAAGCAATGGCATGAGTTGATGACGCTTGGATTGATCAAACAGACTTCGTAGCAACAATCCAAGCGGTATGATCACCGTCAACAGCACAGCAAGCACAAAATCAGCATGGATACGTGTACGTAATGTGCGCATTTGCCTCTCGCTCCAATAAAAAACCGGGCAAGCAAACGCTCACCCGGCACCCGTACACACTCAACGATTTGGATCGGGATTCCACCAACAAGGACCTTTGCCAGCACGCGCCTGCACCGCCCGCGTCTCAATCTGACGCATCTGCGCATCGTCGAGTGGCACAAAGGATTCAAAGGCAGCCAATGCTTGTTTTTGCTCATTCACAAAACTCATGCCGAGCAAGGCTACGTCTGGGTTGACAGTGAGCGTGTAATGCACACATTCGGCAACTGTCAAGAGCGTATCAGAGAGCGGTGCATCAATCCCGCCGGTCGATAACTTTCCACGTGGGCGTTGCACGACAGGGCGACCATAACCCTCGGTATCTGTGACCAATTTGCCGGCACCGAAGGTTTTAAAACAAATACTGCCCACACCATATGCACGACACAACGGCAATGTCTCGTCAATGTAGCGCCGATCCACAAATGCACCAATGGGAAACATAGCAATATCACAGCGGCCGTCCAGGATAGCCTGACGCAACACATCGGGATGGTGTGACGAAATCCCGCCAAAGCGCACCAGTCTGCGGTCTTTGAGGTCGGCTAGTTCATCAAACTCTCCACCAGGTCGATTGAGATGATGGTACATGTCCATATCAGAAAGGCCATGAAATACGTATCCATCAACATGACCACACCCTAACCGACCGAGCGACTCCGACAATTGCACCGTCACCGGTCGATCAAAATCATCGATTTTGGTGATGACAAACAACTCATCGCGACGGCCTTGGATAGCCGCACCGACGACTTTTTCGGAGTAGCCATCTTCGTAGCCGGGGGCTGTGTCAATGACATTAATGCCCTCTGACAAAGCACGCTGGAGCGTCGCCACACACTCACCAAGTGGCAAAGTGCGATCTGCCAGATCACCAGCGCCGATAATCGACACCTGAACCCCTGTTTTGCCTAACTCACGCTTAACCATTGATTGATGTCCATCCGTATATCAGTCAATTTGTGAATGCAACTTGACTGGTTTGCCAGCGCGTAGCCGAATATTAAGCAACTCTACGAAGACCGAGAACGCCATTGCAAAGTAGATATAGGCTTTGTCAATGTGGAAATGCAAGCCCTCAGCCACAAGTGACATACCAATCAACAGCAAGAACGACAACGCAAGCATCTTGATAGTTGGATGTTTTTCGATGAAGTCACTCAGTGTATTTGCAAAGAGCAACATCACCACAACTGCAACGACGATTGCAACAATCATGATTAACAACTCATCAGCCAAACCAACCGCAGTGATGACCGAATCGAGAGAGAAGACGATATCAAGGATCGCAATCTGAGTAACAACCCCAAGAAAGCTCTGGGTGGCACTGGCTTTTTGGGACTCGGTATGCCCCTCAAGGCTGTGATGCATCTCCATGGTGCTTTTGGCGAGCAAAAAGAGACCACCACCGAGCAAAATCAAATCACGGCCCGAAAAGTCACGACCAGCCAGATTAAATAATGGCTCTACTAATCCCATAATCCATGAAAGTGAGAGCAACAATAATACGCGCGTTCCTAACGCCAGGATGAGTCCAACTTGGCGCGCTTTGGCTTGTTGCTCTTGTGGAAGACGCCCTGCCAAAATAGCAATAAATATGACGTTGTCCAATCCAAGCACAATCTCGAGCAGTGCAAGTGTCAACAGCGTAACAAGGCTTTCTGGCTGCGCAAATACTGACAAATCCATTCCAGCATCCTCTCAACTTTGATGTCATATGTACGTATGATATTGTAGTACAGAAAAAAGGCAAGTGATGAGTATTTTTTAACAGATACAAACAAATGCACATGACATTTACTCCGCTATTATTTGCTACAATACGGATACCTGTTATTTCAAAAGGTGGTAAGAATGTTTCCAGACACACTATGGGAGCTGGTTGCTACGTACTTTGTATTTGTCGTTGTGATTGCAGTCATCAGTGCATTGTTGTGGATTTTCCTCAAAATCTGCCAATGGATTGTTTTCCAAAAGGCAGGGCAGTCTGGCTGGAAGGCACTCATCCCAATTTATGACACATTTGTCATGCTTCGCATCATTCAGCGCCCGCAATGGTGGGGATACCTCATTATTATCATGAGTGCAATTCAAATCATCATTACCATGCTGACAAACGAAAACAGCAGTGAGTCGGGTACGCTCTCATTGCTCAGCAATGTGGCCACTATAGTTTCATTCATTTATAGTGTCCGAATCACCAATGGATTGTCACGATCATTTGGGCGCGGACTCGGATTCACACTCGGATTACTCTTCTTCCCTTATATTTTTTATCCCATACTTGCGTTTGGATCGTCAACGTATCGATCCGCATACGAATAAGCACGATATCAGGTGATGGTCATAAGCAGATAACATTTATTGGAGGAATGTATGTCCAAAGTACGTATCGGGATGATTGGAACGGGTGGTATTGCACGCAACCGACATATGCCGAGCTTTAGTAAGCATCCAGATGTTGAAATTGTAGCTGCCGCTGATTTGGCCGCAGAGACGCTCAAACAAGCCGGTGAGCAATTCAACATTCCAAGTCTATACAGTGATTACAAAGAGATGATTGCCAAAGAGCGTCTCGATGGAGTCGTCGTCTGTACCCCGAACAAGTTCCATGCACCAGCGACCATCGACGCCCTCAATGCGGGCGTCAATGTGCTCTGCGAAAAGCCCATGGCGCTTGATCCGGCTGAGGGGCGAGCCATGATTGCTGCAGCAACACAAAACAACAAGATTTTGACCATCGGATTTCACTATCGCCATCGCCCACAAGTCAAAGCCGCCAAGAAGATTATCGACGCAGGTGAGCTCGGCCACGTCTACATGGTACGCGTCAACGCGCTGCGTCGTCGTGGCATCCCATCATGGGGTTCATTCGTGCACAAGCATATGCAGGGTGGCGGTGCAATGATTGACTTTGGTGTACATACACTCGATACTGCTTTATACTTGATGGGCAACCCACGTCCCGTCGAAGTCACTGCGAGCATTTCGCAACATCTTGGTACCAAGCCGAATGTCAATCCGTGGGGGCAATGGAACTACAAGGAGTTCACGGTTGAAGACCAGGTAGCAGCATTTGTACGCTTCGAAAACGGAGCAACCATGTTGCTTGAATGCTCATGGGCACTCAACGTCCCCGAGACAAAAGAGACGGTATCATTGTCAGGTACTGAGGCTGGTCTCGACGTATTCCCTCTCAAGGTCAACAAGGCGCAGTATGACATGCTCACCAGTTGGCAGCCTGATTGGATGCCCGATGACGGTGTCGAGCCAGGAATCGGCCAAGCAGCTGATTTCGTCAATGCAATTCAAACCGGCATCCAACCAAACGCCACTGCCGAACAAGCGCTCCAAGTCACGGATATTGTCGATGCAATATATCGCAGTGCCGAAGCAGGCAAAGCGATAACGTTGTAAGTGAAAGCAACAGTCTCCCACGTTCACTGAACCGAACGTGGGAGACCAAAGGCACACATTATGCGCTTATCAAAACGTGGAGAATATGGCCTACGTGCCATGATTCGTCTCGCCCAGCAACAAGCAATTGGCGAGGTAGTACAACTGAAGACAATCGCATCTCAAGAGCACATCCCAATTAAGTTCTTGGAGCAGATTATGCTTGCACTCAAGAACGCTGGCTTGCTTCATAGCAAATCAGGTATTGGAGGCGGGTATAGCCTCGCCAAACCTGCAGACACGATTACTCTTGGACGCATTATTCGCATTCTCGATGGCCCATTAGCCCCAATTAAATGCGTATCTCAAATCGCGTATGAACCGTGTAACTGTCCAGACGAAGCCACGTGCCAACTCCGTGCAGTGATGAACGATGTGCGTACAGCAATGACCGATATTCTCGATGCAACGACTCTTGCTGACGTTGCATTGCGTCAGCACCAGCCAGAGTAATTCCTACTTCATCAGGTACGATGCAATTTGAGCCACAATTTCAGCAGATTCGTTGCGCCGATAAAAGAACCGAAGCGGCTGTGTTGTTTTTGAGGAATGAATCGTGAGTGCATTGGTGAATGGATCGATGCCGATAACATCGCGCCACAGCAATGCGATGCTCTTTTTGTCACCCTTAAATAGTATGCGCTGGTCTGTCAAAATCAACTCACCTGTAGCAACAGGCACATCACCATACACCGGCATCGATTGGCCACGCGACCCACCAATGCGATACGAAACACCGCGCATGATGCGTATATTGACACCTTGACTACGTCCAACCGTCTCTCGTCGAACAACGCGCTCTTCGTAGAGAGTTACAGGCTCGCTCCAGTATGCGCGTTCGCCTGTCAGCAAATTCACCCCTACTACGGATATCGGGGTAATTTTCCCTTGGCTTATTTCGTACATTTTGCGTTGTACATAAAGTGTCGCCATGATATCACCGAGTTGTTGTGATGGCACTTGCGTCAGCTGTATGATTTGTTGCATCAGCGCTACCTCACCGTCAGTAACCATACCGTCTTGTTTGATGCGTTGCGCCACGTCTTGTAACACGTGCATACCGATTTCACGCACTTCGTCCGTAGTTAACTGATGCTGAGATACTTCAGCTCTGAGTGTTGCTATTTCTTTGGCATCAAGATGTAAATCTGCCACCGCAGCCACGAACGCCTGCCGCACGGCCTCAATATGTTGCGCACGAGCTAATGATTGCTTAATTGATTGAATAAGTTGTTGAATCACAGATACCTCAGCATAACGCAATACTGCACAATATGATATCATGTCTCTATGCAACAATAAACAGCTTTACACCGTATCAATGTACGTGAATGAAAAAAATCAGCAAGGAGCGCTACGATGTCGAATATTCCAGATGTTTCGTTTGACCCAACTAATCCCGATCCACGTGTGGCGTGTGTACTTGTCCTCGACACGTCCGGCTCAATGCACGGTGAGCGCATCGATCAACTCAACCAAGGACTTGTAGAGTTTCATAATGCGCTCCAAAGTGATAGTGTTGCTCAATCGCGCGTAGAAATAGCCATCGTGACGTTTGGACCAGCGCAACTGACCCAAGACTTTATATCGGCTGCAAACTTCACGCCACCTGTGTTACAGGCATCAGGTGACACGCCATTAGGCGCTGCTCTCCAGCAAGCCCTCGACCAGATTGCTGTGCGCAAGCAAGTATACAAAGACAACGGCACACCGTATTATCGTCCATGGATATTTTTGATTACTGATGGCGCACCAACTGACGGGAACGCCTGGCAAGCCGCTGCAACGCGCATCAAGGCAGATGAAGCAAACAAGAGCGTGGCATTCTTTTCAGTTGGAGTCGAGGGGGCGGACATGGAGGTTCTCAAACAGTTGTCAACCCGACCGCCAATGACACTCAAGGGATTGCACTTCCGCGAATTGTTCGTGTGGTTATCAGCCAGTCTTAAAGCAGTATCACAATCACAGCCTGGTCAGCAAGTGCCACTTTCATCCGCTGAGAGTTGGAGTCAGGTCTAGCGAAGCGCATCACGAAGCCGCCTACATCAGCGTATGTGGGCGGCCTTTGAATTAGAGGAATCACATATGCAATGGCGAATCGCACGTGCATCGGTTATTGGTACGGGCCACATCCGCGCAGATATGCCGTGTCAAGACAGCAATTATGTCATGCAGGTAGGCGATAGCGTCATCATCGCAGTATCCGACGGACTTGGTTCGGCTAAGTATTCCGATGTCGCATCACAATTTGTCTGCCGTACGGTAGTTGATCATCTATCACACGTCGTGGTAGCCCAGCACGCAACGCATACAGTGCAACCCACACTACTCCAAAAGCTCTTCGGCGGCACTGACGCCCCAGCGCCAATCATACAACAAGCGATGATTGACGCGACAGTCGCGACGCGTGATGCATTGGTGAATCTCGCACAAACCAACGGCCATGAGCTCAGAGAATATGGATGTACACTGATGGTGGCGATACTCGCACCAAATGATTGGCATGTGCTGCATATTGGTGATGGCGCAGTCGTCGGTCTCGAATCAGCTACGGTCGTCAAAACGCTCAGCACACCTGACAACGGTGAGTACATTAATGTCACCGTACCGCTCACAAGTAGCGAATACCGCAGTCATTTACGGTACGCACAGGGATCAGACGCTCTCTATGGGATGGCACTGCTCAGTGATGGCGTACAACCAATGTGTATCAACTATAAAACCGGCGTCGCGTACCCGGGATTCTTTACACCACTCATTCAATGGCTAGCTGCCATCCCTGAGACTGAACTCAGTCACGCACATCCAAACCTTACCAAGCTCCTTGATAGCGACAAATTACGTCAAAAAAGCGATGATGATATGACGCTGGTGCTCGTGTTGCGACTATTGAATGAACTGACGCCAATCTGGGCGGCCGGCCGCCCATATTGGCGTCAGTTCATTCAATAG
>CAYXXK010000004.1:105127-117690 GCA_964469045.1 uncultured Klebsiella sp.
ATGAGCCACCAGAGCTAGATGAGGGAATATCGTGGGCGTTTTAGAGAGCGTACTGACACATAACCGTGCCTTTGTTGAGACGCGTGCATACGAGCCAATGCAAACTAGCAAGTTCCCCAATAAAGGACTAGCAATTTTAACGTGTATGGACGCACGTCTTGTTGAGCTATTACCCAAGGCTATGGACTTACGCAACGGCGATGCCAAAGTCATCAAAAACGCTGGAGCGTTGGTCACGAGTCCGTGGGGTTCAGTAATGCGCAGTTTGTTGGTCGCGGTATACGCATTACAGGTACAAGAAATTTGCGTAGTAGCACACTACGATTGTGGTATGGGGACGGTTGATCCCGAGAACATCTTAGCACTCGCCAAAGAGCGAAGCATCAGCGAAGAAACACTACAAACACTGCGTTATAGCGGAATTGATGTGGATGGGTTCTTACGAGGATTTGATAACGTTGAAGAGAGTGTGCGTAATACCGTAGATATCATACGTCGTCATCCAATGCTCCCTGCTGATATTCCTGTACACGGACTCATTATTGACCCCGAAACAGGTCGACTTGACCTCATCGTAAACGGCTATCCTAGTACATAAGTGAGCGCATCTATGGCACGATATACAACCGCATCAGGCAAAGGAATCACCCTCGGCAAAAAGCTTGGCGCCGGCGGTGAAGGTGCGGTGTACGATGTGTCAGGAGCACCACATCTCGTGGCAAAGATATACCATGCGCATCGGCTCAATCCAGCACTAGCACACAAAGTACGCGCTATGGTTGCCAATCCTCCCGAAGATGCAACGCGTAAAGCACCACTTAATCATGTATCGATTGCATGGCCAACCGACATCGTTCTCGAAGGTCGTAACTTTGCCGGCTACTTGATGCCTAAGTTGCCCAAATCTGACGATTTGTACGATTTACTACAACCACAACAACGTACCAAGCAACATGGGCATCTCAACCACCGCCATCTCTATCGCACTGCACGCAATCTGGCATTGGCGATGGAAGCAATTCACCAAAAAAACTATGTGATTGGTGATGTCAACTTCAAAAATGCGCTTTTCAATGATGATGCACTTATTACTATGGTTGATTGCGACTCCATGCAAGTCACTGAGACCAACGGCACAGTCCATCGTTGTATTGTGGGCATGCCAGAATACACTCCACCTGAGCTACAAGGCAAAGATTTCAACAAAGAGGTGCGCACTGCAAACCATGATGCGTTTGGACTCGCAGTGCTAATCTTCCAGCTTCTTATGCAGGGATTCCATCCATTCACAGGGCGCGCCAAGCCAGGCACACCCGACGTAGAACAATCACATGTCTACTGCATACAAAACCAAATATTCCCATATCTCGATAATCAGCCATATGAGCCCCCGAGAGTAGCACCAAGTTTTTATGTGTTGCCTGGCATGCTCCAAACAATGTTCACACGGGCATTTACACAAATACATAATCGCCCATCACCCAAAGAGTGGGCACAAATCATCAGTATGGTAGAAAAGCGCTTAGTACAATGTAGCAACGATACGAATCACTTCTATCCTAGTGATGGTGCCTGTGTGATTTGTGAGATTGACTACAATATCGGTCGGCGCCAACGCACCACACCTGCCCCCAAAGCCACCGTCAGCATGCAAGTGCCACTCAATCAGCCAGCATCCAATATGACAATGCCGAACCCGGCCCCTGTGTCGACTATGGGTACGTCGACTGGTCCATTGCGTCCCAAGCCAATCTCGACACCAAGTACCTCAACAGGCCCAATCCAACCACCGACTCAAGCGACACCGTCACAAGCACGACCATCAACACCCCAAAACACCTCGTTTAGCATCCCAAGTGCACCAATGGGTGGCAGATTGTGGTGGAGTTGGCTCTTGAGCAGCATCCTCGGATTGGTCAACAGCGTTCGTAGATGGTTCAAGGTCGTCATTGGCGGTATCATCGCAATGCTTCTCCTCGGCATCATCGTAACGTCGTATCAGGCAATTGTAGCCACCCAATCCACCAACCAAGGTGATACAACGGTAGCAACGGAACCGACCATAGCTCCGACAGCGCGACCTCTGGAGACCCCAGTGCCGATGCCGACCGCTACGGTGGTAGCCGTCGTAGCACAACCAACTGACACCCCTCAAAACGCCACAGCCTGCTCCCAAAGTGCAATTATTGACAACATATGGCCGATGATCAATGCATCAACACGCGCACTGCTTCCACGCGCACCAATCGGTGACACTGTGGCAAGTAGGTTCGGTGCGGTCCTTGATGTAAGTCAAGCATTAATACCAACATCAAACGCACCACTATCGCCACTTCAAGCGATAGAGATATGTGGCAGTAACAGTGGCCAACGTATTGCGCTATACGACACACAAAATCCCACCTACATTGGGTGTAATAATCAGATTTGCAACACTGACAATCTCATCCCACTCATGTTGTCATATGACCTACTTATTCGCAGTGGTGACCAACAAAGCATTAATGTAAGCGGGCGTACTTCGTTGCTCGAACAACTCGTACAACGACGAACCAATACGCCTGAACTCACCGTAGTGGTGTTACGCCAAAACTCCTTCACGCAACCAGAGTTTGCCAATTTTGTGATGCCATTACTGCAAAAGCCGTTAGTCACCGTACGCAATAATACGGTCATTTGGCAATCCCAAACCTCAAACGTAGCACAAGTATTGATCCCAACAAATACACGTTGGTACTTACCATCGGCAAATATTGTGACTGAGACGACGCGGGAACAAATCGGTCAAATCACGCATATCGTTGATTTGAATGGAATGACTTGGGCTGACGGCAGTCAAATGATGGCCAGTGAGTTTAACGCATGGTTTGAAAGTTGCGACCAGCGCAAAGACACACACCCAGCATGTCAGTATGTCAGCTCGATCACAGGGAGTGGGTCACGATTAACCATTGTGTATCTACCAGGTGTACCTGCTGATTTGGCCGAGAGCATCGCCCCTCTTGCCATTCGAGGGAGCGGTAATAGTACAACGTCATTACTTAACTCAACTACGGCTCAATGGCGTCTGGTCAAGGCATTTGAACCAACAATCAATCAACTCACCGACGGACAAAACACAATTACCATCGAAACCGTAACAAATGTGCAACAGTTTGTTACGCGACTGCGTCGTAACGACACACAAATTGCAATAGCCGATTATCAGTATGCGCATGATGTGCTTGGAATACTCGCAGATACACCACTTACTGGTAATATACGGCTCGAGCTTGTACCGAACGGTGGTATCTACGTCGCGCAAAATAACTAAGGAGCCCAAATGAACAAACGCTCATCACACCTGATATGGTACTGGATTATTGGATCACTGTTTACAATGTCCTGTGGCGCATTGTCAACATTCGTAGACACGACTGCCCCTACCCCACAAGTCATCGTGGTAACCGCAACACCCGACGCAGCTAGCGATGTTGAGGTTGATCTCACCGACGAAGCACTGAACGACACCAGCTCAGCTCCTGAGCCTACGACAGAGGCAGCTATGCCCGCACCATCAACACTCATCGAGGTACAATCGCGTGGCGTGCTTCGCTGTGGTGTCAATGCCGATCTACCTGGGTTTGGGCTGTATGATGCGGTGCGCACCAAATGGAGTGGATTCGATGTTGATTTTTGTCGTGTGATTGCAGCGGCTGTACTAGGCGATGCAACAAAAGTTGAATATATCCGCACCACCACCGATGGTCCCAGCGAGCGTCTTGAAGCCGTTCGCAGTGGCATGGTCGATGTGCTCATCCGCAACACTACTTGGACTGCCTCACGCGATGGCAGCGGCTTGATGTTTGCGCCAACTACATTCCACGATGGGCAGACGTTCATGGTGCGCGCTGATAGCGGAATCAGGACGCTTGAAGACCTGACTGACAAACGAATTTGTGCAGGCGAAGGTACTACTAGTTTACTCAACCTGCGCGAAGATTTTGCGGCCCGTGGGATTCAATTTACCCTTGTCGAGGTCAAAGGTGATGAGCTCTATACGAGTTATCGCGACGGGCGTTGTGATGCAGTTACAAGTGATAGTAGCCAACTTTCAGTACAGCGTGTCAATTTGCCCAACCCTGATGAGCATATCGTACTCGGGGACCGCATCTCGCGTGAACCCCTCGGCCCTGTCGTTGCTGAGGGTGATGACCAATGGTACGACATCGTCAGCTGGGCAGTCTACGCAACCATGTACGCCGAAGAGCTCAGGGTTGATAAGAGTAACGTCGATCAATACCTAATCGAAAGCACCGACCCACGTGTACGCCGCTTGCTTGGCGTTGAAGGTACGATTGGCCAACAGTTCGGCCTTTCCGTTGATTTCGGCTATCAAATCATCAAGCAAGTCGGAAATTACGCCGACATTTATAATCAAAACCTCGGCCCAGATACTGAGTTTGCTATTGACCGTGGGCCAAACAAAGCGTGGAATCTCGGTGGTGGCGGGGTACTCGCCTCACCACCATTCCGCTAAGCACAATCAATCAAATCGCCAGCATCACACACATGTGTGATGCTGGCTTTTATGTTACTCAACTCCGTGAATGAGGCCGAGTTCACGCAACCACTTACGATAAGCAATAGCTACGCGATCAGAGCGCAGATGCAACTCAGCTTGCAAATCAAGCGGCAATAGTTCAGGGCGTTGTGAGGCTACTACAGCCAAGTCCTCTTCAAAAATCGCCGCAATACGTGGAGTATAGTGCTCTTCGAGATACGCATTATCACTTACCGCAGTCGTCGCCACCAAAAACCACGCCGTACAATCACGATCGTCATGCGGCGTCACCGTCAAAACCATGCCATTTGTTGCCGCCGGCATATGTTTGGTGAAATGGGCCGTCAGCGGCCGATATGCGTGATATGTGTAGGTGACTTGCCCCGCAACGCCGCCGTATGGGTCGGGTTGATAAACAGCAATCGGGTCGCTTTCGACCCCGTTGGCGGTAATCCGCGCCTCGTATTCTCCGAGAATGGGTTGATTGGGGTCGCCGAGCACGCCTTCGTGGACAAAGGGAAAGTGTGCTGCATCGAGGAAGTTTTCGATAATACGTGGGCCATATGCCGGAATATGTAAAAACGGCCCACATACCGCATGTCCGTACCCAACCATGTCCCACTCGGGGAATGGTGGAACATCGTTGGCCGGTTCACCAAGACACACCCATAGCATATCGTAACGAATCTGCACGTGATAGACCTCGGTGCGCGCTTTGGCAGGTGGTACTTGTTCGGGATGCGCAGGGATATGCACACAACGACCTTCGTCGTTGTAGTGCCAACCGTGATACGGGCACATCAAACAGTCATTAACCACTTTGCCAAGTGAAAGCTTCGCACCACGATGAATACACAAATCACGCATGGCATGAATCACCCCCTGAGACATCCAGAGCACAATATCAACACCTAGCAAACGCGTACTTTTGATGCTACCATCCACAAAACCGTCACAACGCATCACCGGATGCCAGTCGTTCCACAACACAGGATCATAGAGCATGTCCTACTCCTTGCTAAATCGTGCAACGAGTGCCGCAATTGTCTCAGGATTCGTCCGGCAACACCCACCAACGATGGTTGCTCCAGCATCAATCCATGTCTGGGCAGCAGCCACATAATCATCACAAGTCACCGTGCCATACCACTGATTGTCATCGGCATTGTATATCTCACCAGAGTTTGGGTAGACCACCACGTGATCATGGCCCGCCTGACGAAAAGTTGTAATTATCCCTGGCATATACTGTGGCGCAGTGCAGTTAGAGCCTACCGCAATAATATGCGGAAAGCGCCGCATTGCAACAGCCACTTCATGCAATGATTGTCCAGCCCAAGTGGTTTGATCATTTGGGCAACTAAACGACATCCACGCAGTGATACCAGGGTATTCGGCAATCAGTTCAGCGAGCACGATAGCCTCTTCGAGATCTGGTATAGTCTCACAAGCCAACAAATCAACGCCACGGGCACGCAATATCTCGAGTCGCGGTCGGTGGAAATCACGCAACTCGGCTACGGTAAGCCCATATCGGCCACGATACTCACCGCCATCAGCTGTATATGCACCGTACGGACCAATCGATCCAGCTATTACTGGTTGGTATGATGCATGTGGATGCTGTTTCTGCCAGTGTTGACGCGCTTCTTTGGCGATGTCTACTGACAAACCAATCAAATCTGATGCTTGTTGATATGTCATCCCCCGCGCCATAAACCCTGGGATGGATGCTTGATAACTCGCGGTGATAATTACTCGTGCACCAGCATTCAGATAATCGAGGTGGACATCGCGGATGAGCTCAGGTTGCTCGAGCAAGTAGCGGGCTGACCAGAGTGAATCATGCAAATCAGCTCCACGACGTTCCATCTCGGTAGCCAGTGCGCCATCGATAATGATTGGATGATGAAAATTACTATACAATGTAGTCATGTTTTACGCTCTCGTTTCATCTTAATATACACTTTATCTTACACGGTATTATGGCTTCACAAAAGTCTATGATATTTTTATAACATTTTTCTGATTTAATTTTTTTAATTAACCATACAATTGTCTGCTATGCTATACTGTCGAAAGGATTCGTTGGAGGAGTAGTATGGATCATCTGTCAAACTTAGAAGCAGAGAGCATTCAAATATTCCGCGAGGTAGCGGCAACATTTGAACGACCCGTAATGATGTATTCCATTGGCAAAGATTCATCGGTGCTACTACATTTGGCGCGCAAGGCATTTTACCCCTCGTTACCGCCATTTCCTATATTGCATATTGATACATCATGGAAGTTCCGTGAGATGATCGCATTCCGTGACAATGTAGAGAAAACCCTCGGCGTGCGCGTATTAGTGCATCGAAACGAAGAGGCATTAGCACAAGGCATAAACGTATTCACACATGGTTCGTCGGTACATACGGATCAACTCAAAACTGTAGCGCTACGCCAAGCACTTGATAAGTACAACTTTGATTGTGCAATTGGAGGGGCACGGCGTGACGAAGAGCGATCACGCGCCAAAGAGCGCATTATGTCATTCCGAAATCAGCATCATCGTTGGGATCCCAAGCGACAACGACCTGAATTATGGCACATCTACAACACACGCATACATCAAGGCGAGAGCGTGCGTGCGTTCCCCATCAGCAATTGGACGGAGCTCGACATTTGGCAGTACATCAAGCGTGAAAATATCCCAGTCGTGCCGTTGTATTTCGCCAAGGAGCGACCGACGGTTGAGCGCGACGGGCAGATCTTGATGGTTGATGATAATCGCATGCCATTAATGCCAGGCGAAGTTCCACAAATGCGCATGATTCGGTTCCGCACACTTGGCTGCTACCCACTTACCGCCGCCGTGGAGTCGACTGCCGCAAATATTGACGAAGTCGTATACGAAACATTGAGTGCTCGCACTTCTGAGCGTGCTGGTCGAATGATTGACTACGACAAGCCCGGCTCAATGGAGCAGAAAAAGATCGAAGGATACTTCTAATGCAACAAGTCACCCTCGATAGTCAGCGCAGCTTATTGCGCTTTTTAACCTGTGGCAGTGTTGACGACGGTAAATCAACCTTGATTGGCCGATTGTTGTACGACGCCCAGCTAATTTTCGAAGACCAGCTTCGTGGTATTACCATCGAGAGTCAACGTAAGCTCGGTGACGAAGCCGCACTTGACCTGTCACTCCTTGTCGATGGCTTGCAGGCAGAACGCGAGCAAGGTATCACCATCGATGTTGCCTATCGCTTCTTCTCAACCGCCAAACGGCGCTTTATTGTGGCAGACACCCCCGGCCACGAGCAGTACACGCGCAATATGGCTACCGGTGCATCAACTGCTGATTTGGCTGTGTTGCTCGTTGACGCTCGCAAGGGATTGTTAGTACAGACCCATCGCCACAGCTGTATAGCCTCATTGTTGGGTATACGCCACGTCGTGCTCGCTATCAACAAGATGGACTTGGTCGGATACGACGAAAAAGTGTTCCGCACGATTGAGGCGCAATATCGCGAGTTTGCCAAACAGTTGAACTTCACAAGCATCACTGCAATCCCGATGTCAGCGTTGCTCGGTGATAACGTATTCAAGCACAGTAATAACATGCCGTGGTATCAGGGATTGACATTTATGACCTTCCTTGAAGAGGTCGATGTAACAACCGAAGATCATCATGCAGCATTCCGCATGCCAGTGCAGTGGGTTAATCGACCACACCAAGACTTTCGTGGGTTTAGTGGTACGATTGTGGGTGGCACGGTATCGATTGGGGACCAAATTAGCGTGCAGCCGACTGGGACAACTGCAGTTGTACAGCAGATTGTTCAATTCGAGAAAACCCTACAACACGCAAGTAAAGGCGAAGCTGTCACGCTGGTGCTCGATCGTGAAGTTGATGTCAGTCGCGGGAATGTGATTAGTTCGGTTATCAACGCCGCATCAACAACTGATCGTTTTGAAGCCCATCTCTTATGGATGACCGAACAAAGTGTCCAACCCGGGCGCCAGTTCTTGTGCAAATTGGGCACTGCAACTGTTCCTGCCGTGATTACACGCATCTCCAGCAAAATCGACGTGAACTCGTTCACACAGATGCCGGCTGATCGTCTCGAAATGAACGAAATCGGTGTGGTCGTGGTGCAACTCGAAAGCAAGATTGCCCATGATATCTATCAGAACAATCGTGACATGGGCGGGTTTATTCTCATCGATCGCACCACCAACGATACGCTCGCCGCTGGCATGATTTTGCGCGACGTCGTGCAAGTCCAAAACATTACATGGCACCGCATGGACATCGACAAATCAGCACGTGCCAACCTCAAGGGACAAAAGCCAGCAGTATTGTGGCTGACTGGGTTATCTGGATCAGGCAAGTCGACTATTGCAAATCTCGTTGAGCGTGCTCTTTGGTCAGAAGGCAAACACACCTACATTCTCGACGGCGACAACATTCGCCATGGGCTCAGCAATGACCTCGGGTTCACTGCCGAAGACCGCATCGAGAACATTCGTCGCGTCAGTGAGGTATCACGGCTCATGACCGACGCCGGAATGATTATCATTGTGTCGCTCATTTCACCGTATCAAGGTGAACGCGAACGAGCACGACGCACAATCGGCGACGAATTCGTTGAGGTGTACATCGACACGCCGCTCGACGAGTGCGAACGACGAGACCCCAAAGGCTTGTACAAACGCGCTCGTGCCGGTGAAATTCGCGGCATGACCGGTGTTGACTCGCCATATGAGGCACCAACAACGCCAGAGATCCACGTACGCACAATGGAGCGCACCCCTGAAGAATCAGCGTTATTTATTGTCAACTGGCTCCGCGAGCACGGATACCTCCAAAGTCAATAACCATATAATTCATACGGGCGGTTGCACTACTATGCAACCGCCCGTATGAATTACGGATTCAATAGTGACTACGCAGTACGTTTTTTGCGTGTACGCAAGACCGACGGAACAACCACCACTGCGACGACTCCGGCAAACACCACACTTGAGCCCACTAACTCACCCATACCACGATCTGCCCCACCCTCACGATGATGTCGATGGTGATCCTCATCGTGCGCAAAAGGCATAGCGCGTTCGTTACGCATGCTCCCAAATTGTGCCTGTTGCGCCACGAGTAAATTACCTACCCATACGACTGCAATTGCGCACAGCAAAACCATCAACACCGCCCTTACCGATTTCATTGAGAGACTCCTGTCCGTTCAGCAACATGCCGAGCAGCACGCGTTCGAAAGATATTGACAATCCAGCGCCAATGGAGGGCTACATGCACTGCAATAATTACTAACGAAAGATTTGAGAATGTATGATGAAGAAAACGCCATGCTCGATTATCAAAGATGACCACTCCCAAAAAAGGCATAGCTGCTTCTGAAATTGCGATACCACTATACACAACCAAGGTGAACGCAACAAATAAACACAGATTCAAAAAAAAGGAGAATCGGCTCGACCAGGTGGCTTTCTGGATCAAATGCGATGCAACTGCTACCACCCATTGCCAATGTAACACCACATGGACAATCGCTACACCTCCTAGCGCCAAACTCATCCACTCATGCCAAGAAATCCCTGTAAATTGCGGTGCCGTAGTGATAAGAAATACCACCAGCATGCCAATATCAATGACAGCATTCATGATGGTTCGTTGTCGCGCCTTTTGCATAGCTCCCTCGTGCATATCCGAATACACACCAATCATAACTGACGAGTAATTCAGTGTGTATCAAGATTTCGTCAAGAAAAAACCACCTGAGCATATACTCAGGTGGAAAAGGCACGGGTACCTCTGTAGGATTATTTGGATTTGCGCAATGATGCAAGAATTCGACGAATCTCGCCGGCTTCGTGCATGGCATCTTCACGCACATGCAACTCCATCGATGGACTAATCACAATGCGATGCCATACATCACCCACAGAACTCACTGGACGACGCAACGTATCATCAGGCTTCCGGAGAAACGTATCTGGTGTTGAGTAGGCATACCCTGCATCGGCATTATCAAACAGCGTCTCAGCCATAATTTGCATTGGTGATGACGCACGCGTTGCACTTACTTCACCCGCTTGGACTGTTTGACTTGCTTCGACAACTGCGTATGCATGCATTGCTAATGTTTCAATGTTTACATCAGATTCAGCAAAGCGTTGTGCCACGTCAGACGGCACTGGACCAGCTAAGCGCTCGAGTTCTTGATCACTGAGTGAGGCCATCTGGTCTCGAATCACGCGTAATGGTAAATATCGCTCTTTGAGGTTTTTGGCGGCACATAGTTGCAGATAATGGCGCAACGTGTAGCGCGCAAACCGATCACGTCCAGCTGGCTCATCCAAAACACCTTCATCAGTGTAGAAACGAATCGTCCGTACCGTGACTTGGGCCATTTTGGAGAGCTCATTTATCGTAACGCCATCTTTTGTCATTGTTCTATCCTGACAGTCAAACTGTAACTTATTGTATGGTATACGTAGAACCAATCGCTGTCAATCAGTCAACCTATGAGTTACCTTAATATTTGATGTGCAAAGATGCGACAGTAACTATGATAATGTCCGTCGAATCGCATGAATAGCCGAAGTCACATGTTGATCCATGATACGCACCGCGTTATCAATGCGTTGGCACACCACTGCATCAACCATTTCTTCATGGTCGGTATGCACTTGATCCAGTTCTAATTGCGTCCGGCGGTTTTGGAGCCCAGCAAGGCTCACATGACGAAATGCACCACTGAATGACTCAACAAAATAGCGCAATAGACTGTTTTGACTGGCAACCGCAATCTGCAAATGCAATTGCGCATCGAGCTGACTATAAACACTCAATTCATGTCTGTTCTGTCGTAGCGCTACCAACGTTTGCTGAAGCTGTGCCATATCATCAGCCGTTCGATGTTGGGCTGCAAGTTCGACGCTCTGCTTCTCGATACCACGTCGCACTTCAAGCACTTCGAGAATCGTCACGGCATTTAATTGCGTTGCACGTTCAAAAAAATGCACCAACGCTGTAGCACTTACTGGACTCACCACTGCATTACGCCCATTTGCAATCGTAAGAAATCCTCGACCAGCTAACGTGCGCAATGCTTCCCGTACAACTGGGCGACTCACTCCAAGCGTACTCGCCAAGCGCAACTCCGAAGGAAGTGCATCGCCCGGCTGCAGTTGTTGATGGAGGACGAATGCTTGAATTTGTTCTACGACTTGTTCGACAAGCGTAGTCTTGGTGATTTTGCTGAATTGTTGGGCTGGTTGCGTCATGTACATCCCTAGTGTATACTTGCACGTACCTGTCATACAGGTATGTGCAATCTCAACAACAGCACTCGCATGCACGAGCACACCACACACATTCGTATATGGTATACCACATCAGGCACCGCAATAACCATGCACAACGGTGACAGCACTTTGTGGTCTGTAACGCATTCATATACAAATCAAGAGGTATGGCTGAGTCAAGTATACCGCACTTTATCGACGGCCACAGGCGTAATTGCAATCATGCATGTAATTTCATCGCCACATTGGCAATCATCCTGTAGCGAAATCATTGAGATGTGCACTACACGCAACGAACTCCCTTCCATTCATCTCATCTGCCCACACGTTGATGAACGTGAACAAGACCATGCAGTCATCGAGGAGTGGGTGCGCGAATGTGGGCGCAGCATTGCACCATACGGACATCGAATAAACGGCATAGCCAACATCAAACATCACGCACTCGTTGGGTACCTCTTAGATCATACATCGCGCTTCCTAAGTGGTGCATACTTTGATGAACACGGCATCATGGTCCGCAACGGATGTAGTATTGCCGAACGAATTGTTGCTCAACACTGGTACACAACCCAACGTACACATGTGCAATAATAGGCAAAACCACTCATAACGGAAGGCAATACGCATGGAACTCTCGATATGGCAACAGATTGATGGGAGTCTGCTGAATGCGATTGGGGTGATAGTTGGTGGTATTGCTGGGCTC
>CAYXXK010000005.1:0-8162 GCA_964469045.1 uncultured Klebsiella sp.
CAAGCGGCAAACATTCAGCCGGCATAGCCCCCAATAAACCCGTAGAGCCGCAGCATTGCTGCTGCTCAAGCACATGTATCGGTTCCCGCAGATGTGTGTGATGCATAACACCCTGTGCGGAGCCCGATTTTTTATGACCAAAATGGTATATGCTAAGTCCCAATCACGATCGACGGAACGTGGGGTCGAAACGGCTGGCGTCCCAGCCGGGTTGGTCGCGGTATTGGTCGAAGGCCTGGCGCAACTGCGCCACGAAATCGGGATGCACGTAGGTGGTGTACAAGCGCCACCAGCGGTTGGGCAGTGCGTCGAGCAGATTGGGTGTCGGGTCTGTTGACCAGTGACGTGTGATTTCGTCGTCGTTGTCGTCGAACGCCATTGACGTCCCCTCGCGCCAGAAGACCCAGACGCCGTCGGTATGCTTGCCGTAGATGGTAGAACCGCCACCCTCTGCACCCATGCGGGCGATTTTGAGTTTGTCCGTCAATTCATCAATCTTCATTATTCACTCTTCATTCTTTACATAGACGTGATCAGGGTGCGTATACCCCTCGAACATCACATCGGCCGCATGGTGCATGCCCAGCTTGCGGGCCACGCGCACCGAGGCCACGTTGCCCGGGTCAATCAGGGCAATCAGGCGCTTGATGCCTAGGGTGGTTGTGGCGTAGGTTGCGACAGCGCGAGCGGCCTCGGTGGCATAGCCGTGGTCCCAGGTGGAGCGGATTAGGCGGTAGCCGATTTCGATTTCGGCGCGACCGTTGACATCATCGAAAAAGAACAAGCCGCAGTAGCCGATCAAGGCGCCGGTATCGCGCAGAGTGACGGCGTACGGCCCAAAGCCCCAGTCGCGGTAATAGTGTGTGAGGGTGCGTTGCACCCAGGCCTCGACCCACGGGCGCGATTGGGCGCCGTCGCCGTAGTGCATCACCTCGGGGTCGCCGAAGAGTTGACACAGGGCGTCTACGTCGCCGATATGCACGTGGCGGATTGTCAGGCGGTCGGTGGTGGTGATAATCATGGTCATCCTCGTCGGAGGTTAGGCGTGATCCCAGGGGGCATCAGGGAAGATGCGCTTCGCCTCATGTTCGGTTGTTTCTTCAGTATTCGTGCTGCCGCGCGTGATTTCGGCCATGCCGTAGTCGCCGTCTTTCCAGTGGTTCAGCGATGCGTTCCAGTATTGATCGACGATGGTTTGGGTGGCTTGGTCAATCTTGAGGCGAATCAGCGCTTTTGGGGTATCGTCGACATATCTGATAAAGTAACGGAACATAGCGTGCTCCTTTGTGCGCAATATGTTCGATAAGGGGTATCTCTTCGTATTGTATCGTTGTTTAGAAAAGCCATGAATCGAGGGGTTCTATACGGGCGGATGCGCTCGTGTACGATAGACGATGACACAAACTATGCTAGGAGTTTTTCATGACATTCTCGAGTGATCCAGTGAGTGACCGTCTCTTTCGGCATATGGCCTGGGCCAATGCGCAGACCTTTGCGGTACTTGCCACGCTGCCCGATGAGGTGTTGAGTTATTGTGAGCCCGGCAATACCTGGAGTGTCGGTATGATTGTGCTACATCTGACCGAAGCGGCTACGGGGTATGCATCACGCCTTGATGGAACCCCCTATGTCGATTTGCCGTTTGATGTGGTATCAACGCACGCCGAGTTGACGGTGGCGGCGGCCGCGTGTGCTGGTGCCGATGCGCGTTTGCGCACTGCTGCCGCCAATCCTGAAGGTGTGGTTGTACTCCAAAGAAAACCATTCACGCGGGCACGTTCGACGGTGCTCGCGCAATCTATCCACCACGCAACCGAACACCGCGCCCAGATTGCCGGTGCCTTGGTGGCCCACGGTGTGAAAGCACTTAACCTTGATGACATCGACATGTGGGCGTTTAGTGATGCCGAGGGATTGGGGGCGTAAGTGAATTGATACGAGCGACGCATGTTCATGCGTCGCTTTTGTCACAAAAAATGTCTTGGACATGCGCTGATGCTGTTTATTGATTCGAACAAATTCAACAGTGTAGCTGCAATTGCGGTTTGGTTACAACTGACAGCATATCTACTCACAAGTGCATTTTTCAAGCGACGTAAACCAGCGCAACCCGCGTTCATGATTGCCGTTGCATGGTATTTCATCATCCTCTGTTATTCCATGCATGGATTAAAATCGGATGACATCGCGAATAATTGTTCGCGGTCGTTGCTTAATTTCTATGTAGATACGTGACAGATACATGCCAATCAACCCAAGAATTGTGATGATGACACCACCAACACACCAGATTGATACGACGAGCGATGTCCATCCGATGAGGAAGTTGCCAAATAGTACATATGTCGTTACGAGATACACTATATACAAGAATGCTAAAAAAATGACAAGTAAGCCGCCATAAAAAATTCCTACTAATGGGGTCTCATACGAAGTAACTGCATTCAGCACATGGGTCAGCTTTTTTTGCAGTGTATATGATGTGGGACTTGTGGAATGTTTTTTGACGTGCTGCGCTATTTGCACAAAACCGGTGATATGGAAGATATTTACGAAGAATACTTCTCGTTCGGAATGTTGCAATAATGCGTCAACGTACCGGCGTGTCATAAGCCGTGCAGTCACCACATCGCGTGGATAATCAGAACGACTTACAATGTCCATCAGCTTATAAAACAGCGACCCGAACAATCGCTCAGAGAACTTACCTTTGCGAGTCTGTTGCACGCCGTATACGACATCGGCGTTTTGTTGTTGCAGAATATGTAAAAAGTCGGGCAACCACTCTGGTTCTTCTTCGAGATCACTGTCAAGCAAATATATCAATGACCCTTGCGCATACGCTAAACCAGTCATAATTGCTTTGTGATGACCGAAATTACGGGACAGATCAACAATCGTTATCCGGGGGTCCGCTTTCGCAAGCGCAGTTGCAACAGCTAACGAGTCATCAGGAGAGCCGTCATTGACAAACACAATTTCAAAATCCGAACACTGTATTTGCGCCATGACAGCGCACACGCGTTGATAAAATTCGTTGATGTACGGCGACGAACGATAGAGTGTTGCAACTACAGAAATCATCACAAGCAATGCCCTTTGTCCATTAGCAGTTCGTGTATTTATCATATCACATCGGTTGTATTGCACACAGACATGTGTGTAAACAAAAGCGAATACATACAACAATAATGTGATGTACACCTAGTGTATAATTACCGTCGTCACCTGTAGTGAGAGTACACTTATGGCTAGATTGGGCTCTGCTAAAATTATTGATAGATACCGTACGAGTGTGCCGCAATTTGTTCGATTTGTAATCATTGGGGTAGTATCAAACGCGATTGGGTATGGATTATATCTCGCTATCACGGCCTTTGGTGTAATGCCTTCACACGCGGTAACTGCTATCTATATCACAAGTGCAACGTTAGCATATTTTGGAAACAAGTCATTAACATTCACATCAAATGCATCGGTTTGGTCAACAGGAGCACGTTATATCATTGCACAACTCATTGGTTATGCAATTAATATTGCGTTGTTAGCGATTTTGCACGATTACTATGGTTACTCACACCAGCTTGTCCAACTCATAGCAATTGGCGTAGTTGCTGTGTATTTGTATATTACATTGAAGGTTTTTGTATTTCAGGACACAAAATGACACACTCACCACATCCATATCCAACGGCTGCATTTGAGAGTCTTTTCCAGCGTGAATCAACAAATTGGTGGTTTATCCAGCGTAATCAACTAATCCTATGGGCACTGCAACGTTTGATGCCAACATTTGATTCTTTGCTCGAGATTGGCTGTGGCACAGGGTTTGTGTTACAAGCGATCCATGCACAACATCCACACGCAACATTAACAGGCACTGATTATTTTGAAGAGGGGTTAGTGTATGCGAAAAAGCGCCTCCCTAATGTACATTTAATGCAACTCGACGCTCAAACGATGAGTGATACAGAAAAGTATGATGTAATCGGTGCATTTGACGTGTTAGAGCATATTCCGGATGACCAGCTTGTCTTACAAAACTGTGCCCGCGCACTCACTCCAAATGGGATGATGTTTATTTCGGTGCCTCAACATATGTGGCTATGGTCGCATGCTGATGTGTATGCTGCACATGCTCGTCGTTATACAGAGAGCGATCTCACCGAGAAATTACAACGTGCTGGGTTGCATGTTGTCTATAGCACGTCGTTTGTGTCGCTTTTGGTTCCGTTGATGCTGTTAGTGCGTATGCGTGTTACTGCTGATTCATATAACCCGGATGCTGAATTTGATATATCACCCGTACTCAACACGATATTGCAGACAATCATGCAGTGTGAGTTATGGCTGTTGCGACTGGGCATTCGTTTCCCAATCGGGGGGTCACGTTTTATGGTGGCCCAAAAACGCATGTAATCAGGTCATATTTGTCATGGTGTTGGCAGTTTGGGATGTGCGATTAAGCGACAACAATAATACGTCAGGGATGTAAATATAAATCACCAAGACACACAACGCCACACACGCCGGACGTGTATCGGTGGAGTTGTGTGTCTTGGTAACGGTTGTGGTGCCGTGTAACGCGGGTATGATGTGTCAAAGACAGGTGAGTAAATCGTAGTAATTGTGAAGATTTATTAATGGTCATGTAAATCATGTTTGCTTTTTTGTTGATGATCGCCTGTTATTATATAATCAGACGGCACATTCTGGTGTGTATATATAGCAAAGGTATAAGGCATGAGAGTCTTTTTATACGTGACAAACCTCATTAAGATATTCCCAAAAATCACATATAATCAGGCATTTGTGCTGTATACATTATTCATAGTTATTTGGTTCTGGCCATTTACTATCAATGGGCAGGTGATTGCGCCGTGTTTAGACTACACGGTGAATAAAGATGTTGTTGAAGGTTTATTTAAAAATGACATACCATATATTTCACGTAACACACCGAATTGTGTTGAACATTCTGACTATACGCTCGTATACATTCCCGAAGCGCATCAAATGTTGAACAGTGATTACTATCACTGGATTCCGACGTGGATAACAGAAGTCGGTTTCGGTGGCATGATGCAATTATCGCGTGGCGCAAGTGCAAACTACTTTCCGACGTTTCTTGTTTCATTGCTGACTGATAATGTGTATGTATTTTTCACTTGGATCCACATGGCATATGTCTTCGTGGCAGGTGTTGTGTTTGTGGCATACATGAAATTACTTCGGTTACATCCACTTGCTGCTTTATTGGGTGGAATTACCTATGCAACGTTGCCTATTTTTACGTTTTGGGCAACGCAAACGCCGTTTTATTTGCATGCAGTATGGTTTATCGTATTGCTGTATCTATTGCATCGACTCATCACTGATCAAAGATTGTGGCTGATGATTCTTTTGGCACTCTCTGTACACAGTGCGTTGCTGACGACATATCCCCAAGCACTCGTGTTTCTTGTTACTGTGCTTGCGGTATTTGTGTTGTATCTTTTGATACGCGTTGCACCTTCAAACGAAGTGCGCATAAAGTATGTAATCATCGTTGGGAGTGCGTCAGTATGTGGACTGCTATTAACGTTACCAGTTTGGTTGGATTTTATTAATACACTGCCTGATGTGTTGCGTACCCCCGTACCTGTAACGATGTCTCGTGTTCCAATTGAAGAACCTCGAGTTGTCTTATCATACTTTTTTCCTGAGGTATTTTCTGTGGTTCCAATGCTACAAAAGCAATCGGCATATATATACGGTTACTATATCACGTTGATAGTTACATTATTTTCATTGTATGGATTTATTTCGTCAGCGCGGAAGTTGGTTCCACTCCTTTCGGGGGTGTTTATGATGGGGCTTATCACGTTTGAGCCAACGATTGGGAGTTTGTACAATCAATACTTCTCGGTGGGTATTTCACCATGGGTTACTATGTTTCTTTTCTATGGCCCATTGGTGTTAGTCGTTCTTAGTACGTTTGGTGTTCATCACTTCATAGAATCGTGGTGGTCACAACGTACTGCACGTTTTGGAATAGGGGTTGCAATTATTATCGTCGGCTGCATGATCGATATCCTCGTACGTACAGGCATAGAAACAGATTGGCAACCTCGTTGGGCTACGCTGATAGCGATGGTGTTGGTGCTGATTTCGATATTCATTGCTACATTTGAGAAATTACCGTTGCGCTTTCGTGCATGGCTTTTTGTTGGCGCGTTTATGTGGGCTACTATTTCAGCCACGTTTTTGGCCACCCCTCGCATGCCACTAGAATACACTACAGTAACTGGTGAGGAGATTACCTATGTCAAATCGCAGCTCAAGATAGATGAAAATATGGCTACTGTATCAGAAGAAAATGTGAATAAGAAGGGCTGGAAGTGTTGTTTGTTTCTGGGTAACAATTATGCAACATATGACATATCGTCAGTTGGACAGAACGCCGTCATACCTACGAAGCGCTACCAGCAGCTGATGGAGAATTTTGGCTATCTCACAACTGATACACAAAAATTTTATAAACGGTATTTCTCTATTGCCCCGGCGTATGATAGTCTCGATTATTGGATGATGAACATTGGTGTCGTCGTATCCAAAGTGGAGCAAGAGCACCCGAGTTTGTCATTTCTCAAAAAGATTGATGGGTGGTATATCTATGACGCTGACGCAAAAGGGTGTTGTCTCCAGATAAATCTCGATGATTTGCAATTAGACAGTACAGCTGCGCCACAGTTGGAGGCAACGTATATTGATCCACGGGATAAATCAACCGCAGTACAAAAAGATGTGCGTTTTGAGGATTATTTTGAGATTCCTCTTGCACATACGCATGCATCAATTGTCGTGATAAGCCAACTGTATCATATGGAATGGGATGCGTATGCCTTGATCGGCAATTCATGGCAACCAGTCGACACCTTTGCCATGAATGGTGTTTATCAAGCTGCCGTTGTGCCAGAAGGTGCAACAAAGGTTCGTTTCGACTTTACACCATGGGCACATTGGATGTGGCTCTCTTACGTGGTGTGGGTATTCGGGATTATGCTGCTTATTGTGAGTGTGTGGTTTCCAACAGTATGGGCGCGTTTGATAGCATTTATGCATACATTGAGGACGAAGTTGATCAAACTTGGGTAGTTAACCTACCAACCACGAGGAATTGGGGAAATAATCGGGGATGAAATCAGGTGATTGTAGCGCGGCATCGCCATGCCGCGCTACAATCACGTTGTCAGTGCATCCATCGTTACAACGCTTGGCAATACCAGATGCTTGGAATACCTACCGTAAATCCTACCTTTTGATAGGCCTGCCGCGCCGGTGCATGACTTTCGTCGCCGCCGGTTGAGACGGTGGTGGCTGCCGCGTGTGCTGGTGCCGATGCGCGGTTGTATGTGGCCGCACACACGCCGTCAGGCGTGTGTGGTGCGTCGCGATAACCCGACATTGACGCGGGCACGTTCAACGGTGCTCGGTCAATCCATCCACCATGCCACCGAACACCGCGCCCAGATTGCCGGTGCGTTGGTGGCCCACGGCGTGATGGCGCTCAATCTCGATGACCTTGATGTGTGGGCGTTTGGTGATGCCGAGGGGGTGGGGGCGTAAATGGGGTGATGGGAGATCGGCATGACCATGCTCGCTCCCATCACAGATATTTCACAAAAAACGTTTTGGTCAGGCGTGGGTCTTGCGCATTAACCCGCACAAATTCTACAGTGTAGCCGCATTTCGCATAAAAGTCGGGCGATTGGAAGGCGTTGGTGACCAAGTTAATGTTGTGGTAGCCGGTGCCAGCGAATTCCTGCTCGAGGCGTGTGAGCAATTGGCGCCCATAGCCGCGCCGGCGGTAGGCCTCGGCCACCCACAAATCCTCAACATAAATCTCTGCATATGCGGTATAGGCCTGGAGCGCACCACAGAGCGTACCATGGTCGTTATGAAGTAGGAGCGCAAAGCGCGTGAATTTGATGTCGATGCCGTGGCCCTGCTCGTATGCAGCGTGCCCAGCAGAGACGATGGCCTGGTCGGCGTCACTGAGTGCATGATGGATGGTAATGGTGTAATTGTTCATTCAATCGTCACGGCATCCATCAGTTGCGACCAGAAGGAAGGTGCGGAACGAGTCGATACTCTTGGCAAAGACTCCACCCCAATTCCCC
>CAYXXK010000005.1:8172-10104 GCA_964469045.1 uncultured Klebsiella sp.
ACTGAGTGCATGATGGATGGTAATGGTGTAATTTTTCATTTTTCATTTTTCATTCTTCATTCTTCATTCGTAACTGCTCCACTGCCTCCATAAACTCCCGTACATAGGTGGCGTTGACCTCGTTGGAGGCTTGGCGTTCGTCTTTGAAGGTGCTACCGACAATGGCGGCATCGGCGATGGCGAGTTTGTCGGCGACCTGATCGGCCGTCATGCCGGCGCCGATGACGAGTGGAAATGCGCCAAGAATCTCACGGAATTCGCGGATTTTGTGCATGTCGGTGTCAACCCCGGTACCTTCACCTGTCACCGCAATCGCATCGCAGTGTGCTTGACCAATTGTTAGATCCTCCGCGAGCGTGCGCCCCGATAAATACGGCTGATACTTAAAGCGCACGCCGCCAATGACTGCCACCCGGCCATCTCGTCGGTAGCGCTCGACCATGGCCAAATAAGCTGTCTCATCGGCCGGCGTCAAGTGGCCGCAGATTGAGTCAACCTGCATGAATTTGGCACCATATTGGACGGCGAGCTCATAGCTTTTGGCGAAATCGTCGAGCACGTTGACGCCGAGGATGTAGTGTGGGCGCTCCCGGGAGAGCACGGCGAGCACGCGCTCGACGTCGTCAACGTCGCCGAAATAGTCTTCCACAATCATCGCATCAACGCCGTTAGCCACATAGATGTCAGCCTCGCGTATTGCGCGGACTATGATGTCGTCGCGGTTATCGCCTTTGAGATGGAGCATGGCCATGATGGGTTTGGGGCGCGGGAAGAGTTCGAGAAACATGATGGTGTCCTTTGGTTGTATTGATGTCCCATGGTACCACGTGATGGCGTGTGGGTATGGTAGAGACGCATGACCATGCGTCTCTACCATACCCATAAACACCGTGTGATAATGGAAATGCATGGAATGAAATATGGAGCAATGAGATGGGATATGCCGTGTTTGTGGGCGATGTGGCCCTCGACGAGTATTACAAAGCCGATTATTGGCCGACCACCAAAGACAAAGCCATTGTGCGTGCCTTGCCTGCCGTGCCCGGCGGCATGATTGCCAACGCAGCCTGTGTGGCAGCAACGTTGGGCATGGATGTCAAATTTATGGCGATGCTCAACAGTGGCGCTATCACGCAATTGTTGCTTGCTGATCTACAACAACGAGGTATCGACACGTCGCTAGTGATCTACGATGAGACGTTGCCCGATGCCAAGTGCATGATTTTTTTGGTGGAGGACGAGCACACGGTCATCATCCCGACGATGGGCATCACGCATATTGAAATTACACCGGCGCAGTTGGATGTGCTCGCGCATGCCGACGTGATTTATTCGACGCCGGTGGAGTTCGATGTCTTGCGCTGTGGCGCAATGGATAGCATGGCCATCCGGGCGTATTGTCGGGCGCATGGAGCGCAGTTGGTGTTCGATCTTGATGTCGATTACTTCAAAGACGGTGACGAGTCGCGTTACCAGAACCTTGATGTGGTTTTTTTCAACGAAGTAGGCTTTGATAGTTATCGTGGTAATTTGTCGATGCAGAAAGCAGCCGAGCGCTTGCTCTCGTACGGAATATCAGTTGTCGTCGTCACCCAAGCTGCACACGGGTGCATGATTTACACGCAAGGGCAGACTGCGCATGCTCCTGGTTTTGCCGTGGATGTGGTCGATGTGACAGGGGCTGGTGATACGTTTGGTGGGAGTTTTGTGGCGGCCCGAGCTATGGGGCAGAGCATCGCTGATGCGGCACGCTTTGCCAACGCTACCGCCGCCATTTGTGTGGGCGGCCTAGGCGCGCGGGCTGGTGCGGTGGCGCGGGAGGTGGTCGAGGGGCGTATGCGGATGGGATAAAGGAGAGGGGGCGCACCGCGGTGCGCCCCCTCTGTGGGTGTGGTAGGTACAGCGTGTGATTTATGGCGTCCAATTCGAATA
>CAYXXK010000005.1:10114-14348 GCA_964469045.1 uncultured Klebsiella sp.
TCATGTCGGCTTTCTCGGCTTGACAGATGGCAGGGTCTTCGACCCAGCTGTAATACGTAGTAAATTGGACGTATTTCATAATAACATCACAGCCTGGTACCCTTCCACCTGGATCAGGGCTAAAGGTAAATCTACAGCTGATTGGGTTATTAAAGGTGAACTGCACGGTCTGATTACTGATTGCGATATCTTTGGTAAAACCTTGTAACATTGTTTCTCCGCGCGTTTCTTCGGTGGTTGATACTTGTTCCAGAATAAAGCGAAAATCTTTTTTGCCTTTGAGCCATTCATCTTCAGAGACGGTGACTTCGATTTTAGAGACCACTCGCATACCTTCTATCATCGAGTCATCATTTATTGTCCAATATCCATCAATACCACCGCATTTCGTTCCCTCAAAGCTAAATGGATAACCAGCAGGTGTTTTTTGCACAAAGCGCCAACCGTTGCATGGAGTGACCATTTTTTCCATCTCAGCGATGAGTTTTTTCATGCGTTGTTCGGTTTCTGCAATAAAATCATCAAGCCCTTTGCCTAGGATAAATTTGGTGGCTGTGCTCAGCCCAGGTACACCCATAAACAAGACTTTGTTCATGACAACGGTATACATGTACAAACCCTCATATCTGATTTCGCTGCGTGCACTTTCGATACGATCGAGGATGCGTTGTTTATCTTCTGGGAAATCACGGTATGATTTTTTGGTGAGCGGATTCCACGGGTTTTCGGCGCAGGCCTGCAGATAATCGAGCGCATTGAGATATGGCCACACCTTTTCGAACATCCAAAACGCATCGTATACATACATACTGGCTTTGAGCGCATTCCACATATCATAGAGTTTGGGTTGGTTGGGATGCATCTGTTGGAATAATTTGGTAAAGTCGCTAATCTGGTCTTTGGCGTATTGCTTTACCAAACCTTTGATATTGACCAAAACGGCATCAACATCAACGACCACACGCATCGGCGGGTTAATGCGCATCATGCGGGATTGAGCACGTGCAACGGGTGCCGAGCGAATTGCATCAAGGATTTCGGGTGGTGCATCAGCAGCACTTACGGTGTATGAGTATGAGAAGGTGTCAGGCGCATCAGCAGAGAGCGGTGCAATCTTGATCGGTTTGCCGATATCAGCAGTTGCGCCGCGTGAATATTGAATTGTTTGGTCAATGAGATGCCCGGTTGGGGTCGCCATCAGTACTTGCCATGTGGTGGCATCAATTTGTTGGGCGACAACATTGGTGCGTGCGATGTATTCTGCCTCAATAACACCATATCCTTGATCGAGCACTGCCTGAAACAGCGCAGGATCAGATTCTGTTTTTGCCATTGGTGGCGTAAGTGCGGGGAGTGGTGTGAGGGTTGGTGGAAGAGGGGGTGTTAAGGGAGGTAGGCTCGGTACTGGGGTGGAGGGCGCAGTGGTAGGCGGTGATTGGGTGACCGCAGATTGGCCACAGGCACAGAACCATATCACACAAAAAAGCAACACGAACTGCTTCATGATACGTTGCTCCTTGAGTTACCGTCGTGTTCTATGGCACGACGCTATATTGATGATGGGTATGTTGATGGGGTGATTATATCAAATGTGTATAAATAGTAAACAACACATGAAATGATGTCGTTACATAACGATTGTCTTTCGTAGCGCGATGTCTAAATAATATAGTTGCTCTTCCTAGGTCTGCTGATTCAAGCACAAACTCTAACATACCCAAATAAGAGTCGTCATCTACAGCTATTGAGATTCATTCGGCAATACACGCGACGGGTATCGATTTGATTGAATCTTTTGTATTCGACTGCTTTAGGCATTGACTGACTTTGATGACAGGGTGTTGTGTAACTGCTTTTCGTAGATGGGTAATTGGGTATTGCAATTTTCACGTAATCGTGATACTTTCCTGTTACACTTTTATGTGTAATGAATTTTTGGGCTAAGAAGGAGAGGAAGCTATGCCACGCCAGTATCTCTTTTTGGGGAATTACACCGCCCAAGGTCTTGCAGGAGCCATGCAAGACGGCTTTGCCATTCGTGAACAGGCCATGTACAAAATTGCCAACTCTGTTGGTGCAAAAATCATTTCTGCTGGATTTGGGGTCGGTGAACACGATCTGATTGTGGTGGTAGAAGCCGACGAAGCCCAAGCAGCAGCCGTGGCGCTCAAGGTGAATCCGTCAGGTGCGGTATCGTTGAAGGTGATCCCAATAATGAGTGCCGCCGATATGGATCAGAGCCGGGCGATTGCCACAGGCGCTGAGTGGAAAGCCCCAGGTACGAAGTAAATCTGCGTACAATCATAAGTACCCAAAGGGGCGCACCACGGTGCGCCCCAATTTATTTAGATACCACGGTAAACCCTGAGATGCCAAGATATAATTCATCATCTACGGCCATCTCGATGAAATCAGCGCTGACCGTGGCGGGTACTGGGTAGGTTGGATCAAATGTGATTGTCAGTTTGTCGGCCTCGCCGAATCTTGCCGACGTGAGTTCAGCGTAGATGCCGTCAATAGTGGTATATTTCATGAAAAAGCCGGCCCCAGCGTCGTCGAGCGCTACCTCCACACCGTTGGCATCTGTGAGTGTGACCACCGTGCCATCACGCACTTCCACCGTGATGGGCATTATGGCCGCCATCGGGCAGTAGCAGCCGACCATCAATGAAAAGCGATAATCGCGAATTCCAGCCTCGTTCCAGCGTTGGTAATTGGGTGCAATGTCGGCGGCGACAGCTGGTGATGCATCACCGGTCGGCGTCGTCGTTGGTGGAGTCACAACAGTGGGTGGCGGTTGTACTGTGGTGATTGGTGTACAACTGATGAGGACCAGCACTAACAAGGTGTAGATGAGTTGGGTGTGCGTACGCATGGGTATGAATCCTGATTGTATGAAAGACATGCTATCAAGACGTTTACCCGCACAAAACGTTCACTATCGTGGAAAAACTCGTTCATGTGCACGCTGGAGTGCATGGCGCCAGCGCCACTCGAGTAGCCCCAATATGCCAACGAATATTCCTTCACCCACTAAATGTCCGATGCCAAAGATGCTTGTGGCGGGTGCAATCACAACCGCCGTGACAAAGCAGAGCACCGCCCACAGCAGATTGGCGACACTCAAGGTTACCACCGCACCGAGTGGGCGGTGTGGCCATGATGCAAGGAGAGATGAACTGATGCCGTAGACGAGGTTGGCTATGATGTTGATGGTGAAGATCCATGCGGGAATCTGATAGAGCGCAATCAACACGTCGCTGAGGAGCCACATGATGACCCCTGCGATAAGGCCGGCACTGCCGTCAATCCGCAGGATGTTCCCCTTATTTATCATTCTTCATTTTTCACTTTTCATTGCTTAGCGTACGTTACGAATCAAAATCTGCTTGGTGTAGTTGCACGAATTACAAATCATGATGCGGTAACCTGCAGCATTGGTATAGCGCACATCGCGACCACAACGCGGGCAGACCTGCAGGTCATAAGTAGGGGCCTGACGTGGTGGGACGGCGATACCTGTTTGGGCTGATTCAGCCACGCTAGTCGGGTTATTGCGCTGATGGATATTTGGGCGCGCACTACCAGTTGGCACAATCGTCAGAGACTCCATGATACGGTCAACAAGCACCCGATAATCTTCTGCTCCACGACTTTCGGGGTCATATTCGAAGATTGACTTGCCGTACATCGGTGACTCTGATAAGCGCACATTGGTGCGAATCGGTTGCGTGATCTTGCTCCCGTACGTTTGGCGCAGATTCTCGAGCAACTCAAGTGCTTGGCGTGAACGTGGATCGTACATGGTGGGGACAATCAGCTTGATGGAGTTCGTATCGCCGCGCATTGAGCGCATTTGTTGGTGCAAAAGCTCAAGCCCACGGACTGAGAATGGCTCTACTGTGGTTGGGGCAATGATGTCGTGGGCTGCCACCAAGGCGTTGGCGTTGAGCGGGTTGAGCGAGCCGCTCGAGTCGAGCAAAATCATGTCGTAGTACTGTGCGATTGGCTCGAGTGCGCGCTCAATCGTACGCCCCCATTCGGCACCACGTGACATCATGGTTTGGGCGGTGAGGAGCGTGGTGTCAGCGACGATTAGGTCAAGATTATGGCGCGCGGCCACAATACAACGTGCCGGGTCCATACCCTCAATCATGAGCTCGTAGAGAGTATGTTTGGCCGTAACACCCAACGAAGACGAGAGATTCCCTTGCGGGTCTGTGTCAATCATGAG
>CAYXXK010000005.1:14358-50237 GCA_964469045.1 uncultured Klebsiella sp.
ATGAGCACTTTGACACCACGGAGCGCCAATCCGGCACCAATGTTGATGACCGTTGTCGTTTTGCCAATACCACCTTTGAGATTGGCGACCGTCACAATCCGTGTCATAGTGATTCCTTAGGGTGTTATTTTCTTTACTACACAGCATAATTATACAAGATGTCGAGCCATTTGATAGACCGAATTCACAGTGATTTTGTGGTAATTGTGCATAATTCGGTCGGGCGTTTGTTTTTGCTTTATAATCGACACATCCACTCTGATAATCCATCAAAGGAGTCACTATGCCGTGGATCAAAGTCTTCACAATTGAGGAGGCGACGGGCTTTCTCAAAGAACAGTACGACGCAGCCATCAAACGAGCTGGCCGTATCTGGAACATTGTCGGCATCATGAGCCAAAACCCGCGCACCATGAAGGCCTCGATGGACATGTATGGTGTCATCATGTTCGGCCAATCACCCCTCAGTCGTGGCCAACGTGAAATGCTCGCTACCGTCACATCCTCGATTAACCACTGCCTCTACTGAAGGCGCTCGCATGCGCACGACCTCCGTGCTGAGGTCAAAGATTTTGGAATTGTCGACGAGACCCAAGCCGACCTGTTTGTCCACCACATTTGTAGCGACTGGCGCCAAGCTGGCTTGTCACCCTTTGATCGGGCCTTGTGCGAATACGCCGAAAAGCTGACGCGCACTCCCCAACAAATGGGCCCGGCCGACCTCGATGTGCTCCGCACTCACGGTATGGATGACCGCACTATCCACGATGCCACCCAGGTCATCTGCTACTTCAACTACATCAACCGCATCGCCGATGCCCTCGGTGTCGAGCCTGAAGCGTTTGTGCACCCTTGGGAGCAACGCGTACCGTAGCTCGATGTGCTCCGTAGATTGTATATATTGGCTCGGGTAGTACTGCTACCCGAGCCATGTTTGTTATGTTGCATCGTGCATTTGAAACGTTCTGCAAAATAGGTATTGATAAAATATATAAAGTCTATATAATTAGTATAGAATATGGCATATATGCTACCATATAGGCAGGAGAACAACTATGACGTACTATTTCGATCATGCGGCCACCACCCCACTTGATGCGGCAGTCTTGGCTCAAATGCACCCATATTTAACCGAATACTTCGGCAATCCGTCGAGCCCGCATGCGATGGGCCGGAGCAGTTTGAACGCCCTTGACCACGCCCGCGATCAAGTGGCCGCCGTACTCAACTGTAGCAACGCCGAGGTGATTTTTACGGGTGGCGGCTCAGAGGGCGATAACTTGGCTGTCAAGGGCGTGGCTGAGTCGTACCTGCGCCAGCACGGCCGGGCCCACGTGATTGTTAGCGCCATTGAGCATCATGCCGTGTTGCACGCTGCTGAGGCGCTCCAGCGCCAAGGCGTCGAGGTGTCGATTTTGCCGGTGAATAGCGACGGGATTGTGACAGTAGATGACTTGGTTGCGACGCTACAACCGCATACTGCGGTGGTCTCGGTGATGTACGCCAACAATGAGATCGGTACGATTCAGCCGATCGCCGAGTTGGCCGCGGTCTGTCGCCAGCGTGGAGTGGTGTTCCATACGGATGCGGTGCAAGCCGCCGGCCTGTTGCCGCTTGATGTCAAAGCGCTTGGGGTTGATATGCTCACCATCACCGCTCACAAGTTTTATGGGCCCAAAGGCGTCGGCGCCATGTATGTGCGGCGCGGCGTTGAGCTCTGGCCGCAAATCCACGGCGGCGCACAAGAGCGCCGGCGCCGGGCTGGTACCGAGAACGTCGCCGGCATCGTGGGGTTAGGCGCTGCCCTCGCCCTGGCTGAATCAAAGCGCGCGGCCGAGGTGGCACGCTTGACGCCGTTGCGCGATATGTTGCTCCAGGGGATTGCCGGCGAGATTGCCGGTGTGCGCATCACTGGCCATGCGCAGCAGCGGTTGGCCAATAACGCCAGCTTCGTGATTGATGATGTCGATGGCGATAGCCTGCTGATTATGCTTGATCGGCGTGGGATTTGTGCCTCGAGCGGCTCGGCCTGCACCAGCGGATCGATGGAGCCGTCGCATGTGCTCCAGGCACTTGGCGTGCTGAGCGATGATACTCAAGCAGCCCTGCGCTTGACGATTGGGCGTTCGACGACCATTGCTGATGTCGAAAAAGCGATTGCTGATGTGGTGGACGTGGTGGCCAAACTACGGGGCTAGGCCGGGATAACAACAATTTGTCCGGCAGTTTGTTCGGTGAGCACCGCACTAATCGTCTCGACGTCACTGATGCGTACGGTCACTGTCATGGTGATGTCGGTGCCAAACGACTCATCGTCGATATGGTGGTCATAATTTGCCAACGTGCGTTTGATGCCCTCGTATTGCGCATAACTCATCGCCAGCACCAATTGCGTGCGGGCGATTTTTTCGTGGCGCTCGGTGATCTCGAGGACTGCTTTGACTGAGTCGCCGTAGGCGTGCACGAGGCCGCCAGTGCCGAGCAAGGTGCCGCCGAAGTAGCGGGTGACTACCACGACTACATCGCCGAGCCCACTCCCTTTGAGGACGGCCAAGGCAGGGCGACCTGCAGTGCCCGAGGGCTCGCCGTCGTCACTCATGCCCAGCGTCGTCGTACCGCCGTGGCCGATGACATACGCATAGACATGGTGGTTGGCGTCGGGCATTTGTTGGCGAATGCTGGCAATAAACGCCCGGGCAGTTGCCACATCGCTGGCTGGCGCCAGATGGGTGATGAAGCGCGAGTTGCTCACGCGGATTTCGCAGTGGACTGGCCCAGCCGGGACAAAGTGCGCCATGCATCGTGCTCCCTAGCGTGTGAGATCGCTGGCGACTGGCAAGGTAAAGCTAAAGGTACTGCCCTTGTTGACGACGCTCTCGGCCCAAACGCGCCCACCTTGGAGTTCGACGAGTCCCTTGACAATTGAGAGGCCAAGCCCGGTGCCGCCGATGCTCTTGGTGTTCGAGTTGTCGACGCGCATAAAGCGATCCCAGATGCGGGCTAGATTATCGGGTGAGATGCCGATGCCTTCGTCGCTGACGCTCACCACCACAAAGCGCCCGCGCGGATGGTCGTCGGGGAGCTCGCTGAGTTCGCTGATGCGCACGGTAATCGTGCCACCGTTCGGTGAATATTTGGCAGCATTGGTCAGCAGATTGGTCATAATCTGTCGTACTCGCTCTTTGTCGGCATGCACTGGCGGCGTATCGGCCGCAATGTCGCTTTTGATGGTGTGATTATCAAACACTGGCTGGCGCTGCAGTTGACGAGTCAAATCGCTGGTCATCTCGGAGAGCGACATCGTCCAGCGGGTGATGCGCATGGTGTTGGCCTCGATGCGTGCGAAGTCGAGCACGTCGTTGACTAGCGTCTGTAAGTTTTCGGCCGAGTTGTAGAGCGTGCGGATGTGCGTCTTTTGATCTTCCGGTGAAAAGTCGCGTGACAAAAGCAACTCCGCATACCCTAGGATGGAGGTGAGCGGGGTACGCAACTCGTGCGAGACCATCGAGGTAAACTCGCTCTTGAGCCGGTCAGCTTCCTTTTCACGCGTCATGTCGTGGATGACCCATAAGCGCCCGGTAATCTGCTCGGTGCTGTCGCGCGTTGGTACCGAGAAGATGCTCAGGTCTTGGTGCGGGTTGCGTAATTTGAGATTTAGCGAGAACTCCTGCTCTGGTTTGGCCTGCATATTGGTGCAAAAATCGCTGAATGCGGCCGAATCATGGAATCGTGGCAGCAGGAGCGACAACATGTCGAAGGGGATGCGGAATCCGGGGCCGACTTGGGCTTGGGTTAAGCCCCAAATCTGCAAAAACGCCGGGTTATGGCGCAACACTTGCCCGTGCCGATCAATTAAGACTAAGCCGGACGGCATACTGTTGAAGACTTGGCTGAGTTGGGTGCTCCGCTCGAGCAACTCTTGGTAGCGCAAGGCACGGCGCAACGGCTGGACGGCAGCTTCGGCAACTCCGAGGGCCAACGTTGCCACATGATCGCTAAAGGTATCAGCGCGCAAGCTATCGAGAATCATCACTGCCTCGGCCCGGCCGTCGATGGTGATGGGGATTGCTAATTTGGCGCGTACCTCGGGCTTGTCCTCGAGGAAGTAATCTACATCCTGCGTGATTTCACGCACTAGTAATGGTCGTGCATTGCGCGCCACCTTGCCGGCAATGCCGTTCTCCCAACTCCAGCGGTGGCGCTTTTGCCCGCCATTCCCTTGGGGCAACAGGGCAACCGTATAGCCGTGGGCAGACATCAGCTCGAGCTCTTGGCGATCGTGATCGACATAGACAATGATGCCAGCCTCGGCACCGGTATATTCGATACCTCGGCTTAAAATGAGCGGCAGTAAACTATGGAGCGGGAGTGGTGGGTCGAAATCTTGACGTAGGCGAGACAGCAGTTGTGCGAGGTCGTGTGTGGCAGTCGCAACGACAATGGCATCCTGCGTGGCTGCCACTGGCACAATGCTGGTTGGTTCATCAACTGACTCTATCGGTTGTGGTCGCGTACTGGCAATCTCGATTTCAGCGGCAAGAAACGGCAAAAGGGCCACAATTGTCCCTTGTTCTTGTGGCGTAATTGATTCTTCGGGGTTTGTACGGAATTCAATAACCCCCCAGATGTGGTCGTTCCACGTTACTGGGATGCCATTGACCACCAGCTGATAGGTCGTAACCTCTTCGTTGGATTGGACGACTTCGACTGTGATTTGTTTGGTGGTGGATTGCTGTGTTAAGAGTGTCGCCTGAAGCGTCGTATCATCCCAGGATGTGCTCCATGCACTACTTGAGTAGATGTGAATTTGGTCGGTTTGGTTATTGCTTCGCCAGTAAGTCAAGCGGGCGTCGTGATAGTTGAGAATCGTGCGCAGCAAGACAAAGACGTGCTCGATTCGTGTATGAAAAGGTTGATCGCTTGCCAATGCTTTGGCACATGCGGCAATCACCGGTAAATGAGGTTGTGAAAGCGGGATTGTTGTCATATGTTTTGGGTACTCAATAATCGCAGAAATTGCATTTACGGTGAATGTGTTTCATTGTAGACAACCCTGTGGATAGTTGTCAAAAACGGCGTGAGGAAAGTACCGAAAATGTTCATTATTTGTGTTTGGAGTAAGACATAATTCTTTCTATGAATAATTCGTGAAATCTGTTACTATGTATTCGTCGTCGCACACAATGCGTGCGCAAAGGGAGGAAACAAGATGAAACGGCTGATGTTAGTCGTAATGGCGCTGTTTGTGTTGGTTGCATGTGGCGCTACTCCAGCTACTCCTGCACAAAATGATGCAGGGACAACCAAAACATTGCGGATCGGTTACGTCCCAGTAATGATTTACGCTCCGTTATATGTTGGTATCGAACGTGGTTACTTTGCTGCAGAAGGTATCACGATTGAATCGACGCCTGTTCAAGGTGGTAGTGATCCTGTGGTGCAGTTAGCTGCTGGGAATTTCGATGTGGCACTTGGTGGCGCAGGTGCTGGCTTGTTTAATGCAGCAGCTCGTGGAGTTAAGTTTTCGATTGTTGCACCAATGCACAGCGAAAAAGCCCCAATGACGAGCCCACTGGTAATTAGCGCACAACGCGTCGCCGAAATTACGAAGATTGCTGATCTAAAAGGCAAGAAGGTCGCTATCAACGCCACCGGCGCTGCCACAGAGTACTGGTTGAGTGAGGCACTTGGCCAAGGTGGATTGCGCATTGAGGACGTTGAGCTTGTCACAGTGCCGTTCAAGGATGTGCCAGCTGCACTGGCAAGCAATTCAATTGATGCTGCCATTCTTGGTGAACCGTTGGCAACTATTGCTATCGACAAAGGCGAAGTTGCGTTGCTGTCGAATGATTTCATCAACGGCTTTTTTGCGACATACTTATACATGGGTGAGCCGTTACTCAATGACAAGGCAACTGCGCAGGGCTTCATGCGCGCATATTTGAAGGCATGTGGTGATTTGCAGGGTGATTATATGACCCAAGAAATTGCTACAATAATCGAGAAGTACACTAAGGTTCCTGCAGATGTCGTAATGCGTGCATCACCTGCACAGTATGATGCCACGGGGACGATTCCGGTGGCCAATCTTGCCACATTGCAGAGCTACTTCCGCAAACGTGGGGTACTTGAATACGACGCCGATCTTGATGTCAATACGTTGATTAATGCGGACCTGGTGGCAAGTATCAAGTAATATTGCGACTTGCACAATGGGATGAGTGATGCAACGGCGGCGTATGAATCATGCGCCGCCGTTTGTTGTATAAAAGACAGAATGGTTGATGCCGATGGAGCAGCCGATTGCCCGATTTGAACAGATCACGCTTACATATCCAAATGGAGTGCAGGCTTTAGCTGACGTGTCGCTAGATATTGCGCATAACCAAGCGGTTAGTATTGTTGGTCCGAGTGGCTGTGGTAAGACAACGTTGTTACGGGTATTAGCAGGCCTCGAACATCCGAGTCATGGGCGACTAGTCATGGCGTCTGAGACGCGCTTGGCCATGGTATTTCAGCACGGTTTACTTTTTCCATGGATGTCGGTGGCTGACAACATCAGCTACGGGTTGATGGTGCGTGGCGTATCTCCATCGCAGTGTCGTTCAACTGCCCGCGAGTGGTGCGAACGTATGGGACTGCTACGGTTCATTGATGCCTATCCGCATCAGTTATCGGGTGGTATGCAACAACGCGTTGGCCTTGCACGGGCATTAGCGACCAATCCGGACATCTTGTTACTCGATGAACCGTTTGCAGCACTCGATGCACAGACGCGACTATTAATGCAAGAGCTCCTCGGTGATTTGCGGTCGCAGGGATTGTGTGGCACGATGCTGTTTGTTACTCACGCCATCGATGAGGCACTGATTGTGGCCGATCGTGTCATCGTCATGTCGTCACGACCTGGGCGGATTGTTTCAGACATAACACCGAATTTTTCAGGGGAGCGCCATGCTGATCGGCTCCGTACCTCTCCTGACTTTCACGCGGTGTTTGATCGTATTTGGCAACAAATCAAAACAGAGGTCTCGGCACAGATGCATGAAGGAGTCTTGTGATGCCAAGTAATCGCTGGTTATCACTGCTCTCGCCGTTGTTCCTTGTGGTGCTATGGGAGACGGCAGTCACAGTCGGCCTGCTTAATCGCGTTTTCGTACCACCGCCAAGCGAGGTGGTGGTGGCGCTATGGGAGTCACTGGCTGACGGGAGCATGCAAGCTGACGTGTTGATTAGTGGTCAACGGATTATGCTTGGATTTTTGTGTGGTGCAATACCAGCTACGTTACTTGGGGTTTGGAGTGGTCTCAATCGCACCGTATTGCTTCTCGTACGGCCATTGGCGACTATGCTTTATCCGATTCCCAAAATCGCCCTACTGCCGTTGATTATTGTCGTACTTGGGATTGGCGAGGTCAGCAAGATTGTTACCGTGGCGGTCAGTGTCTTTCTGATGGTCGTGATTCACACGATCGGTGGTGTGCTCCAAATCGATCAGCGCTACTTTGAGGCGGCGCGGGTGTTTGGTGCGAATCAGCGTACGATGCTGCGTACGGTAGCGTTCCCCGCAAGTCTACCAGCGATTGTTGAAGGCTGGAAACTTGCAATGGGCTTTGCGTTGACTCTCATCGTTGGCGTTGAGTTCGTTGGCGCAAGCGATGGCATCGGCTATCGTATTTGGCAGTCATATGAGTTGTATGCTATTGCTGATATGATGGCAGCTGTGTGTGTGATTGCCGTGCTAGGGTGGTTGATTACTGTAGTCCTCGATGAAGTTGAACGATTGGTGGTGCCGTGGCGTCATACAATCAAGGAGTCTCGAATGCCGTTAGTGCGTACATGGTGGAATGCGGTTCGTCCTTGGAGCTACACCGCCGCCATTATTCCAGTGTTATTGGGCGCTGCCATTGCAGCGCAGTCGATGTCGTTGAACTGGTGGTACCTGCTGTTAGCCTTGATTGGGTCAATCGCCATACAAGGTGGCACAAACTTAATGAACGACTATTACGACTATCGTAAAGGGACTGATACTGCCGCAGTCAAAGGAACTGGTGGTGCATTGCTTCGCGGTGAGTTGACGCCAAGTCAGATTTTCTGGGCGGGGATTACCGCCTTTGCAATTGGCTCTATCATCGGCCTGTATCTTGTATCTGTCAGTGGACCATTCATCTTTTGGTTGGGCCTCTTTAGCGTCGCTGTCGGTTATTTCTATACGGCTGGACCGTTTGCACTGGCCTATGTAGGACTTGGCGAGGTAGCTGTGTTCATCTTTATGGGGCCGGTTATGGTGCTAGGTTCGTACTTCTTGCAGGTACCTGATGTGTCGTGGTCTGCGATATGGGCCTCGTTGCCGGTGGCGTTCGTGGTGGCGGCGATTTTGCACGCCAATAACTTGCGTGATATCGATACGGATCGGCTCAATAACAAACGCACGTTGGCAACCATGTTCGGCCGCAACGGCGCACGTATTGAGTATTACGTCTTGGTTGGAGGGACGTTTGTGAGCCAGTGGATCTTGGTTGGCTTCGGTGTGGCGCCGTGGCCGACACTGATTACCACCGCAATGCTTCCGCTGGCCTGGCGCTTGATGCAAATAGCTGCTACCGAGGTCGAAGCCGCCAAGCTGCACCCGGTGTTGCGACAGACTGCCGTATTGCACATGCGCTTTGGCATGTTGTATGTGATTGGCTGGGTTATTGCATTGTGGGTATAAACACAGTCTATGGTGGTGCCTATCCCATAGTAGTGTGTGGCTCTGAGGTGCACATCGTAGTACGGAGCGAATGAGGTCAAACGAAGAAATGTATGTGTGTACGTGATGCCAGATTGCGCAATATCTTTTTATGAATGTATGCTCAGTTCATGATAGGCAATCTGGATGAAAGTACCGCGATAATGACTGTTTGTAGAGTGTGTTGGTTGCGATGGTGTGTAGTAGAATAAAGAAAACACTCTGGTTAAACAATGTGTACCACCCAGCATGTACAAGGGAGCGCGATTATGTGGCAACGAGTATGGGTTATTGTTCTTGGGTGGGCGCTCATGAGTAGTTGTGCCACACCTGCAGTAGAATCACTAGGTGAGACGCCTGTTGCCATCCCTCAAACTACAGCCACTGCAGTGATTAGTCAGAATGAGGCAGGTAGCGCATCAACAGCTACCGCCGAAGTTGTCGCTTCGCCGACTCGCTTTCGTGTGCCAACATCTACCCCAAGTAATGTGGATGCGGGTGATGCGACTGCAATTGCCGCAACAATGATTGCGAATATGCCAGCCACTGCAACGCCTGATGCATCAGGTTTATCGAATTCGTTGCAGGGCGAGACTGCACTGCTAGGGGTGCTTGACCGCTACGTAGTAGGAATTACGTTGGGTATGGTAGAAACTATGGGTGATCCGCATCCATTGACCATTTATGAGAAATCAGGAAGCGATTTTTCTGTGGTTGCATCATACGAATTTGCAGAAGAATATATTAGTACACTTGAACTTATTCCAATCTCTGTTCCCGGCAAAGCCTTATTTGTGGTCAGTGGTGGTGTCGGTGCGCATAGTAGTTTTGCCAAGGTTTTTTCGTTTGATGGTAAGACGATTAAGGTCGAGCTCGAGACCGGGTCTGATGCTGGTGGCGGTGCGCTTCAGCTCATTGATGCCAACAACGACGGCCAAGTCGATGTGATTGGCGATAGTACCGACTATTACGTCTTCTGTTATGCCTGTGGTGTGCGCATCCATGGCGAGACGGTCTATGCATGGGATGGTGCCGCGTTCGTTGAGCAAAAACTCCAAGATTCACCAGATGCCAACCTGCAAAAGGCGATTGAGTATGCACGCGTGCAACGATACGCAGATGCCGCAACCCAACTCACCAGTGTTGCATCGCCGACGACACCACAAGATAGTTGGAATGTGGCGTTAATTGAGCGTATGATTGATTTGCGTCGGCCATCTCGTGAAGATCCCTATCCGTTTTTGTCGGCAATCTTCTATGGCGATTATGATGCAGCTGTTGATTTGATGCGCGTGTATGACGTAGATGTGCTGATCAATCCAAATGGTGCTTTCTTTGTCGGTACGCCGGCCGAGGGGTTTGTTGATGCAGTTGTGTGGAATGTGGTAGGATTTACTACTATTGCCCTCGAACAAGATAGCACGCTGACAAGTGCACAGTTTTTACGTGGCTGGGCAAACACACTCCTTGAGCCGCGTAACCCAGCTGGTATCGCTGATTTGCAGGCAGTAGCCGATCAAGATCCGTTTTATGCGGCAGTCCGCGATGCGGTGGTCTCTCGTTAATCACAAAGCCAGAAGGAGGAGGCATGCCCGTTTCATTGTCAGGTCATACCCTACTTACGAGCGATGACCTCTACCTGTTTAATGAGGGTTCTCATTTTGCCTTGTACGAAAAGCTCGGCGCTATCTCGTGTGTCAAAGATGGTGTGCATGGTGTCCACTTTGCGGTATGGGCGCCAAGCGCCCGGCACGTATCGGTCGTGGCCGATTTTAATGGGTGGAATCGTGGCAGCACGCCACTTCATTCACAAGGGAGCTCTGGGATCTGGTCCAATTTTGTGCCACACGTGATGGTTGGTACCTGCTACAAATATGCAATTGAAACGCAGTCTGGCACCTGGCTCGAGAAAGCTGATCCTTGTGGTGCAGCCGCTGAGGTGCGCCCACGCACAGGATCAGTGGTTGTAGATTTGACAACCCATACCTGGCGTGACGATGCCTGGATGGCCACACGTGCCCACTATGATGTCAATCGTGCGCCAATGAGCATCTACGAAGTACATCTTGGCTCGTGGATGCGTAACCCCGATGGCTCGTGGTTAGGCTACTACGATGCGGCGCGCAAGTTGGCCGAGTACGCCAAAAAAATGGGCTACACCCATATCGAGTTACTTCCTATCATGGAGTATCCATTCGACGGATCGTGGGGATACCAAACCGTCGGGTTATATGCACCGACGAGTCGTTTTGGCACACCACACGACTTCATGGGTTTTGTTGATTATCTGCATCAAGCTGGTATCGGTATCATCCTCGACTGGGTGCCGTCGCACTTTGCGGTGGATGGTCATGGTTTGGCGTTGTTTGACGGTACGCACCTGTATGAACACTCCGACCCACGCCAAGGATATCACCCAGATTGGGGTAGTTACATCTTCAATTATGGGCGTCACGAGGTACGGAGCTTTTTGATCAGCAGTGCAATGTCGTGGCTCGAGCGCTATCATATCGACGGGTTGCGTGTCGATGCCGTGGCCTCGATGCTCTATCTCGACTATTCGCGCAAAGACGGTGAGTGGATTCCTAACGCCTATGGTGGCCGTGAAAACATTGATGCGATTGTCCTGTTGCGCCGGCTCAACGAAGAGGTTCATCGCCGCCATCGAGGTGTGGTCGTGATTGCCGAAGAGTCGACAGCCTGGCCGATGGTCTCGCGCCCAACCGACATGGGTGGGCTCGGCTTCAATATGAAGTGGGACATGGGTTGGATGCACGACACGCTCAAGTACATGAGTCAAGATCCGGTACATCGACGCTACCACCACAATATGCTGACGTTCCGCTCGATTTATTCGGCAAGCGAAAACTTCACCTTGGCCTTGTCGCACGACGAAGTCGTCCATGGTAAGGGCTCATTACTCGCTAAAATGCCCGGCGATCGCTGGCAACAATTCGCCAATTTGCGCCTGTTGTACGGCTACATGTACGCTCAATCCGGCAAAAAGCTGTTGTTCATGGGTGGTGAAATCGCCCAGTGGCGTGAGTGGGGGTACGAGCGAGAGCTTGACTGGTACTTGCTCGATGATCCAATGCACCGAGGGGTACAACAGCTTGTCGGTGATCTCAATCGCTTGCACGCCACTGAACCGGCCTTGCATCAGCTCGACTTTGATCCGTGGGGATTCCACTGGATTGCCTGCGACGATGCCGATCAGAGCGTCGTAGCGATTCTGCGTCGTGGCTACGAGGGCGCGCGGAATGTGGTCGTGGTCGGCAACTTTACGCCGGTACCGCGCTATCACTACCGCATCGGCGTGCCAGTCCATGGCAATTGGCAGGTTATTTGCAATACTGACGACACCAAGTACGGTGGCAGTGGCGCAATGACCCATCTGGTGAGCGAGGCGGAGCCGTGCCACGGCATGCCGGCCTCGGTTGTGCTCACATTGCCGCCACTTGCGACGGTCTATCTGGCGCCGTCAGAATAATCATGGGTGTGTTCCTGGCTGAGGGGATCCTCAGCCAGTTTGTATATTAAGGAACTGGTGGAGTGACACGTTTTGTTTGTGTGCATGGGCACTTTTATCAACCCCCACGTGAGAATCCGTGGATTGACGCAATTGACCCGCAACCGAGTGCGGCTCCCTATAACGACTGGAACGCCCGCATCGCTGCGGAATGCTACGCCCCAAATACCGCCGCCCGCATTCTTGATGCGCAAGGTCGTATTCAGCATATCGTCAACAACTATGCCTGGATGAGCTTCAATGTCGGCCCGACGCTGATGCGCTGGTTAGCGCAGCATGATCGCACGACGTATCAAGGTATCATCGCCGCCGACCACGAAGGGCGTCAGCGCTTCGGTGGTCACGGCCCTGCTATTGCGCAGGTGTATGGTCATATCATCATGCCGCTAGCCACTCCGCGCGATCGGCGCACGCAAGTTGCCTGGGGTGTCGCGGATTTTGTGCATCATTATGGGCGCCAGCCCGAGGGGATGTGGTTGGCTGAGGCGGCGGTGTGTACTGATTCGCTCGAAGCCATGGCTGAATATGGAATCAAGTATACGATTTTGGCGCCGCATCAAGCTGCCGCTGTGCGACCATTAGGTACTGATGATTGGAATGAACGCTATTGGCAAGGCATCGATACGACGATGCCGTATCTCGTCAAATTGCCGTCAGGGCGGCAAATTGCCGTGTTCTTCTACAACGGTGGTGTTTCGCAAGCCATCGCCTTTCAGGGGATGCTTCAACGCGGTGAATCGCTGGCAAATGCACTGTTGACTGGTCTCGATGATGGATCACAGCCGCAACTCGCACATGTGGCCACGGATGGCGAGACCTACGGTCATCACCATCGTCATGGCGAAATGGCGCTAGCCTATGCGCTGCACCACATCCACACGAACAAGTTGGCACGGATTACCGTGTATGGCGAATACCTCGAACTTCATCCTCCGACGCACGAGGTGCGCATTGTCGAGCAGAGCTCGTGGAGCTGTGCCCACGGCGTCGAGCGCTGGCGGAGCGATTGTGGTTGTCACACAGGTGGTGCACCAGGCTGGAACCAAGCCTGGCGCGGACCGTTGCGCACTGCGCTCGATTGGGCGCGCGAGTCGATTGACCGCCAGTGGGAGCAACAAGCGGCGCGCTACTTTGCCCAGCCGTGGCAGGCACGTGATGCCTACATCGCCATCATCAATGATCCGAGTGAGGCAAATAGTACTGCGTTTATGCGCACCTACGGGCGTACGAGTGAGCGCTGGCCGGCCCTTGGCTTGCTCGAACTTCAGCGTCAATTAATGCAAAGTTTTACCAGCTGCGCCTGGTTCTTTAATGATGTGGCTGGTATTGAGACGGTGCAGGTGTTGCGCTATGCGGCGCGTATGATGCAACTTGCTGATCAGGTGATGGGCCTCGATCTTGAGGAGGGGTTCCATGAACAGCTCGAACGCGTGGTGAGCAATACCGGCGTGACCGCGGCACAACTCTATGCTGAGCAAGTCAAACCGCATGTATTGTCGCTGGCCGATGTGTGTGCCCACGATGCACTTACGGCTGTCTTTGATACGATGCCTGCCGAGATTGTCTATCTCCACCGAGTCACGCGTGAGGCGCAGCAACGCTGGAAGTTAGCTGACATGTCAATTGCAATCGGCGTTTCACACGTGATGTCGCTGTTGACCGGTGAACAACAACGCTATGTATATGGCGTCGTATTTGCAGGTACCGAGGTGCTTGCCGGTGGTGTGCGCCCCGCCCCTGAGCGCTATCAGCGTTTGTTACAAAATGTGACGCAGGCGGTGCAGGTGCAACGTAAAGACGAAATCGAGCGCGCCATGTATGCCGAGCTCGGCCAATTTGAATACTCGCTCCGCTCGATTTTTCGACCAGAGCAACGCAGTATTATGCGTACGATGCTGAATAGCGTAATTACCCGAGTGCAACAGCAGTATCACGACATGTATCACGAACATGCGAGTGTCATGCACTTTTTGGAACGAATGGAGATGACACTGCCGCGTGAGCTCCAAGTAGCGGCTGCCATGGCTTTGCACAACGACATTCGCATCGCATTGGCACAACCAATCCCGGCAGCTGCCGATGTGCTTGCCCTGATGCACAGTGCTAATCAATCTGGTGTCGTGTTGGATAGGTCGGTGGTCGGCTATTACGTGTCACAAGCGATTCAACGCTTGTCGTCGCACCTGGTCGAGTCGCCGTGCCAGTGTGAGTTTGTCAATGTGGCACTTGATTTGGTGCGGATTGCTGCACCATATGACGTTGATTTGTGGATGGTCCAAAACAATTATAATGTGGTCTGGCAACGCGATTATCGCGCAATGGTAGCGTCAGCCGAGCGAGGTCACCCGGTGTCTGCTGCGTGGGTCGCATCGTTTCGCGAGCTGGGGCTCCGGCTAAACATGGCCATCATGATTGATGAATAGTTGAGTGGAGAAAGGTCATTCTGATGACGGGATTAGTAATCACAGGGGCTATGCGCCCCGAATACGGCGAAATTTTGACCCCCGAGGCGTTAGTGTTTGTCGCCGAGTTGGTTGAGCGTTTTGAACCGCGCCGCCAAGAGCTGCTCAAACGCCGTCAACAGCGTTGGGATGAGCTCAAAGCAGGGCGCTTGCCCGATTTTGATCCGGCTACCGCCCACATTCGAGCTGGTGATTGGCAGGTTGCACCAGCACCGGCTGATTTTCGTAATCGCCGCACCGAAATCACTGGCCCCGTGGATCGCAAAATGGTCATCAATGCGCTCAACTCGGGCGCTCAGGTCTTTATGGCCGATTTTGAAGATGCCAATGCGCCACTGTGGGACAACGTCGTGCAGGGCCAAATCAACCTGCGTGACGCCATTCGGCGCACCATTGAGTTGAATACCGATGGCAAGCAGTACCGTCTGAATGAAAAAACTGCCGTACTCGCCGTACGTGCCCGTGGGTGGCATCTTGATGAGAAGCATGTCACCTACAATGGCAAGACGATTTCGGGTGGGATGTTCGACTTCGGGCTGTACTTCTTCCATAACGCCAAAGAGCTACTCTCGCGCGGGAGCGGCCCGTACTTTTATTTGCCCAAGTTACAACACCACCTCGAAGCCCGCTTGTGGAACGACATCTTCGTCTATGCCCAAGACCGCCTTGGCGTACCCCAAGGCAGCATTCGTGCTACTGTGTTGATCGAGCACATCTTGGCGGCGTTCGAGATGGACGAGATTCTCTATGAGTTGCGCAACCACTCAAGCGGCCTCAACCATGGCCGCTGGGATTACATCTATAGCTTCATCAAGGCCTTCAATCATCGTGACGATTTCGTGTTGCCCGATCGTGCCCAAGTGACAATGGGCGTCCATTTCTTACGTTCGGCCGCCGAGTTGGTGGCTGCTACCTGTCACAAGCGCGGTGCCCATGCGTTAGGCGGTATGTCTGCCATCATCCCACGGCGTGATGATGTGGCCGCCAACGAGCGCGCCTTGGTCAACGTGCGCGCCGACAAGGAGCGCGAGGCCAATCAGGGCTTTGATGGCGCGTGGGTAGCGCACCCCGGTTTGGTGCCGGCCGTACAAGAGGTCTTCAATGCGGCGTTTAGTGGCGACAACCAGATTAGCCGCGTGCCACAGGTATCAATTACGGCCGCTGACTTGCTGATGATTCCCACCGGTGAAATTACTGAGGCCGGTTTGCGCAACAACATCAGCGTGGCCCTCCAGTACATCGAGGCCTGGTTTGGTGGTCGTGGAGCCGTGGCGATCAACTACTTGATGGAGGATGTGGCTACCGCTGAGATTTCACGATCGCAGATTTGGCAGTGGCTTCATCATGGCGCCAAACTCAACGATGGCCGTGCCGTCGATGCTGCGCTCTATCGTCAGATTCGTGACGAAGAAGTTGCCGCCCTGCAGGGGCGCTTGGCTGGCCCACGTCTCGAACAAGCCGTGGCCTTGCTCGACCAATTGGTGCTAACTCCCGAGTTTGTCGAGTTCTTGACGGTGCCCGGCTATCAGCAGATGGCATAAGCTGACACACAACAAGGGGGGCGCCGACATACGTCGGCGCCCCCCTTGTTAGTATATGGGTGCGGCTTATGCGCTGTGGTTTCGTCGGAATGGCGAAGTGACGGTGTGCAGTACCCAATCGATGGCGCTGGCAATAATATAGAAGAGCCAGCGAATCGGCCATAACAAAGTCACGACGGGCTTGCGTAGCGGCGATCGGGCAATCACGATGGTACCAATCAGCACGCTCAACGAAATGCCGAATTGTTGTAATTCGGTGAATTCGATGTGGGCATAGGTGTGCAAGAGCAATTCACCGCCGATGACGAGGAGCAGCAAAAACGCACTCGCCTCAAAGGCTGGCTCCCAGGCGATCAAGCGACTAAAAATGCCCGCAGCAAATCGCATCAATACGATGCCGATTGCGACGCCCAACATGACGATCCAGAGTTTGTCTGAGAGTGCCACGGCAGCAATCACGTTGTCGATACTAAAGGCCAAATCGGCTAATTCAAGCGCACCAACGGTAGCCCAGAACCCACTGGTGGATAACCGACTGGTACTGCCCTCCTCGGCAACATGATGCTTATGAAACTGTTGGCCAAAATGATGGACGGCGAGGTAAATCAAATACCCAGCGCCGGCCACACGTAGCCACGGGAATTGGATAATCCACCCAGCTAACACAAGCATCAGGCCGCGACCAACATATGCACCCAGCAAGCCAACTTTGAGTGCGGCATCACGCTGATTGCCAAGCACGCGTTGACCCCAGCCTTCGAGGAATTGCAGTTGTTTGGGCCATGGAATCGGTTTGTCGTTCGGCAGGTGTGCCACCATGGCACCGAGTACGGCCGCGTTGTCAATTGAGAGAATGCCCTCGAGAAAAATCAGTTGCAGCACAATCGTAATAAGCGCAATATCGACGACGTCCATAGCCTTCCTTTCAAGTTACCGTATAATATTACTACCACATTGCGTGTCGTCAACCTGCACGCAGGATTTTTTTGTGTGTGACAGGTAGATTTAGGCAATTACCAGGTTGATTTGGAGTGGAAGGATACGACCATGGCAGTAGTGGCAGTGGTAGGTGCTCAGTGGGGCGACGAGGGCAAAGGGCATATTGTTGATATTTTGGCCGCTCGTGCGCAAACCGTGATTCGCTATGGTGGCGGCAATAACGCCGGCCATACCGTGGTGAATCGCCACGGCACTTTTAAGTTGCACATGGTTCCTGCTGGCATCTTTGAGCCATCCACCCTCAATATCGTCGGGAACGGCACTGTCATCGATCCCAAACACTTTCTGGGCGAGCTTGATGGTCTTACTGCGCGGGGCATCGCCGTCGATAATCTACGCATCAGCGATCGTGCGCATGTCATCATGCCCTATCACGCCATGCAGGATCGCTTCGACGAGGAGCTTAAGGGCGATGCCAAAATCGGTACCACTGGGCGTGGCATTGGCCCGGCCTATGCCGACAAAATGGCCCGCATCGGTATCCGTGTGGCCGACTTGCGTGACCCGGCACTCTTCCGCGAGCGCTTGACTGCCGTTCTCGCCATCAAAAATCGCTTGTTGACCACTTATTACAACGCTGAACCACTCGATTTCGATACCATCTATCACGAGTATGTCACCTACGGCCAACGTCTTGCGCCGTATATCGCTGACGTCTACCCGGATGTACAACGCGCCCTTGAGTCGCATCAGTCAATCCTACTCGAAGGTGCCCAAGGCGTACTCCTTGATATTGACCACGGCACGTATCCGTTTGTCACCTCATCATTGCCTGGTATCGCTGGCGCCAGCCAAGGTGCCGGCATCGCTCCAAGCGAAATCGATCATGTGATGGGCGTCTTTAAAGCGTATGCCACCCGCGTCGGCTCAGGTCCATTCCCTAGCGAAGTCGATGGTGCTGCCGCTGATGCGTTGCGCCAAATGGGCAAACCATGGGCCGAGGTCGGCACCACTACCGGGCGCTTGCGCCGTGTCGGCTGGTTTGATGCTGTTGCTGCGCGCTATGCGACACGTCTTAATGGTATCGACCGCTTGGCAATCACCAAGTTGGATGTGCTCGACGAAGTCGCCGAGATTGCCATCTGTGTCGGCTATCGCCACCATGAGCAACTCATCAATCACCCTCCTAGCCAGCCCGAGACCTACGCCGAGGTTGAGCCGGTGTACGAGGTTATGCCCGGCTGGTTGAGCCCCACCCAAGATATCCGCACCTGGGCCGAATTGCCGGCCAACGCCCAAGCCTATGTCAATCGCCTTGCCGAATTGTGTGGCGCCCAAGTCTCGATGGTGTCAGTTGGGCCAGGGCATGATCAGATTATCGAGGTTATTCCGGTTCTCTAAAAAGAATGGCGGCCGGTGTAATACACACCGGCCGCCACCACGCTCCACCAAACTTATTGGGCCATCTCGGCAATTTTGGCTTTGAGTACCGCTGCTGATGGCTCTACCAAAATCGAACCGTCTGGGAAGACAATCGTCGGTACCGACTGATTCCCGTTGTTGAGGTTGCGCACAATCTCAACCGCACTTGGCTCCTTCTCGATGTCTATTTCTGTGTAGCTGATGTTCTCGGCCGCAAAGACGCGCTTGGCCACGCGACAGTCCGAACACCATGCAGTTGTGTACATCGTGATACCATTACTCATCTGATTGTCTCTCCTTTGCATCGCCGTTATCTGTATCTACATGAGTATTATACTCAAATTAGTCAGATTAACAATCGGTGTATCTCGTAGAATGAATAGTCAATACATTATAGAATGATACCGTATGTTGATGAAATTAGAGAGTCACCGCATGAACTGGCAAACGCATGATATATGGCAGCGACTAACCATAATACGCCAACGATTTGAGGCTCATAGGTGGGAGTGGCGCGTTGTTGGGGGCGCGTTGCGTAACAGCGTAATGCAGCTTCCATATGATGAAATAGACGTTGAGGTGGTAGGTGTTGCTATCGATGAAGTGGCAAAGGTACTCAGTGACATCCAACGGCATGGAGTGGTCGGCACCGAAAAGCCGATTGTCCGAATACATGATGCATCAGGCTGGATAGATATAAGTGTCACACCCTACCGCGATATCGCAACAGCTACGCGCTTCCGAGATTTGACTATCAATGCACTTGTATTGACGCCGGATGGTGTGCTGCATGATACACAAGGTGGCCTCACAGATATCGAACAACGGCTTTTGCGCCATGTGGATGATGACCATTTTTGTGACGACCCTGTGCGTGTGTTGCGTATCATGCGCTTAGCAGCACAGCTCAATTTTGCAGTGCATCCCGATACTGCCATACTTGCTGCCCGATTGCGCTTGCATGCACCACAACTGACACCCGACCGTGTCTGGAACGAATGGCGGCGTTGGACGTTGTCTGACCATCCACGTCAAGGATTAGTTACGTTGCAACAATGTGGTTGGTTGCCGGCTTATCCTATGCTCGTCCCACTTGTATCGTGCCCCCAAGATCCGGTCTACCACCCCGAAGGTGATGTATGGACACATACAGGGTACGTCTGTCAACACGCCGTGGTGACGGGTGCTGATCTCGACGAAGATCGCCGGATTACGCTGTTGTTAGCCGCGTTGTGTCATGACCTAGGCAAACCATATACCACAAGTGTCAGCGCTGGGCGGATTATTAGCCCAGGCCATGCGGCCGAAGGCGTGCCGTATGCTGAAGCGTTTTTGCGATTGATTCATGCTCCAGAACGCTTTGTAGATCCTGTCAAAGCACTTGTACGCGAGCACATGGCTGTGTTCGGTGCCCACGTTTCGCCGCGCATGGTACGCCGACTCGCTGCACGCCTCCACCCCACTGATATTGATTTGTGGAGTCGTTTGACGCACGCAGATGGCGGCGGCAGTCCACCGCTGTCGGTGCGCAACCATGGTGCTGAGGTCATGATGTTTGCGCAACAATTGCAGGTTGTGGCCGAAAAACCCGTTGCCGTGATTCGTGGTGAACATGTGCTTGCCCTCGGCATCGCTCCGAGTCGGCGTGTCGGCGAATTATTGCACGCCGCATATGAAGCACAACTCGATGGTGAATTTGCGGATGTAGAGAGCGGCGTGGCATGGTTGGTACGCACATATCCGCTTAATGCCAAATAGATAAACCATCTGTGATCGGCGATTGTGGTAGATTGATTGTATGGCGAGAATGTGGCGACAATGGAGGTGCGACGATGACATCAACCCCTATGGCGCTACTCGGTGTGGCACCACGGTTTTTTATGTGGCGTGGACACCGAATTGCGCTCCACGAAACAGGCACGGGTCCGACTGTCCTGTTAATCCACAGCATTAATGCTGCTGCATCAGCACACGAGATGCGCAATCCCTTTCGCATGCTCGCTGATACGCATCATGTGGTGGCAATTGATTTGCTTGGTTTCGGTGACTCAGATCGCCCCAAACAAATCTATACGGCCGACTTGTATAGCGCATTAATCCGTGATGTTGCCCGTAGTTTGCCTGGACCTATATCGGTTGTTGTCGTTTCTCTCAGTTCCGCTTATGTGCTGTCTGTTGCAGCCACAGAGCCAGGACTATTTGCGCATGTGACCGTCGTTTGTCCCACAGGGCTTGAAGATTTGGTTGTGCCAGCGCAACCGGGCGCCGCTTATCACCTCTTGGCTGGTCCGTTCGGTGCGGCGATTTTTCATGCATTGGTGAGTCGCCGGAGTATTGATTATTTTCTGGGGAATATGACCTATGCTAATCCAGATGCCTGTGATCGCACTATGCGTGACATGTATTACCGCACCGGGCATCAACCAGGTGCCCGATGGGCACCAATTTGCTTTGTTACCGGCTTACTGAATTGTGATTTGCGCCCGATTGTTCGACAAATCACTGCTCCTGTGCAGATTGTGTGGGGGCGCTACGCCCAAACAACGCCAGTCGTGCGTATGTCAACGTTTTCGGCAGCATTGCCCCATGCCCAAGTACATGTACTCGATGCCGGCATGGCGGTACAAGATGAAGTTCCCGAACAGTTTATGGCGACGCTCAAACAATTCTGGCGTGCCAATCCAACAAATGACTACAAAAAAGGATAGTAATCATTATGATGATTCCATCAACTATGCGCACCTTACAACTCGAATCCTTCGCTGGCCCTGAAGGGTTGTTTGTGCGTGAGGTGCCGACACCACAACCGCGGGCAGGCCAAGTGCTCGTCAAAATGCGTACTGCGGCGGTGAATCCATCTGATTTGATGTTTTTGCGCGGGCGCTATGGCGTGCGTCGTGAACCACCTACCACGCCGGGTTTTGAGGGGTGTGGTACCGTGGTTGCGGCCGGACCCGGATTAGGCAAACTCTGGGTTGGCCGGCGTGTGGCACTTGCCACTCAGGGTAACTTCGGCACATGGGCCGAGTATACGATTGCCAGCGCCGTGCAGGTATTCCCCTTGCGTGCAACCATTAGTGACGAACAAGGCGCCATGATGTTGGTTAATCCACTCACTGCCTGGGCGCTCATCGACCGGGCCGTGCGTGACAACCATCATGGCGTATTGCTCAATGCCGCCAATAGCGCCCTTGGGCGCATGATTATTCGTACGGCCAAAGCACGTGGGCTGACCAGTGTGGCCATTGTGCGACAAGCGAACCAAGTTGATGCCCTCAAGGCGATTGGCGCAAGTGCCGTGGTCGTCAGCAGTGCTGATGATTATACCGACCAACTCGCTGACGCATGTCGCGCCCATCGTGCCGGGATTGGGTTTGATGCGGTGGCAGGTACTATGACAGGTACGATGCTCAAGGCGTTACCTGGTGGCGCGCGCGTCCTTGTATATGGTGCGCTCTCGCTCGAGCCGGTCCAGGTCGATGTCGGTACGCTCTTGTTTGGGAATCGCGTGGTTGAAGGCTTCTGGCTGACCGAGTGGATTCGCCGCCACGGTATGACGCGTGTGGTCCGAGCCATGATTGACATCCAAGGCGCGCTTGCGCATGCAATGACGACCGAGGTCTTGGCAACATATGCACTTGATCAGGCAGCAGCCGGGATTCGCGCCTACCAGAACAACATGGGTGCCGGCAAGATTGTCTTGCGCATGGAGTAGGGGCTGAGTATGGCGCGGGCGGAGTGGTAATCACCACTCCGCCCGTTTGCGTGTTTACCACTTGTAGATCTGTGGTCGGCGATTCGCCAATGACGGTACACTCTTGCGCAAGCGCTCGAGCTCTTGCATGTCGAGATTGGCCACTATCACGCCCTCACCATCGGGTGCTGTCGCCATGACCGTGCCCCACGGATTGATAATCATGCTCCGGCCGTAACAGTGGCGCCCAACCGGGTGCTCGCCCCACTGTGCTGGTGCCAATACATACGCCTGATTCTCGATGGCACGGGCGCGTAACAACACCTCCCAGTGGTCTTTGCCGGTGAACGCCGTAAACGCCGCCGGTACCGTGATAATTTTGGCGCCCGCTAACGCCAGCAAGCGGTACAACTCAGGGAACCGCACGTCGTAACAGATGCTCAACCCGAGCGTCACTCCATTCACGTCAGTCGTAACAATCTGATCACCCGGCAAATAGGTGTCTGATTCGCGGTAACTCCCTGGCGCAATATCCACGTCAAACAAGTGAATCTTGCGGTAGACCGCTACTTGCTTGCCACTCGGGTCAAAGACGATGTTGGTGTTGTAGTGCTTGCCCGGTGTATCAGTCACCTCGAGAATCGACCCACCGTGCAACCAAATCCCGTGGCGCTTGGCCGCGGCCGCAAAGGCCGTTGCCGTTGGTCCATCGAGCGTCTCGGCATTGGCTGGATGGAACTCGCCGCGTCCCAAGTAATTGACACACTCCGGCATCGCCACAAACTGCGCCCCTTGAGCTACGGCCTCGTCGACCAACTCGAGTGCCCGCGCCACATTGTGCTGACGATCTTCTTGTGAATTGATTTGTACCAAACCAACGCGCATCTGCCCCTCCTTGTATTGCTCGGTGTATGCGTATTATACGTCGTCTGCCACAAAGCTCATGGCGCTGAGGCGCACGGCGATTTCAACCACCTCACCCACCACTGGTGGCTGGGTGATTGCCACATCACATTCGATGATTGCGCGCCCGTCGTGACTTTGGAGTGTGAGTCGCCACCACGGCGGCCGAAAGGTCGTGGCCACCACGCGCCCTTCGAGCAAAATCTGTGGTTGATTGCCCAGCGGAATCCCCGCCTCAGGGTGTATCAATAACCGCATATCTGCCTGTGGCGACATCAGTGGTATCACCCCAAACGCCGTGAAACATCCTGCGGCATGCGGTTGCACCGCCAAAGGCGTACGCATCCCGAGCAGTGTGGCCACAAATGCACTCTGTGGGGTCTGATACAACTGTTGTGGCGTATCCTGCCTGATAATAGTCCCCGCCCGCATCACCACAATCTGCTCGGCAAATCGACAGGCCTCGAGGGCATCATGTGTCACATATATGGCCGCCACCTGCTCGTGTTCTAGCAATGTGGGCAACTCATCCAGCAAAAAATCACGCCGAATCCGGTCAAGTGCCGCAAACGGCTCGTCGAGTAACAGCAATGCCGGTTTGGGTGCCAAACTGCGCGCTAGCGCCACGCGTTGCCGTTCACCACCCGAGAGTTGTTCGGGCAAACGCTCGGCCAAATGGGTGATGCCCATTAATTCAAGAAGTTGATTGACGCGCGCTGTGATGACTTGCTTCGGTTGACCGTACAACCCATAGGCCACGTTGGCTGATGCAGTCATATGTGGAAACAGCGCATGCTCCTGAAACATCAAACCAATTCCACGTTGATGCACCGGTACCCCGGTAATATCGCGTCCTTGATACCAAATATTGCCCGTGTGCCCGGGCTCGAGTCCGGCGATAATCCGCAACAACGTGCTTTTGCCACACCCCGATGGCCCAATAATCGCAATCCGTTGGGCTGGCTCAACCGTCAGCGTGCAATCGTTGACTGCCTGCGTAGTATTATATGAATGACTTATGTGTGCGGCTCGTAGCATCGACATGCGCATCATCTCTCGTACCATGTGTTTGTGTTCAGTGTACCATTTGCGCTTGCAATCGGTATTCCACAAGGAGTTGGCATGCAATCCTCACCACCTCGAATCTGGCTCGTGCTCGCGCTCATCAGCGCCGTGGTGCTTCGCGTGGTGATGTGGAGCGAGCTCCCGCGCATTGGTCTCATCTCCGACGAGGGCGAATACCTGGCTGCCGCCACCTGGCTCTCATATGGGCGCGGATTTGCGTGGTATCTCGATTATTACTGGACACGCGCCCCGCTCTATCCCCTCTTCGTCGCCGCACACCTGTTCATTGGTGGCAACGAGTATTGGGTCTACATCAGCCAAATCATCCTTTCGCTGGGTCATATCATCCTCGTCTGGGCCATCGCCAACCGTGTGGCCCCGCAGCAACCGGCAGTGCCCATCATCGCCACCCTGTTGATGGCCATCAATCTACCCTTGGCCACTGCGAGTCAAACGCTCCTCTCCGAAACGCTCTTTCTGACCTTCTTTCTGGCGTTACTCTGGCTATCGCTCATTGTCACCACGAGCCGCCATCGTGGCATTCTCCTCGTCCTGATGGGCGTCCTCATTGGCCTGGCGATGCTCACGCGCAGTTTGGCGTTGGTCTTTTTGCCGTTGCTAGCCATCTGGGTCTGGGCTACTGCCCCGACACACCGCTGGCGTGATGCCATCATCTTATGTGTCACTGCCGTGCTGATGGTGTTGCCATGGAGTCTCTACGCCAGCCGCACCTTCGGGGGCTCCATCATCGTTGACACCAGTGGTGCGTACAATTTGCTCCTGAGTGCCAATGCATCGCTCTACGGTGATCAATCCGGCGCCCAAACTGATCGTTTTGTCGATGCACTCAGTCAATCAACCAAGTCGCCGCCGGCGACGACATGTGTCCCGCACCCCGGCGTGCTACCAACCCAAGGTGCCCGTCAATCGGCCATGACTGCTGAGGCTTTGTGTGTAATACTGGCCAACCCACAGGCATTTGTCAGTCGTATCCCCGCCGAGTTCGTCTCGTTTTGGCAAATTCGCTACTCGAGCGCCGAGCGCTTCACCAAAGGGTTTACCATCGGGAATGTGTCACAGACTTACGCCGATTTCCTCCTCTGGCTCGATGACATCTGGTATCTCGCCCTGCTGATACCAGCCGTGTTGGGCGTCTGGGTCAGCCGGCGTACCGTGCGTGCCGATCAATGGTGGTTGTTGATGATTTGGGTTGTGGTGCCAGTATTGCTGGGTGCCGTGCTCTTTAGCATCACCCGCTTCCGACTCATCCTGTTGCCCATGATTGCCATATTGGCGGCCATGACGATTACCTTTTTCTGGCAGAAACGCTGGCGCGACTGGCTGGCTCCTGGTGCGGGTCTCGCTGGGGCCAGCGCACTCGTCGTGTGGTCGCTGGCGGCCACGCCGCTCGCTCACGTCACATCGCTGGTGCCACCGTCGTTTTTTGGACCGTCACCATCGATTTTGTTCTGCTACGATCTCACCACGCAGGCGCAGGAGTTACGCGCTAACCGCGAGGCATTCGCCACGCTATTACAACAACCCGTCTTGCGTACCACCAAATTGCCGATGCCACTGCCACTGCCATATGACGAAGTCGGCCAAGCGCTACTCCTGCACCGAGCTGGCGACGCCCAAATAGCCCTTGGCACCTTGCCCGCCCAGAGCCCTCAAATCGAGGTTGAACTGGTCAGGGCTGATCTATGGCGCACCCTCGGTCGGATTGATGAGGCCCGTGCCCTCTTTGGCTCGACGCCGGTCGAGCAGCGCAACCCGGTCAGCTGGAGTTATACCTGGCTTACCCCGGCGTCTACCCAACGCATCGATGTTGGCGACGACCTTGATTTGGGGTACGTCGATGGCTGTTACGCCAGCGAGTATGACGCATCACTTGACGCCCGTTTGCGTTGGTGTAGCAACGGGGCGCGTCTACGCTTTCCACAGGCTGCCGACGGCTTTGTGCAACAACTTGTGCTACAGGTTGATGGCCGGGCTTGGCCGGCCGATGTGATACCGCGTGGTCCCATCGAGGTCTGGTTGGGCAATCAACTGCTTGGTTCATTTGTCGCTAATCAAACTGATGTCCGGATTGAGCGATTTGACTTGCCTGTGCTCCCCAAAACGAGTACGATTGAAATAACGTTGCGCGGCCCTGAGTTTGTCCCCGATGCCCTCGATTATCGCGGGCAACGCGGCCCGCTCCTCGGACAGATGCGGCGCCTGATGGTGCGCATCGACTGGGCCGCGATTGCCCCTTCGCCCCAATAAGCTGACCAAAGGAGTGTGTTGTTATGACGACACAAGAAGTCCCCAGTCGTAGCCAGGCCAAACAAGCCGACACCTGGGATTTGACGTTGATGTATGCCGACGATAGTACCTGGGAGCGTGAGTTGGCCCAGGTCGATGCGCTCGTAACCCGTGTGGCTGCCCACGAGGGGCAGGTCGGACAGAGCGCAGATAGCGTCGTGGCTGCCATCAAAGCCCGCGAGGAGTTGCTCAAGACCGCCCACCAACTCTACATCTACGCCCACTGCCGCTATGACTCCGATTCTGGCGATGCCGCAGGCCAAGCACTCAACGCCCGCGCCCAAGCCATGGTCGCCAAGGCCCAGGCTGCGATTGCCTTCATTGAGCCCGAGATTTTGTCTATTGATGAGCCCACCTTCCGTGGCTGGCTGACCAGTCATGCCGAGTTGAGTAAGTACGCCTACAACTTCGACGTGCTATTGCGCAATCGCGCCCATACCCGCACGGCTGAGGTTGAGGGCATCTTGGCCCAAACGGGCGAGATGGCCAGCGCGCCGTACCAGATTTTCGGCGTGCTCAACAACACCGACATGCAGTTCGGCAGCATCAAAGACGAAGAAGGCAACGAGGTTTCACTTTCGCACGGTCGCTACGGCAAGTACCTCGAAAGCAACGATCGCCGTGTGCGTCGTGATACCTTCAAGACTTACTATCAGACCTATAAATCACACCGCAACACGTTGGCCATGATTCTTTCTAACGGCGTGCGTAGCAACGTGATAAACGCCCGCGTGCGTGGCTACAACTCCGCAGTCGAGGCGGCCCTGGCCCCCAACGACATCCCGGTTGCCGTCTACCACAACCTCGTATCAACGGTGCAGGCCAATCTGCCCAAGCTCCATCGCTACATGGAGTTGCGCAAGCGCCTGATGAAGCTCGACACGCTCCACATCTACGACCTCTACTCACCCATCCACGCCGGCACCGAGTTGAGCGTCGATTACCACGACGGCTACCGCATGGTGCAAGCTGCTTTGCAACCGCTCGGCGACGAGTACCAGACCGCACTCAGCACCTGCTACGAGTCACGCTGGATCGACGTCTACGAAAACAAGGGCAAGCGCAGTGGTGCCTACAGCACCGGCTCGTACACCACCGCGCCCTACATCTTGCTCAACTACCAAAACCGCCTTGACGACGTCTTCACTCTGGCGCACGAGTTGGGCCACTCGATGCACTCATTCTTTACGCGCAAGTCACAGCCCTACCACTACGGCGACTACACCATCTTCGTCGCCGAGGTCGCCTCAACTCTCAACGAGGCCTTGCTCGTCTCGCATTTGCTCCAAACCCGCGATGACGCCGCCTTGCGCCGCCATTTGGTGCTCCAACAAATCGAGGACATCCGTCGCACCCTGATTCGTCAGACCATGTTCGCCGAGTTTGAGCTCGACATGCACACCCGCTCTGAGCAAGATGAGCCGTTGACAGCCGACGGCCTGACTGAGCGCTACTACGACATGGTCAAGCGCTACCATGGGCCTGCTGTGACCCTCGACGACGAGATTGGCCTTGAGTGGTCACGCATCCCGCACTTCTACTACAACTTCTACGTCTACCAGTACGCCACCGGCATCTCGGCCGCCTTGGCGCTGGCTGACCAGGTCCAGAAGGGCGACAGCACCGCCGTCACAAACTACCTCGGCTTCTTGAGCGGTGGCTCATCCAAGTCGTCCATCGACTTGTTGCGCGGCGCCGGCGTCGACATGGCCTCACCAGCACCAGTGCAAGCTGCCATGGATCGCTTTGACGCCTTGCTCGATGAGCTCGAGCGCTTGGGCTAAATAAAAACCGCCGCGGGGAAGTTCCTCCCCGCGGCGGTTTTTTGTGTCTAAAATACGCCAGCCAAGTATTCTTTGGTGCGCTCTTGTTGTGGGTCAGCAAAGAGCTGTTGCGCCGGCCCGGCTTCGACGATTTCGCCCAAATACATAAAAATCACATAATCAGCCAGGCGTTTGGCTTGTCGTAGTGTGTGCGTCACAATTACTGTGGTATAACGCTGCTTGAGCTCGAGCAGTTTTTGCTCGATATGGCGCGACGAAATCGGGTCGAGTGCCGATGTCGGCTCATCGCCCAAAATAATCTCTGGCTCGACCGCCAAGCCCCGCGCCAAACATAGCCTCTGCTGTTGCCCAATTGATAGCGCCGTGGCCGGTGCATCGAGACGTTGCGCCACTTCATGCCACAACCCGGCCACCTCAAGATAATGTTGCACCTGTGCAGCTAGTGCCGATTTGTCGAGGTGTGGCTGATGGATGCGCATCCCGTATGCCACATTCTCAAAGATTGACATCGGCAGCGCCGTCGGGCGTTGTGCCAATAACCCGACACGTTTGCGCACTGCCGTCACATCAACCCCGGGCGCATAGACATCGTGACCATCAACCGCCACCGTGCCACTGATACGCGTGGTGTCGTTGAGCTCCAAAAAACGATTGAAACTCTTGAGTAGCGTCGTTTTGCCACACCCCGACGGCCCCATAATCACCGTGATGCCGTGTCGTGGGATATCGACCGATATTGACGATAACGCTGCATGATTGCCGTACCAGACATGCAGGTTCTGTACCGAAATATGTGCATCCATGAATGCTCCTGTCTGCTCTTTATTTGATGGTGTAGCGTGATAGCGCATGCGAAAGCCAACGGGCCCCGATGCTCACCACAAACACCAAGATGGTCAATAACAATGCCGATGCATACCCACGCTCGCGCACTGCCTCAAACGGCGTACTCAATTGAAACAACACCGCCAGTGGCAGCGTGGCCGTCGGTGCAAATAATGACGTCGGCATGCGATCGGTATACCCGGCCGTGAACAGCACTGAGGCCGCATCGCCAATCCCGCGCCCAAACGCCAACAAAATCGCTGTGACGAGTCCCGGCAACATCTGCCGTAGCACGACATGCCGGGCCACCTCAAATCGCGTTGCGCCCAGCGCCAATGCGGCGTGCGTCAGATCGGTCGGCATACGTCGCAATACCTCGTCCATCGCCCGAATCATAATCGGCAAAATCACCAGCGCCACAATCACAATCCCGGCCAAGAGCGACGCCCGCAATCCGAACGTCAACATCACCGTAAAGCCAAATGCACCATAGACAATCGACGGAATGCCCCACAACACATCCAACATCAAGCGAATCCGCTCTTGCCAGCGCGCCTGTCGGACATACGTATTGAGTGCCAGCGCAATCGGCAAACTGACAATCAATGCCAACACCGTGCTACCGAGTCCGATATAGATCGAGCCAAGAATTGCATTGAGTACGCCACCACCCTTGCCCATATAAAACCCACCCTTGGGCGTCTGACTCACCATCTCCCACGTCAGCGCCGGCAAGCCACGGGATATGATTGTCCACAAAATCAACCCCAGGGTACCCATCACAATCACTAAGGCCCCCTGCATCAGTCGCTTCATCAACGATTCACCGAGGTTGCGTCGCGTAAACGAAGTACGTTGCATCATATGCTCACACGCTAGCGGACAAAACGCCGCAAAATCATCATCGCAATCAAATTAAAGATGAACACAACCACCAACAACACCAGCGCCACCATCAACAACGCCGCATCGTAGAGCGGAATCGACATCATTTCACCGTAATTGTTGGCAATCAACGCCGGCAACGGATATGCCGTGTCAAACAACGACGCCGGCACTTTTGGCACATTGCCTACTACCATCAGCACCGCAATCGTCTCACCAAAAGCCCGCGACGCCCCAAGCACGATCGCTGCAATAATCCCTGGCATGATATGTGGCAGTAACACCCGCCAAATCGTCTCCCAACGGGTAGCACCGACCGCCAAAGACGCTTGGCGCAAGTCGCTGGGCACGGTATGCAATATCTCGTACATCACCGCAATCATCAACGGCGTAATCATCACAGCCAGTACAATCCCACCCGCCAAGACACTAAAGCCTGTCGGTTGATTGATGCTAAACAGTGGCAAAAATCCAAGAGCGCCTGACAACAATGGTGCCAACACTGATTCTACAAACGGCACCACTGCCAATAATCCCCATACGCCATACACAACCGGCGGGATGGCCGCTAGCACATCAAGGACCGGCTTGATTATGAGCCGGGTGCGGGTATGGGCATATTCTGCGATGTAGATAGCCGTCAATATGCTCGGCGGTACTGCCAGCAGTACGCCGACGCTGGTGACCCATATAGTCCCACTAATAAACGGCCATAAGCCAAATTGGCCAGCGCTCGGCTTCCAAGTGGTGCCAAACAATAACTCAATCAGCGGGTATGTCTGCAAAATCGGCCAGGCCCTGACAATCAAGGCGATGGCCACGAATCCCAACACGACAAGCGGGATAAACGTGATGCGCAACGACCAGCGCTGTGCGATTGCATCCTGCCGGTGACGTGCGCTTGCCGGTCGTGATTCACGACCGGCACCTGAACGCATCTCAAACACTCCCATGGCGTTATTTCAACTTCTCGAGCGAGGCCTGTTGCTCGTCACTCGTCAGCGGTACATACCCCGCCGGTGCCAAGTATTGCTGCCCATCCGTCAATATCCATTCAATGAAGGTCAGCACCAAGCCGGTCGGCTTGCCCTTAGTAGCCAGATGCTCATCGCGTGCTGGTGGTGACGGATAGATGCCGTCGGCTACTGCCTGGAGCGCCTCGTCTTTGGTCTCGTAGTACTCGTTGGCATCTGCTTGGCCGTTTTGGTTGATGTCGAGCGGTGGCACAATCGCGCCAGTGACAAATCCACCCGTGCTCGGATCATAGACACTGTTGAGGTTGCTATAGCCAATCCCTAGTGGGTCTTTGATGACCGTATCAACCATGGCAGGCTCGCTGTTGACACCAACACCCTTGAGGTCGTCTTGGACTTTGCCACCGCCAAACTTCGCCCACATCTCGGCTGCCCCACTCGCATCTGACCGCGTATAAATGTTGATGGGGTCAGTAATGCTTGGGTCGCCTACTACCTGTCCCCAAGTGGTGATTTCGCCGGTGATGTAAATCTTGGCAATTGTCTCTTGACTGATGCCCTTGGCGATAATTTGTGCAGCAACCGGGTTATCAGCACTAATGACTGCGTAGACAGCGTCTTTGGTGACCTTGACCCAATACGCGCCCTGCTCCTCTTCTTCGGGCTTGATGGCGCGTGAAATCATACCGATGTCTACTGCTCCGCTCAATGTGTCGGTCATGCCCTTGCCGGCGCCGCCACCTTGCACGTCGAATGTCACGTTGGGATGCAATTTCTGGAACTCCTCGGCCCACACCGTCATCATCGGGTACAACGCAAATGCCCCCGATACCGCAATCGTGCCACTCAACTCATCTGCTGGAGCATCTGCTGGTGCCGCCGATGGCTGGGCACTACATCCCACCAACACGATAATCATGATGATCCATATTAGCTTTTGCCATGCCATACGCATACGTGATGCCCTTTCGTTTGTTTTATTACATATAAATCCTATTGATTTAGTAGGTAATATGCCTTCAAAGAAAACCATGTCGCCATGGTTGATAAAGTATATTAAACCACTAGGATTTATAGGTCAAATAATAGTAGGTTTTCAATCCTTTGTCAAGGGGAAATGTTGTGGTCAAATAATCGGCCAATATGGCATACAATACGCAGACACATCGCAACACGCCAAAGGACCACCCATGCCCAATTCAACCATTTGTTTGAGCTTTGATTTTGACGCCTTGTCGGTCTGGTTTAGTTATGAACACACGTCGGCCAACATGCTTCATCGTGGTGAGTACGGTGCACGTGTCGGTGTGCCACGGATTTTGGCGTTGTTGCGTCAGTATCAACTCCCAGCCACGTTTTTTGTGCCAGGGCATACCTGTGACTCGTTCCCTGATGAGGTTGCGGCAATCGTGGCCGACGGGCACGAGCTGGCCCACCACTCGTATAATCACATGGCGCCGGCCGAGTTGACGCCCGATGCCGAGCGCCGTGATTTTGAGCGGGCCTTGGCGGCCTTGACCAAATTCGGCGTGACGCCCAAAGGATATCGTGGGCCCGGTGAGCACTCCGATCAAACCTTGCTCTTGCTTGAGGAGTACGGCTTTGTCTACGATTCGAGCTTCAAAGGCGATGACTACCGCCCATATCGACCTCGCATCGGCGATCGTGTCAGTCGCGATGAACCGTTGGTGCGTGGCCGTGAGGCGCGCCTGTGGGAGCTACCGACTAGCTACGAGTTCGACGATTGGGTCCACTTTCAGTTCAATTTTTCGCCATATCGTAACGGTACGGCTAATCCACAATCGGTGCTCTCGATCTGGCAACAAGAGTTCGACTGGATGGATGCCCACATCGATCACGGCATCCTGACCGTCTTGATGCATCCCCAAATCATCGGCCGTGGCTCACGCATGGCTATGCTCGAGCAGTATATTGTTTATTTGAAAGCGCGAAACGCCCGATTTGCTACGATGCTCGAGATGGCAAACGGGCTGAGTCGGTGATGTCTACGTGGGAGCGATGTAGGTGAAACCGATTTGCCTCGATGCGTGAGGTGGGCAACGGGTTCGGCGGGTGGTTCCCTCTCCATACGCACACATGAAATTACATGTTTACGTGTATATGATATGATGCGTTCGAAAGGAGCACCATATCATGAATGTGCGTGTCATTATTGCGGGCATTGTCGCTGTACTAGTCTTGTCTTTTGGGTATGTTGTAGCGACGCCATACATTACTGTCTCACAAATGCAGGCGGCGGCCGAGGCGCGCGATGGTCAGGCGCTGTCGGAGTACATTGATTTTGTCGCTGTGCGGCAGAGCCTCAATACACAGTTGACTGCCATGCTCGCCGATCAAATGACTCAAACTACCGATGACGACGCTATGGGACTCCTCGGCGCTGCCTTCGGCAGCAAAATCATCGAATTGCTCCTCGATGCCATCGTCACTCCCGAGGGGCTTGTGGCAGTGCTCAACGGCAATTCAATGACCGATGTCCTCGATCAAGAGGCACCTGCAGCAGCCACGAATGCAGCGAACACCTCGGTTTCGATGGGCTATCAATCGCTTGATACCTTTGGGGTGACTATTACCAACACCGACACCCAAAGCGCCACCACGCTCGTGCTCAGGCGTGACGGCTTGAATTGGCGTTTGAGTGAGATTTTGTTGCCACAAGAGTTGAAATAACATACAAAATTACTCGCAAAATTATTTCAAATTGATTTTAATATTTCAAATGTATTTGAAAGAATCTCACCAGTCGTACTTTAGCGGGCTGGTGGGATGATAACCGGGTTGCAGCTGGCCTGGTTCTGTACAATCGGGCAGGCAGGGTCGGCGTAGGCGCACCAGACGCAGTGGGCATCGGCTGGTGCCTCAATCAGCGTGTCACATTCAAAGCACCGGATCGTGCGTTCGATTTGATCAGTCGAGCGCATTGTTTCTTCGGATACATGTCCACAATACGGGCAGGTTAGAGTCGTTGTTTTTGCCATGCAAATTCATCCTTTTGGGGGCGATTGGTCGGCTGTCCATGACAATCGATGTCGGCGTACGCACAAAAGACACAGCATTGATTGGGAGTCACACGCACAAGTCCCGCACACTGCGGGCATATCCAGCGCACCATTCAGGCGCCGTCAGGGAGCGGGACTGCGGTTAGGTGCTGACAAAGTGGGCAGGTAATGGTGGGCATACTCACCTCGGGTGGTATCGGGGCTCGCCATGTGTGAACCCCGATACCGGTATTTGAGTTAGCGTGATTTCTCGCGGACGTACTGCTCGAGCTCCTTGGCCAAAATCCGCTCTTGTTGCATGCTATCGCGATCGCGCACGGTGACGGTGCCGTTCTCGAGTGACTCGAAGTCAACCGTCACACAGAACGGCGTGCCAATTTCATCTTGGCGACGATAGAGCTTGCCGATGGCGCCGGTGTCGTCATACACGGTGCGCATGTTGGCGTTCATTTGCAAGTCGCTGCGGATACCTTTGGCCATGCTGACGAGCCCGTCGTGGTTGCGCTTGAGTGGGAACACGGCGACCTTCGTGGGGGCCAGCTGTGGTTTGAGGTGCAAGACCGTGCGGTAGAACTCGTCGACCACTGGTTGTGCCACACCACGCAACTTCTTGCCGACCTCGATGCCGTCGGCGCTAGGCATGGCCAAGAGTTGTTCGATTTGCGGCAAGTTGTGAGCCAAATCGGCGCCAATGTGCTCGGCTTGGGCCACGATGGCGTCACGGTGCTCACTGCTCATCTTCTCGTTGCGACCAACCGACTTGGCAAACGATTCGAGTGCACTGCGCACGGATTCGACTTTGTCGGCGGCCGGCTCTTTGACCAACTGCTCGTCGTAGGCTTCTGACAAGACTGCCAAGAAGCAGCGCCCGACGCCGGCTGATGGCTCAATCACAAACGGCACCACGTGCCGGTTGTTGGCTTGATCGTAGTAGTTCAACTTGGCCACGCTGTCGCGGTTGGGCGAGACTTTGGCGCTCAAGCCCAGGTTCTCTTGGTCGCGTGAGTGTGAGCCGAGATCGTAGTCACTTCGGCTGGCGATACCCTCAATCTCTTCGTACCCGAGAGTTGGATAGTCGTACATCAAGTCGTAGGTGCGCTTCGAGTAGTGCGCCAACCCGTCCTTAGGCACGTCGTAGACTTGGATTTTGCTCCGGGGGATACCGATTGACTCCCACCAGCTCAGGCGATCCTCGAGCCAGCGCTCGTGCCACTCCTCGTCAGTACCGGGCATGACAAAGAACTCAATCTCCATCTGCTCGAATTCGCGCACGCGGAAGAGGAAGTTGCGCGGGTTAATCTCATTACGAAACGCCTTGCCGACCTGGGCGATACCGAACGGCAACTTGCGACTGGTGGTGGCCAACACATTACCGAAGTTGGCAAAGATCCCTTGGGCCGTCTCGGGGCGCAAATAGGCGAACGAATCGCTATCTGCGACCGGTCCAATGGCCGTCTTGAACATCATGTTGAATGGCCGAGGCTCGGTCAAATCGCTCGATCCACAGCTTGGGCACTTGCCCTTGATGTGGTCGGCGCGCCAGCGCCCTTTACATTGGCGGCAATCGACAAGTGGGTCATTGAAGGTCTCTTCGTGGCCCGAATACTTCCATACCAAGCGATTCATCAAGATGGAGGCATCGAGCCCCTCCATGTCGTCGCGGGCATAGACGTTAGCGCTCCACCATGAGTTGATGATGTTGTTTTTGAGCTCAACGCCCAACGGGCCGTAGTCAAACACACCTTGCAACCCGCCGTAGATGTCGGAGCTCGGGTAGATGAAGCCACGGCGTTTGCAC
>CAYXXK010000005.1:50247-102916 GCA_964469045.1 uncultured Klebsiella sp.
CAGTGATGCGAGTTGTTCGAGTGATGCTGCTGGCATAAACGATCTCTCCCATGTGAGCCTAGGGCATACAAAAACCCCAGGCGAAACGAATCTCGCCTGGGGACGCAGGACGTGCGCGGTTCCACCCCAGTTATCGAGCAGATGTACTCGATCCCTCTTGTGTCGATTGTCAGACTCCGCGGTGCCGTTCGTGGTGACTACCTGGTCGAGCTCACACCTTTCTCGACTCGCTGGACAGTGCGTCAGCACTACTCGCCGCATCTTCGTCTGCCTCAGAGTATAGCACGTCGTCTGCTGGTCGAGCAAGTAGTTTGAGGGCAATCCAACCACCGAGCATAAGAAGTAATCCGACTGGAATGGTGGATGAGGTACGCAGCGGAGATGTTGTTCCTGGTAGTGAGACGACGGTTGTAGCTACCGTGTGCGTAGGTGGTTGTACTTCAGTTGGATGCACTGATGGCCGAGGATCGACATGTAATATCATGTGTGCGGGGGTCTGACTGGGGCGACAGGTACTTACATCTAAGTGACATTGCGCTTGGAAAACGTCGATTTCGGCGATGACGAGTCCATGCGGATTGATGAGTTGCCAGTGTGGGGGTGGATTTTCTGGGAGTGTGATGGTGGCACATGGACTACTTGCAAGTAGTTGAAGCTGTTGGTGTGCCGAAACAAGCTTCCAGCCTTTGAGTGTGGCTGGTGGTGGTGGACAGACAACCAGTTGTGGTATGAGTGCGTTGTTGATGACTGAGATTATTGCAATCTGTGTGGGTGTAAGACGTGAATCTGCCTGTGATTGAGAATCGCTTATGTGTGCTGTATGACTAGGTTTGAGGGTACGCGTATGGCTCAATGTGCGTGTGGCGCGTATTGTCAGGGTCGAGCGAGGGGTTTTTGTGAGACGTGGGGTACGGGTCAACGAAGGTGTGCGCGTCGCTGTGCCGATAGCTGTATGTGATGCTGTCTTGGTAGGGCTCGGGGTGCGGGTATCGCTGGGGGTCTTGGTAGGGCTCGGGGTGCGGGTATCGCTGGGGGTCTTGGTAGGGCTCGGGGTGCGGGTATCACTGGGGGTCTTGGTAGGGCTCGGGGTGCGAGTATCACTGGGGGTTTTGGTAGGGCTTGGGGTGCGGGTTGGTGATTCAGTACTGGTTGGGTTTAGTGTATCTAGTATCGATGCTGTAAAGGTGGTAGGTGGTGTTGGTGTTTCGTTGTCGAGGATTGAGGGGGTTGTAGAAGTTTCGGCATGTGGTGTCAACGACACAACCACATCGGTGACATTAATTGGTGCTGTTACAGTAGGAAGAAGCGGTGTTGGACTTACTTGTGGGGTATTCCATTGTCCCGGGGAAGGGAGTGTTTTGGTGATGAGTGCACTGCCGTCAGGAGTGCGTGCTACGCTCTCAGTGTTTTTCATGCTGGCAAAGTCAATACGATCAATGAGTTGACCGTGTGCATTGTAGAGCGTAATCGCGTCACCGGTGTTATTGAGAATGGCACTATTAAGAGTGAAAACGTAGAGCGATGCTGGTGCGATGACGGTATTTGGCGGAATGGTGATTTGGGTGCCACCGAGTGTATCATCATCAAAATACCATCCGCTCAGGTCAACTGCGTCTGGCCCCGGATTGTATAGTTCGACCCACTCAGGGGCATTACTTGGGGCAGGCATGACCTCGTTGATGAAGATTGTAAGCATCAAAAAAAGCATAACCATGGTGTACTCCCTCCATAAAACCATTTATGTGAATACCGTTAGAAATGGCCAAAAGGGTACGCCCGGGGGGTATAGTATGCTAAAATAAGTACCAGTAAGAAGCGATGTTTTTAGTCGCATTTTGACGCATATGAATCGAGGAAAAGATGCACACACGTGTTGCTGTAATCGGCTCAGGACCAGCCGGCTTGACCGCCGCCTTGTACGCTGCCCGCGCCAACCTTGAACCACTGGTTATTCGTGGTCTTCAGCCCGGTGGCTTGATTGCCACAACCAGCGAAGTCGAGAATTACCCAGGGTTTGTTGATGGTATTGGTGGCTTTGAATTAGCCGATAACATCGAAAAACAAGCAGAGCGCTTCGGTGCAAAGTACCGCGACACATTGATTACCTCAATCGATGCGTCACAACGCCCATTTGTGCTCCACACCGATGATGGCGATCAAATTACTGCTGACACCATCATTGTGTCGACCGGTGCGTCACCGCGTAAGTTGGGTGTGCCGGGTGAAGATTTGTTGGCCAATCGCGGTGTGTCCTACTGTGCCACCTGTGACGGGTTCTTCTTCCGCGATAAGCGCGTCGTCGTCGTTGGCGGTGGTAATAGTGCGCTTGACGAGGGCTTGTTTTTGACCCGCTACGTCAAAGAGTTGGTGATTGTGCATCGCCGCGATAGCTTGCGTGCCGATCCGGTACTCCAAGAGCGCGCCTTTAGCAATCCCAAAGTGCGCTTCGTGTGGGACTCAACCGTTGACGAGATTTTGGGTGAGCAGAGCGTCACTGGTGTCAAGATTCGCAACCTCAAGACGGGTGAAGTGATTCACCACGAGACGGAGGGCGTGTTCCCATATATCGGCCACGTGCCAAATACCAAGATTTTCACCGGCTTGCTCGAGCTCGACGAGAACGGCTACATCAAGGCTGACCATCATACCCGCACCAATATCCCTGGTATCTTTGCGGCCGGCGATGTGGTTGACCACGTCTATCGCCAAGCAATCACGGCCGCCGGCGAGGGGTGTAAGGCTGCCATGGAGGCTGTGTGGTACCTTGCCGATCAAGACTTTAAGGCGAGCAAGACGGATGCGGTTAACGCATAATCGCCAGCATATGATTCGAGACATCGCCCATAGCCCAGCTATGGGCGATGTGTGTTAGAGGAGGATGTGATGCAACGAGAATCCGCATGGCCAATGGTAAGTGTGGCTGAGGCATCACACATGGTATTGCACATCAGCCGCACCCCACTCGGGATCGAGATGATTGCTCCCCATCGTGCGGCAGGGCGTGTTTTGGCCGAGACAGTACTGGCGCCGGCCGATATGCCTGCCGAGCCGCGCGCAACCGTCGACGGCTATGCAATTCGTACCAGCGACGGCGATGCACCCCGTCAGGTGATTGCCGAATTGACGGCTGGCAGTGGTGAGCGCATCACGCTGGCTCCTGGTCAAGCAACCCGTATTATGACCGGTGCCCCACTGCCGGCTGGTGCTGATGCGGCTGTGATGGTCGAGCGTACCCACGAGGTCGATGGTACCTTGACGTATCAAGGGAGCGTGCGCGCGGGTGAATGCGTGTTGCCAATTGGCAGTGATATGCGGTGTGATGATGTCGTAATCCCTGCAGGGGCTACGCTCTCAGCCGGCGATGTCGGCTTGCTGACCAACATCGGCCTGTCGCTGGTGGCGGTTTACCGTCGCCCGGTGGTCGCAGTGCTCTCAACAGGCGACGAGGTTTATGAATACGACGAACCATTACCGTACGGCGGCGTGCGCGACTCGAATCGTCACGCCTTGATGGCGGCGATAGAAGCCGCTGGGTGCGAAGCGCACTCGCCCGGGATTGCTCGCGATGATCAGGTGCTTCAACGACGCAAAATCATGGATGGGCTGACGCAGGCTGATGTGTTGATTACCAGTGGTGGTGTGTCCATGGGCACCAAGGATTTCATAAAGCCGTTGCTGGCCGAGATTGGTACCGTGCATTTTGGGCGGATCGCCTTTAAGCCGGGCAAGCCGACGATGTGTGCTACGGTTGGTGATCGCATCATGTTTGGCTTGCCCGGCAACCCGGTCTCATCGCTGGTGTCGTTCGAAGTGTTTGTGCGTCCGGCGCTGCGTCGTCTGATGGGCGATGCGACACCTGATCGCCCGCGGGTGCCGGTTCATCTCGCTGAGCCCATCAAGCCGTCACCCGACCGACCCGAGTATCAACGGGCGATTGTGCGCTGGCACGATGGACGGTTGGTGGCGAGCACGACGGGCGCCCAAGGGTCGAGTCGCTTGCTCTCAATGCGGGCGGCGAATGCATTGCTGGTGATTGCCCCGGGTGAGGAGCGTTTGGCGGCGGAGAGTGTGGTTGAGGCCCTGATTATTGGTGAGATTCGCTGATGGATGCCATCAACCAGTTGCGTCACGCATTCACCGCCGTGGCGGTTCCAGCAGATGCAGTGCCGATGGCGGCGTATATGAAGCATGTGGCGCCGTTTTTGGGAGTAAAGGCTGATGTTCGCCGTCGTGTGGTACGGGCATGGTGTGCGCAATTACCGATAAACACGGCTGATGACGTGATTGCATGCGCACAACAACTATTGGCGCAGCCCGAACGTGAGTTCCATTATGCGGCTGCTGATGTGGCAGCATATCGAATCAAACTACTTGATGCGACGTTTGTAAAGCGCCATGCTGAGCACGTTTTGCTCCAGCACCCGTGGTGGGATACGGTAGATTTGTGGGGGAGTGATGTCATCAATCCGCTGTGTGAGCGCCACGATTGTACGGCGACGATGTGGCAGTGGAATGCCAGTGGCAATCGATGGCTCATACGGGCCTCAATCCAGCATCAGCGTGGGCGTAAGCATGCATACGATGTTGAGTTGGTGTTGGCGCTGTGTGTACCGCATGTCGCTGAGAGTGAGTTTTTTGTGGCCAAAGCGATTGGTTGGGCGTTGCGTGACATGGCCAAGTATTATCCGGGGCGCGTGCGACAATTTATTGATGCACATCACCAACTGAGCGCAGTAGCGCGGCGTGAGGCGTTGCGCGGCTTGGATCGTGTCGAATAATTTGCATAGCAGGTTACGATTGTGCTATCATGTTTGTGTCGCCGATGTAGCTCAGTGGCAGAGCAGCTGTTTCGTAAACAGCAGGTCGTCGGTTCAACCCCGACCATCGGCTCCACTTGATAAACGCACAGTGTGCCTCGCAAGAGCTCCTGTGCGTTTTGCGTTAAAGGAATGCTTATGGATGCGATATTTCCCATACGCGATACATGGCTTGATGCCTATCGTGAACGCTGGTTAGCGCACTATCAGGCTACCGGGAAGATTGATTGGAAGCTGTACCCCGACCTCAAGCTTGATCGTACCCCTGCTGGTTCTGCCATCGATGTAACGCAGGCCAGTGTGTTGTTGATTACCTCGGCCGGCGGTTACATTCCTGGGGTGCATGAGCCGTTTGATGCGGCCAATGACCTCGGTGATTATTCGATTCGTCTCGTTGATACACAATACTCACCACGAGCATACAATTTTGCCCACGATCATTACGATCATACGGCGGTCAAGGCTGATCCGCAGGTGCTGGTACCTGTTACACATCTGCTTGAGATGCAAGATGCGGGGCTGATTGGTGAATTGGCACCGCAGGTGGTGAGCTTTATGGGGTATCAGCCCGATTTGAGGCGTGTCGTCGATGAGATGATCCCCGAGATTGTGCGGGTAGCCCGTGATTTACGCGTCGATGCGGCGTTCTTGGTGCCGTCATGACCGCTTTGCACGCAGTCCGTGGGACTGATTGCACGTGCCCTCGAGGTGGCTGGGATTGCCACGGTGATGACCAGTTGGAATGCAAGCACAACTGTAGATGTTGCCCCACCGCGTGCCACCATGACGCGCCTCAGTCGCGGTGCAACCATCGGCAATCCAGGTGATAACGCACAACAACACCGCGTCATTGTGGCGAGTTTGGCCTTATTGGCGCACCCTGCACCGCTTGCACCCGTCATGCTCGACGAAAAATAGCATGATCGTGATTGTGTTGATTGATGCAACGACGTTAGCTCATTGAGCTGGCGTCTTTTTGTATCAACAAAGCGAGAGCGGTCGACCGTGCAACTACACGGGGCATATGCAACGACAATAACCTGCTTGGAATTATGGCCATGTTCCCACGCGCTGCCATGCGGGTTTTTTGTGACGCTGGTATTTCCGCAAATGTCCGAACATACGAACATATACGATATAATGCATGATGAAGCACACGAGTGGGGTATGAATTGCTGATGCAAAAATATGCTACGCTGTGTGCATACCAAAACGAGCAATCACATAACACCCAATGGAGGGCAAGATGCGTGTTGGAATGATTGGGATAGGCGGCATTGCCGATGTCTATCGCAAGGGATTGGTGCAGTACAATCAGCCGATTGCTGCGGTGTGTGACATTAACGATGCGCGTGTGGCTGAGGTTGCTGGAGCCACGGGGGCCACGGGGTACACAGATTACCGGGCGATGTTGGCCAACGAGCAGTTGGACGCGGTATTTGTTTCGATTCCGCCGGGTGTGCATGGCAATCAAGTGATAGATGTGGTTAAGAGTGGAGCGGCAGTATTTGTGGCCAAGCCGATAGGGCTTGACAAAGACTTAGTAAGGCAGACCCATGCGGCGATTATAGCAAGTAGGGTGATTAATCAGGTGGGTTACATGGCGCGCTATGCTGATATTGCGGCCAAGGCCCGAGAGCTGATTGGTGACCGCAAAATTGTAATGGGCTTGGCGCGATTTATGGTGCGGATGCCGACCAATCATCCATGGTGGGGCAAACGATCGATTTGTGGTGGGCAGATTATCGAGCAAAGCACGCACATGTTTGATTTGTTGCGTTATTTGATGGGCGAGGTGGTGCAGGTGCAGAGCTATGGTCATCAAGGTGCGGGTGACGATATTGCAGATTTCGAGGATAGCACGATTGTGAATTTGCGTTTCGCCAATGGCGGTATCGGCAGTGTGGTCAGCACGAGTTGTACGCAGGTGCCTGATGGGGCAGCATGGGAGCTGACCGGGCGCGATTTGTACCTCAAGTTGACGATGGATCTCGATCTGAGCGGTGTGATTGACGGACAAGCGGTGAGTTATCGCGGTGACGAGAGCGGGTATATTCTGCAGGTCGGCGAATTTTTGCAGGCGGTGCGGACCAAAGATCAATCGTTGGTGCGCTCGTCGTATGCTGATGCTATGCAGACGTTGGTGGTAACGATGGCGGCCGAGGAATCGTTGCAAGCGGGTGGTCGTCCAATCAATTTAGAAGGATAGTATGATGCACTTTGGAACGATGCAGAATGTCATTAACGAGTCTGTGGGCGGCGTCTTTAATCAGGCGGCGCGGTTGGGTTTTGCGAGTGTTGAGTTGGATTGGAATCGACCGGAGGATGCGTTGCCGGGCGGTGTGTTGAGTCCTACCATGCGCGAGATGATGCCTAAGACTGCGCGACTCAATGACATTACGATTGCTTCGGTGGCGGCGCATTTTCTGAATAACGGCAACATCGCTGATGCCGATGCGAATGTGGTGGCCGAGGCGATGCTCCAGATTCGCCGGGGGATTACTGTGTGCCGTGAGGTTGGTGCAAAGGTACTCCTCGTGCCCTTTTTTTTCAAAGGTGAAATAGCGGGTGATGCCGGTATGGAGCGCTTGATTCGCAATTTGCGCATATTGGCATCAGACGCCGAACAGGCAGGTGTGGTGCTAGGCATCGAAAGCACGCTTTCGGCGGCACAAAATGTGACGGTCATTGATGCGGTCAATTCACCAGCCGTGGGTGTGTACTGGGACATGGCAAACGGCATTGCTGTCGGGTATGACGCTGTTGCTGACGTACGTACGCTCGGCAAGCGGATTGTCCAGGTGCATGCCAAGGAGTATGCGCATGACGGTGGCGCACGTGGCACCCGCACAAATCCTCGCTTTGACTTGCTCAATAAAAAGCCACTCGGGGCCGGCGATGTGCCGTTGCGCGAGGTACTAGCAGCCTTGACAGAGGTCGGTTATACCGGGCATGTGGTACTTGAGACGGGGGTATTCGGCGATCACCATGCATCTGCGCAGGCTGCGCTTGAGGCATTGCGGGCCGCCCACGCATAGAAGAGAACGTGTATGAAGTTGTCGTTCATTACTGCCAATTATGTAGCGCGCGAAATAGGTTTCAATATGACCGAGGGGTGGGGACAAGGTGACACCGCCGCCAATAACCACTATCGACCGATTGAAACGTACGCGGTGCGCATTAATGAGCTGTTTGGCTTGATTTCTGCCCAAGGGTATAGCTATGTAGACATTTGGACGGCGCATTTGCACTGGTCGTGGGCCACGGCCGAGCATATTACGATTGCCAAAGCGGCAGCGCAACGGCATGCATTGACGCCATTATGCTATGGCGGGGGCTTTGGAAGTACCGAAGCAGACTTTAGTCGGGCGTGTTATACGGCGCAGTCCATGGGCATGAGCATTTTGGCTGGATCAACGCCACTGTTGGCCCAAAACCGCATGGCAGTTGCGGCGATTTTGGCTGAACATGATTGTTATTTGGCTATTGAGAATCATCCCAAAGAGAAGACACCCGCTGATATTTTGGCTCAAATCGGAGACGGTGGGAATGGCCGTATCGGTACGGCGGTGGATACTGGGTGGTGGGGGACGCAAGGATACGATGCGGCTGAGGCCATAGACGAGCTTTATCCGCATATTTTGTCGGTGCATCTCAAAGATGTACGAGCGGCAGGTGGCCATGAGACGTGTCGATTTGGGCAAGGTGTGGTGCCGATTACACGGTGTATCCAGTTGCTCAAACAACGTGGCTATCAAGGACCACTCGCTATCGAACATGAGCCGGACACGTTTGATCCGACCGAGGACTGCGTGGCGATGCGCCAAATGGTGCGGTATGAGTTGGGTCTGGCGTAGGCTGATGACATGCACGGCCGGTGGGCGATTGCCCACCGGCCGTTTTGTATATATGGGTTACGGTTGAGTAGCCTGCCAAATGGCCTCTTGGGCGTTGAGTTGGAGTGATATATGGTGTAACCGTTTGGCCAAATCGAGTGCATTTTGGGCCAAGATAAGAGCGTTTTGCCGCTGGTGAGGTGTCGTCGGCAACGCCAGCATCAGCGTCGCTATTTCGACATAGATACGTGCTAACAACGGCGCACGAATAATCTCCTGAGTGGTGTGCTGGAGCGCTGTTTGGGCGGCATGTTGTACGTTTGCGAGGGCAGTGCTTTTGTCTTGTTCGTGCCGATAGGCGACGTACTCAATCTGCATGCGGTTGAGCCAGACTTCGGCGAGGTCAGCATGGTCGGTGGGGGCATAAATGGCTAGAGCGACGTCATTGACGGCGCGGGCGGCATCGATGAGTGTGGTCGTTGCCTCGAGCTCGATGTCGGCGAGCCGATATAGAAGTGACGACTTGACATCTGCGATGGCGGCGCGCCAATAGTCAGGGTATTGGTCGGCAACTTCGAGGGCGTGATCGCAGGCGCGTAAGCCTCGATAGAGAATGTCAAGGCGCTCAGGGTATGGAGTCACATCGGCGAGATCACGATCGATTTCGGCTTGTTGGTATTGCGTGTGCATGAAATGTTCGGGCACGCTCTCTTTGGTACGAAAGCGTAAGGCCTCGTTGTTGGCCTCGAATGCATCGAGAAGCACTGACCTACGGTCGATGCCTTCGAGCGTGGCGAGGTGACGAAGGAGGTAGGCTTCGTTGTGTTTGGTCCAACTGTATTCGAGAGGGACCCGATCTGCGGTGCGGTATTTGAGGGCTTCGCTGATGCATTCGAGCGCATGGGTGAGGTATTTGTGATGGTCTACGTCGAGGACGTCAATAAACGATGTGCATAAGTTTGCCCGATTCATCATGAATTTGGCGTAGCGTTGCGGGTCGTCATCCTCATTGAGATAGTGCATCGCATCGCTACTTGCGTGGAAGGCGGCAGTGAGAAGCTCGGCTTGGCGATGGATGGCAATGTCGGCGTAATCAGCGTAGATGCTGCTTTTGGTGATGTGCAGACCAATAAAGTGATAACCCGTGGTGGTTTGTGGGAGCCATTGTAACCCTTCGTTACAGGCGGCAATGGCCGCCTCAAAGTCATGGGAGCCGTTGGGATGAAGATGTCGGGCGCGAGCGGCGAGGGTATTGGCGTAGTTTTGGCAGATGCTGACGTAAAGCGACGTATCGATGCCCGGAATATGACGGATGTGTGCATAGAGTGCGACGGCATCATCGAGAATTTGTAGGCGGTCAACATGCGGGAGCGTGGCGTATTCTTGCAGAGCGATGCCGAATTTGTTGGCCAGTTGAGGGTTAATGGCGTATGGATTGGTTTGAGCCAAGAGCGTATTTGCACGTTGAAAGAGTGCATATCCTTGTTGAAAATATGCCACACGTTGTTCGCCGGTGTGAATCCCCATCTCAAACAAGTCCATCGCTACCAGCATGTATGCATCAACAAGTAAGTCGGTGTGTTCGGTGTGTTCGATGTGGTGCAAGAGTTGGGTTGACCAACTCAGTTGCTCGCGGTAGTTGCCCATTGCGTTGTGGTAATGACTCATGCCGTAGGCGATTGTGACGGCGCTTGCGGAATCACGTACGAGCGCTTGACCAAACAGGTATTCCATATGGCGGTAATCATCGTGCATCTGATGAAACGAGTACCGCTCAACATGATCGTTGAGCCAAGTGGCTGTGCGCTGCATGACGGTGTGTTGAATTGCGTCTTGGGCATTGTGAAGTGCCATTTGCAGAAGCGTATATGTACGGAGCACGATATGTTGACGCCAGCTGTGGTAGGTATATCCTCGTTCAATTAACGACAAGTCAATTAATTTTTGGAGTGTGCGCTGCATTTGTGCGGTGTCGAGATCCCATAAGTGTGCCATAAACGCAACACTGATGTCACTTGCAGGGGCACACGAGGCAATCGAATAGAGAATTTGCCGCTCCATTGGTGAAAGCACCGCAAAACTCCGCGCCAGCAATGGCTGAATACCCGCGCTGATAGCATCGTTTTCGAGTAATTCTTGCCACGGGTCAACCGGTAGCTCATGGATGATGTGCTCGGCCAAACGAGACCACTCGCGTGGTTGGCTGCTTTGTTGGCGTAAATAGCGTGTTACGAGTCGAATCGCAAGTGGATGAAAGGCGACAGCTGCAGCGAGATCGTGACACCAACCCCACTCTTCGATTAATGAGATGGGTTGTTCGAGCACACTGGCCATCAATGCAAGCGCTTGGGGTGGATCGAATTGGTGAAGATCGATGGTGTGGGTTGCAAGTTCATTGACGACATGTTGTTGGCGGGTGGTGATTATGACGTGTGCATGGTGAGGTAATGATGCACGCAAATCATCAATGTCACGACTGTGATGCACATCGTCAAATATCACAAGACAGGGTGGCATTAGGGCTAACACTGCTTGGAGATGGCTACTCTGGACTTCGTACCCGACGGGCAGTCGCTCGCAGTTGAGGGCTGCGAGCATCCAATCAACCATGGTGGTGTAACTTGTGAGTGCTGAAAAATTGGGGCCAACCGTAACCCACAGCACGCCACCGGGCAATGATTGACGATGGGCGTATTGTTGCACTAGTGTTGTTTTGCCACATCCAGGCATGCCAGACACAACAACATTACGATGTGTTGCAAGTAATTCGCTGATTAACCCCTGCTGATATGGTCGATCAATGGCAAGCGTTGCCAAAGGAGGTGGTGCACCGAGCGGTTCGGCACGCAACGATATCCGTTGCCCATCGAGCTCAATGTGTTGAGGGTCAATGATGCGCATGATGTGTCTCACTATTGCGTAAAACAGTATGCAATGAGTGTATCACACCAAGCGTGTTCTACAAATACCCCATCGACAACCACAATGTGTTGTCGATGGGGCGAGGGTATCTAGCGGATGCGCAGTGTGATTGCATACTGTCCACTCGGGCGTTCGGGCATGTCAACGACAAGTGCCTCGGCAGTCTGATGCCAGGTAAGCGGGTAGTCGTAGCCGAGGAGTTCGATTGTGGTGATATGGCTACGATATGTGTTGCCGAGCTTAAGTGCGGGCAGGGTAGTCTGTGCGCCTGGCCAAGCCATGATAATGGCGTAGAGTGTGTCGCCATGGCTGGTATAGCGAATATCGGCGCCCGTAAAGTCGGCACGATTCGTGTCGGTGAACGCACCATCAGCAACCTGGGTTGGTCCCTCACCATAAATGTGCCACGGCGTTGTCGAGTAGATGGCCTCGCCGTTGACGCGGAGCCAGGCACCGATTTCGTGGAGCAGGTAGACTTCGTGGTCGGGGACGGTGCCGTCAGCCTTCGGGCCAATGTTGAGCAACAGTGCGCCGTTTTTGCTGACGACGTCAATCAAGTCGTTGATCAGGTTGGCGGGTGTCTTGTAGTCTTGGGCATTGGTGAATCCCCATGAGTTCTTGGCGACCGAGGTGTCGTTCTGCCAGAATTGCGGGTAAATATCGGTCACCTGACCGCGTTCAATATCAAAGACCGCACTCCCCGGGGCAAACGCATCGTACTTGTAATTGATGGCAACGCCTTTGTCCCATTCAGCAGCGCGATTGTAGTAGTATGCGGCGAAGTGCTGGAGTGCCGGCTCCCAGGCTTTGTGCTGGATCCACCAGTCAAACCAGAAGAGCTGTGGCTGATATTTGTCAACCAACTCGGTACATCGTGCCAACCAATCATCAATGAAGGTTTCGTCTGGGCGCTCCTCAGAATGCAGTTGATGCCAATCGGCTGGTGATGGTTGCGCCGGGCCGTACAAGTCGGCGTTGGCCGGGTCATTGACGTCGCTGTTGAACTTGCGCCCTTCTTCGAAGAAAAACCAGTGCTCGGCGCGGTGACTTGATAACCCGAACACCATGCCGTGCCGACGGATGGCCTGGGCCAACTCGCCGATGATATCGCGCTTGGGCCCCATGGTGGCGGCGTTCCAGCGATTAAGCGCCGTTTCGTACATCGCAAAGCCATCGTGGTGTTCGGCGACGGGTACCACAAAGCGCGCACCGGCGATGGCAAATAGCTCGGCCCACTGATTGGCATCGAAGCGTTCGGCTTTGAAGTGCGGAATAAAGTCTTTGTAACCGAACTGATCGTGTGGCCCGTAGGTGGTCAGATGGTGCGTGTACTCTTTGGAACCCTGCATGTACATCATGCGTGGATACCACTCGCTACTGAATGCCGGCACACAATACGGCCCCCAGTGGATGAATATGCCGAACTTGCCATCACGGTACCATGCTGGCACATGGTAGCGTTGGAGTGATTGCCAATCTGCCGAAAACGGTCCACTCGGTACTTCGGACATCGTTGTCTCCTTTGGGTGCAATTACACGTTGAGCAGGATGCGCGAGGCCTTGAGTGCGCTTGCCACATCACCACTCGGCAGATATTCGTGGCCGACGAATCCCTCATACCCGGTTGTTGCAATAGCTCGCATTAGCGGTGGGTGGTGAATCTCTTGCGTGTCATCAGGGTCGTTGCGCCCCGGGTTACCGGCGATATGGTAATGGCCGAAGTGTTGGTGGAAACGTTGGACGGTGCGAATCAAATCGCCCTCCATGATTTGCATGTGGTAGGCGTCGTAGAGCAGCTTGATGCGCGGTGAGTTGACTGGTGCCACGCAGGCCACCCCAAACGGCGTGGTGTCACACTGGTAATCTGGGTGATCGACTTTGCTATTGAGGAGCTCAAGGACGAGGTTGACCCCGGCTTGTTCTGCGAGTGGTGCCAGCTTAGCAAGCCCTTCGTTGATGGTGGCGATGCTGGCGAAGTCGTTGCGGCCGCCGCGGTTACCGCTAAAGCAGATGAGATTGGGGATGCCCCACTTGACGGCTTTCTCGAGTTTGGCTGTAGTCTCATCGATGATGCGTTGGTGCTGAGTGGTATCGTTGAGCCCTGACTCGATCGATGCGTGGGCTTGGGTTGAGACCATGGTCAGACCACGGGTGCGCACCTCGGCCCAGTGCTGTTCGGGCACCATCTCGACGCCCTCAAACCCGGCCTGCTGGCCGGCATCGAGGATTTGCATGTCATTCAGCCCACGATTTGTTAGACACCACCAGACGAATGCATGTTTGACGGCCATGGTGTGGCTGCCTTTCTGTTACACGGATTGTTCACGATGATGACATCATACCCGATGTTGGTAGGGGGATTGCATGGTCGTGGTTGGCCGTATGAAATATGGTAGAGACGCATGGCCATGCGTCTCTACCATATGTGAATTGAAATTGTGATAACCCACCGTATCACACGTGCATCAAGGCCTGTTCGATATCGGCAATCAAATCGTCTGGGTCCTCGATGCCAATCGACAATCGTACGAGTGCATCGGTGATGTCACCTTCGATGCGATCCTCGAGGTCGACCTCGATATGGGTCATGCTGGCTGGGTGCTCGGCCAGTGACTCGTTGCCGCCCAAACTGACCGCCATGTGCAAGAGTTTGAGGTTGTTGAGGAAGCGGAACGACTCCGCCTCGCCGCCCTTGAGGTACACCGAAATCATCGCGCCCGGTGCCGAACATTGCTTGGCATATATCTGCCCTTGCTCGCTGGCCGGGTCGAGGTGGCCGAGATAATTCACATAATCGACCTTGGGGTGCTTGGCCAAGAAGGCTGCCACCTTTTGAGCCCCAGCGACTTGGGCGTTCATGCGTAATTTGAGCGTCTCGAGACTACGCGTCAGCAACCAACAGGTGTGTGGTGCTGGGATACCACCGAGCATGGCGCGCATCAACTTGAGTTGGCCAATCAATTCAGCACGACCAAGGGCCGCACCGGCAATGACATCGCTATGCCCACCGATGTACTTGGTGGCCGAGTAGAGCGACAAGTCTGCGCCGTGTGTGAGCGGCTGCTGAAAGACAGGCCCGAGGAAGGTGTTGTCGATGACCACGATTGGGCGCTTGCCGTCTTTCTCGAGGCGTTTGGCGTGCGCCACCGCATGCCCGATGTCGGCCATCAAGTTGCTCGGGTTGCACGGCGTCTCGAGGTAGATCATGCCGACCTTGGGGCCAATCGTGGGGTCGTTGAGCACTTTGTCGAGTGCGGCGTTGCCGTCGCGTAGGCGCACGCCCACAGGGCGAATGCCGAAGCGTACAAGAATCCGCTTAATCAGGTAATCGGTACCGCCGTAGGTTGGCTCGCTGTGCACCAACACGTCACCGGGATTGAGAAAGCCGAGAAACGTGAATGCGATGGCGGCCATGCCGCTCTCAAAGGCCGCGCCGGCCTCGGCATCCTCCCAAATCGCCAAACGCCGCTCGAAAATCTCGAGGTTCGGATTGGTGTCGCGACTGTAGATATAGGTATTCGAAAAATCCTCGTCCGGGCGTTGTTTGCGCAGACCGTTGATGACCTCGGCATACGCTTTGCCGTGCTCAGCACTGCTGAACGAGAACGTCGAGGTTAAGTAGAGTGGCGGTTTGACACTATGACTGGCTAAATCTGGATCGTAGCCATAGCTCATCATTTGACTCTCGGGCTTGAGGCTTGGATTGGGGGCGTTCTTCGCTTTCATAGTGATCCTCCGCGATCAACAAGGGGTGCATCGTTGCACACGCACATACTACCACGGAGAATGAAAAATGATGCGCTAGGTTGATAGACAGCGTGCATGGTCATAATTCTTGATACCCCACATGTGTGTTGCACCAGCCATCGCCTACATGAGCAGATAGTGGTTGCCAGATTCCTAGGTGTGTATTCCGTATGATGCCTTTATGGCTCTGCGTACGAGCGTTGCAAATAACTGTTAGACTAGCAAATATGTGGAGTATGGAGGTGTAATTTGCAGATTACTATCAGAAATGAACAAGCAAGAGACCACTTTGAAGTTGAAACAATCACTCGTAACGCCTTTTGGAATCTGTACATTCCAGGGTGCAATGAACACTTCATTATCAACAATCTCCGGAATCATCCAGATTTCATCTCGCAACTTTCTTTTGTGATCGAGGTGGATGGCAGGATTACGGGCAGTATTTTTTATAGTCATTCAAAGGTAATTGATGATGACGGTACCACCTATCCAACAATTACGTTTGGGCCAGTGAGTATTGAGCCTGAACTGCAGCGAATGGGTTTGGGGAGAAAGCTCATCACGCACTCGATTGCCCAAGCGACAGCACTCGGGTATGGCGCAATTCTGATTGGCGGGTATCCATACCACTATAAACCGTACGGTTTTGTCGGCGCAAAAAAGTATAATATCGGTTTAGAAGATGGGAATTACTATACGGGAATCATGGCATTACCGTTAATTGATGGATATTTGGACAATATCAAGAAAGGTATTGTTTATTTTAGCGATAGCATGAGCCCTGATGAACATGCGTTTGTAGCGTTTGATGCGCGATTTCCAACGAAGAATAAAGAAATCACTCCATCACAGGATGAGTTTGCCGCCGCAGTTGGTGAAATTGATTTACACGATTACCGTGCGTGATACAGATGGGTATTGAAATACCATGTCAACGCAGAGACGTATGATGTTCATACGTCTCTGCGAGTGTGTGCTTATTTGGCCAACTCCTCAAGCAAGGCTGCACCGGTCTTGATGCCGTTGATGTAGCACTCGATGATGATGTTTTCGTTAGGGGCGTGGTTGCGTTCGTCAGCATTGGCATAGGGCACTACAAAGGCCGGAATGCCGAGGATTTTGGTGTAGACATAATCGGGCAAGCTGCCGCCTAGCGATGGGATGTGATATGGTTCGACACCTTGGGCTCTGACCACGGCACGATGCAATGGTTGCGCAAACGGTGACTCAAGTGGTGTGCGTGAGGGCTCCATGCCACCCTCAACAATAATTTCGACGCTGGGGTCAACGGCGGCACAGTGCGCCCGAATGGCAGCTTCACAGGCGGCTAGACTCATACCACCGACGAGACGCATGTCGCATTTGACGAAGCCGCCACACGGCAAGACGGTCTTTGAGCCGGGGCCGCCGTAGCCGCCATGAAAGCCGTTGATGGTCAAGGTAGGGCGGCAGGCGATGCGATCATAGAACGGCACCTCGGGCGGCCCGTCGAGTTCGGTCATGCCGACACCGGCCATGGTGCGTTCGAGGTCGAGGGGCAGATTGTCGAGCGCTTGGCGCTCGAGTGGGGTGATGGGAGCGACTTGTTCCATGATGCCAGGGATGGTGATTTCGCCACGAGCGTTTTTCATAGTGGACAGTAGATGGACCAGTTTCCACAGTGGTTGTGGAGCAATCCCGCCCCAGTTGCCTGAGTGTAGGTCTGTATTGGCGCCTTTGGCATGCAGTTCAAACGACAAGACGCCACGCACGCCGTATTCGATTTGGGGCGTGCCGTCCTCGTGGATTGGGCCATCAGCGGTGATGACCAGATCGGCTTTGAGGAGTTCTTTGTGGTTGGTGACGAATTCGGCCAGGTTGGGGCTACCCACTTCTTCCTCGCCTTCGAGCAAAAACGTCACGTTGCAGGGGAGCTCGCCGACTACCGTTAGCCATGATTCGATAGCCAACAGCTGGGCAAAGTGTTGACCCTTGTTGTCGCCAGCGCCGCGCCCGTAGATGCGCCCATCGCGGATGGTGGGCTCGAACGGCGGCGAGACCCACGCCTCGAGTGGATCAGGCGGTTGCACGTCATAATGGCCGTAGAAGAGGATAGTCGGCTTGCCCGGTTTATGATGATGGCGACCGACCACCATGGGCCAGCCTTTGGTGGTGTAGGCCTCGGTATCGAAGCCGAGCGTGCGTAGATAGGCGGTCAACCATTCGGCTGTTTCGCCGATGCCAATGCCATGGGCGCTGATGCTCGGGCGACTGACGTACTCGATGAGTCGATTGATTGATTCGTCACGGTGTGACTCAATGTAGGCAAAGATGTCGGTGAGTGTCGGCATGGTAGGTTCCTTTGTTGTGAGAACGAGCCATTTATTGAATCTACTATCAATCACACATTGATGGTGTGATAATTGATGTCTTGTATGGTATACGATTGGTTCCAATTGCGTATAAGCATACTGTTATTATAGTGAGAGTTATCTATGTACTGCTCGAACTATCAAGTTTTCTTGGTATGCTATTACGTAGTGATGTAGAAAAGGTGTTATCCATGCACGACAAATTTGATGTAACAATATTGACGTTGGTGTATAACCACAAGGCATATTTACCACAACTCTTTGCTGGGATGGCAGTACAAGATCCTTCGATTCGTGTGCAGTGGTATCTGATTGATGATGCAAGCCCTGACAGTTCAGCTAGTGTGGTGCGTGCATTGATTGACACGTTACCTGCGCATATTCATGCAACATTGATTGAGAATCCCACTAATATCGGGGCGGTTGCGAGTTCTTCTCTTGCGCTCTCGCAATCGATTGCTGGTCGGTATTGCATGTTGCTTGAGGGTGATGACTATTTCAAAGAAGGCTTTCTGAAGAAAACTGTACAGTTCCTTGATACGCATCCCGATTATGCCTCAGTCCACACTGATATTGATCATTACATCGCACAAGATGATCGATTTGTCTTTGATTATTGGCGAACCATTGGGCGTAACACTGGGCGTGGCTACACGACAGAGATTCCTGATGGGGATATTTTTGAAGAGTTATTGAAGCATAGTTTTATTCAAACATGTGCGTTTTTGACGCGTACAGAGATATATAAGCGTTACCTTGATGCATCTACATACGCTGAACTTCCGTTTGAGTATCATTTTATGGATTACCCACTCTATCTCAACATTGCGCGGACGTACAAGATTGGCTTTATTCCAGAGTCATTGTCTGTGTATCGCATTAATCCCCAAGGGATGAATAGCAACCCAGCCAATCGGGCACGCATGCACTATACGACGTTACGTATGGTGTACGATGCCACAAATGGTCGACATTTCTAGTGTGATACAATTCAGCAAATGCAGGTAGCGTGAGGTGGTTGGTATGCCATATTTCGTCGGTCGTCCTAGTGTCTTTGATCAACGCGAGTTCCAGTCGTATGTTGATGATATATTTGCGCTTGGCGTGTTAACGAATAACGGCAAGTATGTGCAATTGCTTGAGGCGAAAGTCGCAGAGGTCAGTGGTGCTGCCCATGTGGTTGCATTGAGCAATGCAACACTCGCACTTGAATTACTCTTGTCGACATTGCCGCGCCATTCATACGTGATTGCTCCGTCATACACATTTATTGCGACGACAACGGCAATCCTCCGGGCCGGCCTGCGCCCGATTTTTGTGGATGTCACTGACCAGTTCAAAATCGATCTGACTCATCTCCGCCAGATATTAGATGATTGTCGTGCCAAACAGCTCCATGTAACTGCAATTATGCCAGTTAATTTGTATGGCGGTATGGATGTTGATCCGATGTTGTTTGAGTTGGCAACTGCGCATAACCTCAAGGTGTTCTATGATAGTGCCCATACACTCGGTACATCGTGTCAAGTGTATGGCGACGCTGAGGTCTTTAGCTTGCATGCCACCAAGCTGGTCAATGGATTTGAAGGTGGTTTGGTGGCTACCAATGATGCGCAGTTGGCACTCCGGCTTCGCCAGATGCGGAACTTTAATTATTTGATACAACAATCAGGTCTGCCCAAAAGCACCGAAGGTGAGTTTGTGCCGTTTTGCCCAGCCGATGAAGAACAGGGAATCTATAGTTATGGCACCAATGCCAAACTCTCTGAGATCCATGCGGCGATGGCGTTGTCAAATCTTAATCATATTGGTGAGTTGATTGCGCGTTACAAGGCAAATTATGAGCGCTACCGTATACTCATCAATCAGCGGTTGGGGTATGAAGTCGTGCAAGAGATTGGGCCGTTTACGAATTATTCATATGTGGTGTGTCGTCACCCGAAGCGTGATGCGATTCTTGATCATCTTAAAACGCACGAAATTTTTGCGCGCAAGTATTTTTATCATTTGACGCATCAGCAGTTCGGCTATCAACCACAGGTGCCCACATCGGCACAGTTGGTTCAAGAGGTCTTTTGTTTGCCAACTGGTCTGACAATCGACGCCGACGATGTTGCATTTATTGCCGAACAGGTTGTTGTCGCGCTGACAGAGTGATATGTGTGTATGTCCCCGAGGATGATACGTCATCCTCGGGTTTTTTATGGTTTGCGCACCAATCGACGAATACGCTCTCCGAGTGCGACAATACGCATTGCCCAGCCGAGTTTATCGAGTGTCTGTTGTTGCTGTGCAGCAACGTGTGTGCGCCAATCTATTTCGGTCTGCATAGCGACGATTTTGTCATTGAGATGGTGAATCTCTTGTTCGAATGTCGTTCGCATATGGGTCATTTGTTGTTCATGCTTGGCTAATGTTTCGGCAAACATTTGGCTCTGATGCGCAATATATTTGCTGTGTTTGTCATAGAGCTCGGTCATCTTTCTGCTTTGTTCTTCGTGGAGCAGGCGGATTTTGGTGCTCATTTCGCTATGCTGTCGCCGCATTTCGCCGCTATGGCGTTCGTGTAATGCGTGAATTCGTGCCTCGGGGTCCAAAAACACATCGTTGTACACCACCTCGTACTGACCCAGATCATGACGATACTGTGGGTCGGTTATCTCGATGGCGAATCGTTGTTGCAATACTGCCATTGTGCCAGCATCGATGATTGGCTGCTGGATTGCCGTGTATACGTCGATAGCGAGTTGTGCAATCGCAAGCTCACGCACGCGTGACGAAATCTGTGGTTCGCTTGGCGTGGTGAGTCGTAGCATCTGCATGTATGTGTCGAGTTGTGCGGTCATTGCAGCCGTCAGACCATCGGGCACACAGCGCTCGATGAGGGGCTGGCTAGCCTGATGCCAATTACGCATGATGGCGTTATGCGCGACAAAGAACCGTGGTATCGAGCGCGAATGAATCTCAATGGCGAGTGTGTATGCTACCCACAGTGCCAGTGCAAGTCGGGTAGATATGTGGTGTTGCATGTGCATGGCGTGGGCATGCGTGAGTGGGTGTTGGTATGGGACAACTACGGTGATATCATGTCCTACATTTGCCAATGCACCTTGCCAGAACGGCAAAGTGTAGCTCAGGCGCGGATCGTCGATGATTGCATTGCTTGTGATTGTGTCAATGTATGCGGTGAGCTGTTGCTGGATGTCGTCATTGGTGCTCCAGGTCGACAGACGTGCCCCTGGTTGTGGATCATACCATCGGCTTTCGTTATGTGACAATATACGCTCGTTGATGGCAACTACTTGTGTTGGCTCGCCGTATCCTGCTTTTTTGGTCGAAAGTGCATGATAGTCGATGGTGCCATGAAGGCGGTAGCCGCACATATGGTATAACTGGGCAAATAACCCAGAATGACTACCGTACATCCCAATTATCAAACTGATATGTGCCATAGCACTCTCTGATTCGTTACTGATATCAATAATCCTTAGAATTACTATAGCACATAGTTGATTGGGTAAGAAGAGGTATGGCCGCGTGCGAGCATAATCTCTCGCACGCCTGCCTCGCCTGTTTGTTAATGGCTATGCCCGGATCCAAGCGGGAAGCTTTGGACAGCTGCGCCAGCGATAATTACCAACCATATGACAATCACACTGATTCGGGCCCAAGGTTTGCGTAGGCTGTACCACGGCGCACGTGCCAATGTATACCAGACGTTGAGCGCAAGATGGAGCGCCAGCGGTGGCCAGGCAACGGCCATCAAGAGCTGACTTGCACCGAGTGCAGGGATTGAGAAGATCGGTGTGGTAATAAATAACACCAACCACGCATCAAAAATATACACGTCGCGTAAGCTCTTAAAACGCAGATTCGGCCAGCCATGCATCTTTTGGGCTACAACAGCGTGAAATAACAGCCAGACAAAGCTCGTCATGAAGAAAATACGCGGTACCAGATCACCCTCGGTCATCATGGAACCCTCTCCATGTCGATGTGGGTAGATGTAATGGATGATGACATAGCCAATCCCAAAGAACCACGACAAATAACGGTTGAGGACAATCACGTCCTTGAATTTCCATTGCATTATATATACTCCCATTGTGCGTTTTAGGCATACACAAAAAACACCGCCTGTAGCTCCAGGTGGTGACCGGTATCGTGACGACATGCGTCATATAGTCAAATCGTGACCGCTTTGGGAGGAGGGGAGGTAATTGAATGCACAAAAGAAGCCCAACGTCTAGATGTCGATGCTAATAGATACATCACCCGCACCATGCCAATACCAATCATCGTAACGAGGAGAACAATTGACAGTTGCGACAAGGTGTGATGAGTAATCGGTGGCATCGAAGACGTATCAGACGTGGGATGAACACATACATAGAGCCCAACGCCGTTGTCGGCCGTTTCGTGATGCCAATGGCAATGCACGATACACACCAAGTGCGTTCCGAAGAACCACCAGATGCTCACCGCTAACAATAGGATGGACACAGTACGTCTGTTCATGTCGCGAATTGTACCATATATGTGGCGTATGCACATAGCGTAACTGCGGCGAATTCTCGCCTTGTTCCCTCTGCTCAATCACTTCTCATGGTCTTTTTATCTGATTTGCATGATGTATTTGATTCCCACCTTGACAATTTTGTGATTAGTTGTAAAATACAACTAATAAATAGTTGTATGGAGCAACTATCATGACGAATGAGCAAGTGTTAGTCCAACAATTCCAAGAGCAGTTGATGCAATTCATTCGCGGGCTTGGGTTACACCGCGCAGATGCAACGCCGTGCAAGTACCCGGTATCAATGGCTGAAGCGTGTGCCATGGTCGAGCTGATGCACCACGAGCCGATTTCGCAGCGTGACTTGTGTCAGGCCTTGAATTTGGAGAAGAGCACGGTGAGTCGCTTAGTCGTTGATCTTGAGCAACGTGGGTGGATTCAACGCGAGCGCTCAGGTGAAGATGCACGGATGCAGTTATTGCGTCGGACGGATGTTGGTCATGAGGCGAGCGTTGAGATTGTCCAGGCGCGCAATCAGCGCTTTGGTGCACTTCTAGAGCGGGTTGAACCAGCACAGCGCGCAAATGTTGTAGTAGCAATTAGTACTTTAGTGGAGGCATTGCATGACGAGCTTGTGGCAACGAATCGGTAATTGGCTTCGTGAGGCGACGGGAGCCCCAGATAGCATTAGCGCACACGAGTTGGAGGCACTCCGTACCAGCAAAGAGAAGCCGTTTATCTTAGATGTGCGCTCAGCACAGGAGTTCAAGCAGGATGGTCATATTGCTGGCGCAACGTTGATTACGTTGAGCGATTTGCCCAACAAACTCAAGCAAGTGCCGACCGATCGCATGGTTGTCTGTGTTTGTCGTTCGGGCGCTCGGAGTAGTGCGGCCTATGGTGTGCTCAAGCAAGCGGGATACACCAACATCCGCAATTTGAGCGGTGGCATGATGGGGTGGCAGTCGGCGAAGATGCCAGTGACGCGCAAGTAGATGCAACGCATCGATCGCACAACGTGGATTCAGCTCATCATCTCGCTCGTAGTAGCTGGTGTGCTGGTAGCGATGATTCCTATCTTTGGGATTGTTGGTGGCCATGCCGAACATGGAGTGGCACACGAGTTTGCGGTGGCAGATACACAGCATGTGTTTGGTTCGAGTGCTGATGGCGTCGTCATTGGGTTGATGGCTCACGATGCGCAACAGCAGGTACGCGTCGACGAAGCGCGGCAGTATATGCGCAGTGAGTATGATCGGTATGTGAGTGGTGCGTTTGACGATGCGTATAGTCCGGCGAGCAACCAAGTGGCCACACAACTCGCAGGCTATCGGAGTGAGATGACGATTACCTACCAGGATGTAGCGAGCGGGGCAATGATTCAGGTGACCAGTCGGGATCCAGTGGTCGTGACGCTCTTGCATCAATGGATTGAAATGCGGCAGGCAGATCATGGTGATCATGCCCAGTGACATCAGAGGAGAATCTCAATGAATCGCATACGACGGTTGTTTTTGACGGCTCCAGTAGCAGCACTTGTGCTCGGTGCGTGTGGCAGTGGGCCACAAGCTAGCAATACAGAAGGTGAGTTACCAATGAACATTTCGGTCAAAGATTTGGCAGCCCGGTTGGAGAGTGACAAGAGCTTGATGGTGCTTGATGTGCGCTCGCCCGAAGAGTACACACAAGATGGTCACGTGCCTGGTTCTGTGTTGATCCCTCTCCCAGAGTTGGCCATGCGCTTGAACGAAGTGCCCAAAGATCGCCCCGTAGCTTGCTTCTGCCGCTCAGGCAATCGCAGCCAAGTGGCCTGCGACATGTTGCGCCAGCAGGGCTATACCAACGTGACCAATGTGTTGGGTGGTATCGGCGCATGGCGCGGTGCCAATCTGCCAACTGAGTACTAGTTGATGACATTTTGATGATGTTTTTCTAAAACATCTAAAACCCTATAGAATTTGTAGATAATTGTGATATGATACCTCCTAATCAATTGTTGGGAGGTATCGGATGAATGTCGTAATTGTCGGCGGAGGGGCAAGTGGTGTACTCGTGGCATTGTGCGCGATGCGAATGGGGAGCCACGCCAATGCAGTAGTCATCATCGATGATGGGCAGGATATTGGAGAAGGCGTTGCATATGCGCGCGTAAATGAACGCTACCTTCTGAATGTCCGTGCAATAGGTATGAGTGCGTATCACGATCAGCCAATGCATTTTGTGGAATGGCTTAGAGATGTGAAAGACTATCACGATGCTGAAGGGTTTGTGCCACGTCATTGGTATGCAGAATATTTGCGTCATGAGTTGGCCGTACAAGTTCAGCAAAGCGATGTGCAGCTGACTATTCACCGTGGTATCGCGCAGCAGATTGATCGAATGACGCACACAGTGACATGTACAGATGGCAAACAATATGATGCGGATGTCGTGGTGATGGCGGTAGGGAATTTGGCATCACAAAATCCTGTACAGCGATGGAACGCGATACCAACTCGGTTGCGTGACTGGCGTAAATTTCATCCGGGCGTGATAAATGCAGATGAGCGAATCATCATAATTGGTAGTGGCTTAACGATGATCGATCAAATCGTGGCATTGCATGCTCATGGGTTTAAGGGGCAGATAGTGGCTGTTTCGCGACATGGGTATATTCCCCAAACGCATGTGGATAGACAGTCGTATCCGTGTCCAATAACGGTTGCAGATGCTGATGTACCGCTGAGTGTGTTATTACGCAAGATACGGATTGCCGTTCTTGATGCACAACAGGCAGGTGTACCCTGGCAGGCCGTGATTGATAGCATTCGACCACATACACAGGGTATATGGCGCCGGTGGAATGCGGACGTGCAACGACGATTTTTGCGCCATCTGCGGGCAATCTGGGATGTGCATCGCCATCGGATGGCACCTGAGATTTCACAGCGAATTAATCAGATGATAACTGCAAAGCAGTTACATGTGATTGCCGGTCACTTACGTGGTTATCAAGAAACACCGAACGGTGTACAAATTATGCTTGAGAAGAACGGGCAAGTACAGGTCATTTCTGGGAATGTAGTGATTAATTGCACTGGACCATCAAGTAACTATGTTACGCCACATGTGCCGATTGTTCATGCACTTGCTGAAGACGGTGTGGTTACTGCTCATGAAAATGGAATCGGACTGCGCGTCAATCAGTCGGGGCAACTTGTTAATGCGTCTGGTCAAGTTGAGTCATGGTTGTGGTGTATTGGTCCCATGCGAAAAGGCGCTGATTGGGAGTGTACAGCAGTCCCTGATATTCGTGTCCATGCACATCAATTGGTCAGCGCTCTCTACAACCATGAAAGGACAGTCTAGTGCTGATGACCGTTGACGAGCTTGCGAATGCATTATCACAAGCTGCTCCAATTCTTGTCGTTGATGTACGTGACATGGATGAGATAGTTCAGACTGGAGTAATACCAAATGCGCGTCATATTCCACTGAGTGAATTAGCAAGTGCCTGCGTGAATATTCCTACTGGTGTGATGGTCGTGTGTGTATGTGCAAGTGGTGTTCGCGCAGAAGTTGCAGTAGATCGTTTACATAAGCAAGGGTATATGCATGTGTGGAACGTTCTTGGTGGTATAAAAAAGTGGATTTCATCTGGGTATGAATGCGTGAGACCTTTTAGTAATGGTATGTAATGAAGGAGGTATGTGATGATTTTCCGTCAATTGTTCCACGAAGGTATGGCCGCTGCCTCATATTTGATTGGTTGTATTGCCAAAGGAGAGGCTGCAGTAGTCGATCCCGCATTGCCAGCTGAGACCTATATCACGTTAGCTGCCGAGAAGGGCTTGCAGATTAAAGCGGTGTTTGAGACGCACATGCACGCCGACTACTACTCGACGGGCCGGGCCATTCAGGCATTGACGGGAGCCACCATCTATGCCCCTCGCTTGGCCGATGTGCAGTTCCCTCACCACCCAATCGATGACAACGATGAGTTCCATATCGGTAATTTGGTGGTACGTGCTATGCACACACCAGGTCACACGCCCGAGCATACGGCCTATGCCGTCAGCGACACGCCACGCGCTGAGCGCCCCTGGTTTGTTATGACCGGTGATTCACTCTTTGTGGGTGACGTGGCTCGCGTCGATTTGGTTGATATCCCAGGCACTGGCACCGACATCATGTATCACAGCATGCAAAAGCTCTTGGCGTTGCCCGACGATGTCGAGATTTATCCTGGCCACTTCGGCGGTTCGGCTTGTGGTGGGCGCGCCATGAGTGGCAAAGCCTCGAGCACCATCGGCTTCGAGCGTCGCTTTAATTGGGCCTTGCAGGCACCGGATGTGCAGACGTTTAACGAGTGGATGAAGCAAGACGTGCGCGAGGCTGTCGAGGGCATCTTGACGCACCGCAACACCAATCGCGGTGAGTTGCCGTTGCCAGCTGGCTACTTCGGTAGTCATGCAACGAGCATGCCTCTCAACGACATGCGCGATGCCCAAGCACAGGGCGTGTTGGTGCTTGATGTGCGGCCTACGGCTGTATTTAATCTTGGGCATATGGCCGGGGTGATTAATATCCCGTTCCAGCGTGATTTGATGCTTGATCGCGCTCGGGCGTTGATTAGCAACAAGCAACCCTTGATTGTCTACGCCGACACGTTGGCCACGGCCGAGACGGCTGCGAGCGAGTTGCGCGGGGCTGGTTTTCAAGTGGTTGGTGTGAGTATGACCAAGTTGGGTGATGTCGTGACGTTGCCCACGGTGACGATTGATGATTTGCACCAGACCGTGCTTAATGGTGGGCAAGTGGTCGATGTGCGTGAGCCACACGAGCACGCCAAGGGAACCATCGAGGGGGCGATACTGCTACCGCTCTTGACACTGCCCCACGAGGCCAAGAATCTGCCCGATGTGCCGTTGAATTTGGTTTGCGAAAGCGGTACGCGTGCCACGATTGCAGCGACCTACCTCAAATCACTCGGCAAGCAGATTGCTACTGTGGTGGTGCCGGGTGGGATGAGCGATTACAACGCTAAGTACGCTATTGCCCATAAGGCATAAGTGACGATTGCACCAAAAGACCGGCGGGTGTTTCGTACGAAACACCCGCCGGCTTGTTGTCGTTAGACGCCCCAGGTGGTCGGGCTGGCCGACCACGCCTCGACAGTGGCACGATCGTCGGCTTTGAGGTATCCCTCGGCGATGGCGACGTCGAGCACAGGTGTGAGCCAGGTCAACGTAGTGAGTGGCGCTTTGGCGGCATCAAAGCGGTCAAATGTGGCTTGCCAACCATAGGTGAAGATACAGGCGCAGGTGACACGTGCGGCACCTTCGTTGTATAATGCCTCGATAGCCGTGACGGCACTTTCGCCGGTTGACACGGTATCTTCGAGCAACAAGACGGATTGTCCTGCGATGCTGGCGCCCTCGACTTGGCGTCCGCGTCCGTGCGCTTTGGCGCCGCTACGCACATAGGCCATTGGTCGTTGGGCGCGCTCTGCCACCCAGGCAGCCCAAGGGATGCCGGCGGTGGCCGTGCCGGCGACGACGTGTGCATCGCCGACGATACTGGCAAATGCGTCGCTGACGATTTGACGCACCGCTACATTGCCAATGAGCAGGCGGTTGTCGCAGTAAATCGGTGATTTGATGCCTGAGGCAAAGGTAAATGGCTCAGAAGGGCGGAGCAAGACGGCTTGTGCCGCCAAAAGCGCACGGGCAACAGTGGCACTATGAGACATAGCTAAGGACTCCTGTTATGCAAGTCGGTTTAGACTTTGGTACTACTAATTCTAGTGCATCTCTCTACGATGGCAAGCAGGTAACGCTTTTGCCAATTGATCCGGCTAACCCAAATCCACGGGTGATGCGGACCGTTCTGTTCATGACGCGTGAAGGTGAGCGGTTTATTGGGCGCGAGGCGATCGATCGCTATACCACTGCCAATGTGGGGCGCAAAATCGAGTACGAATGGCGGAACTTTGGTGAGTATGAGATGCTCGACCAGTTCGGCGAAGTCATCAAGCAAACTCTCGGTGCTATGATTGATGTGAATGCACCCGGGCGCCTTTTTCAATCAATCAAATCACATCTGCGTGATGTTGACTTCGATTACACAACAGTTATCGAAGGCAAGAATGTACGTGGCATTGATATTCAACGCCAATATCAAATCGAGCAATTAATTGCCATCATGTTGCGTATGCTGGTTGAGCGTATGTTCCAATTGACCGGCGAGCCAGTCACGCGTATGGTAGTAGGGCGGCCGGTCAATTATGCGGAGAATCCGCACGACCATGCGGTTGCGGTGGCGCGAATGCGCCATGCGTGCGAGCTCGCAGGTATCCCTGATTTTGTCTTTTTACCCGAGCCAAATGCGGCAGCCTTGGCATATGCACGAACTGCCGTCGAGCGTCAACGCGCCTTGGTCTTTGACTTTGGCGGTGGTACCCTTGATGTGACGATTATCGAGACCGACGGCCGCGGCGGTAGTCGCGTGCTTGGCAGTGATGGTGTGCCAGTCGGTGGTGACATCATGGATCGCCATATTATGATGGGAAATATCACCCAGCATTTTGGTTCACGCTCGACAATTGGCCCTAATCGCATGCCGTTTCCTGGGGTACTGGTTGAGCACTTGAGTGAATGGCAGAGTATCGTTGAGTTGGCGCATCCACGCTTTCAGAAGATTATCGACGATGTGGCATATACCTCAAGTCAACCGGACAAAGTTGCGCAATTGCGTGTACTAATAAGCCAAAATTATGCATTGCCACTCTATGAAGCCATCGAACGTGCGAAAGTTGCCCTGAGTGGCGCCGATCAAGCTGTGGTGCAAATGCATGTGCCGGGTATCACCATTGATCAAGTGGTTGAGCGTTGGAACTTTGAGCGACTAATCGGCCCCGAGGTGCGTAAAGTCGCCGCCTGTGTTGATCGGGCAGTGGCGACTGCTGGGCTGACGCACAAAGACATTCATGTGGTGTTGCGGACTGGTGGTTCGTCACGCATTCCGGCCTTTGTACGGATGTTGACCGAGCGTTTTGGCGAGGCTGCCATGGTAGAAATGGATCCGTTTACCGGTGTAGCGCAGGGGTTGGGCATTGCTGCTGCAGATGATCAGTTATTTGCCCAGCTAAAAGCATCAATGTAGTTCGTTATGATATACAAAACGGCTGCATGGAACGTTCCATGCAGCCGTTTGTGTTGCGATGATACCAGAATTAGCCGAGGGTCTTCTGGTGGCAGGTGCGGTGGTGGTAGGTCTTGTTGCGACGGCGGTCGTCCATCAAAACGATCATTTCGCGGTCGTTCATGATGCGCTCGCCACAGTTCATGCAGGTGTGGTTGGTCACGCGACCGCTCTTGTCACGTGACGTAACGTCGGTCTTTGACTTACCTTTGGTATCTTTGGCCATTGTTGTACTCCATTAGTTTGATACGCAGAGCGCCACACAAACGTGCGTGCTCATGACACATGTGGATAGTATACCACAAGCGTATACGTTTGCCATAATCAACTCTGCATGATTCTATGGGGTTGTGGTACAATAGTGGTGCGTTGACGAAGACACGTCGGCAAAGCATCGTTTGTCCAGCGATTGCGCAATTGGTGAAAGGCGCAACCAACGAGCGTGACCGATATCCCTTCTGAGCAGAAGGCCGAAGGAGCTAACCACTCTGTGTAAGCCGACCGGGAGTCCACCGAAAGCAGGACAGGGCGTGTTTGCGCCCACAAGTGGTTGTGCGACACCGCACAACAACCAGGGTGGTACCGCGGGGTAATTTGTACCTCGTCCCTGTCTGGGGCGGGTTTTTTGTTGTCGTTTTTCTTTGAACGGAGCAGAGTTATGACCTTTCGCGCTGTAGACACACGCGCATCGTTTGTGGCGCTCGAGGATCGCATCAGCGATTACTGGCGTCAGCACGATGTCAAACGTAAGGCACTAGCCCACGGTGACCCGAACAAACCATTCATCTTCTACGAAGGCCCACCGACGGCCAATGGCCGTCCCGGCATTCACCACGTCGAGGCGCGTGTCACCAAAGATATCATCATCCGCTATCACCGTATGTGCGGTCAGCACGTCATCGGTGCCCGTGGCGGTTGGGACACGCACGGCTTGCCGGTCGAGATCGAAGTCGAAAAGACACTCGGCTTTAGTGGCAAGCCCGACATTGAGCGCTACGGTATCGCTGAGTTTAATGCTGCCTGCAAAAAGAGCGTGCAGACCTACATCAGCGAATGGGAGAAGATGACCGACCGTATCGCCTACTGGATCGACATGGAGAAGCCCTACAGCACCTTCGATAACTCATATATCGAGTCGCTGTGGTGGATTTTGCGTCAGTTCTGGGATCGCGATCTGCTGTTCCGTGACTACAAAGTCACCATGCACTGCCCGCGTTGTGGCACGACGTTATCGGATGCCGAGGTCAACTTGGGATTTGAGGATGACGTCGACGATCCATCGGTGTGGCTCCGCTTCCGCGTGACACCATCAGGGCATGCGCTCGACAGCGCTTTGGCTGGCGCGGCCTTCGTGGCCTGGACGACGACGCCGTGGACACTGCCGGCCAATGTGGCCCTCGCCGTCAATCCCGATGCCGAGTACGTCTTGGCCGAGACCGGCCCCGAGGATCGCCGTGAGCGCATCATCATGGCTGCTAGCCTCGCCACTCAAGTCCTCGGTGAGGGGCATGTGGTGTTGTCGACCTACACCGGCAATCAACTGGTCGATATGCGCTATACTCGCTTGTTCGACGGGGTGCCGGGTGCCGGTGACAAGCCCGATTTGACGCAGGCCTACCGCGTCATCAGCGACGACTTTGTCTCGCTCGAGGACGGCACGGGTATCGTGCACATCGCACCAGCCTACGGTGACCTCGAGATTGGGCGCAAGTACAACTTGCCCACGCTCTTCTCGGTTGACCTGAACGGCCGCACCATGGCGCAGTTCGCCGAGTTGGGCTTTGCTGACATGTTCTTCAAAGAGGCCGACCCTGTCATTACCAAGGTGCTCAAAGAGCGCGGCGATTTGTTCAAGAGCGGTCGCGTCAAGCACGCCTACCCCTTCTGCTGGCGCTGTAAGACGCCGTTGTTGTACTACGCCAAGCCCAGCTGGTATATTCGCACCACGGCGCGCAAAGAGCGCCTCGTGGCCGCCAACCAAGAGATTCACTGGGTACCCGAGCACATCAAGGGTGGCCGCTTCGGTAACTGGTTGGCCAACAACATCGACTGGGCTATCAGCCGCGAGCGCTATTGGGGTACCCCATTGCCGATTTGGGTCTCAGCCAACGGCAAACACATGGAGTGTATCGGCTCGGTGGCTGAGCTTGAGGCTAAGGTCGGGCGCTCACTCAGCGACCTCGATTTGCACCGCCCATACATCGACGAAATCACGTGGGAGGATGCCCAGCACGGCATCATGCGCCGTATCACCGACGTGGCCGACTGTTGGTTCGACTCCGGCGCCATGCCAGTGGCGCAGTGGCACTACCCGTTTGAGAATAAAGAACTCTTCGAGAAGATCGCCGGGCAGGCTGACTACATCAGCGAGGCCATCGACCAGACGCGCGGTTGGTTCTATACCCTGCACGCCGTCTCGACGCTCTTGTTCGATCGCCCGGCCTTTGAGAACGTGATTTGTCTCGGTCATATTCTCGACGGCAAAGGCGAGAAGATGTCGAAGTCCAAGGGCAACATCGTCAATCCGTGGGACGTGATTAATGAGTTCGGCACTGATGCGGTGCGCTGGTACATGTTCGCCTCGGCACCACCGTATAATCCACGCCGCTTCTCCCGTGAGCTGGTTGGTGACATGTTGCGCCAGTTCACCTTGACGTTGTGGAATACCTACTCGTTCTTTGTCACCTACGCCAATCTCGATGGGTGGTCACCGGCCGGTGTGCTCAACAAAGACGGCTCGCTCAATGTGGACATCACCACGCTGACCAATCCGCTCGACCGCTGGGCGCTGGCGCGTCTCGATGACCTGGTGCGCACCGTGACCAACGAACTCGACGGCTACGACATCTATGCACCGGCCAAGGCGATTGAGCGCTTCGTCGATGAGCTGTCAAACTGGTACGTGCGTCGCTCGCGCCGTCGTTTTTGGAAGACGGCAAACGACGCCGATACCCAGGCAGCCTACACCACGCTCTACACCTGTCTGGTGACATTGAGCAAGGTGCTGGCTCCGTTTATGCCGTTTATTGCCGAAGAGATGTACGGCAATCTGGTGCTCAGCAAAGCCCCCGAGGCCGGTGAGTCGGTACACACCGCTCAGTGGCCCCAGAGCAATCCGGCCTGGCGTGACGATCAGTTGGTGGCCAGTATCGACGTGGTGCAAACCCTAGTTGGTCTGGGCCGTGCGGCTCGCCGTAGTGCCGCCCTCAAGGTGCGCCAGCCGCTGCCGTCGATTTTGGTGCGTGTGCCGAGTAATGTGGCGCAGTCGATTACCGCTTTCGAAAGTGATATCCGCGAGGAGCTCAACATCAAGGCGGTTAAATGGCTGGAGACCGGTGCCACCTTCATTGATTATCGCTTCAAGCCGAATCTGCGCGTGGTCGGCCGCAAGTACGGCAAATTGGTGCCGGCCTTGACTGAGGCCCTCAAGCAGATGAGCAGCGACGTCGCGCGTGCTAACGCCGTCGCCGTCGAGAGTGGTAATTCGTTTGAGTTGGTCATTGACGATCAAACACTCACGATTGCGCCCGACGAAGTGCTGGTCGAGACCTCGTCACCCGAGGGGTACGTGGTTGCCGAAGAAAACGGCGTCCTCGCCGCCCTCGACACCACCCTCACTCCCGAACTGGTCGCCGAAGGCGTGGCCCGCGAAGTGGTGCGCTACATCCAAGACGCCCGCAAAAACGCCGGCTTCGCTATCGCCGATCGCATCGAGGTCAGCATCGACGGCATCAAGGGTAACACTGAGCTTGAGTCGATGATCGAAATTTGGCGTGAGTACATGTGTGCCGAGACGCTGGCCGAGGCCCTGCATCTGGCCAAGCCGGCTACTGGTGCTCATGTCGAAACGCTCGAACTCGACGATGTTACCTTGACTATCGGTGTGACCCTCGCCTCTGCCTAAGTGGATGGCATGCAATGGCCCCCATGGATACGATGCCATGGGGGCTTCGTCTTGACAAAAAATAAACTAACAATGTATATTAATGATGTTAGTTTATTGTGCGAGTAAGCAGTATGGTACGACCAAAAAAGCATGAGCAGGTACCCAACCTGAAAGAAGTCATCAAGGAAGTGGCGTGGCGGCAGATGGTCGAGGTCGGGGCGGCTGGGTTATCATTGCGGGCGATTGCGCGTGAGGTGGGCATGAGCGCGCCAGCGATTTATAACCATTATGCGGACCGTGATGCATTGGTGACGGCGTTGATTATCGATGCATATACCTCGTTAGGTGATTACCAGTTGGCAGCGCGTGATGCCGTTGCTGTGGCGGATTTGCGCGGTCGATGGCGTGCGACGGGTTTAGCATATCGAACATGGGCATTGGCAATGCCGCAACGTTATCAGTTAATCTTCGGCACGCCGATTCCTGGGTATCAGGTGCCTACACACGACATTCTGCCGGCTGGGGCGCGTTCGTTGAGTGCTTTGGTAAGTGTGGTTGATGAGGCCTTGGTAGCAGGCAGGCTGAACGTACCGCACTTTCCATCGGTCAATATCCACGCCCAACCGGTCTTTGATGCGTGGCAACGCTATTCTGGCCCATATCAACCAGTATCGCTGGCTGTGGCGATGCTGATTTGGGGGCGAGTGCATGGGTTGGTATCACTTGAGATCGGCGGCAACATGCCGTCGTTTGGGCCGGATGGCGCAGCATTGTATGCCTACGAGTTAGATCTGATTTGGCAACAGTTTGTCAAACCTGCACAGGAGGAGTAGCGATGGCAACTATCTACGCCGGGCGATTCACCGCCCAAACCAATGAACCATTCGTTGTCTTTTTGATTGGCATGCGTATCAATAAATGGTGGCGCGTTGATAAGTGGGCACCAGTAGCGGCTGCGATGGGGCCGATGATACGCACGTTGTATACACACCCCGAGAAAGGTTTTTTGCATACCGAGTATTTTTGGAACATGCGCGGGCCGATTTTGGTGCAGTACTGGCGTTCGTTCGATGATCTCGAGGAGTTTGCGCGCAATCCGTCAGATCCGCATCTTGCCGCCTGGAAGCGCTTTAATCAAGCCGTCGGTGCCGATGGCTCAGTCGGCATCTGGCACGAAACCTACATGGTTAATCCCGATCAATACGAGTGTGTGTATGGAAATATGCCCAAATTTGGCCTCGGCGCAGCCATGGAGCATGTTGAGGCAGTTGGCAGGCGACACACGGCCCGGGCGCGCTTGTTGGCCAATGAGCAGTAGGGGTGTTCAATAGGGTGTCCAGATGTGTCACAAGTATCACGCAGAGACGCCGTGGCGAAGAGAGCGTGTAAGAGCATGACGGATGGATTAGGGGTGTGACAGGGCAATCGACGTGTAAGCAAACTGAGTGCATGATGCAATTGATTTTGAACTTATTGGATGAGGTGAAATTATTTCAAATCTATTTGAATATTTAAAATGAATTTGAAATAATTTTGAGAGTGTTTCTGGTATGGATTGGGTGTGGGTGCAATTGGCGTATTGGGATGGGATATGTGGCCATCTAACTGTAGGGACGTCCGACAGAGTGCCCAGATGATGCACCATGTAACGAACCATCCGACCGGGCGCCCGAATGATGTATATACACAAAAGAAGGAGACTGGCATGATTATTGTTGATTCATTGTTGGCGAGTCTGCACCACATTGCGGCATTCACGATGGTGGCGTGTTTGGGGTACGAGTGGGTTGGATTTAGGCAGCGGTTGATGGGGTACGAGGTTCGGCGGATCCAGCAGGTGGATTTGTGGTACGGCATATCGGCGGGCGTGTTGCTGGTGGCTGGTCTGTTGCGGGTCTTTTTTGAGAAGGGGGTGAATTTTTATGTGGGCAATCCGTTGTTTTGGGTCAAGATGACATTGGTGGTTGTGGTTGGGGTGATATCGATTTATCCGACGGTGCGCTACATCAAGTGGGGCAAGCATGCAGATGACGATGTATTAGTCATCCCGGATGACGAGCACCAGCGAATTCGGTTATTGCTCAACGTGCAACTCATCGGGATTGGGTTGATTTTGTTAGCAGCGCCGGCCATGGCGCGGGCGATAGGATTATATTGGTTTCGGTGAGAGAGATTGTATGAAGCATAAGTAGATTTGTATGCATATCTCGTGTGTGATTGCCGAAACACAAGTGCATTTTTGGATATATAGGATGATACCCGTTTAAATTTGGGAGCAGATAGGATACTGAGATTTGATGTATAGTAGGTTGACACAGTGGTATTTGGAGTGAAGTATATGAATGAATGGGTACGTGAGGGCAATATCTTCGACGATCACCACGCTCAAGTCCCAGTAGTCGATATGTGTGATGGGTACTGGCGCATATACTATTCACAGCGGATTGATGGCAAGAGTGTGCCGTATTATATCGATGTGGACCCAGCTAACCCATCAAATATTCTTCGCAAATCAGATAAACAATTGCTTCAACTCGGAGAGCTCGGTCGATTTGATTGGGCTGGAATCATGCCTTGCCAGGTTATCAATGTGGGCTCGCAAAAATACATGTATTACATTGGTTGGTCGGTGCGAAAAGACGTACCGTATCATAATACGTTGGGGTTAGCAGTAAGCGATGATAACGGCCAATCTTGGCAGAAATTTTCTCAAGGGCCTATTTTGGCCACATCACACAAAGAGCCCGGATTTATTGGTTCGTCTTGTGTAGTTCATGCACAAAACATGTACTACATGTACTATGTTTCTTGTCGCGAATGGGTGGTAGTTGAAGGCCGGCCTGAACCAATCTATGATATCAAGATTGCCACATCGACAAATGCTATTGATTGGGAACCGCTGAACAAAACTGCCATATCACTAGAAAGTGAAGATGGAGGCATATCAAAGCCAAGTATTGTGCATTTAAACAATCAATATCATATGTGGTATTCTGTGCGCGGCAAATCTGATTATCGTATGAACGCAAACTATAGTTATAGGATTCGTCACGCTGTGAGCAATGATTTAATAAATTGGAAAAAAACGAATCAATATGGACTTGATGTAAACGCATCAAGCGAGTGGGAACGCATCATGGTTGAATATCCTGATGTATTTATTCACAACCACAGATTACACATGTTCTATAACGGAGATGGTTTTGGACTCACAGGCATAGGATATGCCAATATGGATATCACATCGCTGAAGTATATGAGTACATAGGCTTATCAGTACACCCTATGCGCTGGCGCTTCTTGCTTTTTGGCAGGGGATCCCATGTAGACTCCATCTGGATCTGTTGATTTGGTGATGAGTGCCCCCATGGCAATCAAGCTACCTTCGCCAATCGTTAGGCCATCGCGAATAGTTGCATTGACTCCAAACCATGCGCGCTCTTTGACGTGGCAGTGGCCAGATAACACGACATGCGAGGTGAAGAACACATGGTCTTCGATGATGCCGTGGTGGCCAATATGATTGCCACTCCACATGATGACATTATTGCCGATGGTGGTAAATGGCTGAAGTGTATTGTCTTCGAGAATAAAGCAATTCTCGCCGATGGAGTTGCCACATACGGTTGCTTTGGATGATACATACGAAATATATTGATAGCCTTTGGCTTTGCCTTCCTGGTAAATGCGCTGACGCACGGTGTTCATCTTGATGCCAGTCATCGGGGCAAAAAAACGATAGTGGTCAGGTGGAAATTGCTGATTGAGTTCTTCAAACGCGACCACGGGCAAGCCCTTAAAGGTTGACTCCTTGAGGTACTCTTGGTTGACGGTGAATGCGGCTACCTCGTATTCAGAATCATTTGTAAGATACCAATGTGCAAGTTCTGCGAAATCAACGGTGCCAAATATAATGACTTTGTTGCTCATATCAGTTGATACCTTGTTAGTTGTTGCTTTATGTGTGCTTGATCATACCGAAATAGCAAATCAAGAATCGATGCATACCTGTTGTCGAAATCGACATCTAACATCTCAATAAAGTATAAGTCAATTCCATCTTGTTTGAAGTCATCTTTGGTATACAACGCTTGCCCACCGATGGCGTTGACATAGGTGGTTGCTCCGAGCGCTTTGGTGATACATTTGAGGCCTGCTTCACGCGGTAAATGACACTCCATAAATAACGTAGATGTGTCAACAAACGTGGTCGTCATCTCGAGGTATTGGCAAATGCACTTAATAAGATTGAAATTGAAGGTGGATATGCTGATCTCACGCTCATAAAATTCTGGCATGATGAGGTCATATATTTCTTTGTAGTATGGTGCTTTGCTATATAAATGATGTAGTTTGGCACGAAAGTTTTGAATATAGTTATTCGAAAAATTCACCATCACTTCCGCACATTGTTTATTTTGGCTGCCACCCCACACTGCCACGTTGATAGGCGTATCGTCTTTGAGCGTATTGCGCGTCATGTATGACCTTTTCATAAATGACACGTGATCCAAATTCACATACGTATCAACTGCATGAATCAGCTGAAAGTAGCCGATATAGGGAAAAAAGTACGGCTGCATGATACCAATCATGATGCGCTCTGTGTTCTACTCAATATGGTGAGGTATGCGTTCGTATATGCGCGTTTGGCAGTTTGGATGAAACCCCATATGCTCGTCGATAACATGATACTGATGCGTGAGCAATACATCATGATGTACAGGGTTGTTGTAGATGATGATTGTAGGGAATGGGGCTAGTACATCGAGTACTTTGGTGAGAATCGTGTCATCAAATGGGTTGTAGAGGTATACGATAAATGCATTGCCAAATTGAGTATAGTCTAGTGTTGTTGCATCTGCATATAAGAACTGCCCAGTTGTTCCAAATACAATATGATGATTTTGTTGAGCAATATCGATAAACGGTTGATAGTAATCAATACCAATCACGTGTTGACGGAGCCCTATTCGTTGCAATAATTGTTGCCATACCAATACGACTTTTCCTTTGCCACATCCGATGTCAATGAATGTGCGCGTGGCAAAATCAGGGACAAGTAGGCGTACTCGTTGAAAACTGCGTTGAATTTCATGTGTCCACGAAACCATGTAGAGCACACCGTGTGCAAAATTCGGTGGTGTATCGGTGAAATCTTCTTTGGGGAGCCATGTATGGGTATCGGTACGATGCATAATATCGAAGAGGTGTGCATTCAAAAAATAATTGATAGGCAAGCGTAACCCGCGCTTCCGGAACATGTTCCAGTAGTCTTTGATCCCAAAAGTATGTTGTTTATGAAACATAATACTCATCTACATCTCGTCATGCTAATGCATGTCAATTATACGTTATTCCTTTGTATACCTGCGATTCTGTGAATGGGATGCGTTACAATGAAGCCTAAACTACAGTGAGAGGATGCATTTAATGATGCACGCATTACGCCGCCGTGTGGCTTTACGCCGCGACCATCAGATTATTCAACAGTCACAGCTGTTTCGGGCTGACTGGTATGCTGATCACTACCCCGATGTGCCTCAGGCTACTGCACTTGAGCATTATTTGACTTATGGGGCTCGTGAAGGGCGTAACCCGAACGCTGACTTTGATACGGCGTGGTATGTACAAACATATGCCGATGTTACTGCATCGGGCATGAACCCGTTTGCGCATTATGTGGCGTTTGGACGCAAAGAAAACCGTCGGCCGAATGCTGGATTTGATGGCACATATGCGTGTAGTGTGTGTGGGCATATTGTGGCTGATTTTTGGGCATTGCCGGCGCATTTTACTGAAAATATTGTCAAATACGGATTCCCGTATGCGCAGTTTGCCGAAACTACAAACCTCGCAAAGTACACATGCCCTCACTGTTATGCATCAGACCGTGAGCGGTTGTATGCACACTATCTTGAAATTGCGTTGCGCCGATATCAACTACCGCAGTCGTTGCGCATGTTGGATATTGGCCCGGCCCCTACACTCGGTAAGTTCATTGATAGCCATGCGCAAATCACACGGGTTACGAGTGATTTGTATGCCGAGGGGGTTGATTACCGGCTCGATATTACTGATATGCATGCGTTCGCTGACGCGTCGTTTGATGTGTTGATATGTTCGCACGTACTTGAACATATCCCCGATGATCGCAAAGCGCTCAGAGAGTTATACCGCGTGCTCAAACGTGGTGGCTGGGGGATTGTGATGGTGCCGATTTGTATGGCAATCGATGCCATTGATGAGGATCCAACGGTAACCGATGTCGGTGAACGTTGGCGTCGGTTCGGCCAAGATGATCATATTCGTTTGTACAACCGGGCTGGGTTCGTTGAGCGAGTTACGTCGGCTGGATTTGTGGTGCGCTCGCTCGATAAGCAGTACTTTGGTAAGCGGGCGTTTTTGCGCTATGGGTTTTCGCCATCGTCTGTGTTGTATATCGTTGAGAAAGCATAAATACACGAGCCCCATAGAGGCATTGCTCTATGGGGCTCAACTGGTACGGGAGGAGAGAATCGAACTCTCGACATGAGCTTGGAAGGCTCCTACGTTACCACTACGCCACTCCCGCATACCTTGTATTGTACGAGTTGGAGTGGCAATCGTCAAACACATTTTGGTATTCGTGGCTAAATTGCATATTGATTACAAATCACATATAATACAGGCAGGAATGGATTTGCCCTGAGTGAACTGAGAGAAGCTCCTCTCAGTTCTGTTGTTATTTACTCCCCATTCCGTCTGTTGCTCAATTGTGACAGCGCACACGAGCGCCTTTCCACGTGATGAGATACGCATACGGTCGTAGATGCATGCGATGTCATCGTTGCTTTTTGTGGCTCTCGCTTGGTCGCTAGGCGTACGAGATTTGAGCAACCCTATGTGGTATTGAGAGGGACGTTGTATGACAGATCGCATCACCTATCTGACTCGTGAAGGCAAAGATCAGCTCGAAGCTGAATTAAAGCAACTTGAAACCGTCGGGCGACGCGACATTGCCGAGCGGATTAATGCCGCCAAAGAGCTGGGTGATATCTCAGAAAGCGGCGAGTATGAAGATGCCAAGAAGGCCTCGGGCTTCTTGGAGGGACGCATCAAAGAAATCAACGATATTTTGCGCAAAGCTCATATCATCGAAGAAGAAGTTGGTGACGTCAAAGAGGTACGTGTTGGACGTACTGTTGTGGTGCGATTTGAGGATGAAGACGCCGACGAAGAATACCGTATTGTTGGTAGTGCTGAGGCAAATCCGGCTGAGGGGCGCATCTCAAACGAATCCCCGCTTGGCCGTGCATTGATTGATCGACGCGTCAAGGATAAGGTGATTGTGCAGACGCCAAACGGTCCGATGAAGTGTGTGATTAAGTCGATTAAGTAATCGTACGATTTCGGTGTGCTGTAGTGTGCGTGGCCACACAGCACGCCGAGTTTTTATTATTGCGCCAACGCATGAAAAACAGGTAGGGTGTGATCATGGATCTCAACGATTTGCAACAACAACGTGCCGAGAAGCTGGCGCGTTTGCGGAGTGCGGGCATCGAGGGCTACCCAGCACGCACCCAACGCACGCACACTATCAAGGCTGTTTTGGCTGATTTTGATGGCATGATGGAGCGCGGCGAGCGCGTAATTGTGGTTGGTCGTGTCGTCGGTGCCCGGCGTATTATGGGTAAGTTGGCGTTTGCGCATATCGAAGATGAGCATGGGCGCATCCAACTCTGGCTTAGTCGTGCTGATTTGGGTGACGAGTGGTTTGATCGCTTCGCCAACGACATCGACACCTTTGATATTGTGGAGTCACACGGTACCCTTCGACGTACCAAATCCGGCGAAGCATCAGTATTTGTTGATGGTATGGCACTGTTGAGCAAGGCGATTAATCCGCCGCCTGACAAATGGCATGGCTTGACCGATACCGAGGCGCGCTTGCGCGAGCGCTATCTTGATATGATTGTGAATCACGACGTGCGCGAGAACTTTCGTACCCGTGCCAAAGTGGTCAACATCATGCGCCAAGTGCTCGATACACACGATTACCTTGAGGTTGAGACGCCGGTATTGCAGCCGATTTATGGTGGTGCCTCGGCTCGGCCGTTCACCACGTATCATAACCAATTGCACCAGAACTTGTACTTGCGAATTGCGGTTGAGCTATACCTGAAGCGCATGATTGTGGGTGGATTTGAGCGGGTCTACGAGATTAGCAAAGTCTTCCGCAACGAAGGAGTCGACCGCACGCACAACCCCGAATTTACCATGATGGAGTGCTACCAGGCGTACGGCGATTACCGCACTATGATGGCGTTGGTCGAGCAAATTTGCCGTGAGACGGCGCTACGGTTGACAGGCTCGACGGTGGTTGAGTTCCAAGGGCAGCAGATTGACTTTGGGCCGGCCTGGCAGCATGTTTCAATCCCTGGGGCGATTTTGGAGCAAACCGGTATCGATATTTTGCAATACAAAACACAACCCGAGCTATTGCGCGAGATTCGGGCGCGCAAGTTGCCCGTCGAGTCGAAGCCGAGTTGGGCCAAGCAGGTCGATGAACTATTCAGTGAAATCATCCAGCCAACCTTGATTCAGCCGACGTTTATTGTGAATCATCCGGTCGAGTTGTCGCCGTTGGCCAAGCGGCATGCGGATAACCCGGCCATCACCGAGCGCTTTGAGGCAATTGTGGCGGGCATGGAGATTGGTAACGGCTATAGCGAGCTTAATGATCCATTCGATCAAGAGCAACGCTTTTTGCAGCAACTCAAAACCCAAGCCGAAGGCGACGATGAGGCCCATCAGCTCGACGATGACTATATCAACGCATTGATGTACGGCATGCCACCGACCGGTGGGTTGGGCATGGGTATTGACCGTATGGCGATGATTTATGCGAATCAGTCGACAATCCGCGATGTGGTCGTGTTCCCGCATTTGCGGCCACGAGAGAGCTAAGTTGGGGGCACCGTATGCCGAAGCAATTCATCATTGAGGTCGAAAACTTACCCCTGGTGGTGCAAGGATGGCTCAAAGCCGCCAATCTCGGCGATCAAGAGGTGGTTGAGTTGGTGTTCACAGATCGTGAAGTGTTGTTGCGTAAACCCGCATCCAAAGCGTTGCGCGACTGGGCCGAGCCGGTAGTTGATGAGTACGACAAGGCATTTCGTCGTTTGGCGGGGCTTGAGTAGATGCAATACATCGTTCTTGACAAGGATCAGTTGCTCGACATGCATACGCTGATGGTCGAACGATACGGTGGCCGGATGGGGGTTATCTCAAACGATGTCTTGATCCGTATTATCGAGATGCCACAACAGATGTATTTTGGTCAACTGCGCTTTGTGACGCCTCTGCAACAGATCGCAGCAGTGGTCTACGCGTTGGTGCGTCGCCAACCGTTTGTCAGCCAAAACGAAACAACTGCATTGTTGGTGCTGCTCTATTTGTGCGAACAACAAGGCTACCGGTTGGTATTGCCACATCGTGATATTGTCACGGCGATTGTCAATATTCATGGTGATCCTGATGAGTCTCCTTTCTACCGCTGGCTGCATGTGAATGTGACCGTCGATGATAACTCCGTCAACTGATTTTGATACCGTATATCTGACCACTCACCTCTCGCGGCAGCATCTGCCGTGGGAGGTCTTGCATATGACGCACACGACCTCAACCAACGATATCGTGCATGCGTATGCGCGTGCTGGCCACGCAGAGGGTGTTGTTGTGGTAGCAGATCATCAGACACAAGGACGAGGCCAGCACGGCCGAATTTGGCTTGATCAGCCGACGCATGGGTTGCTCTGTTCGCTTCTGTTGCGTCCAACGTGGTTGCCACCGCACCATACCCTGCACCTGGTCAATGCCTTTGTGGCAACCTTGGCGGATACGCTGGCATCATTTGTGACAGCACCGGTGGCCATCAAGTGGCCTAATGATGTGATGCTCACCACTGATGGTGGTATGGCCAAGTTGGCCGGCGTGTTGTGTGAAGGGCGCGTCAATCAGGCAGGCATGCAGTATATCTGTGTTGGCTGGGGAGTGAATGTGCACGCAGCGCCGACAGCATATGATGTCAAGCAGTCGGCAACGAGTGTGGCGGCGCATGCGTCAAGACCAGTGACGCGCACCGAAGTGTTGTTGGCCCAACTCGAGGCCTTTGCGATTTGCTATCAACGTTTGCGTCATGATATTGGACTGTACCAGCCGATGTGGCAGGCGCGGCAGTACGTGATTGGGCAGAACATCCGCGTCCACCACAATTCGACGATGGTAGTCGGCCGTGCGCTTGGCATGGCAGATGATGGCGGATTGTTACTCGAGACCGATGATGGCGTGCAAACGGTACATGGTGGCTGGATCGAGACGTGAAGTGCAACGCACGAGAGGTCGTGTCACCTCGAGTGACAGTATGGTATTGTGCATCTACGATGCTCGCGGCTGAATGCGCATAGCATAGCCGATAGTTGCAGCGCCAACAAGAAACAGAAGAATCAGCGAAATGAACTTGCCTGTTGTACCGATATTCGCAATACCGAGTAGCCCAAAGATGATGCTGATGCTATAGAAGTAAATGGCAATCTGTCGTGCACTAAACCCACCATCGGTCAAGCGTTGATGCAAGTGGTCACGACCACTGCGAGTAGGAGAGCGCCCAGACAGTGGGCGTGACACAATCAGCCAGGCGACATCGAGAATCCAGACACCAAGGACGAGCAACACGGTGGCTACTTTGGCACCTCCCAAAATAGCGCTGACGCCGAGAACAAACCCGAGCAATTCGGCACCTGAATCACCCATGAAGATTTTGGCCGGCGGGAAGTTAAATACCAAAAATCCCGCAGCTGCGCCTGCTAACGCCAATGGCACAATCGCCACGGTGTATTGGGCTGGGTCGAGCAAGAGTGCATGAATCCCAAGCATAAGTCCGGCAATCATTGAGACGCCGCCAGCGAGCCCGTCAACACCATCGGCCCAATTGACGGTGTTGACCATCCAACCGAGCCAGAATACCGTGACAATAACTGCGAGCCATGGTGATACTGCATAAAAGCTGAAGTACTCCATGTAGGGGATGTTAAAGCCTAAAAACACAATGCCACGCGGCTCAGTCATGGCGCCGAGCGCATCTGGATAGAGGCGCTGATCCCACAAAAACGGCCCGACAGCAATGAGGCCGGCTATAACGTTGGCTGCAAATTTGGGCATCCAGTGGAGTTCAATGACATCATCAATCCACATCACCACAAATGTCAGTGTCGCGCCTGCGAGCATCAACCACAGGCGGAGTTCGTCACGTTCGGTGCGTTTGAGCTCAGGTACAAAAAAGCCGACTCCCCACATCAAGAGAATGGCCACCACAAATCCGATATAGATGGAAATTCCGCCAATGGTTGGCATGACGCCATCATGTGTGCGGCGCCCACCCGGATGAATCACCCACCCGCGGGTGATGCATAGGCGAATAACCCACGGCATGCAGGTTGTGCTGATAATAAACGCAACAATAAAGCTTGCAAGAGCAATAAAAGTCTGCATGAATGCTCCTAGTGGGTGCCAAATTGACGATCGCCCGCATCGCCGAGGCCGGGCACAATATAACCGATGTCATTGAGGCGCTCATCGATGGCGGCTAAGTGTAAGTCGACATCGGGGTGTTCGTGCTGCAACAATGCTACGCCCTCTGGAGCGGCAATCAGCCCGAGAAACTTGATGCGGGTCACGCCCCAGCGTTTGAGCACCGTGATGGCCGCACTCGCAGACCCGCCGGTCGCTAACATCGGGTCAAGCACGAGACAAATATCAACATCGACTTGTGGTGGTAGTTTGTTGTAATAACTGACCGGTTGCAATGTTTCGTGGTCGCGGTAGAGTCCGAGGTGCCAGACATGTGCGGTAGGAATCATGTCAAGAATCGGGTCAACCATGCCCAGCCCTGCCCGCAAAATCGGAATCAGCCCGATTTGTGCTTGGAGTTCTTGGCCAGCATATAGCGCCAGTGGCGTTTGGACTGTGGCTGGGCGCAACGGTAAGTCACTGGTGGCCTCGTACATCAAGAATTGGCTAATTTCGCCGACAAGCTCGCGGAATATTTTGGAGTTAGTGTGTTGGTTGCGCAAAAGCGTGAGCTTGGTTTGTACCAAGGGGTGTTGTGATACACGAATCATTCCCCGCTCCTTTGGTGTGCAGGCATCATTTGGGCGAAATTACATGTATTATACCTATGGATAGTTGGTATGGGGCGATACATCCTGAGAAATGTGTGGTTTGTGTATGCGTTTGGCCTGGCAAGAAGTGCTGATTATTCTGCTTGTTATCGGCTTTGCGATTGGATTATCCTTTCGCGCAGGGATTGTTCGAGGGCGCACGCAGCGCCGTACCCCAAAGGAGCATCGTATGAATCCGTTTGCCACACTACTCACACATCAGTACATTAATTTGATTACGTACCGTAAATCAGGGGATACGGTTGCCACGCCGGTGTGGTTTGTGCATGATAATCAGCGGTTGTACGTGATGACCGGCCGTAACGCAGGCAAAGTCAAACGCATCCGCAATAATCCGACTGTGCAGATTGAGCCGTGTGATGCGCGTGGTACCTGTTTGGGCGATCGAATGACTGCGCAGGCACGTATCCTCGATGCCGCTGATCATGCACGAGTCAATCAGTTGCTCAACCAAAAGTATGGCATGATGAAGCGTTTGTTTGATCTGATGGCCCTCTTTAATGGCGGTATCAAAAGCCGCGATTTTGTAGAAATAACGCATACATCATGATTATTACCCTAACAACCAACCCTGCACTTGATCGCACCTTGATTGTGCCTCACTTTCGTCAGGCTGATGTGACGCGTGTGCGCCAACGCCACGATGCAGCCGGTGGCAAAGGGCTGAATGTAACCCGTGCGATTCGGACGCTCGATACGGCGTGCCTGGCCATTGCGCCACTCGGTGGTATGACCGGTCAGCAAATCATTCAGCTAGCCCGTAATGAGCAGATGAATGTGCAAGTGGTTGAGATTTATGGCGAGACGCGTACCTGCTTGCTCGTCACCGATCTCGAAACGCCCGATCAACTTGTGATTAATGACCAAGGTCCGATGATGACGGAGTCCGAATGGCAATCGTTGCGCCAAGCGGTGGTTGCGACCTGTAGCGGGAGCGATGCGCGCTGGTTGACCATCTCGGGGAGTCTGCCACCCTCAATTAAGCCCTTGTTGTTGCGTCAGCTGATTGATGCAGTGCCGTCGACATGTGCCATCGCGCTCGATACGAGTGGGGCACCGTTGGAGCTCTGTCTTGATGCACAGGTTGGCTTGCTCAAAGTTAACGCCGAAGAGCTCGCCCAAGCAACCGGCACCACGATTGTTACGCATGAAGATGCCGTTGCGGTAGCGCGCCAGGTTTGTCAACGCGGACCCAAGATTGTGGCGGTGACACTCGGATCTCGCGGAGCGATTGCGGTGACACCAACCGAGGCGTGGTACGTTGATGCGCCCGAGATTCGCGCGATTAGCCCGGTGGGGAGTGGCGATTGTACGCTGGCAGGCATGATTGTAGCGCTCCATCGTGGTGATGGCCTCGATGTTGCCCTGCGTTTGGGCGTTGCGTGTGGGAGTGCCAACGCACTTCAGCCGTATGCAGCGGTGTTTGATCGTGCGGTAGCAGAGCAATTTTTTGATCAATTGGTTGCGGTAGCACTCTAACATGGCGTGATGTATCCCCGGCACCTTGGGTGTCGGGGATTTTTGTGCGTACCTTTTGGGCTCTCTGTGACGGTAGTGTCTGTGCGTATGTGAGATACGCATGGAACACAGAAGGAGCGCAACATGACCCTATCACTCTCATTCCCACTACGGATTCGTGAACTCGCCGACGATGATCATCCACGCACGCGATTGACGCTCCACGGCGCCAATACGCTGAGCGATGCCGAGCTGGTGTCATTGTTATTTGGTGCCGGTGGTGATGCGGAGCAGACGTTGCAGTTGGCCCAGCAGATGCTCAGCGATGCTGGTGGCCTGCCTGGCATTCAACGGCTGAGTATCGAAGAGCTGCAACAAGTGCCTGGTGTCGGTGTGGTGCGGGCTGCCCGCATCAAGGCGGCGCTTGAGTTGACCCGTCGATTAGTGCTGGCCGGCTTCGACGAGCGCTTTCAGATTCGGGCGCCGAGCGATGCGGCACAACTGATGCTCATCGAGATGAGTCACCTCGATCAAGAGCATTTGCGGGTGATTTGTCTCGACACCAAAAACCGTGTCCAGAAGATCCAGACGCTCTACGTCGGCAGTCTTAATTCATCGTTGTTGCGCGTCGGCGAGGTCTTCAAAGAGGCAGTAAGACTCAACAGTGCAGCGATTATTTTGGTGCACAATCACCCATCCGGCGACCCGAGCCCCTCGGCTGACGATATTCAGGTGACACGTGACGTGGCCGCTGCCGGCAAACTGCTCGACATTGATTTGCTCGATCACTTGATTATTGGTCAAGGTCAGTGGGTAAGTTTGCGTGAGCGTGGCTTGGGATTTGGCAGTGTCTAGAAAGTCGGGCCACGGGCGTCGGTGATACCGCTCGTGGCCCCACACTTATACATACGGTTGGATGTCGCGCCATCCAATTAGGTGAATCCCTTGCGATGCCACAAACGCACGCAAGTCGGGGTCGGTCATCACCACAAAGTCGCGTACCCGGGCGCGCCAGTCGGGAGCAATCGCCCGAATCTCTGGGGTGTCGATGACAGGATGCCCAATAAAATATGTCAATCCAACGGGCAGTTCTGCAAAGATTTGTTTGACGTCACTCAACCCTTGGTGTGGATTGCCGAGGTCAAGGAATCGCATCTGGTCGCAGACCGGCGTCCCTTGCGCTTCGAGCGCTTGCAGGGTGGCGAGCTGGTAGGTGCGGGTAGCCTCGTCATAGCCACGACGAGTGAGATCGGCTTCGCTCAGACGTGGGACAAAAACAGGCACCCGATGTTGTTGACTCAGGCTCATATATGGCCCAAAGGTGTTGACGCCAAACATCGTGCCCATGTGCGAGTCACAGTGCGATGGATTCATCCCAAAAGCCAAGGCACGTTGGTATTGGGCGTGAATCTCGCGGGTGGCATGTGTGGTGTCGATTTGAGCAAACACAGGGTCGACACTGCGATGGAAGTAACCTTCGTCATCGACGAGCCCGCTGCCTAGGGTGGTAGTCGTGAGGGCGCGCCAACGGTAGTATTGCCATTCACTGGTCAGCGTAAAGTGGACGCCGACGTCAGCTTGTGGGTTGTTTTTGCACCAGGTGGCAGCCTCACCAAACCAGGCACATGGCACCATCACCGATGCAGATGTGACTATGCCGGTACCGAACAATGTAGGCAGAATTGCAGTTGAGGCATGACACATACCAACATCATCGGCATGCACAATCACGACGCGGTCCTGTGGCCCATACCCCATCTTTGCGAGCAGTCCATTCATGGCAAACCTCCAACATCGTTGTTGATTACGGAGCCAAACGGTCAATCTGCCACCCGGTGGTGGTGAGTCGATAACAAATGCGATCGTGCAGGCGGCTGGGGCGCCCTTGCCAGAACTCAATACAATCGGGATTTACGCGGTATCCGCCCCAAAACGGCGGTCGGGGTGGGTTGCCTGTGGCGAACTGGGCCTGCATCTGGGTCACCTGATGCTCCAAGAATTCGCGATTGGGTATAACTTGGCTCTGCGGCGACGACCAGGCGCCGAGTCGACTGCCGAGCGGGCGACTGTGGTAGTACGTGTCGGCCTCGATAGCCTCGACCTTGGTGACACTCCCTTCGATGCGCACTTGGCGCTCAAGCTCGGGCCAATAAAAGATCAGGGCTGCATAGGGGTGTGCCGTCAGCGCAGCGGCTTTGTGGCTTTCGTAGTTGGTATAAAACGCAAACCCGCGCGCATCAAACCCTTTGAGCAATACGATACGCGCAGTGGGGCGATGGCGGGCATCGACAGTGGCCAGTGTCATTGCATTTGGCTCGTGCACATTGGCAGCAAGCGCTTGGGCAAACCAGCGTTGAAACTGCTCAATCGGGTCGGATGCAACATCGTGCTCACTCAGCCCTTGTTGCGTGTATTCTTTGCGCATATCTGCGACGTTCATGACTGACTCCTTGTACTACCCAGTAACTGACTCATCAAGGCGCTCCTGATGGTGTTTTCGAGGGTGATAATATCGCTCACGCTGACGACGTGGCGGAGGTGTTCGAGTTCGCTGGTAAGCCGACTGATGTGATGCGTGTTCCAGAAGACATCAGCGTTGCGGGTGGCCAGCATCTGCTCGATAAACTGCACCAGCTCACTACCTACAAGGCGTACGCGCACATCGGCCATGCGCTCAGTACCATAAAGTAGTTGGTAGAGCGGTTGCGTTTGGGCTTGTACCTGCGGTGTATCGGGGTGTGGTTGGGCTGATGGATTGCCGTAGACCTGGTAGTAGAGCTCAGCACGCATGCGATCAAGCCCGAGCAGGTCGAGCGTGTCATCGGGGAGCTGATGCGGTTGATGCCGATGGGTTGCCTGAATTGGTTTGAGGCGCGTGGCCATCGCTAAAATGGCGCCTTGGACGGTATCGGTTGGGGCGCCAGCATTTGCACTGGGCATGCTCTGTCGATAGCACGCAAGGGCAATCAGTCTGTCGAGGATGTCGGTGCGGCTGAGTGATTGTGCTTCGGCCACTACAAAGTCGTTGAGCAATGTGTGCGTATTAAGCGTGCGTAGTGCCAGACGGATACGGTTGCGGTGGTAATAAAAGTAAAAGGGCCCGCTGTATTTGCCTGTCGATGATGATTCTTGGTGACGGAGCCGAGCCTGTGGTTGGTAGATACAACGTAGTCCGGTTGCTCGTACGCGGAGACACAAATCAACGTCTTCGAAGTACGCAGGGAAAAATCCCTCGTCGAATCCACCGACCTTTTGCCAGTCTACGCGACGCATGGCAATGCCTGCTCCGGTCACGTATGGCACGTCACTGAGCTGGTCGTTGGGGGCGTCATGGTGGTTTGTATGAAAGGTGAGTGGATGGTAATCACCGCCGGTATGGGTGAGTTCGCCCGCAAAATCGCTGATGGCACTGCCGACAATACCAACCGTTTGATCTGCATCAAGTACCGTAATGAGTGATTGTAACCAGTCTGAGGCAACCATTGTGTCGGGGTTGAGGGTGGCTACGATACGGCCAGTACCGGCGGCGACACCTTGATTGACCGCCGCAGCAAACCCACGATTGACCGTGTTGGTGAGTACGGTGGCGTGTGGCATGAGGTGGTTGACGACAGCCACGCTGTCATCATGGGAGGCGTTGTCAACAATGATAAGCTCGTAATCGCCCTCGACGGTGAGTGTCGCTAATGCCTGTGCACATGCAGGGAGTGCATCGCTACTATTAAATGTGACAATTACGAGGGTGGCAGTCGGCATGCGTATTCTCTCCATACAATGGATGTGTCTCGAATGTATTCATCATAATCGAAATCATACGGTGCGTAAATAGTGCATTAGTACGCATCGTGTACGAGGTTTTGCTCTTGACAATAAGTAACACATCTGTGATAATTGAACATAAGTTCTAACGAACATATATTCTACTAAGACAAGCACGAAAGGGGTGTGCATCGTGCAACCAATTGATACATTATCTGCACGTCAGCGTGAAATCCTTGATTACATTGAGCAATTTGTCGAACAACATAACTACCCGCCGGCGATTCGTCAAATCCAAGAGGATTTGAATATTTCCTCGACATCCGTAGTAGCGTACAATCTCAAGGTTCTCGAGCAACGTGGTATGTTACGACGTGAGGGTAAGGTGTCGCGCGGAATTTCAATTGCCAAGAGCGAGGTCGTGAGTTTGAGCAATCAGGCGTCACAAGTGCCACTGCTCGGCTACATTACCGCTGGTCAACCACTCCCTGATCCTGAAGAGCTCGCCACCGAAAACGCTGAGTTCATCGACGTTCCAACTGAGGTCGTCCCTTCTGCAAAGTTGAACAACGTGTATGCCCTCAAGGTGCGTGGCTACTCGATGATTGATGCATTGATTAACGACGGCGACATCGTATTGTTGCGCTACCAAGAGACTGCCGAACCCGGTGAGATGGTGGCGGCTCGGATTGTCAGCGAGAATTCGGTGACGCTTAAGCGTTTTTATCGTGAAGGTGACAAGGTGCGCTTGCAACCAGCCAATGTGACGATGGCACCGATTTATGTGGCGGCACACGATGTACGCATTCAAGGGCGTGTAGTTGGTGTACTGCGGAGCATGATGTAGTGTACGAATAAAGCGCCCTGGGGTAACAACCCCAGGGCGCTTTTGTATGTTTTGCGCGTGTTAGATGACGGGGCGAAACTTGTAGCCGTACAAGAGTAGGCCGTCTTCGCCTTCATTGCCGAGGAGGCGTGTGACCATCTCGACGGGCATGCCAATTTGGATTTCACTTGCTTGGCAATCGCTGAGTTGGGCGGTAATCATTGGCCCTTCGGCGAGGGCAATGATGGCGAGGAGGTAGGGTACTTCGCCGTGATGCCCCAGCGGTGGCTGATGGACGACGGTATAGGTGACTACGGAGCCTTGGCCTGAGAGTACAAACGGCTCCCATTCTGTCCCTTCACGCGGAGGGAACGCCACCGCGCCGGTGATGGTGTGTCGACTACCTTGTAGTCGGTAACGAGCATGACGGTGGCGCCAGTGGCGCGCAAGTTCCATTCGAGCGTGTTCCATAGTTTTATTCTCACGTAGTGTGGCAACACATATTGCCACCGGCGGTGGTGTGTGATTAATCGCGCGCCAAAATATGTGTGACAACGGTGGTTGCGATGCCGGCCATCGATTGAGCTAAGGCAAACCGACAATTTGGGACTTGGTTGGTTGCGGTATGGCGCAATTGGGCGGTGAGTTCGGCAATTTGATAGACACCGAGTGCGCCAAACAAGTCTCCACGGGCTTTGCACCCACCTGCTAATGCGAGCGGCACACTACCGTCTGGGCGAATAGCGTTACTTGTGCCGAGTAGCGTGCCGGTTCCCTTAGCGGCGTAGCCCATGGATTCAAATGCCAAGACGGCGGCAATCCCATGCGGGTCGTAGAGATCGAATGCCTGAATTTGTGATGCGTCGATACCGGCTGCTGTCAATGCACGTTGACTGGATTGACGTACTGCGCTCAAATCAATCAAATCATCGCGGTCATGCAGAGCTACAGGTGCGCTGGCGACGCCGCTTCCTGCAAGTCGGACGACAGGGCCATCAAAAGCGGGTGTCGCACTGATAAGTACCGCTGCTGCGCCATCGGCGATGGTTGAGCTATCGAGCAGATTCAAAGGTTCGGCAATCATACCGGCGCCTTTGAGTTTGTCGGCGCTAATTGCAAAGCGGTAGAGTGCTTGTTTGTTGGCAACT
>CAYXXK010000006.1:0-13447 GCA_964469045.1 uncultured Klebsiella sp.
GGTCGAGCAGGTCATCCACGCCAATGCCTTTTTTCAGGATCCCACACACCCGTGGGTCGGCGAGATTACGCAGTATCACGCCAACGAGGCCACGATTGCGCCCTATGGCACCAATGCCTACGCCTATACCGATTTGGCCGATTGTTGCGTGGTGTATGGCCCTGGTTCGATTGCCCAAGCCCATACAGCCGACGAGTGGATCGAAGTAGCCGAGATTGAGCGTGCGGCCGGGTTCTACCGCAAGTGGTTATTAGGGGCCGAGTAGCTTCATCGTTGTTGCGCCGTGTGCACCTGCACACGGCGCATTTGTGTGTTTAGAGGCCGCTCATCCGCTCAAGTGCATCAGGGAATCGGTTGCCGTGGATGGTGATATCGGTGAGCGCTTGTGTAATGAGTTGCATGTCGGTGGCCGTCAAAGTGATATCGGCTGCACCAAGATTCTCTTTGAGGCGATGAAGCTTGCTGGTACCAGGGATTGGCACCATCCACGGCTTTTGGGCCAAGATCCATGCAATGGCAATTTGGGCGGGCGTGGCGTTTTTGCTGGCTGCAAAATCCTGCAAGAATTCGACTAACTTTGTATTCGCTTGGCGCATCTCAGGGGTAAATCGGGGCATCACATTGCGAAAGTCGGTTGAGACGAACTCGGTACTTGCATCGATTTTGCCGGTCAAAAAGCCATTGCCGAGTGGGCTAAACGGCACAAAGCCGATGCCCAATTCCTCGAGGGTTGGAATAATCTCTTGCTCGGGTTTGCGCGTCCACATCGAGTACTCGCTCTGCAAGGCTGCCACTGGGTGTACTGCATGAGCGCGACGGATTGTGTTTGCGCCTGCCTCGGATAACCCAAAGTAGCGAACTTTGCCGGCTTGGACGAGATCTTTGACGGCGCCTGCCACTTCTTCGATAGGTACTTGTGGGTCGACGCGGTGTTGATAAAACAAATCAATCACATCGGTACGTAGGCGTTTGAGGGCGGCATCAGCAACTGTCTTGATGCGTTCGGGGCGGCTGTTGAGTCCGGCACGGCGACCATCTGGCTCTACCTGAAAGCCAAACTTGGTGGCAATGACGACACGGTTGCGCATCGGTTGTAGCGCTTCACCGACGATTTCTTCGTTGGTAAATGGGCCATATACCTCAGCGGTATCAAAAAACGTTACGCCGAATTCGACAGCTGAGCGAATAATCTGAATAGCCTCGTGGCGCGGTAGTGGAGTTCCGTAATTGGCATTGAGACCCATACAACCAAAGCCAATCTGTGATACCTCGAGCCCTGATGTGCCGAGCGTGCGGGTGCGCATGGTACTCTCCTTGTCGTGTGTATATTCCGACTATAGCAAGATGATGCACACACTCCTTGCTTATTGCTCGCAGTTACTTGCCTAATCGTGGTTTGTCAGGATGATGTATGTCGCCAGCGCGCTACGTCGCGGGTGGGAGCCTCACCAAACAATCGGCGGTACTCGCGACTAAACTGCGACGGGCTGGCGTAGCCGACGTGGATTGCTGCTTGGGTAGCATCAAGATTGGCGCTGAGCATTAATTGTCGCGCGTGTTGCAAGCGTAGGACTTTTTGGTATTGCAACGGCGTCATCGCCGTAATTGATTTGAAGTGCTGATGAAAGGCCGAGGTGCTCATGTGCACCATGGCCGCCAAATCTTCGACGAGCATAGATTGAGCATAATGCGTGCGAATCCAGTCAATGGCGCGACTGATACGGCCGATGTGCGACTCTTGTAGGCCGATTTGGGCGACCCGACTGCCAATCGGGCTGAGTAACAGTCGAATCATCAGCTCTTCGAGAATGAGTGGGGCAATCAAGGCAGCGGTGTCTGGTGTGGCAAAGAGCGATACCAAGCGTGTGGCGGTCTCGGTAATTGCGTCATCGGTATCTGCGACAGCGACTCCCCGTGTATTGGGGTGTGGCGTGACGCCGGTGGGGAATATTCGTGGTACGAGCGCTGCTATCCGCGTTGAATCAAGATTAATGCGCAACCCGAGGTACGGCGCATCGGGCGTGGCACGCGTGACCTGGGCCATAATCGGTAGGTCGATGGCAAAGAGCAAGATGCGTGTCTCGTCGTAGGTGTATGTTTCATCTTCGAGATAGACGCGCTTCTCGCCTTGGGCAATCAGACACAATGCCGGTGTGTATACCGTCGGTACGACCGATGTCGTATGGAGATCGCGCACGGCGATGATGCCCGGGGCAAGTTCGGTGCGGCCCGGGTTGGGTGTCATCGTGTGGAGTGCGTGGGCGAGTTGATGGCGTGCTGACATATGATTTCGCAATGCTATAATGCAGTCCTTACTGGTATCTTACTCCATAGTACCAACTGCAGGAGCGTGTTATGGGCACAACATCGTTGCACACCCACGGGTGTCGCGTCTCGGATGAATGGCAGATTCGTGGGTTGCGTGCGGCAGTCCTCGAAAACGAGCTTTTGCGCGTGACGGTGTTGCTTGATCGCGGCGCCGAAATCATCGAGTTGCGCCACAAGCCGACCGACATCGATCCGCTTTTGCGCTTGCCGGTGCCGATTAACGACCCAGCGCGCGCCACCATGTCGATTGCCGGCACAGTCGGGAGTTATATGGATATGTACCTCGGCGGCTGGCAAGAGATAGCGCCGTCGGGTGGCCCGACCAACACCCACCAAGGCGTTGAGTACGGTCAACACGGCGAGGTGTCGTTGTTGCCATGGCAAAGCGTCGTGCTCGAGGATACGCCTGAGCGCGTCACGTTGCGCTGTAGCGTGCGCGGTGTGCGCTCGCCCATCCGGATTGTGCGTGATATGACGATTGAACGTGGGCGTGCCAGTCTGATGCTCACCGAGACGCTCTACAACGATGCGGGCGAGGATTTCGATTTGATGTGGGGGCATCATATTGCCTATGGGTTGCCGTTCTTACAAAACGGCGCCCGCATTCATACCTCAGCGGCGCGGGTCATGACCCATGATGTCATGCCCGGGTTCGTGCCGCGTCGCGCCGAAGTGGGCATTGAGGCGCCGTGGCCGGTTGTCCCCGGAGCCGATGGTGAACCACTTGATTTGAGTGTGGTGCCACCAGTCAGCGAGGCACAAGGGCGTGAGTTGGCGTATCTCACCGATTATCCCAACGAGGCCTGGTATACGCTGTATAGCGATGATTTGAATCTCGGTGTAGCGGTGGCGTGGGATGCGCAGGTGTTTAAGCATGTGTGGTTGTGGCAAGAGCTCGCCTGGGCCAAGGGGTTCCCATGGTGGGGGCGCAGTTATGCGGTGGCGCTCGAACCCTGGAGCAGTCATCCGTCATCAGGATTAGCCGAGGCAGTCGCGCGTGGCACACAGTTGACCATTCCGGCCTACGGCGCAGTGAGTACCTTTTTGACAGCAGGGCTCTACCAAGATCATCGGACGCCGTCACGTGTGTGCCCTGATGGCACGGTTGAGTTCGAGGTGCCCCGATGACCCACGAACTCCCCCCGAGTGCCCAACGGGTGCAACAGGCGCTCCGCGACGCCGGCAGTCAGGCGCGTGTGATTGTGCTCGATGTGTCGACGCGCACGGCCGATGATGCAGCTGCGGCGGTGGGCTGTGACGTCGGCCAAATCGTTAAGTCGCTGATTTTTATGGATGCGCAAGGAGCGCCGGTGTATGTGGCGGTGAGTGGCAAAAACCGCCTTGATGAGCAGATATTTGCGCAACCACCCTATATTCAACTCAAACGTGCAACTCCTGATTTTGTCCGACAACACACCGGCTATGCGATTGGCGGCGTGGCGCCGTTTGGGCATGTCAGTGCCATGCCGCATTTTGTGGATGCCACGTTGCTTGAGTACCCGACGATTTGGGCAGCGGGTGGGACGCCCAACACTATGGTTGAGCTAACGGGGGCCGAACTGGTGGCCTTGACGGCAGGTATGGTAGTGCGAGTGAGTTAAATTTGTCACACAAAACCCACCCCTGTGCATGCGTGCACAGGGGTGGGTTTTATTTGGCTTACGCTACCACGGTGTGTTTGAATTGAGGCAGGTAGGCGGCGTTCTGGGCGAACATCTCGTTGACCATCTGCTTAATCTCGGCGGGTGCCAACACGGCAGCCGTGAGTGGGTCGTTGAGGATGGCGTGGTAGACTTTGCGTGGGTCGCCGGTGAGCGCACCAGCGACGGCCATCTCTTCGATTTGGGCGCTGAGATTGGTGAGCATGGCGACTTGTGGTGGCAGGGCGCCGACGTGGACTGGGTGCAGGCCGTCTTTGTCAACAAAGACCGGTACCTCGACACAGGCGTCCTCGGGCAGGTTGGTGATGAGCTTGGTGTTGCGCACGTTGCCATTAAAGCGGAACGGCTCGCCGCCGGCCAGGGCGTTGATGATGTAGGCGGCGTACTCGTGACCGCGCTCAAGTTTGAGATTGGCACTGCCGTCGAACCACGAGCGTGCGTCTTCTTTCCAACTATCCTCGCGACGCAAGTACTCGTTGAGGATGTAGGCGTGATGCCCCGGGTTCCAGCCGGTGCCGTGCGTGCAGTACTTCTCGATGAGGTCTGGGCGCTTGCGGAACCAGGCGTTGTACTCTGAGTTGTGGCCACTCGACTCGGTGACGTAGTAGTCGAGATTGAGGTACATCTCGTTGCGCACGATTTCTTCGTTGTAGACTTCAGGCTTTTGCATGGCAGCGCGGATGAGCGGATAGGCGTCTTGGTTCTTCCACTCAAATTTGGTGTACCAGGCCATGTGATTGATGCCGGCGCAGACGTAGTCGATCTCTTCGAACGGGGCACCAATCCAACGAGCCAACATCTCGGCAGTACCTTGGACGCTATGACACAACCCGGTAATGGCAATCGGGCTCTCGTGTTGCATGGCGCGACAGAGCATGGCCATCGGGTTGGTGTAGTTGAGCATCATGGCGTTGGGGCAGTAGCGCTCCATGTCTTTGGCGATGGCCAACATCTCGGGGATGGTGCGCAAGGCACGGAAGATGCCCGATGGACCGCGAGTATCACCCACGTTGATGTCAATCCCATAGCGCTTGGGAATCTCGATGTCGTGGCGCCATACCTGCACACCGCCGGCCAAAATCGTCACCAGCACCACATCGGCGCCTTGGAGGGCTTCGGCGCGGTTCATGGTGGTGCGTACGGTGGCTGGATAGTTGCCCAGCTCGATGATGCGCTTGACCGAACGCTCAGCGAACTCGAGGCGCTCGGCGTTGATGTCCATCAAGACTAACTCAGCGTCGCTGAGACGCGAGAATGTCAAAATGTCGCGTACAAGGGTGCGGGTAAAGCCAATGCTACCAGCACCAATAAACGTAATGCGGGTCATGGGTACTCCTTATGCATCCAGATAACGGGTGGTATGGCGCCAAAGCGCATCGCCGAGGGCGGTGGCTTGGGTCAACGAATCAACATACCCATCAATGATGAGAGCATGAATGAATGCGTCTCGATCCTTGTGGACTGCAGCATAGACGATGGCGTCTACCCAGGCATACCGACTAGCGAGCATGCCACCACACGCAGGTCCGAGCGCTGGTTGTTGAACAGGGACAACGCTATTGTACTCCATGCGGGCCGGTATCTCGACAATCGCATGCGTAGGGAGATCGGGCACGATGTCATTATTGGGCATATTGACCGCATAGATTGCGCCACTCCCTTGCCGCAAGGCGCTGACAATCTCAACCACTTGCTCGTGTTCGCCTGATTCACGCACAAACATGTGATTCGGCAATGGTTCGTTGCTGAGCGCATCGTGGTGCATATCGCTATACTCTTGGTCGCCACCTGCAATAGTCCCCTCAAAACTAAACGCATCAACACCGAGCGTCATGCCGTAGTAGGCGCCACTACGAAAGAACTGCGGGAAGAACTCGGTTACGTGGCGATCAAGCACCGCCGGGAACGCACCAACCTGATTGAATAACTCCCACGAAAACCGATTGTGATCAGGGTGTGTCGGTGTCTGTGCAATGATGTGTGCGCCACGCTGACGCATCGCCGGAAAGAGGTCAACACCCTTGTGGCTAATAGCGGTCAACCACGTCAAATGATTGTATCCGGCATGGCTAACCTGCATATCATCAGCCGAGATGTGGAGCTGTTCGGCCAAGTAGTGCATCACATGCAACACACCGTGGCACAAGCCAATCACGTTGGCGCCGGTCTCTTGCCGGATTGCCTGACAAATCGGCGCCATCGGGTTCGAGTAATTAAAGAAGAGCGCATTGGGGGCAAGTGCAACTACATCGCGCGCAATGGCAATCATGGCCGGAATCATGCGTACAGAGCGCGAGCTCCCACCGGGACCGACTGTGTCGCCGACTGGCACATAGATGCCATGTGCGCGCGGAATAAAGACATCTTGCTCCCAGGCACGGCGCCCGCCGACGCCGACCGTGCAGATGACAACCGTTGCACCGCGCAAGAGCTCTTTGCGGTCAGTGCTGGCCTTGATCGTCAAGGGCGCACCGGTCTGAGCAATCATCTTTTTGGCCAGCCCAAAGGCTGTCTCGAGCGCACTCGGATTCGGGTCGACCAAGCGCACCTCGGCCGGTTGGCCGTGGGCAATCAAATCGGCGAGCAACCCGCGGGTAAACACGGCACTACCTGCGCCGATGAGCACATAGCATTCCATGATGAATCCTTTTGCCTACTTAAATCCAGTGGTGGCTGCGTTGGCGACAATCTGCCGTTGAAAGATGATGTAAATCAAGAGTACCGGCAAGAGCACAATCACCGAGGCGGCCATGGTTAACCCAGGGCGGTTGCCGTGTTGATTGCTGAACCAGGTGAGCAACAACGGCAATGTGCGCTTTTCGTGGGTGGTAATCACGATGAGTGGCCACAAATAATCGTTCCAAGTTGCCATAAACGTAAAGATGCCGAGCGACGCGAGTGGTGCTTTGAGTTGTGGCAAGATCAAATCGCGATAAATGCGGAACTCACTTGCGCCGTCAATACGACCAGCATCAATGATTTCACGCGGGATACCCTCGATGAATTGACGCATCATGAAGATGCCAAAGGCATCAATCATGGCCGGAATAATCAAGCCCCATAGCGTGTCAATCAGCCCCATCTGTACCAGGATTAAGTACAGCGGAATCATGATCATTTGGAATGGAATCATGATTTGGGCCATAATCACGCCAAAAAAGAGGTTTTTGCCACTAAACTCGTACCGTGCAAAAATATACCCGGCCAGTGAACTCGTAAACAACGTAATCAACACCCGGGCAAACGCCACAAATCCTGAGTTGGCAAAGAATGTGCCGAGTGGCAAGCGGGCGTCATCGAAAATGCGCAGATAATTACTAAACGTTGGCTCAGCCGGAAAGAATGTTGGGGGCACGCGGATGATTTCAGCCGGCGTTTTGAGCGATGCAAACAATACATAGATGAACGGGAGGAGTGTCACAGCGAGCCCAAGCCCGAGCACGCTATAGCGACCAACAGCACCCATTATGAGATATCGTGGCTTTTGCATGACTTAGTACTCCCAGTCTGTGCGGAGCAAGCGGAACTGCGCCACGGTGAAGAGCAAAATAATGATAAACAGGACCATTGACATTGCTGCTGCCCAGCCCATGTTTTGATAGCGAAATGCATGCTGATAAATAGTCATCAACATCGTCGTAGTCTGCTCGCGTGGGCCACCGCCGGTCATGACTTGTGTCAAAATAAACATCTGAAGCGACGAAAGTACCGTCATCACACAGACAAACAACATGGTTGGCCGCAATAATGGCAACGTCACATACCAAAACATTTGTTGCTCGGTGGCTCCATCGACCATTGCCGCATCACGTAGGTTCTGCGGGATACCTTGGAGCGCCGCAATAAAAATAACCAGATTGTAGCCAAAATCTTGCCAAAGGTGAGCCACAATCACCGCTACCATCGCCAGCGGAATCCCAAACACAAATGCGCGCGGATCAGTGAGCCAGGCTTTGGGGGCATCAAGACCGATGTCGCGAATAAACCCACTCAAAAGACCCGCTTGAGGGTGGTAAATGGCACCCCAAATCAATGCCACGGCGACCGATGAGGTGACGGTTGGCAAAAAGTACACTGCACGAAAAAAGCCCTTGAGCCGCGTGTGACTGCGCTCGATGATGATGGCTAACGGCAGGGTGATGGCGAGGTTACAGGGGAGAACGATGGCGGCAAACAAAAAGGTGTTGTAGACCGATTTGCGAAAGACTTCTGCCGGTTGGCTGTCAGAGAACATGTCGAGATAGTTTTTGAGGCCGACAAACGGGTTGCTCTCACCGAGTCCAAACAACGCACCGCCAGCGCGTGCTGGGGAATAATCAAAAAAGCCGAGAATGACTGCCCAGAGCATGGGAATCAAACTAAACAGCATCAAGTACAGCATAATGGGCGTCATAATACTATACGCAAAACGCCGTTGATGGGTGGTAATTGAGCGAGGTGATGGCATAGTGAAGCCTCATGATGTCTATCGCTGCGGCGCGGCAGTCCATTGGACTGCCGCGCCTGCGTGATTACTCGCCTGCTTTGCTATCGACCATGTCGTTGGCTTGCTGATGAATGGCAGCCGCGGCTTGTTCTGGTGTTATGGTTCCATCTAACGCAGCTGTGAGATTTGTTTCGATAATCTCATAGAAGAGCTGATCGCGGTCAGTGACGTTGCCCATGTACTTGCCGTACGGCAAGATAGCAAACGTTGGCTTGATCCATGGGGCTACTGACAAAATTTCGTCTGGGGCCTCGACCAATTCCTTCATTGCGGGAATCGTGCCAGTAATCTGGTTGAACTTGAGCGCACTATCACGATTGGCAGCGAGGTACTTGACCAACTTCCACGAGGCTTCGCTGTGCTTGGTGTTCTTTGAGACCACCTTGCCCCAACCAGCATCTGCAACGAACGCATATTGGCCGCCGAACATTGGAGGCAAGGCAATGTAGTCGAACTTAAAGTCGGGGAAATCGACTTTGCCGACACCTGCTGCCCACGAGCCGATGTAGCCAATACCTACATTCCCGTTGAAGAATGACCCGGGCAAGCCGTTGTCGCCGGTGAACAAGGTTGGATCAACAACTTTGTCTTCTTGGACATAGCGTGTCAAGGTGCGGATGACGTTGAGCGCTTCAGGGCTTTCGAAGTTGAAGTGCTTGCCGTCTTCGGCGAAATAGTTGCCACCCTGCTCAAGGATACCTGACATCAAGATGAACCCGAGTGCGTCGCCACCCACAAAGTGGAAGCCGGCAGTCGTCATTGAGTCTCCATCAATTACGGTCATCTTCTTGGCATCGGCGAGCAACCCGTTGTAGTCCTTGTAGCTCGGTGGAAATGCAATGCCAGCCTGCTCATACAAGGTTGGGTTGACCAAGGCGCCACCGTACTCCAAGTTGAACTCGTTGGGCAATCCGTACAACTTGCCGTCACAGTAGTAGCCGTCGAGTGGAGCTTGGTAGAACACCTTCTGGGCCTCAGCATAGCTCATAACTTCGACTGGCATCTCTTGTAGCCGTCCACCGTTGGCGTAGTTGCAGACCCACGATCCAAACATCTCGATGACGTCAGCTTCGGTGCCGGCAGGCATCGATGTCTGAAGTGTCTGGATGAACTGATCATACGGGAAGGTTTCGTACTTGACAATGATGTCGGGGTTTTCCTTCATGAATTGGTCAATTAATTCTTGATTGACCTGGTTGAAGGCCGAATTTTGGTGTGACCACATCCGGATGGTCACCTGCTCGCCGGCGGCTGGGGCTGCAGGCGCTGCGCTACCACAGCTTGCAAGCACCAGTACCATGACCACTACTACTACTCGCCACAGAGATCGGACATGCATACGCTACCTCCTACGAATACGCTACATTGCGATTCACACGAGACAAGACATCCCCAAGTACCGTGTATCTACAACACCACAACCGCATTCAAGTTGTGTGGGTTGTCTGGGTCAAGTCCGCGCGAAATCGAGCGGCTATAGGCGATGCTCTGAAGCAGTGGTAGGGCGATGATGGCTTGGAGCGCATCGGGGAGTGATGATTGCCAGTGCATATCACAATCATGGGTCGGTCCAATCGATAGTGTGTGCCCACCAAGTGCCCGCATGTCAGCCAGGACGGCTTGCTCTTGAGCAGTGGTTGTGAGTGATCCAAGACTAATGACGAGCGTCTTGTCATCGACCATCGATTGTGGACCATGACGGAACTCCATGTGGTGGAATGGCTCACTAATTGTCAACGACATCTCTTTCATCTTGAGGCTGGCCTCGCTGGCGAGACCATAGCGCAAACCGCTTCCCAAAAAGAAAAATTGTTGATAGCGATTATCTGCACCAATAGCAACACATTGCTGTTGATACTGATTGATGGCGTTGGCGGCGATGTCGGCGATTTGACCGAGATCAGCCAGTGATTGACCGACGATACGACATAACACTGCGAGCGCACCCATCTGAAGCACCGTAAATGCCCGTGTTTGGGCAATACTTTGCTCTTGACCTGACGGCAACACGATGTTGATGTCTCCCATTTGCGCAAGCGGGCGATCAGCATAACAACTGATGGTGATGATTTTTCCGTTGGGAATCTGCTTGCGAAAGCGTTCGGCCGCCCGTAGAACCTCGGTGGTGCTCCCTGAGCGACTGAGTAGGATAAGTGTTGGCTTGGCATTGCGTGGCAGACTTGCCTCGGGATTACACCAAATCTCTGAGGCGGGCAACGCCATGCTTGGGATGTCACTGTATTGCTGGGTCATGCGTGACATACTAGTGGCCAAATAAAACGGCGAACCACATCCACTCCAAATGATATGACTACCGGCATTAATCGGTTTTTCTGCAAGCTGTTGTTGGATTGCAAGATGTGCTTGTTGCCACGCTACCGGTTGTGAACATAATTCGTTCCATGTGTGAAATCCACGACTACTCATTCTGATATCCTCTCGTTGGTAAACCGGTTTAGGCAAGCATCACACGCACACCGATATCCGCAATTGCATCAACAATCGTGGTATTGGCTGCATGATCAGTTACAAGTGTATGCATGGCACTGAGTGGCGCCACAAATGCCGGTGCTGTGCGTCCGAGTTTGGTGTGATCTGCAACGACAATCACATGCCGGCCTGCACTCAAAATCGCACGATCAGTGACGGTCTCGGGCAGATAATCATTGGTTAATCCATGCACCACATCAATGCCACGAATGCCGAAGATAATCTTGCTGATACGCAACTCTGCTAATCCTTGAACTGCTAAATGCCCAATAAATGATGACTCACTGGCCCGCAACATGCCACCTAGTGCAATCATGGCATTGCCACTGTCAGCCATGATATTCATCACGGGGAGCGAATTGGTGACAATCGTCAAATCGTTGCGCTCGCGAAGAGCTTGAGCCACCACAAGACTGGTGGTGCCACTACTAATGAACACCGTGTCACCTGGATCGATTAACGTAGCTGCTAATGCGCCTATTCGTTGCTTTTCACTCTGTTGCCAACTTGAACGCTGTAAGACGGGGGGCTCAGGTGGCGCTTCGTTGTTGGCAACTGCTCCGCCATGCACACGCTGAATACTCCCTGTACTTGCAAGTTGATCGAGATCGCGCCGTGCAGTTGCTTCGCTAATCCCGAACATCTCACATATGTCGGACACACTTACTTGTTGGCGTTGAATAATAAAACGCTCAATGTGTGTGAGTCGTGGGTTGTTGAATGATGCGGATTTGTTCATTCGATGACCTTTTATGTGTGTGCGTACCGATTATATGATGGAAATTGATTGTTTGCAAGTGTTTTATGATTGATTATGATTGATTTTGCATAAAACAAAGCCCTTATCCCAACAATAGAACAGAACAACGTAGGATAAGGGCTTGATAACCGCACGCCTTATAGCATGACGTCTTGGCCATAACCGTGTTGTACGGCTGCTTGATAGGCGATATGCGCTACTACCACATCTTGGGCTGCATTGCCGACCGACTTAAAGAACGTAATTTGGTGATCGTCGAGGCGTGCTGGGGCATTGCCATTGGCGACATCGCCGATTTGGACGACTGCGGACGGGTCAAGTAATCCTTGGTCGCGCGCTACAATCAGCTCGCCGGCCTCGCTCCAGGCAGCAGCAAACTGGTCTACGGCAACATAGGCGCGCCCGAGCGTGACAGGGTCGGCCTCGACCATTGTATGGGTGAACGATCCGATGCCGTTGATATGTGTGCCGGGGCGGATTTCGTCATCTGCAAAGACGGGCGTGCGCGATGATGTGGCCAAACAGACAATATCTGCAGTCGCCAAGGCAAGACGTCGATCGGTGGTGCAGGTGATGGTGAGATGCGGCAACATCGTTGCGATCGTGGTTTTGAGCTGTTCGGCACGCTCAGGTGTGCGATTGACGATGGTGACATGGGTAATAGGACGTACAGCGCACACGGCACTAATTTGGGCCCAAGCTTGCGCACCGGCGCCAATAATAACAAGATGGCGGCTATCGGGGCGTGCAAGGAGTCGTGTGGCCACCCCGGCTGAGGCGCCAGTGCGCAGGACGGTCAAAAACGTGCCGTCCATCATCGCCAGCGGGCGCCCAGTATGTGACTCGATGAGCAGGACAATTGCATGGATCGTGGGGAGATTATGCTGATCGCGGTTCTGAGGGAATACCGAGACGATTTTCATGCCGAGGCTTTCGTGGTTGACGAGTGCCGGCATAAAGAATGTATGTGATTGGTGGGTGGCTTGATCGATATCGAGTCGAAGTGGGACGTGTGCAGTATTTGCTGCGATGCTTGCATAGGCTGTATGAACGGCGTCGATGGCGGTCGGCATCGGTACAAGGGTACGAATGTCTTGACTAGTTAAGACTTTGAGTGATGTCATCAGATTCCTCAGAATTCCTTTTGAAATTGTCTACGAATGATGATATACTACCAGAGGTTGAGCCTCCATCGTCTAGCGGCCTAGGACGTCACCCTTTCAAGGTGAAGGTCGCGGGTTCGAATCCCGCTGGAGGTACCACAAAGTCACTTCTCACACGTATGTGTGGAAGTGACTTTTTTGTTGTGTTCTGTACTCCTTTGTGCCACAATAACTATGCTACTCTATGAGTGGTGCTGATTGTGTTGGAAATAATAAGAAAATAAAGTTGAAAAAATTAAACGCATATGATATGTTCTAATGTAAATAGTATTGCAAACATATTCATGATACGAGTCGCGTTGATGCATGAGGGTTGATGTATGCTTGTTCGGTTCGATAACCTAGATGTTTCAACGATGCCGCCGCGTAACTGTTATCAGGTTTCCCCATTGATATGGGCTGGTTCGTATATTGGCATGCATGGTATTGCTGATGCCATCAGTCATATTGAATGGTTAAGCCGTGTTGGTGTGGGTGTCATTATTGATCTTACCTCACACGATGATATGCTACCGAGTTATGCGCAGTTATTGGCTGTGCATGCGCCGAACATGACTCG